>CAYVRP010000235.1:0-1504 GCA_964454025.1 uncultured Polyangiaceae bacterium | reverse complement strand
CCGACGACTGGGGCGAGGACGGGCTCTGGGTGAAGGCGATGCTCGACGCCGGGGTGACGTTCCGCACCATTCCGCGGGGGCACTTCTGCTACTTGCGGCACGCCGGCCGCCGACACGCCTTCCCCGTCGCGGACGAATCGCTGCGTCACATCTGGACGCGCGCGGAGGTGTGCGCGCTCGGTCCGTGGGACGAGAGCGTCGTCAACGGCGAGCGAGCGCCGGAGCGCCGCGACCCGATCCCGTTCGACCCGCTGCGACTTGCAGACGTGGGCGAGGCGCTGCTGCGCGACCAGGCCGCGCGCGCCGCCGTCATCTGACCGCCCGGCCCCAGGACCACCACCTCCCGCGCCCCCGCGGGAAGGGAGAGGAGTACCCATGCCCGATATCGACGTTCTGATCGCCGCAATCCAGTCCCGTGCTTGGTGGCCCGTCGTGGGGCTGCTCGCCGCCGTGATCGTTCAGCTCACGCGCGCGGTCCTGCCGGCGTACTGGGATCAGATCCCGACTCGCTGGAAGCCGGTCCCGGCGCTCATCCTCGTGGCGCTGGCCGCGCTCGCCGACGGGTTCGCGCGGGGCGACACCTGGCCGACGGCGCTCGGGGTCGCTGTGTTCCAGCTCGCGTCTGCGTGGCCGGTGGCGCTCGGGACCGCCGACGCCGCCCTGCGTCTAAGCGGGATCAAATCCCCATCAGTCGCCACGGTGGCGAAGTCCGGGGGCGCTTCGTGACCCGCGCCCTCCGCCGTCTCGCCATGGGCCTGCGCCTGCGGCTCCTGCTTTCAGTCCTGCTCGTCACCGTGGCGGGGTGCCGGGGGCAGGGACCGCGCACCGCCGACGACGTCGTCTCTGGCGCAGAGGCGGCCTACGCCCTCGGCTGCGTCGCACTCGAGGCTGGCAGTGCCGCCACGACGGCGTGGCTCTCCTCGCTCGAGGACCCGACCGATGCCCAGCTCTCCCGCGGGAAGCAGGTAGTCGGGGCCCTGCGAGAGGCCCAGGGGGCGCTCGCAGAGGCCCGGGCGGCCATCGACGCTGGGAAGGAGGCCCTGGAGGAGGTGAGGGGCGCGCTCACCACGCTTCGGCTCGTGGCCGTGCTGCTCGGTGACCGGGCGCCTCCCGAGCTCACCACTGCCCTCGACGGGGCGGAGCGGATGCTCGGGGCCGGGGGCGCGTCGTGAGCGCCCTTGGCACGGTCGCCAAGGTGCTCTCGAGCCCCGAGGTGCGGGCCATCGTCCTGCCGCTCGCCGAACAGGTCGTGCGCTGGGTCCGCGGCGGGCAGAAGCCGGAGTGGCTCGACGGGGCGGTGCGGGACGTGCCGTCAATCAAGGACGCCGTCGACGCACTCGAAGAGGCGGAGCGGAGGGCCTCGAAGTGAACGTCCAGGTGCTCTTGAGCGTCCTCCTCGCTTATCCCGTGTGGTCGGGGGACGTTGGAATGACCGCAGAGGCGCGTTCGGCCATGCTCGAGCCAGTCGCTGCCGCCATCGTGGGCGCGTCGTCGAGCCGCTTCG
>CAYVRP010000234.1:163-1545 GCA_964454025.1 uncultured Polyangiaceae bacterium | reverse complement strand
GGGAGCAACCGCCGGCCCGGGCGCCGTGAGGTGGGGGCGGCGCTGGCCGGCGGCGACCGAGGCGCAGGGCGCGGTCAGCCGTCGAGGTCGACGATCTTCACCATGACGACCCCGTGCGACGGCACATCGGCGGCGAAGGAGTCCGTGAACTCACCGAGATCCTGGTGGGCCCAGAGGTCGCGCACGGTGGCCCGCCCCGAGACGCCGATGGCGCTGAAAGACACCGAGATCCTGGCGCTGCCGCCCCCGCGGTTGAGCAGCACCACGGCCTTCTCCGGGCCGTCGTGGCTGCAGAGCGGCTTCATCCAGACCTCTCGATCGCCGTCGTCGACCACCCGGGTCCCCTGGATGCCGGCCGGGTCCTGATCCACAGCGATGACCTCCGTGTTGGTGAGGATCTCGCGGGTCCGGGCGGACATCGTCCGCACGTCGTTCCCCGCGATGAGCGGCGCGGCCATGATCGCCCACAGGCTGAAGTGCGCGGTGGCCTCGGTGTCCGACAGGCCCGCGTTGCCCACCTCGAGCATGTCCGGATCGTTCCAGTGACCGGGCCCCGCGTACCGCGCCGTCTCGTTGTTCTCGTCGATGATCTCGACGATCGAGCGGTACCACTCGTCGCAGTCCCAGCAGGGGCCGATGTCGAAGGTGGCCCGCCACAGGTGACCGGTCGGGATCATCCACTCCCCCTTCCAGTCCCACGAGCAGATGCTGAAGACGATCGGGCGGCCGGTGGCCCTCAGGGCCGCGGCCATCCGCTCGTAGTCCTCCCGCTCGGCTTGAGCGCTGTTCCGCTCTGGGGGGATGTTGCAGTTGTCGTACTTGAGGTAGTCGACGCCCCAGTCGGCGAGGGTCTGGGCGTCCCGCGTCTCGTTGCCGTAGCTGCCGCTCTCGGGGACGCCGGCGCAGGTCATGGTGCCCCGATCCCCGTAGACGCCGAGCTTGAGGCCGAGCCCGTGCACGTAGTCGGCCAGCGCCGCGATGCCGCTCGGGAAGCGGACGTTGTCTGCCACCAGGTTGCCTTGTGCGTCCCGGCCGTCGTCGTCCATCCACTTGTCGTCGAGGTTCACGTACTGGTAGCCGGCGTCCTTCATCCCCGAGCTGACGATCGCCGCGGCGATCTCCCGGATCTGGGTTTCGTTGATGTTCTCGTGGAAGACGTTCCAGCTGTTCCAGCCCATGGGCGGGGTGAGCGCGAGGCCATCACCCTTGCTCGGGTAGGTGTCCCACGAGGTGTCGCACTGCGTCGTGACGCCGCCGGTCGCGGCGCCCGCGCTCCCGCCTCCGCCGGCCTCCCCGCCGGTCCCGCCCCCGCCGGTTTCGGCGCCGCCGGTGGTCTGGACGCCGCCAGTGGGCTGCACGCCGCCGGTCGGGGCGCCGCCGGT
>CAYVRP010000233.1:0-1594 GCA_964454025.1 uncultured Polyangiaceae bacterium | reverse complement strand
GCCTTGCACACCCGGTTGCCGACGGCGAGCGCGGCCGCGCCGTGGTGCTCGCCCCAGCTCGCCCCGTACTCCGGGGCGCTCGGCACCCAGGGGTCGGGGGCGTCGCCGCCATCGGTTTCCGAGAGGTTCTGGAAGACCTTGGTGCGCCAGTTGCCCCCGGCGTTGCGAGCCACGGCGAACTCCTCGAGCCCGTCCCCGTCGAAGTCGGCGACGGCCAGGTCCGTGACCTTGCGCCCTGGGCCCCAGTGGGCCGGGAAGGCCCTGGCCTTCGTGTAGCCGAGCCCCACGCCGGTGGGCTCGAACAGGATGAGGTGCCAGTCTTGGTCGCTGCCGTCGTCGTCGTTCCGGCCGACGATGAGCTCCTTCGCCCCGTCAGCGTCGAGGTCGCCGACTGCGATCTCCGTGGCCCGGCGACCCGGACCGAATTCCGTCTCGACCTTCGTCACGGCGAAGCCATGCTCGAAGTCGTCGATGACCAGCACGCCGTACTCCTCGTCGCTCTCGGCCACGACCAGCTCGGGCAGAGCGTCGCCATCGAGGTTCGCGAAGGCCAGGTCATTCGCCACCGTGGTGCTCCACCCCGTGGCGCGGTAGATCTCCGTGAGCGCGGTGCCGTCGAAATCGTAGAAGAGAAGCTGCGGATCGTAGTTCCTCCCGACGGCGATCTCGTCATCGCCGTCTCCGTCGACGTCCGCCGTCGCCAGCGCGGTCACCTCGACGCCCTCGCCCCAGTCGGCGACGCTCGTGAGCTTCTGGTAGTCCGCCCCGTGGTCGTCCAGTACGATCACGCGCCCGTTGGAGTCGCCGTCCGCGTTCCGGCCGAGCACGATCTCCCCGATGTCGTCCCCGTCCACGTCGCCGACCGCGACCGCCGTGGCGTGGTGCTGCCTCCCCCAGTCGCCCTTGGCCAACCAGTCGCGCTCGTCGTAGTTGGTTCGCACGTCGTCGTAGATCACCACCCGCGCGTTCCCGCTCGCGTCGCGGGCACCACCGTCGTCGCGGGTGACCACCAGCTCATCCCACGGGTCATCATCGACATTGCCGAACGCCATGGCGCGCACGCCGCGCTTGGTGGGGCCGTTGTCCCAGTCCTCCCCGCGAGTGCGCTCCTGCCCGCCCTCGATGAAGATCGCGGCCTCTCCGTTGTCGCGATCCCACCGCCCGATGGCCAGCGTGCTGCGGCAGGCCCCCGGGTCCATGCACACGTTCTCGATGCAGACGTGGCGGGGGTTCTGGCAGGGGCCAGCGGGGCCAGTGTTGCCGCAACGCTCCCGGTCGATCGACGGGACCGCCCGCACGGGCTGAGCTACCGCCCCGGCTTCGAGCTCTTGCTCACCGTTGCCCACTCCGCAACCGACCAACGACGTGGTCGCAACCAAGAGCAGTCGCCGCCAGAGCCGTTCGCCGTTCGCCGTTCGCCGTTCGCCGTTCGCCGTTCGCCACGGACACCCTCCCGCCCGGACCCGCGTCGGATCCTCCCGGCTCACGGGGCTCGGTGTCAATCGGCGGCGTCGCGGGTCGAATCGCCGATTCCAGGTTTGGCCCGAACGTGGAAAAGCTCTGACGGGCTTCGCTGACGAACGCAGGCATCGAG
>CAYVRP010000232.1:0-1632 GCA_964454025.1 uncultured Polyangiaceae bacterium | reverse complement strand
CACGACCGGAGCGAGGGGCTAGACTCACGTAGCAGCGCCCCGCCGGCTGGCACCGCCGGGGCGCGGGAAGGGCCGATCGTGGCGCCCCGACGGAAGCGTAGCAGATCAGGCGAGGACGAGGCCGCGGCGGAGGGACGCCGGGAGCTACCCCCGGAGGTAGAGCCGCCGGCCGTCGCCGCCGCACACATCCGGTACGCGGTACTCGAGGGACCAGACCTCACGGATGACGTTGCGCCTCTCGTGGGGCGCATCCTGGCCCTCGCCGAACGCGCCGACCAGCTCAACACGGACCCGACGCTGGCCCCGGGAATCGAGGTGCTCTGCCGCGTCGCCCGCAACCTTCTGGACGCCGATATCCTCGGCGCCGGTGAGGTACGCGCACGCCACGCGGACGCGCTCGACGCGCTCGACCCCGCATCGGCCGCGCTGGCGCTCGATTCGGCGCTCCGCGAAGCAGCGGAGATCGACACCCCGGAGCTGGTCCGCCAGCGCCACCCGCGTAGCACATATTCCCGCCGCCTCTCGGACGAAGACCGCGACCAGCTCGCGATCCAGTGCATCCGTGGCCGCATGGGGAGCCGGTTGCCTGCCAGCGTGACCGACGAGAGCTTATTCGTGGCGCTGAACGTCTATCGGCGGCGCCCCTCGACGGCCCGCTGTGGACGGCCACGGAAGGGCTCCGGGCAGAGCACGGACGCGGCGTGTGTGGCCGCGGTCGCGCGCATCATGGGGTGCGACACGCGCACGATCGCGAACCATCGGCGCGCATGGCACGCGCGCATGAGGCGTCTCGCGACGAAACTATGAAAACGAGTTTCCTAGTTAAGCTGCCCGGGTGGCGTTAGGCACCTGATCTCGAGGTGCCCATGGATCTCACGCCCCCCGTACATCCGGCCCCGCTCGACGATCCGATCCGGGCAGCCGTGGTCCGACTCTGCCGCACCTATGGCGTGTCGCGTGTGGCTACTGCGATCGGCGTCTCCCGGGGCGCGCTACAGCAGGCCGCAGCGGGCCTGGACGTGTGGCCGCGGACGGCGCGGCGCATCGCCGCCGGCCTCGACCGGCGGCGCGAGGCCGGCGAGGTGGTCCCGTGACCCGCGACGACGATCCGATGGTGGTCCAGCTCCACGCGAGCGACCTCCGCGCGCTGGTCGCCGCCGCGGTGGCGGAGGCGCTCGCCGCACGTGCCCCGGCACGACCCGCGCCGCCCACGCCGCTGCTCTCCCGGCGCGAGCTGGCCGAGGCGCTCCGCGTGTCCTCGGCGCAGATCGATCGGCTCGCCCGCGCGGGGTGCCCCGTCGTCCGGATCGGCGCGACGCCACGGTACGACCTCGCGGCGGTCCGCGCGTGGCTCGCGACGCGGGGGTGCCCATGAGCGCCGAGCTCGCGGACATCCTCGCCGAGCTGCGCCTCGCGCCCCCGGCGGACCGCCCCGACGTGATCGCCCGGCACGGGGCCGCGCTCCGCGCGGCCCACGCGCGGCGGGGTGCCGCCGTGATCGAGCGGGTCGCCGCATGGGGCGACGAGCCGCGGCTCGCGCTGCTCCGGATCCTCGCCGCGCCCGCGCCGCCCGCGGCCGACGACGCCCCCGACCCCACCGACGCCGACACGCCCTCCGCGCCCGAGCCCCCG
>CAYVRP010000231.1:0-1680 GCA_964454025.1 uncultured Polyangiaceae bacterium | reverse complement strand
TGCTGCAGGTGGCGGCGTACCGGATAGCGCTCCACGACCTCGACGGGGAAACCGCTCCCAAGCGGGCGGCGCTCATCCACATCAGCAAGGACGCCGGCCTCGTTACGCCCCACGAGTGGGATGACGAGACGCTCGCGACCGCGGAGCAGATGTTCCTGACGCTGCGCGCGGCGTGGGACCTCGACAAGGCATTGAAGCCCATCTTCAAGGCGGCGTGAGGGAAGCATGACGAAGCGGTGCTCGAGGTGCGGGGAGGAGAAGCCGGTGGGAGAGTTCACTCGGCAACCAGGATCCGCTGACGGCCTCCGATCCGAGTGCCGTCCCTGTCGCGCCAAGACCGTCCGCGAGCAGCGGCACAGGGAACCCGAACGCAGCATCTTCACCATCATGAAGCAACGCTGCCACAATCCACACCATCCGAAGTTCCACTTGTATGGTGGACGCGGAATCACCGTATGCGAAGAGTGGCGCGGACCCGGTGGGTTCCCTCGCTTCCTTGACCACATCGGTCCGCGACCCAGCCCGAAGCACAGCGTTGACCGCATCGACAACGCACGCGGATACGAGCCTGGCAACGTCCGGTGGGCAACACAGCGAGAACAGATGCGAAATACCCGCATCAACCACGTAGTCACTGCATTCGGTCGCAGCCAGTGCCTAGCTGCATGGTGCGAGGAGACGGGGCTTCACTACCGCGTGATCCTGAGGCGCCTTAACTCCGGGTGGCCCGCGGAAACCGCCCTTTCTACGCCGAGCAATGTCGGGACGCGGAAGGAGTGTGCAGCGTGAAGATCATCGCGTCAGGGGATCACCATTTCGACGAACACCGGCGCCTCGCCGAGTGCATTCGCATCCACGCCTGGATCGCCGACCTGGTGCGCGAGGAGCGGCCGGACGTGTTCCTTTCAGGGGGAGACATCTACGAGCGCGCCTCGACACCTACGGAGCGCGAGGCGGTCGCCGAGTGGCTCTCCGCCGTGGCCGAGGTCTGCCCGGTCGTGATCGCGAAGGGCAACCACGAGCGTCCGCTCGACGTCTTCTGGCTGCGGCGCCTCCGGACGCGCCACCCGATCATCGTTGAGGAGCGGGCGGCCGTGCACGTCGTGGCGGGTGCCGCGATCGCGACCGTGGCGTGGCCGAGCCGTTCGGCACTGGCGACGATGGCGGGTGGAGAAGCCGCGGGAACCGACGCGGCTGCGAAGGACGCCCTGGCGGCCATCCTGCGGGGGCTCGGCGGCGAGCTTGCCGCTCACAACGGGCCCCGGGTCCTCCTCGGGCACTTCATGATCGACGGATCCCGGACGAGCACGGGGCAGGAATTGCTCGGTGCCGAGATGAACGTCAGCCTCGCCGAGCTCGCGCTCGTCGGGGCCGACGTGGTGATCGCGGCTCACATCCACGCGGCGCAGGAGTTCCGCATTGGTGATGCGCCGGTGCTGCTGGCGGGGTCGCCCTACAGGCAGAACTTCGGGGAGATGGAGCCGAAGAGCGTGGTGCTGCTCGAGTGGCAGGGGCGCGAACTCGCTCGGGTCGAGCGCGTCCCCACCCCCGCGACCCCGATGGTTCACCTCGAGGAGGAGTGGGACGCCGAGGCGGGGCGTTTCCAGTGGATCGAGGAAGCGGAATTCCCGCCCGGCGCCGAGCTGCGACTCCGCTACCGGGTCGCCGCCGACCAGCGCG
>CAYVRP010000230.1:0-1696 GCA_964454025.1 uncultured Polyangiaceae bacterium | reverse complement strand
GTGGGACCGATGGGGCCCTGCGGCCCCGTCGGTCCCGTCGGTCCCCGCGGCCCCGTGTCGCCCTGCGGCCCCGTGTCGCCCTGCGGCCCCGGCGGCCCGATCGGCCCCGCGGGCCCTTCCGGCCCGGTCGGGCCCGGCAGAACGTCGACCTCCACCCGGCCCGTGACAGGATTCCGCTCGGCGCTCACGTAGCCCCTGAAATCGATCCCGGCGCCGAGCTCGACCTCGGTGCCGTTCGAGTAGATCTTTCCTAAAACCGCGTCCCAGTAGCTCACGGTGCACCTCGCCAGGCAGTGATCACACAGCAGCCCTGCGCGCCGTTGATGTAATTCACGCCGCCGGCGCTCCTCTCCACGCGATAATCACGACAAGGCCATCGCCACCGGCCCCGCCGTACGCGCCGCCACTCGCGCCATTGCTGCCATTATGCGCAAACGATAGCGCTGTCCCGTACCCCGAGCCACCACCGCCGCCCCCACCGGATCCCGACAGCGACGGGCAGCCGCCAGCGCCGCCACCACCGGCACCGTAGCCGCGGCCACGTTGACCGCCGTAACCTGGCGTCGAGCTACCGTAGTCCCCCCCAAGGCCACCCGCGCCGCCCGCGGCGAAGACCCCCGCCTCGCCGGCCTCGCCATCAGCGACCGGAGTTCCCGCGCCCTGGTCCCCGCCCGCGCCGCCCGCGGCGGAGCCGGACCCCATCGGCGCCACGGCGACACGCGCACCGCCAGCGCCCCCGGCCGTGGCGCCGCCCGCCGCCCCGTTGTTACCGCCCGCGGCCCGCACGAAAAACCGCGAGAAGGTGCCCTCCTCAACCGTCGACGCTTCTGCTGCCTTCGCCTGGTTACCGCCTGCACCTACCGTGACGAGCAGCGTCGCACCTACCGCGGGATCTGGTATACGCCGGTACACGACCTCACCCGAGCCACCGCCGCCAGCCCCGCCGAAATCGCCTATGCCTACGTTGCCGCCACGTCCGCCGCCACCGACGACGACCAGCTCCAGCAACCGCGTGCACGCCGGTACCGTGTAAATCTGTGTACCGGTGCCCTCGGTGAAATACTGCACGTCCGGCGACAGCACCGCCGTCCGGTCAAACAGCGCCTCGAAAGGTGCATCCAATGCGCTTGCATTTGCCATGGCTACAAATGATCTCCGTCGTCAGGTAGAAGGGCGCTCGCGGGCCACGAGGTCGCGTCGCCGGTGTAGGTCGTGCCGTCCGGGCCGTCCGCGCTCGCGGGCCACGAGGTCGCGTCGCCTTCGTAATATGCCCCCGAGCCGGGCAACGTCGCGCCGGACCACAGCGTCGGATCGCCGGCGTAGGTGTTGACAGCGTCATTCAAGCGCCAGTATCGCGCCGCCGCCGAGCGCGTCTCGACGCGCACGCCGAGCTCGTCCACGCGCGACCAGCGCGCCCAGGTAGCATCGGGCGTCACGTCCGCGGCGTCGAGCAGCACGATCGCCCATTCCCCGCGCGAGCCCGCGGGCTTCCAGGGGAACGGCTTGGCGAGCAGCCGGCGCAGGGCGTCCGCGTCCCCCGCGAGCGCGCCGAGCTGCCCGATCGTGTAGCTTGAATCCGGGTCCCATGTGCCGCCGTAGGCGTTGTCCCAGTCGCTCGGATGCGCGCTGAAAAGCGCGCGGCCGTCGAGCACCGTCCAGAATCGCGCGCGGCCGAGCGACGCGCCGGCGTCCCACG
>CAYVRP010000229.1:0-1780 GCA_964454025.1 uncultured Polyangiaceae bacterium | reverse complement strand
CCGGTCCCGTCGCGCCAGTCGGTCCAACCGGGCCACCGCTTGGGCCCGTCGGACCCGCAGGCCCCGTGGGCCCCGTGGGCCCCGTCGGCCCCCGCGGCCCCGTGTCGCCCTGCGGCCCCGTGTCGCCCTGCGGCCCCGGCGGCCCGATCGGCCCCGCGGGCCCTTCCGGCCCGGTCGGGCCCGGCAGAACGTCGACCTCCACCCGGCCCGTGACAGGATTCCGCTCGGCGCTCACGTAGCCCCTGAAATCGATCCCGGCGCCGAGCTCGACCTCGGTGCCGTTCGAGTAGATCTTTCCTAAAACCGCGTCCCAGTAGCTCACGGTGCACCTCGCCAGCAGATGATCACGACGGCTCCATCGGCGCCCCGCCCACCGGATGCCGCGGTGTCCACGTTGGCGGCTCCCTGCTGACCGTTGCCGGCGAAGTTCCCGACGCCGTACCCTCCGCCACCTCCGCCACCGCCGCCGGCTCCGCCCATGTAGGCGTTGTAGGTGCCACCGCCAGCGCCCCCGCCGCCAGCGCCGTAGCCCTGCCCGCGAGCACCGCCGCCGCCGGAGTCCTCGGGTGCATTGACCGCGCCGGCCATCCCGCCGCTGGACTGCTTCCCGAGATAGCCGGGCTCGCCGTTCGAGCCGTTGCCGTCCGGGACGCCAAGCCCCGCGGAGCCTCCCGCGCCACCAGCGCCCGAGGCGGAACCGTAGCCGGCCGAGATCGAAGTGCCTCCCGCGCCTCCGGCGCCGCCGTCCGTCGTGTCGGAGTTCTCGCCGTTCGCACCGGCGCCCGCGATGATCTGCAGCTCGCCGGCGTCCGTGACGCTCGAACCCTCCGCGTCACCAGCGGTCGGTTCGGCGCCAGCGCCGACGACGATGAACAGCTCACCCGTCGCGCTCACGAGCGATCGCGGGACGACCCGCCGAACGACCTCGCCACTTCCTCCGCCACCGGCGCCGCCGTGCTGATACCCCGAAGGCGTGTTGCCACCGCGGCCGCCGCCGCCCACCACGATGATCTCCAGCCACTTCGTCAGCGGCGGGATCGTGTAGTTGTAGGGCCCTCCGGCGGTCGTGAAAGTCTGCACGACCGGGTCGAGCACCGCCGTCCGGTCAAACAGCGCCTCGAAAGGTGCGTCCAGCGCGCTCGCGTTGGCCATTACAGGTGGTCTCCGTCGTCGGGTAGCAGGGCGCTCGCGGGAAAACTCGCCGGGTCGCCGGTGTAAGTCGTACCGTCGGGCCCGGTCGCGCTCGCGGGCCAACTTGCCGGGTCGCCGTTGTAGTATAGCCCCGAGCCGGGCAGGGTCCCACCCGACCACAGCGTCGGATCGCCGGCGTAGGTGTTGACAGCGTCATTCAAGCGCCAGTATCGCGCCGCCGCCGAGCGCGTCTCGACGCGCACGCCGAGCTCGTCCACGCGCGACCAGCGCGCCCAGGTAGCATCGGGCGTCACGTCCGCGGCGTCGAGCAGCACGACCAGCCACTCACCGCGCGAGCCCGCCGGCTTCCACGGGTGCGGCTTGGCGAGCAGCCGGCGCAAAGCCGTCGCGTCCCCCGCGAGCGCGCCGAGCTGCCCGATCGTGTAGCTCGAATCAGGGTCCCATGTGCCGCCATAGGCGGCATCCCAGTCGCTCGGATGCGCACTGAACGCGGCGCGCCCGTCGAGCACCGTCCAAAACCGCGCACGGCCGAGCGACGCGCCGGCATCCCAAGCCCACGGCTGGCCGTGCGTTACGGTCGCGGTGCCGTCGAGCGCCAGCGCGGACCGGTTGCCGTTGACGTCGATCG
>CAYVRP010000228.1:0-1791 GCA_964454025.1 uncultured Polyangiaceae bacterium | reverse complement strand
CCCGCCCTCGGAGACGATGACCACGTCGTCCTCGCCCGCCTCGGCGCCGCGGGCCTCGTCCGGCGCGGGTCCCGCCGCGTCGCCTGCCTCCGGCACCGCTGCGGCCCCCGCGACCGGGGCCGTCGCGCCGCCCGGAGCCGGCGGCGTGTCTGCCGTCGGGGGCGGCGCCGGCTCCGCGGGCGCTGCCGCGGGGACTTCGACCGGGGCGGGCGCGGGCTGGGCGCCCGCGCCGGGGGCGAAGCAGACGCCGACGGCGACCAGGGCGAGGTGCCCGCCGAGGGTCAGGGGAGCGCGCGTCGAAGTGGACATGGGATCCTGGTCTTATCAGAGGTATCGAGGCCCGACGGCTCGCGGACGGGTCCGCTCCGGGACCGAGCCCCGCGCCGGTCGCGCACCGGATCCGCCGGACCGGTGCGCGCCGCGCCGCGCTCCTCGCCTAGCAGCAGTCTCGGTGCCGAGGCAACCCGGGGTCGTGGACGAGCGGCCTCCGCGGATGGTACGGCCACCGCCCGAGGGGTGGGCGCCGCTCACGGGCAGGGCTTGAGCAGGGTGATGGACCAGGGGGCCGGGTTGTTGCAGTTGTTGGTGCAGAAGAGCGCCACCAACCAGACGCCCGTCGCGTCGATGCCCGGGAAGGACGCGCCGGCGGCGTCCTTCAGGGTGCTAAGATCCATGGTCGTCCCGGCGAGCACCTCGCCCGAGTACCAGGCGCCCGCCTCCTCCTTGAGGTAGACGAACCGCTGCTCGATGTCGGCGAGCGAGTACGTCGGGTAGTGCGCCACCACCGCCTCCGTGATCTGCGTCACCTCGTACGGGTTGCCGAGGGCGTTGGTGGTCATGTTGGTCCAGTCGATGGTGAGCCCGGGCGTCCCCGCGGGCACCCCGATCTGGGGGCTCTGGGCCAGGTGGACCTCGTAGGTCAGCGTGTTGGAGGTATTGGTCAGCGCCACCGTGGTGTTGGTCGAGGCGGGGTCGAGGCGGAAGAACCCGAGCATCCGCGCGTCCTTCCCCGGATCGGTGCCCTTCTGGGCCATCAGCATGAAGGTGTGCGTCGCCGGCGGGTACTGGTAGCCGGGCGTCGAGGTGTCGAAGCGTTGCCAGATCTGCTCCTCCGGCACTTCGTTGCGGAAGGAGTTGAGCTCCAGGAGCCGCACCGACGTCGGGGCGGGGATGCCCGCCTCGGTCGGGTAGAAGGTGAGGGCGCCCTTGTTGCTGCTAAGCTGGAGCTGGTCGGCGTTCATGACGGACGCGAGCTCGGCCTCGGTCATCCCCCAGAGCGAGACGAGGACGAGATCGATGTCGCGCGTGGGATCGATCGGCCGGCCGTAGAAGTCCTGGGTCAGGGCGCCCCACTCGAAGGTCAGGTCGGTGGCGTCCTTCACCACCGTGGACTGTGGGGTCATGGTGCTCGAGAAGGTGTAGTTGGTGTCGTCGGTGATGACGATCCGGCCATCGGTCACGCAGGCACCGCCCGCGGCGTCACCGCCGTCGTCCTCGCCGCATCCGGTCGCCAGCGTCGCGATCACCGCCAGCAGCCCCGCCATCGCCGTCCGTCCATTCGCCAGCATCATGAGCAGCCCGTCTCCGTGGTGTGGGTCCGTCCCTGCCGCCCGGCGCTCAGGGTAGCGCCGCCGCCCCTTCGAGTCCACGCGAAAGGCGCGCGCGAGCTGCCGCTCGCCTCGGCGTGAGCTCGTCCTGGTCAGTCCTGATAGGGGGGCGGCGGGCCATAGAGGGTGGCGCGGCGCTGCGAGTAGCCGAGGCCGGTCCCGCCGCCGGCGGTGATCTTGCGCA
>CAYVRP010000227.1:0-1801 GCA_964454025.1 uncultured Polyangiaceae bacterium | reverse complement strand
TCATCGACGCCGACCGAGTGCTGCTCGTCAGCCACACGCCGGAGGTGTGGGACCTGTGCGACGCAAGGATCGAGCTGGCGCCCCCGGCGTAAGACCACGGCCCCGCGGGGCCACCTACGCGCCGCCCTCCCCGGCCGCGCGGGCACGCAGGCGACGATCGACCGCTCGGCGCCGCTGCTGCTCGCGGTGCCGGCGCCCGTGCGGTTCCTGTCGTGCGAGCCGATCCTCGATCCGCTCAGTCTCGGGATGTGGGTGTTCGACCGCGACCAGGCCGACTCGGTCATGGGGCACCCGATCTCGTGGGTGATCGTCGGTGGCGAATCGGGAGCTCGAGCGCGCCCGTGCGACGTAGCGTGGATCCGGTCGGTCGTGCGCCAGTGCCGAGAGTCGCGGGTGCCGGTGTTCGTCAAGCAGCTCGGGGCGCTCCCGATCAGCGACTCCGACGACGACCGCCGGCACTGCGGAGACATGAACCTGCCGCGGCCGTTTCGGCTGCTGCTGCGAGGGTCCGGCGCCGACCCCGCCGAGTGGCCCGAGGACCTCAGGGTGAGGGAGTGGCCCCATGCCTGACCGCTGCCCCGACTGCGGCTCGACCTCGCTGCCGACTCGCCGCGAGCGCTACGGCGCCCGCTGCATCCGGTGCTGGGTCCGGTGGCTCCAATGGTCGTGGCCCCCGCCAGCGCCACCATGCTCCACCCGACTCAGGCCCGGAGGTGGGCCCGGACGGCCTGCGGTGGGTGGGGTGGCGCCCCACGGGGCGCGAGCTCCGGCGCTGGGAGCTGACCGGTGGGAGACGCCGTCTCGGGTGGTGCCTGCGCCACTGGGCGAGCCGCACCTGGCGCGCGGTCGTGCTCGCCGACTGCGGCACGAGGGAGACGGTGCACGATGGGGCGCTCAGCGATTGCGCGCGGCGGCTGGTGAGGGAGGTGCGACGTGGGTGCGACGACGGCACGCCCCGTGCTACCCCGGATGGTGATGCCCCCTGACCCCTCCGTGACGCCCGCCCTGCGCCTGCTGAGCGCCCGCCCTTGCGTCCGGATGCATCCGGACGCATAATCCCCCCATGGCACGACGACCGATCCTGGCAGGGCGCACCGAGCGGCTCGAGATCCGATGCTCTCCCGAGGAGCGCGAGGCGTGGGAGTCTGCTGCCACCGCCGACCGGGGGCGCAAGCTCTCGGACTGGGCACGGTACGTACTAGGCCAGGCGGCCGCAGCAGCAGAAAAGACGCTGGTTCGGCGAAATCGTCAGGGTAGGTCGATTCTCCCTTGCGTCCGGCGACGTCCGGACGCATACTCCTCTCATGACGACGACGAATCGCAGCATCCTGACCGAGACGACCACCCGTGACGCCACCGTGTACGAGCGTGGCAACGGCTACCCCGACGTCGGCGACTACGTGACCGACGACGAGGGGAATCTCTGGCAGATCGCCAGCGCACTCGGCCGCATCGAGACGAGCGGCTGCCGGGGCAATCACTGCGACTGCCAGGTCATCCCGGCGGACTGGGACGACCTGGACGACGAGGAGCCCTTCCCGGCGGTCGCCCTGGTGGCCGCCGACTGACCCACCACCTACCCGCCCCCGCCCCGCACTGGATCAAACCGGCCGGGGCTTTCGGGGTATGCCCCACCCCGATCCCCTCGTGACCCTGCGCCGCCTGGTCGGCGCGCTCGAAACCCTGTCCCTGTCCTGCGAGGGCGCGGCCGTCGCCGGGAATGTAGCCCTGGCCGAGCTCGCGGTTAGCGACGCCGACCAGGCGCACCGGCTCGCCTGCCATGCGGCCGCGGTCGTCCTGG
>CAYVRP010000226.1:0-1801 GCA_964454025.1 uncultured Polyangiaceae bacterium | reverse complement strand
CTCCGCCTGCCCGCCTGTCCAGGGTTTCCCGCCGTTAGGCGTTTGACAACCGCAGGTATGCGTACTGGGCCGACTTCAGCCACGGCTGGTTCCACAAGGCGCGCGTGGCGCCGTGACCTCGCGCTCGTCCTCTTGGGGCTGACGCTCGGGGCGACCGGAACGGTCCTGCTCGTCGGAACGCGACCGGCACGCGGGGGTGAAGCCTGCCAGGATGCGTCGACCCTCTACGCCAGGGCCGCACCCGCGGTCGTCACGGTCGGCGCCCTTGGGGCCCGCGCTCTGCTTCAGGAGCTCGGCGCTGGCTTCGCAGTCGACGCCGGGCTCGTCGTCACCGCGCTCCACGTGCTCCAGAAGTTCGACCGCTACGGCTACCGAACGGGGCCGGGGGAGCTGGTCGCGGGCCAGATCGTGGATCGTCGGGACGCGCTCGATCTCGCCCTGCTGCGTCCGATGGCGGGGACGACGGACTCGAGCCCGCTGCCACGGCTGCAGCTCGCCACCCGGCCGCCGGCGGTCGGGGAGACGGTGGTGGCGATCGGCTCGCCGGACGGGCTCCCGGGCACGCTCACCACCGGCACGGTCTGCGGGCTCCGTCGCGCGCGGGACGTGGGGCTCGCGATCCATGGCCTGGACCCCGAGCTTGAGCTCATCCAGACCGACGCGGTCGTGGGTCGTGGCAACAGCGGGGGCCCGCTCCTCTCGCTCGACGGCCAGGTCCTCGGGATGGTGGTGGCCACGTTCGGCCGCGGCGAGCGCTTCGGCTTCGCGGTCGAGGCGCGCGCTCTGAAGACGGCGATCGACGCCGCGCGGTCGAGGTGACGTACGCCCCGGGACACCGCCCCCCGCGGCGCTGATCACCTCTCGCGAGTAGGTGACCTATGGTGGGGGACGGGCGCGCGGAGCCAGGCCCTTTCGCACCCGCGCGAAGCCGGCCGCGGTCACTCCCCGAAGGGGTTCGACGCGGGCACCCCCGGGTTTCCGCGCCTCCTTCCACGATCCGGCGGGACCTCCGGTGCTCCTGAGCTCGCTCAAGGCCGGCGGCACGGGCCTGAACCTCACCGCCGCCGACCACGTCTTCCTGCTCGACCCCTGGTGGAACCCGGCCGCCGAGGATCAGGCCGCCGATCGTGCCCACCGCATCGGTCAGGAGCGGCCGGTGATGGTGCACCGCCTGGTCGCGCGCGACACCGTCGAGGAGGGGATCCTGGCGCTGCAGGAGCGCAAGCGCACCCTGGCCTTGAGCGCGCTCGGCACCGGCGACGCCGCCCTCGGGCTGACGCGCGAGGATCTGCTCGCGCTGCTCGCGTGAGCCGCGGTTCGGCTGGATGGGGGTGCGGGGCGGAGCGCCGGCACGGGGCTCGGCGATGCTCTGCGCCGAATGGTCCCGTCATTTCACGCGGTGACTCGGGGCTCGCGAGAGGGCGGTGGCGAGCCGACCGCGAAGCCCGACGGCGGGCGCCGCCAGGCGCCGTTACCTGCGCCACCTCGACGAGGCCACCGATCTGCCCCCGCGCTCCCCGACCCACGACCCACCTCACTCCCGGAGCGAGGTGGTCCGGCGCAAGCTCCCGCTGATGGCTCTAGGCGACCCCGGCCGCGGTGAGCCGAGCCCAGTTGGGCGCCACGGGCGGTGGGCGGTCCCGCACCACTGTCGGACCACCGGCTACGACCCCGGCGACACCGCCAATCCCACGGAGCCGCACCTCCGCGCCCGCTTGTGGTCCGCGTTCAGCCTGGATTTCGCGCGGGGGGGGACGCTGGATCGCGCGAGCGGACGATTTCTAGCTGAAGCGCCGCGCGG
>CAYVRP010000225.1:0-1825 GCA_964454025.1 uncultured Polyangiaceae bacterium | reverse complement strand
CGCGGGTTCGTCGGCCCACCGGGCTGCACCAGCCAGGAAGAGAAGGAAGGCAATGGCAGAAGTCACGTTTCCGGATCGCGACAAGAACCAGATCCCCGTGTCGCAGCTCTCGGACCAGCAGCTCAGCTACTGGGACGGGCGGCTTCGCGGGGACCTCGACAAGGACCCAGACGGCAAGTGGGCCGGCAACAACCGCGTGAAGCTCGAAGCGGTCATCGCCGAGATCGAACGGCGCGCCGCCGGGGGGCAGCAGCAGGAACCGGCGCCGCGCGCGGAGACGGCGACGCGCCCCGCATCCTCCCCGGCAGCCTCGCCCAAGACAGGGCTGACGATCGGGGCCTCCATCGCTTCCGGTGGCAACCTCATGGCTACGTTGGAGCGGCTCTCGGAAACCGCAATCCTGGTCGCCCCCACGGTGGCCTGCGAGGCTCTTCCCGAAGGCTGCGAGGTCGCGATCTCGATGGTGCGCGCGGACCTCTCCTCAAAGGCGGAGTGTTTCCAACTCACGGGCGACTTCAAGAATCCAGGTCCCGACGACTCGATGGGGCTCGGTGCTCCGATCCTGTTCCGCATCGCCGCTGCAGCAGGCGTCACCTGGATGCGTGACGCCACGGTGCGGGTCGACGACGGGAAGAACCCCTACCGCGTCTACTACCGCACCTGGGCCCGCGTGCAGGACGTCGACGGGTCGTTCCGCGACTACCCGGGCGAGTGCGACTGCGACCTCAGCGACGGCGGCTCGCAGGCGCTCGACATCATCGACAAGGCGAAGCAGCGGAACCGGGATCCGGTGAAGCAGCTCGCCGAGGCGAGGAAGTTCATCCAGCGGAGCACCCTCACGAAGGCCATGAACTCCGCCATCCGCAAGGCGCTCGGGCTCTCGCACGCCTACTCGCGCGACACGCTGGCGCGGCGGCCCTTCGCGGTGGCGAAGCTGCTCTTCACCGGCCACACGAACGACCCCGACCTGAAGCCGCTCTTCGCTCAGATCGTTGCACAACGGTTCGGGCTCGCCGTTCCGCAGCTCTACGGGGCCCCGTCCGCGCCGGCGCGACCCGTCGTTGTCACCCGCGGCGAGCCGGTGCCCGCTCCCCACCTGGAGCCGAACGAGGACGGGGAGATCCCGTACTGACCATGATGCTCTCGGAGCACGCCGCAGCACGGTTCTGGTCCCGTGTGGACATCCGTGCTCCCACCGAATGCTGGCCGTGGACGGGACGCAGAACCACGACCGGCTACGGCATCTTCTGCGCGGAGGGCAGTGCACACCGCGCCCACCGGTTGGCCTGGCAACTCGTGCACGGCAAGCTCAACCGCGGCCCCGGTCACCATGGGTGGTGCGTCTGCCACGCCTGCGACAACCGGATCTGCTGCAACCCGGCACACCTCTTTGTTGGTACCCAGGCCGACAACATGCGCGACATGACCAGAAAGGGGCGCAACGGGAATTATACTCACCCAGAACTCCTTGCGCGCGGGACGCGCAATGGCCAGCACACGCATCCAGAGCGCCGAGCAACAGGGCTCCGCAACGGAGCGTTCACTCATCCAGAACGCCGAGCCCGGTCGCCAGGGGGCGCCAATGGGATGGCGAAACTGTCCGAGGACGACGCTCGCGCAATTCTTCGCCAACTCCGACAAGGGCGGTTGCAGAGGGAGATAGCTGCCGAGTTCGGCATCACCCAACCGCAAGTGAGTCACATCCTACACGGAAAGAGCTGGAAGCACCTATAGGAGCGCACGCCCATGGCAACCCGCAAGACGTCATCCCCCCGCGCCGAGAAGCTCCCCAGCGTCTCGGCCATCATCAACCGATTCAAGGAAT
>CAYVRP010000224.1:0-1866 GCA_964454025.1 uncultured Polyangiaceae bacterium | reverse complement strand
CAGTGCGAAGGAGAGGACTCGAACCTCCACGGGGGTTAGCCCGCTAGCACCTCAAACTCCGCCCCGGACGACGCGAGGACCTCCTCCCCCACGGCAACGTCGGCGACCTCGCCGCCGTCCATCCCGCTCGACTTCCCCACCCTCGACGAGCTCGCCGCCGAGATCCTCGACGCTCGCGAGCGCCGCGAGCCGATCGATCGCGAGTCAGCGCGGGCGTTCGTGCACGCGGTGATCGCGGAGAGCGACCTCGGTCCCCTCGCGCTCCGCGTGCTGCGCGCCATCGACGGCGACCATCCGACCGCGGGACGGAGTCTGGTCGCGCTGGCGCGGGCGGTGCGGTGGAGCAGGGGTTGAGCGGGGCCGTCCACGTGGTGCCGCGGGTGCAGCATCCGCGGGTGCTGTCGACGAGAACGGCTGCCCAGCCATCCTTTGACCCGGGCCGGCTCCGCGCCGGTAGCGTGGCCGAGAGGTGGCAGGTGCACCCGGCGGTCAGCATCATGGCCCCCTCCCTTCGCGAGGAAGGTCCGTCTCGTCCCGCGTTTGACCGGATTTCCCCGCGGGCTTACGGTTGGATCGCGATACGCGGACGCGAAGCCGTGACCGCCAGCTCATCAACCTACGTCAGCCTTCGCCCGAGAACCAACGAGGACCCGATGAAGCGTCACCTGCGTGCCCGCGTGCAGGGCGGCAACCTCGCGCCCACTGAACCCGTCGCCTTGCCCGAAGGCATGATCGTCGAGCTCACACTCGAAACCCCGGAACCTCCAGAGACGCGATCACGGATCACCTTCCGGCCGCGCGATCTTGGCGTTCGGCAGCCCCTCACGAGAGAGGCCATCTATGACGACGTCGGTTGATGCGCCGGCCGTCCTGGACACGAACGTCCTCGTCTACGCGCTTGACACGGCTGCGCCACAGCACGAACGAGCAAAGGCCGTCTGTGATGCCGCCGCGGCCGGTGCCTTCACCGCATTCATCACGACCCAGATCGTGCTCGAGTTCGTCTCGATCGTGACCAGCACGAAGCGAGTTGCCAGACCGATCTCGTGCGCGGAGGCATGGGAGGACGTGAGGCAATTCATCGCGGCTTTCACCGTTCTCCCCCTGCGACCTGAGGATCTTCCGCGGCTCGCGGCCTTGAGCTCAGCGCTCGAACTGACCGGACCCAGGATCTTCGACCTGGGGATCGCCGTAAGCGCGCTGGCGGCGGGAGTCGAGACGATCTGCACATACGATGCGAGCGTCTTCGCACGCGTGCCAGGCATCCGAGTCGTTGCTCCTTGAGCCGGCCCATGGGGTTTCGGGCCCCCGCTCCGCCACGCTGCGCCCAGGCTGTCACGCCCCGGTCGCCCTGTCGCCGGCGGTCCCGCGCCGGCCCATCCGGGCTCGGACGCTCACCACTCCACGATCGACTCCGGAACCGCGCTCTACGCCTTCGACATCGAGGGGCCACCATCTCCGACGCTCGCGTCCTCACCGATCACGTCCCCAATCCGACGGTCAACGAAATCTTCCGCGAACTGGTCCTTCTCCGCGCCGAGAACGACCTCACTTGGCTGGTGTTCGACCAGGACGCCTGCATCCGGGCGCTCAAGGTGGCGCCGGGCTGCGTGTACCCGCCGGACCCCGACCCCGCGTCGATCATCGAGTGGTGAGCGGCGGGTGGCACCTGGGGGCGTTGTCCGCCGCCGGGCGACCGGATTCGTGGAAGGATGGGCGTGTGGCAAGGGGCGACACGGGGGGCCCGGCCACGGGCGCAACCGGCGCCGACCGGTGGCGCGCCGACCGGTGACAGGGCGACGGCTGGGGCACTGAACCTGGATTTCGCGCGGCCCCGGAGCCGGCTGACTGGGGCGAGCCGATTCA
>CAYVRP010000223.1:0-1901 GCA_964454025.1 uncultured Polyangiaceae bacterium | reverse complement strand
CGAGGCGGTGGAGGAGAGCGACGTGGTCGGGATGGAGCTCTACCAGCCGATCGGGAGCTTGGGTCTGATGGACGCCGACGAGAACCCGCTCGAGTACTGCGAGCGAGTGACGGCAATCGAAGACACTCTGCCATCGGGCGTTCGTGACGCCCACCTCGCCTCGGTGCTCGTGCTTGCCGACGGGCGACGAGCGTGGGGCGGGGCGGGAGCGTACGGAGGGGGACCGCAGTACCTCACGGTTTCGAAGCAACCAAATCACGCGTGCGAAGGGGTGCCGCCCGAAGTGGGGACCTGGTTGAACGTCTACGGTGCAATCGCGATGGAGACGACCATCTCTGCCACGATGGGCTCTGCGTCCGTGGCGTTTCCGGTCACCGTGGAACCCTCGGAGTAGCGCAGCATGCCGCTCTCCGCGCCTTGACATCCACCCCCATTATCTCAGGGGCGGCCCGGTGGTGTCCGGCACCTCGGCTCTCCGGGTGCCGGTGCAGGGCTACACGGTGGTCGACAGCCGCGCCTTCGACACGTCGGAGCTCGTGGGGGTGACGGGCCGGCTCGGGCTCGAGGTGTTCGTGCCGTGGGGCGCGCAGTACGATGTGCAGGCGTTCGTGAGCTGCCCCTCGGCGGGGATCTACAACGCCTACCTCGGCCGGGCGGCGCTCGACACGCCGCCGCAAGGCGCCTACCGGCACGTCGGGTTCGACCTGCCAGCGGACGTGGTGGGCGCGCTGACGGCGTCGAACACCCAGTGCTCCTGGCGCCTCGCCCTCAACGGCAACGGCGACTTCCTGCTCGACGGGATGGGGTTCGAGTGATGAAACGAGCAACAGGGCGACCGGCCCGGATGGCGCTTCTGCCACCGGCCTCGGTGGGGCTGCTCGGCCTCGTGCTGCTGCTTCCACTCGGGTGCGGCGGGGTCGGTCCCCGAGAGCAGCCGCAGCGCTGGAGCGAGCCGTACGTTGCGATGGGGCCACGGGCGATGCCCGCCCGGCCGACGGGCGAAACCCAGGAAACCCCGGTTTCCCTGACGCGGACCGCGTGGGACTGCGAGTACGACGAGTTCGACGACGACCAGGACTGTAACCAAGTCTACGAGGACATCCGGGCGGAGGTGGTGGAGTACCGCTGCGATGGGCTCGAGCCCGAGATCGAGGTGGTGCCGGGGGAGACGATGTTCACGTACGTCCTCCGGACCACCTCCAACGAGCCGGGGGAGTGCGATCTGACGGTGGTGCTGCGCGATCCGGGGAGCGGAAAGACCTACGAGGGCCAGGTGCCGATCGCGTTCGCGGATCCGGTGCGGCTGGCGGTGGAGCACGTCGTGGCCCTAGATCCGGGGCTACACTACCCGGTCCTCGTCGGTGCCGCGTTTCGCATCGAGCCGTCACTTTATGCCGCCAACGAGTTCAACGGGTTGAGCGAGCTGACGACCTCGCTCATGACGTGGGAGATCTCCCTGGAGGGCGACTCGTTCGCCTGCGGGTGCGCGGAGGCGCCGGCGCCCTGTCGAATCGTGGGTGCAGCGCCGGACTCGTCCATTTATCACCACCTCGACGTACACGCCATCGCCCCGGGTTCCTCAAGCTTCACTGTGCGATACGGAGCTCTAGAACGGGTGGTGACTCTGGAGGCGGTGGAGGAGAGCGACGTGGTCGGTATGGAGCTCTACCGGCCTGATGGGGGCCCCAGCGTGATCGACGCTGACGAGGACCCGCTTCAGTACTACGAACGGGTAACAGAGCTCCACCTTCGTGCGGCGGAGAATGGGGACGTCGCGTCATTGCTCGTCTTGACCGATGGTCGTCATGCGTGGGGGGGAGCCGGCGCCTACACGTCACCGTCAGAACACCTGAGGGATCCCCCCAAATTTTCGGCGAATCTGCGTTTCGAGGGAAGAAGGC
>CAYVRP010000222.1:0-2005 GCA_964454025.1 uncultured Polyangiaceae bacterium | reverse complement strand
GCGCCAACGGGCTCGCCTCGCTCGTGTCGTCCGGTTTCGAGCCGGCCGACGGCGAAGAGGACAAGCTCGAGGA
Organism: uncultured Polyangiaceae bacterium; assembly: GCA_964454025.1. GTDB lineage: Bacteria > Myxococcota_A > Polyangia > Polyangiales > Polyangiaceae > JAFGBI01. Next base: position 1,932 of record CAYVRP010000222.1, on the reverse strand, counting down.
GCTTCTCGGCCTGCGCGTGAGGCGCGCTCCCAAGCCCCCGCCACCGAAGCCAGACCCCGCGCAGAAGCCACCGCCGCCCGCCGCCAAGGCTCACGAGCGGTCCACGGTGGCGAGCGCCAATGCCGACGGGCTCACCCAGGGTCAGCGGTTCGCGGACGAGCTCGTCGCCCAGGGCGTCACGGCCGCGGCCGCCGCGCTCGCCCCCGACCTCCGCACCATCAAACGGATCATCGACGAGGAGCAGGACCCGCGCCGGATCCGGGAACGCCTGATCGTCGCCTACGGCGACATGGATCCGGCGCCGTTCATGGCCATCCTGGAGAAGGCAGAGGTGCTCGCTGCCATGGCGGGGCGCTGGAGCGCCGCGGTCGATGTCTGAGGAGCTGCCTCTCGAGGACGTCTTCGAGCGCTTTGACGACGCGCTCGCGTTCTTCCGGGCCCGCACCCCCATGCCGGCGGGGGCGTTCTATGCGCTCGAGGCGCAGGCTCGTCAGAAGGCGTTCACGGTCAGCAACGTCGCCCAGATGGACCTCGTGCAGCAGGTCCTGTCCTCGCTCGACCGAGCCATCGACCAGGGAATGGACCTGGAGAGCTGGCGCGAGGAGATCGGCCCCGCGCTCGAGGCCGCGTGGGCGGGGACCGTGCAGAACCCCGCGTGGCGTCTCGAGTGCCTATTCCGCACCAACGTCCAGACCGCGTTCAGCCACGGCCGCGTGCGGCAGATGCGCGATCCCGCGGTCACCGCGCTGCGGCCGTTCTGGCTATACGACGCCATCACCGACGGCCGCCAGACGGACATTTGCGACGCCCGCGACGGCGTGCTGCTGCCGGCGGACGATCCGTGGTGGCTGAACAACACGCCGCCGTTGCACTTCAACGCACTGGAGAGCGAGGCTCTGGTGCTGACCTCCGCGGGGCTACGGCCGATTCGCTCCTTGTCCGTGGGCGACTCCGTCGCCACCACAAGAGGACGCTACCGGCCGGTGACGGCGATCCTGCACAAGATCGTCGCCAACGCCACGGTGCGGGAGATCCGCCTGGAATCCGGCCGGGTTCTCCGGGGTACGCACGAGCACCCCGTAGCGTGTCGGGCGCCCCTTGGGCGTCCGATCTGGAAGCGTCTCGGGGACATCAAGGTCGGGGATCAGATTCTGCAGTACCAGCGCCAACCGAGCGGGGGCGCGGACGCTGTTGGCTGCCACCCGCACGACGGTCCACCCCTGTTGGCAGAGCCAAGCATCACGGGCAGCGTCCGCGGAACGCCTGGGCTCGGCATGGTGGCCCTCCCCATCGACTTCGAGGGCAACCCGATGCTCCGCGAAGGCGAAGTCGAGGACGTAGGGTCCTACTGGATGCTGGGGGGAAGCAGACGGGAAGACGGAACGGACGTACTCCTCAGTTGGGGTGAGGTTGCGGCCGTAGGTGCTGCTGATGGTAGCGGCTCGAGCTTCCATCACCCCGGCCATCGTGGTGGGATTCACCGCCACCATGCGGGCGGCGATGTCCGGTCGTCTGAGCCCCCAGGCCCAGTGACGCTCGCCGCTACGCTTCGCGATCACCTCCGGGCGGCGGCCCGTGATGGCAACCTGCTCCCTCTTCGTGCGCACCTTGATGCCGTAGCGCCTGCACCAGCCAGAGAGGACGGTCTTCCCGAGGCCATGCTCGCGCTCGATCTCGCGGATGCTCTTGCCTCGTTCCCAGTGCTCGACCACAACAAGAGCCTCAACTGCACAACGGTCGCGGACGTCTATAGCCACGCATCGGCAGTAATCACTATTGCCGATGCGTGCAAGCCAGCGTGGTTGTGCGACATCAGCGTCGAGGAAGACGAAACTTACTTCGCCAACGGCATCGCGGTGCACAATTGTCGCAGCGGGATCCGCTCCCTCCGCAAGGCGCAGGCGGACCGTCGCGGTGGCGTCAACCCACCTG
>CAYVRP010000221.1:0-2032 GCA_964454025.1 uncultured Polyangiaceae bacterium | reverse complement strand
GCCATCATCGGCGGTGACGGCCTACGCACCGGCTCGATGATGCCCCTCAAATAGCCGGATCTTTCGGCCATCATTCAGACGGGTGTAGACGGCCGGCAGCCTCCGTCGGAATCTGACGGTCGACGGGGCGCAGGAGTCGGGTTTGCTACCTGACTTGGAGGTGGTCGCGAGAAGCGAGGAGACCGCTCAGCGACTGAGCGCGGTAGGGGTCTGGCGCTTCTCATGCGCGGCCACGCCGCACAGGACGGTGCTGGGGTTGCGGTGGAACAGGCGCGCGATCTCGGGGTAGCTGTAGCACCGTTCGGGGTGGTGCCGCAGCCGCCACCACAGCTCGTGTCGAGCCGAGGCGACCGCGCGAGTCCGCCCGGTGCCGCACAGCTCACCCGGGGTGACGCCGCGCTGCGAGCAGACGGTATCGAGCAGATCGTGCAGGCCGCGCACGGTGAGGGCAGCCAGGATGGCGTCGGAACGCGAGAGGGACATCACTGGTGGACACCTGGGGCTGGTGGGTTGGAGTGGGCGTGTGGTTGACGACTCAGCCGGTTGCGTCATCCGCCATGAGCTGCTGCAGGACCAGGGAGTCGTAGTCGATGAGCAACGCCTGCAGCGACCTGGACAGCGCCACGATCAGGGCGGCGCGGTTGTCGCTCAGCGGGGCGTAGCCATGGGGCGAGGCCGCGAGATCTGGGCGACCATGACGGCGGAGCAGTTCGACGACGAGGGACTCCAGCGCGACGTCAGCGATGGTGAGGGAAGCGAGGACCGGGGCTCGGGCGAAGCGACGGCGCTGTGCCTGGCTGAGGGCGGTGACAGACATGGTGGTGGCGGAGGTGCGGGAGCTGGCCGCTATCGGCGACGTGGCGGCCGAGGTCGGCGGGGGCCGGTCGGGGGTTGGCCATCGCGCTCGAACCCGTGGCTGTCGCGCCAGGAGTCGGCATCGATCTCGACGCGGTGGCAGTGCTGGGCGAACCGGTCGACGAGCGCGACGACGCAGGCCGCACCCGGGAACACGGTGGCCCACTGCTTGAACGTGAGGTTGGTGCTGATGATGGTGGAGCGCTGCTCGTGGCGGCGGCTGATGATGTTGTAGAGCAGGTCGGCGGCGCGGCTGTCGCACGGGAGGTAGCCGAGCTCGTCGAGGATCAAGACGTCGGGGGCGAGATAGCGCTTGAGCCTGCGCTCGAAAGCGGGCATGGACTCCTGGCGGAGCAAATCGGCGAGCGCCGCGGCCAGGGTGGAGAAGCGCACGGTGTAACCATGCTCGAGCGCGGCCTGGCCGACGTTCTGGGCGAGCATGGTCTTGCCCACGCCGGACTGGCCGCGGAACAGGACGTTTTCGCCGCGAGCCACGAAGTCCAACTGGAGCAGGCGCTCCACGAGCGTGCGGTCGATCTTGCGGGGGTGGGTCCAGTCGAAGCGATCGATGGGCTTGAACCTACCGAGGGCTGCGACCTTGGTACGGCGCGCCAGGTTGTTGGCGTCGCGGGCACGCCGTTCCAAGAGGACGAGTTGCTCGAGGGTCTCGGTGGGACCGAAGCGGCTCTTGTGGGCGTGCGTCAGAAACGCGCTCAGCGCTTCGGGAGTGGCGCGAAAGCCGATGTCGCGCAGCTGGGCGACGAGATCGGATGGGGGCTCACTTCTTTTCATCGTACTTCTCCAGGTCGTGGGGCACGACGTCGCGGTCGATGGCGTGTGCCGGCAGCGGGATGTCGACCGGCACCGGGCGGTTGCGGTCGCGGCGGATCCGGTCGCAGGCCACGGCCAGGGCGCTCACGTCGCGCAGACCACGTGCGGCGATTTCGGCGACGGCCGTAGCGAAGATGTCGTCGCCGTACAGGTCGAGCAATTTGACGGCGCGAGTGACTTGGATGGCGAGACTGGGACCGCTGAGTGCCCACCGCTCGAGGATTGCGGTGAAGTCGGGGGCCACGGCGACCAGACGATTACGACCCTTGAGGTCGGCGGCCGCGCGACGCTGGCTGACGAGCTCGGCGCGGTGAGCGGGTAACTCGACCACCTGACGGCGTCCGTA
>CAYVRP010000220.1:0-2103 GCA_964454025.1 uncultured Polyangiaceae bacterium | reverse complement strand
AGGCGTTGTTGGCGTCCGGACCGCGACAGGCGGCCAGGAACGCGTATGAGCGCTCAGGAGAGCCAGGGGCCACGCCAGTGGAGGGCCGACCCCTGACGGTGTGCGGGATGGGGCAGCAGGTCCGCGCGCAGGCAACATCGCTGGCCCCAGTCCGAGCATCGACGCGCCGCCGATCTCGTCGACCGCTCCCAGCCGCGTCGACCGGCGACCATCAGCGACGACCCGCCGAGCGCGCGCGACCGCGCCGGTTCACGACTCCAAGCGCGACAATGGCTCGCCGCGGCCGGCGCTGAGGATGCTCGACGGTCAGTACGGCCCCTCGGGGGACGACCTCGTCATTGGTGACCGCGCCGTGAGACAGGGTGGGAGGCGGAACGTTTCGCTGGCTGGACGCCGTGGAACATCGTGGGAGCCTGTGCTGCCGCGGCGACGCTGCCACCGCTTCACGGGAAACCACCCGACGAGTGGGCAAGTCCCCGCGGAGGTTCGCCCAAGAAGGCGAATCTCGGGGCGGCGTGAGCCCCATATGTCCCGGTAGTGCGTGAGGATTTCGGTGCAGCAACGGCGCGGCGGAGGCGCGGTCGCCGAGCGGGGTCGAGAGGGCGAGCGCGCCCGTGCCCGAGCCGTGATCGCTGGGTCCCCGGGGGACAGGGCGGTCCATCGGCCGGGACCGAGCCACGGCGGGTGCGACGTGCGGGCGGTGCGGCTCTTGCCGGCGCAGGATCGCCGCCGTACGCTGACCCATGCGACGCGCGATGGATGAGGCTCTCGACGGGCACCGGCGGCTTGAGGAGCTGCGTTCCGCCTAGGAGGCGTGGGCGCGCACCCGCCTGGGCGGGCAGTCGATCGAGCCCGTGCTCGACCTCGTCGAGACGGTCGTCGCCGGTGCGCCGGACGCGGATCTGGACGCGTGGATGAGCGCGATCGAGGACGCGGTGGTCCGCTCCGACGCGCTCCACGAGATCTTGCGCTAAAAGCTCGCCTGGTTGGCACGGGGCGTCTGGCCCGAGCTCGGCGCGCGGCGGGCGCTCTGGATCGTGGAGCAGATCACCCTCGGCCTCGATCTCGGAGCCGCGCTGGCGGACGACGAAGCGCTGCGGACTGTCAGCGAGATCGTCATGCGGCGCACCGTCATCATGCTGGCGGAGGGGTTCGCGGGGCTCGGGCCCGACGGGGAGCGCACGAGCGTCGCGAGCGACTCGGCGCCCGCCGAGATGAAGTGGTGGATGGCGAGCGCTCCTCCGGCGCGAGCGTGACCGCGGACACCGCGCCGGACCCATCCGCCGCGGATCCGGCGCCTGCCGCGGCGGGCTACGTGCCGTTCGTGATGTCGCCGCGGAGCAGAGAGGTGCTGGCCCGCCTGAACCGAGAGCCCTGAGCATGACCGAGCCGTTGCGTTGCCTGATCGATCCGTCGACCCCGATGCTCGAGATCTGCGCGGAGTGGATCGCCAGCGAGGTCGAGACTCAGCTCAAGACGAGGATCTACGAGACCTACGTGCGCGCCCATTTCGTGCCGTATTTCGGGACCATCGGGCGGTTCACGGACGCGACCTGCGGCAGCTACGGGCCGCACCGCCTGAACGCGGTGCTCGCCGCCACGGCACGGAAGGAGCTGTCGGCGCTCCGCTGGCTCGCCGAGTTCTGCGAGCGGCGGGGCTACCTGAGCCGCGCCCCGCTGGTGCCGAAGCTCCGCCGCCGCGCGATGGGGACCTCGGCGGCGCCGAAGTCGCCGCCGACCGAGCTCACGCGGGCCGAGACGATGGCGCTGATCGCGGCGCTGCCGGACTGGTCGCGCTCGAGGCGGACCGCGCCGTTCCCCGTCCGGGCGCGCTTCCTGGTCGCTTACGAAACCGGCCTGCGCCCCTCGACGCTCGACCAACTGGAGGCGTCCGATCTCGATCGGGCACAGCGCGTGCTCCGGATCCGAAACCCCGCCGACAAGAACGCGTACGGCCGCAGCCTGCCGCTGACCGACGCCGCCTACGAGGCGCTCGTGAGCGTGTGCCCGACGCAGGGGCTGATCTTCGGCGAGCACGACTACCGCAGCGTCCTCGAGGAGACGGCAGAGGAGGTATTGCCGCCGGAGAAGGCGAAGACGATC
>CAYVRP010000219.1:0-2120 GCA_964454025.1 uncultured Polyangiaceae bacterium | reverse complement strand
GGCGCCGAACTGCGTGCTCTGGGGCACCGGGCGCGGCGGGCCGCTGCGGCAGGGGTCGGTGCCGGTGGAGTGACGCCGCGCGCGCCGGGGCGCGGTGACCGGGCGGGGGTCGCGGCGCCGTTCGGCGCTCGGTGATGCCCCGCGAACTCGTGAACCGGGCGCGATCCTGGAGTCGATCCTCGCCTCCGACGACGACGGAGCGTGCTCGGCGCCGCGCCCGGGGGCATGCTGCATCCGGGCTTCATGGGGCCGTGGGGCCCGGGAGGAGCGGTCGATGCACGTCTTGCTGGTGGGTCCGGACCTGGAAGAGAACCTCTCGCTGCGCTACCTCGCGTCGTCGCTGGCGGCGGCCGGGCACCGGGCGACGATCGCCCGCTTCGACGCGATGGACGACTGCGGGCGCGTGCTCGAGCAGGCGCGCGGGGTCGATCTGGTCGGGCTGAGCCTCTGCTACCAGGTCCGGGCGCCGGAGTTCACGAGCCTGGCGCGCGCGATGAAGGCAGAGCGCCCCGCCCGGCCGGTGCTAGCGGGGGGCCACTACGCCTCCTGCGCCGCGGTGGAGCTCCTCACCCACCACCCCGAGCTCGACCTCGTCGTGATCCACGAAGGGGAGCGGGCGCTGGTGGAGCTCGCGAACCTCCCCGCGCTCACGCCCGGCGCGCTGGAGTCGATCCCCGGGCTCGTGTTCCGCGACGGCGAGCGCCTGCGGGCGACGCGCCCGCGAGAGATCCTCGCCGACCTCGACGAGCTCCCCTGGCCCGATCGCACCGGGCCGGCGCGGCTCCTGGCGGGGGTACCGAGCGCCTACATGATGGGAAGCCGGGGTTGTCTCGGGGCCTGCGACTACTGCTGCATCTCGACCCTGCACCGGCTGGTGCCGGGGCGCCGGTTCCGCCAGCGCGCCCCCGAGAAGATCGCCGACGAGATGGCCTGGCTCTACCACCAGCGGGGGGTGCGGCAGTACGTCTTCCACGACGACAACTTCCTGGTGCCGTCGGTGGCCGAGAACCTCGCCCGGGTCGACGCGCTCGAGCGCGCTCTGCGCGCCCGCGGCGTACGCGACGTGGCCCTCGCGCTCAAGTGCCGGCCGGGCGACGTCGACCGCCAGGTCTTCGAGCGCCTGCGGGCGATGGGGCTCCTGCGTGTCTTCCTCGGCATCGAGTCGGGCACGGCGGAGGGGCTCGCCTCGATCGGCCGGCGGCAGACGGTGGCCGAGCAGCACCGCGCGCTCGATCTCTGCCACGAGCTCGGGATCTCCACGCAGTACACCATCATCATCTTCCACCCCGAGGCGACGCCCGAGACGATGCTCGCCGACCTCGGCTTCGTCCGCGCGCACCTCACCCAGCCATTCAGCTTCTGCCGCGCCGAGATCTACAGGGGGACGCCGCTCGAGCAGCGCATGCTGCGGGCCGGGCGGGCTCACGGCAGCTACCTCGCGCGGACCTACGAGTACACCGACCCGCTCCTGCCCCGGATCTGGGGGCTCGGGCAGCGGCTGCTCCGGGCGCGCTGCTGGGCCCAGAACCACCTGCTAGGGCAGGTGGTGCGCCTCGACCACCTCGTCACCGTCTTCGCGCACTTCTACGAAGGCCCGGAGGTGGCGGCGCTGGTGGCCGATTTCGAAACGCTGAAGCTCGAGATCAACCGCGACTCCGTCGAGCTCTTCGAGCACCTCATCCGCGCCTGCCAGCGGTTCGAGGGCGCCGCGCTCGATGCCCGCGCGGACGAGCTTCTGGCGTGGGAGGCCACGACGCGCGACGGCTTCCAGCGCCGGCTCTGTGCCATCAACGACTCGCTGCACCGCCGCGCGCTGTCGCTCGTGGGGCTGCCCTTCGATGGGGAGAGGCCGAGGTCGCCCCGGCGCGGGGTCGGCAACCTGCCGCGGCACGCGGCGGCGGCGCTGCTGGCGGCCGGCCTGGCCAGCACCGTCGCCAGCGGCTGCGGTGGCGAGGCCAGCACGGAGGAAACCCACCCCGACGGGAGCGCCGGTGCAGCGGGCGCGGGCGCCGCGGTGAGCGGCGGCGCGGGCGGCGTCGACGCTGGCGGGGGCAGCGGCGGCTTCGTCAATACGGGGGGCATGTTCGAGGCGCCGCCGCCGCCGATGGGCGGGACGGGCG
>CAYVRP010000218.1:0-2231 GCA_964454025.1 uncultured Polyangiaceae bacterium | reverse complement strand
GGCGGGGGAGCGCCGGCGCCGCGGCGGCCGTGCGCGCGCCCGGCCCGCGCATTCGCCACACCGCTGGCGGAAACCCGACCAGATGAGGCAAGATCGTGAAGGCGCGCCCCGGCGCCCTCCCTAGGCCCGCGACCGGTCGACGTCCCCGGGCCAACCGAACGACGACGCTCCCCGCCCCCCGGAGGCTCTCATGCACGGTCGCTCCCTCGCCCTGGCCGTACTCCTGTTGCTCGCGGCCTGCGGCGAAGACGATCCGGGACCCGCCTCCGGCGAGGACGCGACCGGAGGCGCCGCGGCCGCCAGCGGCGCGACGATGGCAACCGGCGGCCTCGCCACCGCCACGGGCGGTGCGACGGGAACCGGCGCCACCACGAGCGGTGGCCTGGCGAGCGGTGGGTTGGCAGGTGGTGGGCCGGGCAGCGGGGGCGGCCTGACCGGCGGCACGAACGCGGGTGGGTTCCCGGGCTCAGGCGGGGCCGAAGCAGGCGGCGTCTCCACGGGTGGCGTCAGCAACACGGGCGGCGCGAGCACGGGCGGCTCCCCCACGGGCGGCTTCGCCGGCGCGGGGGGCTGGCCCCCCACCGGCGGCGTCTCCACGGGCGGCTCCCCCACGAGCGGCTTCGCCGGCGCGGGGGGCTGGCCCCCCACCGGCGGCGTGATCTCAGGCGGCTTCGCGGGCGCGGGCGGCACCGGGGCGGGCAGCGCCAGCGAGGGCGGCCTCGCCGACACCGGCGGCACCGAGACGGGCGGCGCCAGCGACGGAGGCGCCGCCGGCGCGACCTCCGCTTGCCCCGAGGAGGGGCACGTCTCGTACACGCTGGATCGTGCCCCCAACCCCACGGCGGACCAGGAGAGCGCCTACGCGGCGATCACCGCGGCGATGGATCACGCGGTCGATTACTACAACTGCTACACGAACATCGAGAAGGAGCTCTTCGTCTCCTACAACCCTGACGTGCAGACCGCGGACGGCAACGTAAACGGCTCCATCCGCTTCGGCTCGCGGGCGTCGATGCAGTTCGTCACCGCCGCGCACGAGATCGCCCACACGGTGGGGATCGGCTACTACGGCTTCGCCGACATGGCGCCCGACGACACCAAGATCTGGACGGGGCCCATCGCGGTGGCCAAGCTCCGCGAGATCACGGGCGACCCGAGCGCCGTGCTCTACGCGGACAACACCCACTTCTGGCCCTACGGGCTCAACTACGAGCGCGAGTACGAGAGCGAGACGGACCTCATCAACCACTGTCTGATGGTGGTGGCCATCCGCGCCGACCTCGGGCTCTGACTCGGCGCGCCGCGCCGCGAGGACCGGGTGGATTACTCGATGGGCGCCACGATCTCACGCACGCTGCCGCGCTGGTACCAGAGCCCCTCGTCGGCGACGCCGTCGCTGCGGAAGTATACCGTGATGTTCGGCCGCCCGCTCTCCGAGCCCGCGCGATCCGGGTCGTTGGTGAGCGCCATGGCCGGGTCGATGCCGCTCGCGCACGCGCTCGCCCCCGCCCCGAACTCGCTGCCGTCATCCACGTACTCCAGCACCTTCTCCCAGGCTCCCCCGTCGGCGCCGTCGGTCTGGTCGAACCACTGCTCGAGCTTCACGCTCCCGTCATCCAGGTCGTAGACCACGAACTTCTGCCCGAACCACTGCTCATACGGCATCGCGCCCGCCCAGAACGCCTGCTGGAGGATGGGCTCCGAGTCGGGGTGGTTCGTCTCCTTCTCGAAGTCGATGCGACCGTCGTAGCGCATCCGGGCCCCGACGCCGCGGGTGTCGCACTTGTCCACGTCCTCGTCCCCGGTGGTGCCGTGGTTGGTGCGCGCGAATGACACCATCCCACCCCAGTTGGTCCCGTCGTCGCCCACGCGCCGGAAGTACATGGTGATCTCGACGTCACGCCACTGATCCTCGAGCGCCGGGTCGTGCACGTACATCCGGGGCACGTCGCCCGAGATGCGCAGGGTCCCGTCACCCGGCACATCGAAGGTCGCGTCGCCGTGGTCGGCATCGAACCAGGGGTCGTCGGGATCCGCGTCGTCGAAGCTCCGCGCCCCCGCGTCCCAGCTCGAGGTCCAGACCTTGCCACCAGGTAGCGTCGGGTAGAGCATTCGGATCCCGAAGCGATCGACCTTGGCTCCCCCGCCCCCGACGCTCACGCTGCCACCAGCGCCACCGCTGCTCGTGCCACCGCTGCTCGTGCCACCGCTGCTCGTGCCACCGCTGCTCG
>CAYVRP010000217.1:0-2329 GCA_964454025.1 uncultured Polyangiaceae bacterium | reverse complement strand
TAGCTGACCGCTCCGCGGAAACCGGCCCAGTCGAGGACCGGCAGGCCCTCCCCCGGCCCCGCGGGCCGCGCCTGCCCCGGGGCTCCGGCGACCGGCAGGGGGCAGGCGCTCGACACCCCCGCGCCCCCCCCGCCCGCACCGGGCAGCGCGCCCCCGACCGTCGCCGCAGCCCCGACCCCGCCCGTCGTTCCCCCGGCCGCGCCCCTGCCGGCCACCATGGGCTCGCTCGAGCTCGAGCTGCAGGCGATCAGCGACAGCGCGACGAGCGGGAAGACGACGTTCATCGAGGTGGGATCCTGCGCGAGGGTTGGGCAACCAGACCGCGCCGCACCGAAGACGACTCCCGACGCCCGCGCGGCGGCTCGACGAGCCTGCCACGCGGCGCCAGCAACGGCTTCGCATCCGCAGGCCGCCCCCTCTCATTTGCCGCATCGCCCGCACCGGCAGGCTCCCTCGGAGCCCCGGCGAGGACGATCGGGAGGGGGAGCGCGGGGTCTAGCGGACCACGTCCTTGATCCGGCAGCGCTCGTCGCAGGTGCTGTTGCGGGCGCCGTTCTCCGCCCCGAGGTCGCACGTCTCGCCGAAGGCGGCGTCGACCACCTCGTCGCCGCAGCGCGCCGGCGGCTGGCACCCGGGGGCGCACCCGCCCTCGGGGCTGTTGTATGGCGACAGGTTGAGGCCGTCGTCGCAGAGCTCCCCGCCCTCGGCCTGCACCACCCCGTCACCGCAGAACTTGCGGCCGGAGCAGTCCGGAGCGCAGGCGCCGTACTCGCCCGTGTTCGCCTCCACGCCGTCGTCGCACATCTCGCCGGGCTCGAGGGTGCCGCTGCCGCAAATGGGATCACAGACCGAGTGACTGAGGATGAAGTTCGAGAGGGTGAGCTTGAAGTTCGAGTAGATCGTGTGCCGCTCGGCGTGGAACAGGTGGATGGAGTAGATCGAGCCCTTGGTGATGCCGAAGCGATCGTCGGTGGGATCCTCCGCCTCGACCGCGCTGACCTCCCCGTCGCCGTCCTCGTCCCCGAGCACGACGAAGTCGCTCTCGACCCCGTGGACCCCGCCGATGTCGACCGCCAGGCGCCGGTTCACGTAGATCCAGACGTCGTCGTCGCCGGAGAACTCCAGCCGCTCGCCGCCCTCGTACTGGATGAAGTACTGGAGCTCGGTCGTGAAGAGGTAGTTGTGATCGAAGTTCTCGAAGTTGCCGAAGCCGAGGCCGTCGAGCGGGAAGAACTCGTCGCTCTCGAACCGGTAGATCGTCTGCCCGTTCTCCACCATCCGGGTGAGCTCGAGCGAGCTCGGGAAAGCCAGGTTCAGGTCGGCCACGTCCCGGTACCACTGACTGAAGGTGGTGGCGTCGTTGACCGACCGGAAGCTGCCGCCGGCGGCGAACACCGGCTTGCCCTCGGCGTCGAGCATCCCGCAGGTGGCCGCGTTCGCCACCGTGCAGACCTCGCCGGGGATCCCGAGCTCGAGCTCCGTGATCCGGTACTCGAAGTCCGGGTGGGTGTCGGTGAAGTCGCGGTAGATGACCGGCAGCTTCACGAACTCCGGCTCCTCCTCCACCTCGAAGCACTCGAAGCCCACCTCCACGCCGCAGGCCGCTGAGCAGCCGTCCCCGTCCATCAGGTTGCCGTCGTCGCAGTCCTCGCCGAGGGTGCGGGCGCCGTCGCCGCAGATGGCGGCAGTCTGCCCGCTCGCGTCGAAGGCGGGTTCGCGAAGACAGACCGCGTTGCAGCCGTCGCCGCTCACGTCGTTGGCGTCGTCGCAGCCCTCGTTCGCCTCCACGGCGCCGTTCCCACAGGTGGCCGCCTGACACGCCGCACCCGCCGGCGGACAGCCGAACCAGCCCGGCTCCACCAGGCAGTTCGGCCCGCAGCCATCCCCCGCCGTCACGTTCGCGTCGTCACAGCGCTCGCTCCCGACGACCAGCCCGTCACCGCAGCGAGGGAGGCAGGCTGCACCCGGGCTCGGGCAGACCCACCCGCCCTCCACCTGGCAGGCCCCGTCGCACCCGTCGCCCGGCACCGCGTTGGCGTCGTCGCAGGTTTCGCTCGCCGTGCGTGACCCGTCGCCACAGACCTCCAGAATGCATGCCTCGCCCGGGTTCAGGCAGATGTAGCCCGGCTCGCGCAGGCACTGGGCGCTGCAGCCGTCTCCGTCGGCGACGTTCCCGTCCTCACAGTCCTCGCCGGCCTCGATGGTCTTGTCACCGCAGACGGGCCCCGCCGGCTCCTCCGGGACCGGGATGATGTACACGGGACCGCTGCCACCGGCCCCGTCGGCGGGCTCGGCGGGGGGCAGGTCGATCCCCCCGGTCGCGGGCCCC
>CAYVRP010000216.1:0-2352 GCA_964454025.1 uncultured Polyangiaceae bacterium | reverse complement strand
GAGTCCGGTCCTCGCCCGTCTCGGGCTCCGGCGTGAGCGCATACGCACGCAGCAGGTTGTACGTGGCCCCCGGCAGGATCGCGTAGACGAAGACACCCGTGCCGTCCCCTTCGGCCTCGAAGCGCCCGCACTGTCCGTCGTAGCGCGCGAGCTCGGCGTCGAAGAGCGGCATCGTGTCAAAGTGGATGAGGGCGTCCTCGAGTGCCGCGAGCTGCTCCGGATCGACGAGGTAGATCAGCGCGTAGTAGAGGGCCGGCCGACCCTCGGGGTCGAGCTCGGGCACGGCGCCGGTGGCTTGCCAGGAGAAAGACTCCGCGAGCCGGACGGACTCCTCGGGGCTGATGGGCTGCTCGAGGGCGGCCCCGCAGCCGTTCAGGTGGAGCTCGGCCACGTTCGACCCACCCGGAGGCTCGGGCATGCCGTCGATCGTCAGCCAGAACTCCCTGCCCATCGTCCAGGTCCCCGCGGCCAGGCCGTTCGAGCAACCCTGCAGAGCGTACGACGTGCCGAGCGCGTAGTCGAGGCGCGTCGCGGGCGTCGGGGTGCTGCTCCGACCGCGACGCCGGGGGAGGCATCGTGACGTGCGGCCACCGCGGTCGGAGCAGCACCCCACGCCCGCTCCGGACCAGGACGTCCACGCTGTCGGGCTTGCTCAGTAGCTCGATGCCAGGCTCGACCACACCGTGGTGGGCGATGATATCCTCCGCGTACCCCGAGGTGTAGAGGACCGTGACCCCGGCAGTGGCCGCGCCGCGCGGGCCGCGGCACCATGGGGGCGTGCCACCCACGTCAGAGCGGACGGCGCGCCTCGCGCTGCTCGACGCCGCCGGCGCCGTCATCGATCCGAACACGCGGAGCCTCGGCATGGGGCTCTTCGATCACGCCTTCGAGCGGCAGTTTTGTCCGGGCCCCCCGCACTACGATCTCGACGATCCCATCCTGAACGAGCGCGACGAAACCCGAAACTTCGTCGGCGCCGACAGCCGGCGCTTCCACGTCCGGGTGGAGGACGATGCGCCGCGCGCAGCCGGCACCCTGCCCGACGGGCGGCGCTTCGTCACCGCGCGGTGGTTCACCCGCGACGAGCGCGGCGCGCTGCTCGACGACAACGCCGGCGCGAGCGAGCTCACGCTGGTGGAGGAGCGGCCGGGGATGTTCCTCTCGCGCGGGGTGATGCTGGTGAGCTGGGAGCAGGACCGGGACCTCGCCACCCACTGCGGAATCCCGGGGCTCTACGCGGAGCAGCGCGAGCGGCGTGGCCGCGGCGAGACGGATCACCGCCTGCGGCTGGCGAGCCTGTCCGGGGACGTGGTGGTCGAGTACCCCGCCGCGGGCGCGGACTCTGCCCGCACCCGCGCCGTCGCTCGGCCGTTCCAGCCACGCGATCGACGTACGCTGCCGCTGCAGCTCTTCGTGGCCAGCCGGCAGGGGACACGGCAGCCGGTGGCGACGACCGCGGAGCTCGGCGCCGGGCTCGAGCGGACGCGCCGGATCTACGCCGCGCTCGGGATCGACGTCCGCACCGTGACGCACCCGCTGGCGGAGGCGCGCCACACGACCGAGCCTAGGGCCGTCAGGCGGATCGAGGGGGCGCGCGGGGGCGGCGACGTCCACTACGTGGTCGATGCCGGCCAGTGGCTCGGGTGGCGCGGCGCCCTCACGGCCTGCGACGAGCGCGCCTTCGCCCGCTTCTGCCGGGCCTTCCCCGACTCCGGACGGGTCGTGCGGGTGCTCTACGTCGACGCCTTCCGCGACGGACGGTTCGCCATGGCCTACCCCGACTTCGACTTCCCGGGTCGGGTCGAGGCGGGCGCCTGCGCTTGCCAGGCGGAGCGGTACCCGGACCGCGCCCTCACCGCCCACGAGGTCGGCCACGTGCTGACCGACAAGGGGAGCGCGTATGGCACCATCGCCGACCAGACCAGCGGCTACCCCCAGCGTGGCGGCCACTTCGGCCGACCCGCGGCGCCGCCCGACAATCGCTACCTCCACTTCTACAACCTCATGGGCGGCTCGCGGTATCGCCTGTGGGACGTCGACGTCATCGAGGCGCCCCCCGCCGCACCCGAGGTCCGCACCTTCAACCAGTACCGCGACATCCGCGCGTCGCCCTACCTCCGCTGACCGCCGCGGCCCGCCGGAGCTTCAGCCCCCGAACAGGTCCTTGGTGGCAAAGTAGGGATCGCTGGTGAGGTTCACCCCGAGCTTGCGCAGCCCCGCCTCGTCGCCGGGGGTGGGCATGTGCGTCAGGTGCATCTCGCAGCCGCGGAGCTCGCGGAGCTTGCCCAGCGCGAGCTCCGCCGCCGTGTTGGTGGTCGCGCTGATGGCGAGGGCGATCAGGGTTTCCTCGAC
>CAYVRP010000215.1:0-2356 GCA_964454025.1 uncultured Polyangiaceae bacterium | reverse complement strand
AGAGGGTGCGAGCCCGCGGCGTCTCTGCCCGGCGCTGGCGCTCGCGGTGTTCCCGGGCCCGGCCGAGCTCGCGCCGGTGCTCCTCGAGCTGGGAGCGGACCTCTGGCGTGAGGAGGCGACGGATCATGGCCCCACCATCCCGGGAAAGGACGCCTGCCGGGCCGCAGGCTCGATCGGCAGGCAGTGCGGGCTGAACCAGATGCGCTCGCGCTCCCGATTGTCGTTGCCCTGGCCGGAGTATCCGCGCGCCGCCTTCCAGGCGTGCTTGGTCCACGACGACGGCATCGCGTGCTCGCCTTCGTAGCCGCACAGAGCGATCCGAAGTTCCGGATCGTCGCCGTGCTCGAGCGCCCACGCGCGCACCGCTTCCGAGAGCCCGGCGCCGTCCTCCGCGTAGAGCCCGGCCGCTCGGTGGTCGGTCGAGTAGGGCGGATCGAGGAAGACCGCGCACGGCCGGCGCCCGCCGACGTTCTTGCCCTTCCCGAGCACCGAGTTGCCGAGCACGCGCGTCCAATCCCCGCAGGCCACGCGGACGCGGCGGAGCCGCTCCTGTAGGGCGAGGAACCACGCAAGCGCCGGCGGGGAGGCGACGCCGTTGATCCCCCGATCGTTGCCCAGCCCGGGAAGGTGAACGCCCTGCCCGGGCTGGCCGATGGCCGGCTTCCTACCGGGTGAGTAGGAGCAGATCGCTGCCTCCGAATGGATGCCGCGGCCGCCACTTCCGACCCCATGGTCGCTGCCCACGGAAAGCGCTGGGAGGTGCCGAGGTGGCTCATGCCCGGCGTCGGAATGTACGCCCTTGCCGATCCCGTCGAACGTCGGGCGCTTGTGGTTTCGAGGCTCCGCGCACCAGCCGCCTCCGATCCACTGGCACAGCCCCCACACCCACCAGCCCGCGATCTTGACGTCGTAGAAGTCGGGGTCGGTGTGCATCCGCTCACGGAACTCGGCCTGGTTGACGAGCCACTGGTGACGGGCATGGAGGTCGGCCTCGTTCACCGGCCAGTCCGCAAACCGCGCGACCGACTCGGGATCAGCGGTGACGGCGCGCCAGAAGTTCGCGAGGTAGCGATCGGCGTCGTTGACCGTCTCGATCTTGCCGGCGCCGCCGGGGCGCCCGAGCAGGACTGCGCCGGAGCCGAAGAAGGGCTCGATGTAGTTGGGCACGTCGGGGCCGAACGCGCGCCAGACCACGTCGGCGACGCGGCGCTTCCCGCCGAACCAGGGGAAGGGGGCACGCAAGGTCATGGCGCCGACGCCTCCGCGAACAGCCCCATCTGCCCGTCGCGACGACGCACTTGCTCGAACAGCCGTTCGTCATCGCATGACCCCACGTGCATCCCGAGACGCGCGCGCGCCGCGGTGAGCGAGGACCCTGACACGTCCGTCCCGAGGAAGTGCCGCCCGGTCTGCAGCGCCGCCGCCCCGACGGACCCGGAGCCCATAAACGGGTCGATGACGATCTCTCCCGGGGCGCTGCTCTGCTCGATGAGGATGCGCGACAGCTCCTCGGGCTTCTCCGTCGGGTAGCCGTTGCGCACGCGCGGGACCTCGAGCACGTCCGGGGTCCCGAGGTCGGCGAGGCGTCGCTTCCCCTTCTCGAAGAAGAGGACGAACTCGTACCGCGCCCGGTAGTGGTACCCCATGCCGATCGACCGCTTGTCCCAGACGAGCGGCTTCCAGAACGTGAAGCCCGCGGCCTCGCCGATCGGCTTGGCGACGAACATCGTCTCCTGGTCGCACATCACGTAGCAGTGGCGGTCCATCGCGAGCACCCGGTAGAGCTCGCCGAAGAGCTCCGGGAACCGCGCGTTCGGGAAGATGGGGAACCAGTCGTTGCTCGACGCGCTGCTGTGCTTGAACCGGGTCGTCGTCCCCTTCGCGCGGTGCTTCTCGAGTGACTCGTAGGCCGGGTCGGTGACGACGAGGTCGACGCTCTCGTCGGCCAGCGTGCGGAGCCACTCGACGGCGTCGAGCTGGCTGAGGTGGAAGGCGCCGGTCGAGTCGCTCATCGGTCACCTCCGAGTCGCTCGAGGTTGTCGAGCAGCGTCCGCACCCCGCCCCCGATGTCCATGTGTACCCAGGGCCGATCCTCGAGCACGGCGACGAGTTCGCAGGGCGCGAGCCCTCCGCGCCTGGCCAACTCCGCGAGCGATTGCCCGCCGTGGTTGCGCATGGCCTGCCGCTCGTGCTGCGCGACCAGTCGCAGCGGGACCTCGCGCGGACACCCGAGCCGGTCGAGTTCCCTGAGGTACCCGCGACTTCCCTGCCACAGCACCGGGAACGTGGCGCTCACGGCAGCCTCCCGAAGCCCTGCAGGTAGACGAGCCACCGCAGGTGGCCCCAGGCGCCGCGG
>CAYVRP010000214.1:0-2425 GCA_964454025.1 uncultured Polyangiaceae bacterium | reverse complement strand
GGGCAAGGCAAGGCAAGGAAGATCCTGGGCACGATCGCAAAGGGCCCGTTCCTAGCACGAAAGGCACATCATGATCAGCACAGTTACGCTCACGATCCGCGGCACGGCCGCGCTACTGCAGCACTCCGACCGCCTCGCGGACCCGCTCTCCCCGGAGGCTAAGTCGGTCGCTGAAATCTCGCACAAGCGCAGTAAGACCGACGACGACTTGCGCGAGCTCAGCTGGCGCGAGTGGCTGGGCAGCCGCTACACCGACGCCGCGGGCAACCCATGCGTGCTGGCGACCGCGCTGCGCACGTGCCTAGTCGAAGGCGCGCGCAAGTTCAAGCGCGGCCGCGCCGTCGAGGGCGGCGTCTACTTCACCGGCGAGACGTTCCCCGTGCTCTGCGAGGGCGTCGAGGCGTGGCCGACGCCGCGGAAGATGTTCGAGGACCCGCGTTTCTTCGATCGGCGCACGGTCGGCGTCGGGCCGCGGCGCGTGGTTCGCACGCGCGCGAAATTCCCGGTCGGCTGGGGCTGCACGTTCGGCGTCGAGTACGACTCCGAGGTGATCGACGAAGCCGGCATCCTGCAGGCGCTCGAGATCGCCGGTCGCGTGATCGGCCTCGGCGACTATCGGCCGCTCTACGGCCGATTCGAGGTGCTCTGATGGCACGCTCTCCCCGCGAGGTCGCCGCCGCGCGCGACCGCACCGCGCCTTGCCGCGCCCCTGCGCCGCGTGAGCCGCTGCCGGGGCCGAACCGCAGCGCGTCGCCCGAGTCGAGCCCGGCGCGGGCCCTCGAGATCGCCCGCGCCCGCCGACACGAGCGCGCCGCAGCCCGCGCCACGGAGGACGCCAAGCGCGCCACCGATCGCTTGCTCGAGCTTGAGGGCGTGCTGGCGCAATACGAGGCCCTCGCGGCCGAGCCCATCGAACCGGTGAGCTTTCCCCCGCTGCGCAAGGGCAAGCGCCCCGCGGTCGCGGTCGCGCTGCTCTCCGATGTGCACTACGAGGAGCGCGTCACGCCGAGCACCGCGGTGCCGAACACCTACACCCCTGAGATCGCCGGGCGCCGGCTCGGGCGTTTCTTCCGGGGGGTGGACTGGATGATCCGCAACGCCCGCGCGTTCGAGATCGACACGGTCGTTTGCTGGCTCGGCGGGGATATTATCTCGGGCGACATACACGAGGAGCTGCTCGAGGTCGGCGCCATGCCGCCTGGCGAGGCGCTACTCGACGTGCAAGCGCACATTGCCGCGGGGCTGTCCCTGCTGGCGCGCACCCCTGGCGTTCGTCGCGTGCTCGTGCCCTGTAGCTACGGGAACCACGGGCGCACGACGGACCGGATGCGCGCGGCAACCGGGTTCGGGCATTCGCTCGAATGGATCATGTACCAGAATCTCGCTGCGCATTTCGTCGGCAGCGAGTCGATCCAGATTCACGCCGACAAGAGCGAGCACCAGGCCGTAACCGTTGGGGACTACCGCCTGGCGTTTCACCACGGGCACCGCATCCGGTACCAAGGCGGGATCGGCGGTATCACCGTCCCGCTGGTCAAGAAGGTTTTCGCTTGGGACCAGTGGGAGCGCGCGGACTACTGGCACTTCGGGCATTTCCACAGCTTCATCGACCTGGGACGGATCATGGTCAACGGCAGTCTGATTGGCCCGAGCGCGTACTCGCGCGCCATCGGCGCGAGCCCCGAGCCCGCCCGGCAGGGTTTCTACATCCTTGACGCCAAGCGCGGCAAGACCAGCGTATCCCCCATTTGGGTGACGGAGTAACCATGATCCGAGCATACATCGCCGGTCCCTTCCGCGGGCCTGATCACTGGGCCATCGCCGAGAACATCCGCGCCGCCGAGCGCACCGCGCTCGCGGCTTGGGCCTTGGGCCTCGCGGCGTTCTGCCCGCACGCGAACACGGCGCACTTCCAGGGCGCGCTTCCCGACGCCGTCTGGCTCGATGGCGATATCGCGTGGCTCCGCGTGGCCGAGCTCGTGATCGTGCTGCCCTCCGGCAACCAGTCCGACGGAACGATCTTGGAAGTGCGCGAGGCCCTCGCGTGCGGGCTGCCGGTGTTCTGGGCGATCGACGGCGAGCCGCTGCGCGCCGCGCGGCAAATCGTCGAGGAACACGCGGGCGCGTTCGTCACCGCGCCGACGACGCTCGGCGATTGGCTGCGCCCGCGGGGGCAAGCGTGAGGCCCCGCGCGTCGCGGGTCGGCGACCTCGTGCTCGTGCGCTGGCGCGACGCGGCCGGCGTGCTCAAGCGCTCGGCGGGGCAGCTCGACGGCGCCGAGCCGTCCGAAACGCTCGAGGCTGAAACGGTCGGTTGGATATCGAAGCGCACCCGGGCTAACGTGTACGTCTCTTCGGAGCGGTTGCCGGTGGGCTACGCCGAGCGGTACCGCGGCACGACGCGGATCCCCGCCGGGTGGGTAACT
>CAYVRP010000213.1:0-2561 GCA_964454025.1 uncultured Polyangiaceae bacterium | reverse complement strand
GGGCACTCTGCCGCGGCTGGCCATGGCACACACGGCGGCCGCCCCGGAGGCGGAAAGCCCCGGGCGCGCGCGGCCGCCCGCCGGGGCGGGGCGGGGGGGGGCGCGGGCGCGCCCCGCCGGGCGGTCCCCACGCCGCGGGCACCGCCTCACCCGGTCGTGCGGAGCAGCCCATGGACCGCGACGCCGATGACGGTCGCGTAGAGGAGCCAGAGCAGGAGCGGAGTGAGCAGGATCAGGAGCGAGAGCGCGATCCCCGCGGTCACGATCAGGTAGTCGGCCCGGGTCGGCGCGCCGCCCGCTCCGCGGCGGTGCTGCGCCAGGAGCGCGAGGTTCAGCCGGTTGGCGCGGAAGAGGACGTCGAAGACGTCGCCGAGCAAGGGGATGAGGCCGAGGACGAGGTCAACCGCGATGTTGATCAGCATCCGGCCGAGGATGACGGTCGGGACTCGCTCGCGCAGGGCGAGCAGGAGCAGGGCGATCGAGCCGGTCCCGGTGACCGCGTCGCCGACGCCCGGCAAGAGCAGGCCGAGGACCCCGTCGAGACCCACCCCGAGGTTGGTGCCGGGCACGCGCAGCAGGTCGTCGAGCAGGCGGGTCACGCGCGTCGCCCAGGCCGGCAGCAACGGAGCGAGCGGCTCCGCCGCCCGGCGCGCGGGCGCAGCCTTGACGGCGGGATCCGGCGGCGCGGGTGACCGGACGTGCGGGGCGGGCGCGAGCGGCGGCACCGTCCGAGGATATCGCACGTCACACTCCCGGGGGGGCATGCGACAATGGGGGTGCGAATGCGTCCGGGTTTCTCGCGTCACGCGCTCCGTGCGCTCGTTCTGCTCGGTCTCGGGTCGGGCCCGGCGGCGGCGGAGAGCCCGGCCGCGCCGGCGTCGCCGCCGAGCGCAGCCTCGCGCGCGCCGGCGCCTCGGCCCCAGCCGTGGAGCGCCGCCTACCCGGCCATCGCGGCCGAGGTGCGGGGCGGCGTACCCCTGACCATCCAGGTGATCGTCCCCCTGTGCAACAACTCCCAGATCTGGTGCGGCGCCGACTACGCCGGCCGCCCCGGCTCACCGCAGACCAACCTCTACTGGGGCGCGATCTTCGGGGCGCGCACCCGGTTCGATCGCGCCGACTCCGGCTGGGTTCGGGTGGCGCTCGAAGAGCACCCGGGACCGCTGCTCGAGCGCGCGGTGTATCAGCGGGAGGTGCCGGGCGAGCCCTGGGGCGTCACCACCGGGGCGACCGTGGAGGTGCTCGTCGTCCTCGAGGCGGTCCACGGGGATCACATCGACGAGGCGGTCGAATGGCTCTACCGGCGGAGCGCCCGCGGGACCTGGATCACGGTGCCGGGCGCCGAGGGGCCGCGGCGCGCGCGCGTCCACGTGGTGGGCTACGCGGGGCACAACCGCGTCCTGGACGGCATCCCTTTCCCGCCCCGCCTGGATCCGCTCGCGCCCGGGGAAGCGCCGGTGCCCGCCTTCGTGCTGGCGTGCAGCTCGGACCGCTACTTCTCCGCGGCGCTGCGGCAGGTGGGGGTCGAGCCGCTGATCACCACCCGCACGCTGATGGCGCCGGAGGGCTACGTGATCGACGCGGTCGTCCAGGGCCTGGCCGCCAACGAGCCGCGGGCGGCGCTGCGCCAGCGCGTGGTCACCACCTACGCGCGCTGGCAGCGCCTCTCGCTCGCTGCCGCGAGCGAGGTCTTCGCGGGCCCCTGACCGCGGTGACCTGGCTCCTCACCGCCCGCCGCGGGTCAGGATCCGGGTGCGCGCGTGCCGCTCGCCGGGTGCCGCGTCCTGCAGGCTCGCGTGACGCCGTTGGCCGGTTAGGGTCCCCGCCGCGCCGACCCTGAGGCCCTCGGTCCGCACTCGACGCCGCCGGCGAGTCCTCGCCGCACCGCGTTCCGCCAGGGGGCCGGCCCCCGGGCCTTTCCACGCCAGAGGCCGCCGGTCCGATCCCCGACGAGGGCGTGCCGGTGCTGCTGGGGTCGTGGCGAGTCGGAAGGGGAGGTCCCGGCGAAGGCGTTCGTAGAATAGCCTCGATGGTTCGCCCGTCGATCTCCCGAAGTTGGACCGCCCGGCGGCCTGCGATCGGCTCGACGGCGCGGCACCCGAGCGCTCATCGTTCCGCGGGGCGGCGGTGGGGAGTTCGGGCGTGCCCGAGGGAAAATGCCCTTGGGGTGACGTCGACGGTCGGCTAGAAGCAAGGGTTGGTCCTGACACGGGCCCCTTGGGCCCCACCTCGGCAACCCGGGGTGTTCACCGGAAGATGGAGAAGGAGCGGCACACATGAAGGGCTTGAGGTTCGGAGCGATGGCGGTCGTGCTGGGGGTGTTCGGGCTCGCCGGCTGCGTGGTTGATGGCGACACCGTGGATGACGTCCTGAACGACGACGAGAACGGCGGAGAGTCGTCTGACGATGGCGACGGCGACGCCGGCAAGGACTCGGGCAGCGGCAACGAGGGCGGCGCGGGCAACGAGGGCGGCGCGGATGCCGGCGACCAGGGCGGGAGCGCGACCGCGACGGGCGGCGCAGTCAACGAGGGCGGGGCGGCGACGGCGGGCGCGGCCCCG
>CAYVRP010000212.1:0-2624 GCA_964454025.1 uncultured Polyangiaceae bacterium | reverse complement strand
CCGTCTCGGCACCGCCCGTCACGGGCTCCCCGCCCGTCTGCGCGCCGCCCGTCGCGGCTCCACCCGTCGCGGCTCCACCCGTCGCGGCTCCACCCGTGACCAGTCCTCCGGTGGCTACGCCACCCGTCTCGGCACCGCCCGTCGCGCTCCCGCCCGACGCGTTCTCGTCCGATTCGGTGTTCGTGTCAGTGGAGCAGGCCAGCATCCCCGCTGCCAACCCCAGCGCCCAGAGGTGAACGCGCGTCATACGGATCATTCTGGGGCGTCGCGGCGGTCGTGCCCACATCCTCATGCAACCGAGAGTGACGAAAGCATGACCGCGCGCGGTCCGCGCCCGGGGGACGGATCGGTCCCCCGGGGCAGCGAAAGTTGCCGTACTGGTGTCATCACCCCCAGACGCCGGCGATCTTTCGCCCGCAATCCGGGCACTTGTCGCCGGCGAGGGCTCGTGTGGCGACCTCGTAGCCGTCGCGCTCGACGAGCACCCGACGACAGCCGGGGCAGCGCGTCACCGACGCCTCTCGCTCCCCGCGCGCGTTGCCGAGGTAGACGAACGAGAGGCCCGCCTCGCGCGCGATCCGCGCCGCCTCGCGGAGCGTGGCGAGCGGTGTCGAAGGCACGTGCTCGAGCTTGTACTTGGGCACGAAGCGCAGCAGGTGCAGCGGCACCTCAGGCCCGAGCCGCTCGACCATGAAGGCCGCCAGGCGCGCGAAGGCCGCCGGGGAGTCCGAGTACCCCGGCACCACGAGGTACGACACCTCGAGCCACACGCCCGCCGCCTGGAGCTCCACGAGCGTCTCGAGCACGGGCGCGAGCTTGCCGGCGTTGAGCGCCCGGTACCCCTCCTCGTCGAAGCCCTTGAGATCGACGTTGGCGGCGTCCAGCACCGCCGCGAGCTCCGCGCGCGCCTCCCGCAGGAGGTAGCCGTTGGTCACCGCGACGTTCTTGATCCCCGCGGCGCGCGCCGCCCGCGCCGTCTCCAGCGTGTACTCGTAGAAGCTCGTCGGCTCGGCGTAGGTGTACGCGATCGAACGCGACCCGGTCGCCCGGGCCACGGCGACCGCGGCCTCCGGCTCGAGCGTGAGCCGCGCGAGATCGCCGGGGCCGAGCGCGAGCGCGCCGCGGCCGGACAGGCGGAGCGCCGGCTCCTCCACGGTCTTGAGCTCCTCGGGCTTGCGCTGCGAGATCTCCCAGTTCTGGCAGTTCAGGCAGCGGAAGCTGCAGCCCCCGGTGGCGAGCGAGAACGCGGCGGTGGCGGGGAGGAAGTGGTAGAGCGGCTTCTTCTCGATGGGATCGACGTGGAGCGCCGCCGGGTTCGCGTAGGCCAGCGTCCAGAGCTTGCCGTCCCGGTGCACGCGGTTCCGGCAGCGACCGCGGTCGCCGGGCTCGAGCAGGCACTCGTTGGGGCAGATCCGGCACTGCACGTTGCGGCCGAGCACGCGATAGTGCAGGGCCTCCCGCGCCCAGCCGCGCTCGAGCCAGGCGTCCCAGAGCGCGCCCGAGGGCGCGTCGCCGCGAAACACCTCCGCTGCCTGCTCGCGCCGCGCCGAGGACAGGCCGTGGGCGAGCGACCCCACCCCGAGGGCTCCCAGGGCACCGGCGACGCCGTACTTGACCGCCGCGCGCCGCCCGATCCGCCGCGGCGTGCTCACTCGGCCGGCTCCCGGACGGCGAGGCGCGCGCGCCGGATGCGCTTGCCGGTCTGGATCACGCCCCAGCGACGGAGCGCGAAGTAGACCACCGTCACCGAGTGGACCCCGAAGAACACCAGCAGCGGGACGTCGAAGATCCGGTGCACGGTCAGCGCCAGCCGCGCCCCGATGAGCCGGTCGAACCCGTGCTGCCCGGCGAGCGCGTAGCCGGTGACGATGAACAGCGTCACCAGCGCGAGCAGCACCCAGCCGCTCGCGCGCGCGAGCTTGAGGAGCACGCGGTTCACGGTGACGCTGCGCGGCGCCATGGGCTCGGCCAAGGATACCCCGGCGGGGGCGGCCGCGCCGGTCAGCGGGGCCGCGCGCGGGAAAGCCGCAACATCGAGAGGAAGAGGTCGCCCTGCTCGCGCGCGTCGTCGAGGGCGACGTGGCGGTGGCGCCGGGCGGAGAACCACTCGCGCGGCATGTTCCGCTTGACCGCTTCGCGGTAGCCGCAGCCCATCAGCGACATGGCGAGCGTCTTGACGTCGAGCGCCGAGTGCGAGAACGGGCTCTTGCCCGCGAAGCGGATCAGGTACCAGTAGACGAAGAGAAAATCGTACCCGGCCGGATAGGCGACGAAGACGGGCACCCCGGGCAGCGACTCGACCCACGCCACGTACTCCGGTATCACCACCTCGGGCGGCCGGGGGTCCTGGCGGCAGGCCTCCCAGGCCTCGGGCTGCGTGCGCCACCAGGCCATCGTCCGCGGATCGGCGGCGGCCCCGCTGAGCTCGAGCAGGTTCGCCGAGTACTCCCCGTGCAGCCTGCCCTCGGCGTCGAGCGCGACCGAACCGAGGCTCAGCATCGAGTTGGGCCCCGGGATGGGGCCGTCACTCTCGACGTCGGTGCTGACGTAGATCTCGCGCGGCATCGAGGCTCCCTCGGCCGATCCGCGACTCTACCCCACCCCCGCCCCCGCCGTCTCCGTCC
>CAYVRP010000211.1:0-2746 GCA_964454025.1 uncultured Polyangiaceae bacterium | reverse complement strand
TCCCCCCAATCGCACCAGAGCCGGATCGTCGTCCCACCGGACTACGTCAGCACGAAGAAGGAGAAGGCCATGGCCGCACAACTGCTCTTGCCGAAGAAGAAGATCCCGCTCGAACAAGCTGAGGAGAAGGACCTGCGGTTCTGGATCGGCCGCATCGACCAAGCCCTGACCGCGGACCCCAACAAGCAGTACGCCGACGCGGATCGCCGGCTGCTGGCCGGGATGCGCGCGGAGCTCGCGCGCCGCGGTGGCGCTCCGGGCGCATCGTCCGCCACGCCGGCGACCCCGGCGACCAGCCAGAGCACCTCCCTGGCACGGTCGGCCCCGGGCGCCGCGCTCGCGAGGCCTGCGACTTCCCCCGCATCCATCTCGCTCGACCAGGTCGCGGGGGACCCCCAGGCGGTGACGGCGCGCCTGCAGGAGTTGAGCACGTACTATCACCTCGTGAGCCCCGCGACGGCGGTGGACGCACTGCCGCCAGGGTTCGGGGTTGCGATCTCCGTCGTCCGCATCGATCCGTCCACCGACCGGAAGGGGCCCGGGGACGTGGTTTCCATCGGCGGGAAGCTGATGCTGTCCGCGAACTCGCTCGCGCGGGTCGCCGCGGCAGCCGGCATCGACTGGGATCCGTCGCGCAGCGGTCGTCTGGACAACGGGAGGGACCCGCACTACTGCCACTTCCGCGCGGTCGGCTTCGTTCGGAATTTCGACGGGTCGGTGCGCACGCTCACCGGCGAGGTCGAGGTCGACGCCCGCGAGGGGAGCCCGCAGGTCGAGGAGATCCGCGAGAAGGCGCGCAAGCGCGCCATCGAGCACCCCGACGATCCCAACGACGGGGGCGCGAGCCAGATCCTCGAGCTCCGGAAGTTCTTGCTCCGTCACGCCGAACGGAAGGCGAAGAACCGCGCGATCGTGGACATGGGGGTGAAGCGCTCCTACACCCCCGAGGAGATCAAGCGCCCCTTCGCAGTTGCCCGCCTCATGTGGACGGGGCAGAGCGACGACCCCGAGCTCCGACGGACGTTCGCCGTGATGGGCGCCGAGCGGATGCTCTCCGGCACGGCCGCGCTCTACGGAGCCCAGCAGGCGCCGGCGCTGCCGACCCCCGCCGCTCACCAGGCGCGCCCGCTCCCGCCGTTCACGGGGCACGCGCCGCCACCGATCGGGAGCGTGGACGACGACCCGTCCGACTACGGCGGCTTCGACGTCGACGGCGAAGGCGAAGAGGTTGCCGCGCCCGCGGCGCCCCCCGCCCCGGCCGCTCCTCCGCCGGCGACGCACGGGCTCCCGCCCGACCAAGACCGCGGCCCTGATGCGGATGCGTACTGAGGAGGCACAATGGCAACCCGCAAGTCGTCATCGCCCCGCGCCGAGAAGCTCCCCAGCGTCTCGGCCATCATCAACCGATTCAAGGAATCGGGAGCGCTCATCGGCTGGGCCTACAAGATGGGCCGGGAGGGCAAGGACCTCCGCGCCGCCCGCGAGCTCACCGTTGGCGTCATCGTCGAGCAGATGGTCGAGGCGCACCTGCTCGGGCAGCCCGCCCCGCCACCGCCGTCGGGGGCCACAGCCGAGGACATCGAAAGGGCGCGCGTCGCGTTCTCGGGGTTCGCGTCCTGGGCGGCCACGAACGAGGTCGAGCTGCTCGAGCGGCAGGTCGAGTTCACCTCCCACAAGCACCGCTTCACGGGGCGCGTGGATGCGCTGCTGCGCATCCGTGGGGAGCGGGTGATCGCCGACTGGAAGGTGACGTCCGGAATCTTCCTGGACCACCTGCTGCAGCTCGCGGCGTACCGGATCGCGCTGCGTGGCCTGGACGGGGACGCGGCCCCGTCGCGGGCGGCGCTCATCCACATCAGCAAGGACGCCGGCCTCGTCACGCCCCACGAGTGGGACGCGGAGACGCTCGCGACCGCCGAGCAGATGTTCCTCACGCTGCGCGCGGCGTGGGACTTGGACAAGGCCCTGAAGCCCATCTTCAAGGCGGCGTGAGGGTGCCATGACGAAGCGGTGCTCGAAGTGCGGCGAGGAGAAGCCGGTGGGGGAGTTCTACCGTGACTCCTCACGGCGCGACGGACTGAGCAACGGGTGCAAGCCATGCATCCTCGCCGATCGTGAGGCGTATCGGTCCTCCAATCGCGAGAAGCTACGCGCCCAAGCGCGGGAGGACCGCAGACGGTTCCCAGAACGTGGCTGTTGGCAGGCAATGATCGACCGCTGCTACGACAGCAAGAACCAGAATTATGCCAACTACGGTGGCCGCGGGATCCGCGTCTGCGACCGTTGGCGCGCGTCGTTCGATGCGTTCCTGGAGGACATGGGCCCGCGTCCGTCGTCGCGCCACACGGTGGACAGGACGAACGTCGAAGGCAACTACGAGCCGGACAACTGCCGGTGGGCCACCCAGAAGGAGCAGATGCGCAACACGCGCTGCAATCGCCTGCTCACCGCGTTCGGGCGCACCCAGTGTGTTGCCGCCTGGGCGGAAGAGTTTGGGGTGCGCCCGAACCTCATTTCGGATCGTGTAGACCGGCTCGGGTGGGATGTTGAGCGAGCCATCCGCACGCCGCCTACACCGCAGCGGCGCCATCGTGCTTCGGAAAGGAACGCAGCGTGAGGATCGCCTTCATCACCGACCAACACTGGGACGTCCACAACCGCTTCGCCGAGACGGTCCGTCTCCACGACTTCATCGCCGAGGACGCCGCCCGGCGAGGTTGCTCGCTGACCCTGCTCGGGGGGGACC
>CAYVRP010000210.1:0-2781 GCA_964454025.1 uncultured Polyangiaceae bacterium | reverse complement strand
CAGCGTACGGACGGCCCGCTGCCTTCTTCCCTCGAAACGCAGATTCGCCGAAAATCTGGGGGGATCCCTCAGGGGTTTCCCCCCTCTTGGGCGTTTGACAACCGCACCTAACCCATCGCCGCCGCGAGATCCTTGGCCGCGTCGTTCCCCGTGAGCCGCAGGTCGAACTTGTCCTGTAGCATCTTGAACACGCCTGGGCTGACGAACGCGGGCGGGTTGGGGCCGATGGCGATCTTCTTCACGCCCAGGTGCAGCAGGGTGAGCAGCACGGACACCGCCTTCTGCTCGAACCACGACACCACCAGGGTGAGGGGCAGATCGTTGACCCCGCAACCGAAGGCATTGGCCAGGCCCACGGCCACCTGGATGGCGCCATAGGCGTCGTTGCACTGGCCCATGTCCATCAGGCGCGGCAGGCCCAGGTGGGTGCCGTACTCGTGATCGCGGATGCGGAACTTGCCGCAGCCCAGGGTCAGGACGAAGGAATCGGGCGGGGTCAACTTGGCGTACTCGCTGAAGTAGTTGCGGCCCAGCTCGGCGCCGTCGCAGCCGCCAATCACGAAGAAGCGGCTGATCTTGCCGGCCTTGACTGCATCCACGATGGTGGGGGCCACCGCCAGGATAACAGAGTGGTGGAAGCCAACGGTCGAATTCTTGCCAACGCTGGCGGGCAGCGGAGCGCAGTCTTTGGCCCTGGCGATGACCGCCGAGAAGTCGTTGGTGGTCAAGCGGGTGGCGCCCGGAACTGCGGTGGCGCGGGTGGTGAAGAGGCGGCCGGCGTAGCTGGGCGGGGGCGTGAGCACGCAGTTGGTGGTGGCCAGTATGGCGCCCGAAAACGAAGAAAACTCGCGTTTCTGGTCCTGCCAGGCTCCGCCGTAGTGGCCCGCCAGGTTGGGGTGGTTGCGCAGGTTCGGGTACATATGCGCGGGAAGCATCTCGCCATGGGTGTAGACCATCACGTCCGTGCCCTTGCACTGATTGAGCAGGTCTTCCAGGTCCAGCAGGTCGTGACCGGTGACCAGGATGCCGGGGCCGGCCTTGGTGCCTTCGAAGACTTCGGTGGGGCCGGGCTTGCCGAAGTGGCGCACGTGGCCCTCGTCCAGAATTTGCATGACCCGCAGATTCCATTTACCCACGTCCAGGACGTACTGGAGCAGGGTTGGCATGTCGAAGTCCACGTTGGTCAGGGTGGCGAACAGCGCCTCCTCAAGAAAGGCGTCGACGTTCTCGTCCACCATGCCCAGGCGGCGCGCGTGGTGGGCGTAGGCGGCCATGCCCTTCAAGCCATAGAGAATGATCTCTTGCATTGACTGCACGTCCGGATCCTTCCCGCACACTCCGGGGCCCGTGGTCGCGCATCCCTTACTGAATTGTTCACACTGATTGCAGAACATGGGGTTTCCTTGTGTTGGTTGGCTCGGTGGGCACCATGCCAACTTCGGGGAAGCCGCCCCTTGATCTGGATCAAGCCTGGCGCAACCTTTCCTGCATGGACGTCGAGGCCATCATCAGCCACTGCAGCCCGTCTCACGCATTCAGCCCGAGGCAGCGCCGCAAGCTGGTGGCTGGGCTCTTCCGCCGAATCTGTGGGCGGAGCACCGGTGACGCGGATGGCTCGGCGCTGGTCACGTAGCTCGCATCGCGGGATCGTGATGGCGTCCCGCCCGCGACCTGCGCGCCGAGCGCCGGTCAGCCGACTTGGCGGGACAGGGTGCACCGTGCGAGAAGCGGGGTGTCTCCAACCACCCCTCGCACAATGAAATGGGTGCGGCTCCATGGCGACGGTGGACATCGCGCGAGAAGTCGCGGGGTTGCCGGTTTGGCGTGACGTAGTCGAGCCTCCTACCGGTAGGGTGAAGTCTAGCCACCACAACCCGTACCGGAGGAGCCCGATGGCTGCAGCGTATACGACCAGACCAGAGCCGAGCGGCCCGTCTTAGAGGCCCGTGAGCAGGCGACCGGAATCGAGGACCATCTACGGTCAGGCGAAGCCTTGGGCGCCAGCCTGTCGCAGCTCGAGGAATACATCACGGCGGAGGGGCGGGAGTGGATGCGGCGGATGATGCAGGTTCACCTCGACCTTCGCGCCGCGGCCGAGGCCCGCGTCCCCGTGCGGGGAGCCGACGGAGTGGTGCGAGGGCAGGCGCGACCCGCGACCAGCCGGCCGCTTCGCCTTCTGGTGGGTGACGTACGGGCGTCGCGCATCGCGTACCAGGCGGCGGGCGTCGCCGGGCTCCACCCCATGGATGCAGCGCTCCAGCTGCCCGACGAGGTCTATTCCTACGGCGTTCGCCGTGCCGTTGCGGTGGAGGTGGCCCGGAGCGCCTACGAGGACGTGCCAGACGTGCTCGCGCGTCACCTTGGGTTCTCGCTCGGAAAGCGCCAGCTCGAAGAGTTGGCCGTCCGAGCAGCGGAGGACTTCGACGCCTTCTACGCGCAGCGGACGGTGGACGCGGAGACGACCGACGACCTGCTCATCCTGAGTTTCGACGGGGCAGGCATCATCATGCGTACCGAGGACCTCCGAGCGGCGACCCAGAAGGCAGCGGAGCAAGCAGCGCACACGCTGGAGACGCGCCTGCTGCCGGGCGAGAAGCGCAACCGCAAGCGGATGGCGGAGGTCGCCGCGATCTACACCATGGCGCCGTTCCCGCGTACCGTCATGGACGTCGTCCATGGTCTGCGCTCCCTGCGTGATGCAGCCGTGCCACGTCCGCAGCCCACCAACAAGCGGGTTTGGGCCAGCGTGACGCTGGACGCTCGCGACGTCATCCGTGACGC
>CAYVRP010000209.1:0-2845 GCA_964454025.1 uncultured Polyangiaceae bacterium | reverse complement strand
GCGTGAATCGGCTCGCCCCAGTCAGCCGGCTCCGGGGCCGCGCGAAATCCAGGATAAGCGCTTGACGGACTCGCTCCAGCCGACCACCTTCTGCACCTCGTCGAGGACCAGCAGCACCTTGCCACCGGCGCCGGGCTGCTTCAGGCGCGCGAGACGCCATTGCGCCTCCACCCACTCCGGCCCCGGGGGCAGCGGCGCGTCCGCCGCCGCGAAGACGGTGGGCCACCCCAACCGCTCGGCGAGCTGCTCGGCCGCGGTGGTCTTGCCCACCTGACGCGGCCCGACGATGACCTGCAGCAAGGCGGGTTTGCGTTGCAGCGTCGTGACCAGCTCATCGACCAGGGCGCGCGTGAACCGCATGCCTCGACTCTGTCGCGGCGGGGTGGGCGCGTCAAGATTACTCAACGGTTGAGTACTTTTACTCAGTGATTGAGTAAAATATCCAGCAGGCGGTGGCGGGAGGCGCAGAGCGGAGGCGGAGGGTCCGCGAGCGCCCCCGGGTGACGACCGCCCCGACCGGCACCCCCGTTCTCAGTGCGGCCCCCCACGCCCGTGCCTTCATCGCTACGCCTCCCAACCCCGCCCTTGCCAGGGCCGCGGCGCCGCGCAGCGTCGCTCGACGTGACCGTGAGCTGAATCGTGGTCACCTGGGCCGCGCGGAAGAGATGCGCGTCCGGTGACCAACACTCGCGCCCCGGACGACGGTGGTGCGGCCGGAGCGAGCGGGACTGGCGTCGATGACGATGCCTGCCTGCGGCTCCTCCGGCTTGACCGAATGTATCCGCGAGGCTACATGGGAGGTCGAATTGGCACGGAAGAAGACCACCCGCTACGACGTCGCCGAGCATCTGCGCACCCCCGAGGAAATGGCGGCCTATCTCGAGGCGTGTCTCGACGAGCCAGGGGCTGACGCCGCGTTCGTCGCCAAGGCGATCGGTGACATCGCGCGTGCCAAGGGCATGTCGCAGGTGGCGCGCGAGGCGCGTATGTCGCGCGAGAGCCTGTACAAGGCGCTCTCGGGGGACCGGAGTCCCGACTTCGACACCATCATCAAGGTGCTCGGTGCGCTCGGGCTCAAGCTCCACGCGGGGCCCGCGTAGCTGCCCAGACTGTTTGCGGTTCCCCGGGCAGCAGATTAGTAACGACCCTCGGGGGACAGGATCGCCGGCGGCGCCGGCGGGTGGACCGAGGTCGGGCTTGCGCTCGAGCGTGGGGATCGCGAGCGTCGCCGGGCGCTAGGGCTGTTTCTTGGCGCCCCGGTCCCGGTCGCCCGGGGCCGCTCCGGCCGCTCCCGGCTTGCCGAGGCCCAGCAGTCGGATCGGCTGGGCCATGTCCAGGGTGACGAGCACGTCGGCCCCGTTGCCCATCCCCGCCGAGCGGGCCATCCAGGCCCCCACCCCGTGGTAGAACGTCGGCTGGAGCTGGACGTCGAAGCGACCGTCGAAGCCCGAGAGCGCGGCGCCATCGGTGTACGTGTACTGCCACCGCCACTCGAGCTTGAGGCCCGAGGTCCCGAGCGGGGAATGCGTGTCCCAGCAGGTCCCGCTCGGATCGTCGGCGACGGCCATCCCGAACCCCGCGGGCAGGTTCATGAGCTCGAACGTGAGCTTGCCTTCGGGCTTGGTCGGGGGGGGCGGCTTCGGCCGCGAGGGGTTCGGCTTGTTGTGGATGAACACGAGGTTCAGATCGGCTTCGCCCGCCGAGTAGAAGAAGAGCTGGCTGATGTCTTCCAGCTCGATCCCGGTGGGCGTGTTCGCCGACACCGCCACCACGTCGGCGTAGCCGTAGAACTCCGCGACGGTCAGCGTGCGGCCCTCCGCGTCCTGAGCGGTCAGGGGGTGGAGCCGTGTCCGCTTGCCCGCCTGTTCGACGAAGAGCGGCCGCGTCGTCATCCACGGCGCGCCCTTGACCTTCATCTTCCCGCGCTTCTGCTGCCGGCTCTCCCACCCCGGCGTACGAACCGGACCGACGTACTCGGCGGGGTCCGACGACGAAGTGGGCGCCGCGGGCGCGCTCGAGGGTGCGCCCTTGAGGCCAGATCCGTCACCTCGCCCCTTACCTTGCCCTTCCGCGAGCGCCCCTCCGGCGACGACCGCCCCCACCAGTACCCCCATCCCCAGCGCCGCCCAACGAGCCTGTGCTCTCATCGCGTTGCCTCCCATCCCCGGCCTGCTCGGGCCACGGTGCTGTCGAGCGTTGCAGATCCCGGGGCGGGCGGCGTCACCCGATCGGGGGATGGCGCAGGGGGAGGTTCGAGCGAGCGGCAGAAGAACCAGCTTCTCGTCATCGCCGCCAACGGGTGCGGACGCGGTTCCCCCCGCCGTGGCGCCATTCCGCAGCAGCGGCGGGCCTAGCTCGACGTGATGGACGTCACCGTCAAGCGGTGCGACCGGCGCGCCATGGGGCCATCGACCGAGCTCCTCACCGCTCGGGGGACCACGGCTCCCGACCCGCCGGCTGAAACGGAAGGGAGGTCGAAAGATTCGCGCCGAACCCGGCGCTCGGACGCCCGGTCACGTCCGGCCCGGAAGGGTCCCGGGCAGCTAGCTGCCCTCGGAGGCACACCGGAAGCTGACGGAGGCAGCTCGCTGCCCCTCGGAGGCACACCGGAAGCTGACGGAGGCAGCTCGCTGCCCCACGGAGGCACACCGGAAGCTGACGGAGGCAGCTAGCTGTCCCTCGGAGGCACACCGGAAGCTGACGGAGGCAGCTCGCTGCCCCACGGAGGAACACCGGAAGCTGACGGAGGCAGCTCGCTGCCCCTGACATCTTTTTCGCACAACCGGCGAGCTGTCCGTTCCCACGACGTAGGGACCCCGCGCGGCTGAGTTTCTCACGAGCTTTC
>CAYVRP010000208.1:0-2927 GCA_964454025.1 uncultured Polyangiaceae bacterium | reverse complement strand
CGACTGCGGCGGCCCCTGCGGCGCCACCTGCGCCAACGGCGAGCTCTGCGCCGTCGACGGCGACTGCGCGAGCGGCGTCTGCTACGCTGGCACCTGCGTCGCCTGCGGCGCCGGCATCAAGAACGGCCTCGAGACGGACGTCGACTGCGGCGGCGCCGACTGCGGCGCCACCTGCCCGGACGGGTACGACTGCACCGCCGACGGCGACTGCATCAGCGGAAGCTGCGCGGGCAACCTCTGCCGGTCCTGCAGCGACGGCGTCCAGAACGGCACCGAGACGGACATCGACTGCGGCGGCACCGCCTGCGGCGCCACCTGCCTGGTCGGCGACACCTGCAGCGCGAGCACGGACTGTCAGGCGCCGGCCTTGTGCACGGCCGGCGCCTGCACGGCGCCGGTGTCCTGCTTCAACGGCCTGCAGGACGGCACCGAGACGGACATCGACTGCGGCGGCTCCTGCGCCGCCGACTGCGCCTTCCGCCAGGGCTGCTCGGTGGACGGAGACTGCCAGAGCAACTCCTGCGTCGCGAACGTCTGCACGCGGCACCTGTGCGAGTACGCGGCGCTCGGGAGCACCAGCGTGAACTCCTCGGTCATGTTCAAGGTGAAGGGAGCCCGACTCGGTACCAACAGCCTCACGTTGACCGGCTCGACCTCGACCCTCAAGAACGCCTTCGTGAACGTGGACGTCGCCAACTCCGGCACCACCACGCTCAGCACCCCCAGCACCGTCTCCGGGAACCTCGCCTCGTCGGGGTCGCTCAACCTCACCGACTGGATCGTCTCCGGCACCGCCTACTACACCGGAACGATCGTCTACTCTCCGGCGGGGACGGTGCCGAACCGGGTGCCGAGCAACCAGGTCGCCCTGCCCACGATCACCAACAAGGACGGGAGCTATAGCTGCACCGACTGGAGCAGCTCGACCTGGAACAGCAGCTCTCCGCCGCCACTCACCGGCGGGGTCCTCACCCCTGGTCAGTATGGCAACGTCACCGTCAACTCCCTCTACGAGCTCCCCTTCGGGAACGGCAACTACTACTTCCAGAGCCTCCGGGTCAACGAGGGCAAGCTGAAGGTGCCGCCCGCAGGGAGCACCGCCAATGTCTACGTTTGCGGAACCGTCATCTTCCAGGGGACGAGCAACGCCCCGCAGGTGACCGGAGTGGGATCTCCCGCGAGCCCCTTGGCGGGGCTCCGACTCCGCATCTACACCAAGTCGAACGCAGGCAACGCGATCGACTTCGTGGGCTGGGGTCCCTACTTCGGCCTGTTCATGGCGCCCAATGGCACAGTCAAGGTCAGCTACAGCGCCAAGGTCGCCGGGCCGGTGTGGGCCAAGAACATCAGCAGCGTGACGGACTGGTCCTCCAACGGCAACTTCATCGACGTGAACGGCACCGACTGGGGCTACACCGGCGGCGCCATCACCGAGGCCAACTGCCGCAGCGCGCTCTCCGGCTACATCGCCGCCAACGCGCCGAGCCCGCCGCCCAGCTCGCCGCTCCTCGCGCCCGCGGTCGAGGACGAGACGCGCCAGGAGCTCGCGGCCAGCGACCCGATCCTCGTCGAGCCCGTGCCCGCGGCAGAGCCCGCGGCCC
Organism: uncultured Polyangiaceae bacterium; assembly: GCA_964454025.1. Lineage (GTDB taxonomy): Bacteria > Myxococcota_A > Polyangia > Polyangiales > Polyangiaceae > JAFGBI01. Next base: position 1,326 of record CAYVRP010000208.1, on the reverse strand, counting down.
CGGCGCCGAGCCCCGCTCGCGCCCAGTCAGTCCTCGCCCGCGCCGAGGCCACGCCCGCGGCGCCGGCCCCCGCGACCACGGTCCCGCTGCTCGACCCGTCCACCTACGGTCCGCTCGCCGACTTCGTGGTGACGGCGCCGGCAGCCCCGGAGGCGGCCTGGGCGCCGCTGCCGGGCACCGAGGCGCCCGCCTGGGCAGTCGCGGAGCAATCGTATTCGGCGGCGATCAACGGGAACTGGTGCAACTACACCTTCTACTCCGACGGCAATCTGACCATCGACAACGCCAACCTCGCCAACCCCACCGTCGGCAGCGCCAAGATCGCCGCCCGGGGCAACGTGTACCTCCTGAACGCGAGCTCTCGGCTCACGCTCCTGCCCAACGATCCCCTCATCGCGGGGGGGTTCGTCATCATGAGCGCCGGCGCCCAGGTTTCCGGCTCGGTCGCCGCGATCGGCAATTTGCCCGCCATCTGCTACAGCACGCCCTGGGACGCCGCTTGTCCCACGGGCTGGTTCGGCCCGAATGCTGGGCCCATCCAGATCACGAACAACGGCGCCACCAACATCACGAAGAACCCCGCCTCCACCCTCGGCTACGCGGCCTGGGCTCAGCCGGCGGTCGCCGGGCAGAAGGCCGTCACCATCAACGCCGGCAGCGTGGTGGGCGGCGTCCGGACCAGCGCGGCGGCCAACGTCGATCTGGTTTCGGGCGGCACCAACCCGCAGGGCGTCACCATCAACGCGACCAAGCCGACCCTCGAGGTGGCCTCGTTCGACGCCCCGCCCACCGCGAGCTGCCCCGGCGGGACCGGGGTTTCCGGGCCGCCCTACAACCTGACCGCCGGCACCAACTACGGCAGCGTCAGCATGGGTGGGACCATCGTCTTCCAGAACCCGGGCCTTTATACCTTCCAGAGCCTGCAGGTCTTCGCCAGCTCGAGCTTCCAGTTCCCCACCACGGCCACTCCCACCAACCCGGTCAACATCGTCGTCTGCGGGAAGATCACCCTGGATGGGAAGATCCAGATCGTCACCCCGACCCCGCCCATCCTGGCCGTCCGCTGGTGGACGCTCTACACCAGCGCGAGCTCCTGGGATCCCGCCTTCATCATGACGGCGGGCGATCCCGCCTGCACGACCTGCGGGTTCTTCGGGGTCCTCACGGCCCCCAACGGCAAGGCCCAGTTCGATCAGTTCATCAACATGTGGGGCATGGCCCACGCCAAGGACCTCGCCACCACCGGTATCAACATCGTCCAGGCGCCCCCCTCTGCCGACGCCTGCAACCTCGACAAGTGCGCGGGCGTCACCTGCAACGACGGCA
>CAYVRP010000207.1:0-3025 GCA_964454025.1 uncultured Polyangiaceae bacterium | reverse complement strand
AGGGGCTGCCGGAGGGGGTCACGCCATACGTCGGCGAGGGGCTGCCGGAGGGGGTTACGCCATACGTCGGCGAGGGGCTGCCGGAGGGGGTCACGCCATACGTCGGCGAGGGGTTGCCGGAGGGAATGACGCTGGACCTGGACGAGGGGTCACTGCCCACCGGGGGGCGGCCGTCTCCGGAGGGGGCGGTGCCCGATGCGGTCGAGGACGTGGGCGCGTCGGGCTCGGAGCTGCCGGGCGGGGACGAGCCGGTGGACGACTCGAGCGGCGAGGCGGCGGAAGCCGGCGGCGGTGAGGCGCCGGACGCGGTCGGGCCGGGCTCGGTCGCCGACGTCTTCGCGGCCTACGCCGCGCAGTTCCGACGGCTCGGCGTCGCCGAGCGGATCGCTCTGGCGAGGGACGCGGACGATCCCGACCTGCTCACGCTCTGCCTCGACCCGGATCCCCAGGTGATCGGGGCCGTCCTCGCCAACCCCCGGAGCGGGTTCTTCCATGCGCGCCGGATCGCGCTGCACCACCGGCGCGCGGCCGGCATCGATCACCTCTGCCGCCGCGCCGAGCTCTTCCGCGACTCGCTCGTGCAGCGCAACCTGCTCCGGAACCCGCAGCTCGCCGACACGGTGCTCCAGCGGATCACCACGGGCAAGCCGCTCTCGGACCTCTACCAGCTCTGCCTCGACCGGGAGATCCCCGAGCAGGGGCGCCTGAAGCTGCGCGCCGAGCTCCGGCGGCGCTTCAACAACGCGAGCGCCGACGAGAAGGTCGAGCTGGTGATTCGCACCGAGGGCCGCGTGCTCGCGCTGCTCTCGGGGTGCACCTTCGACGCCAAGTCGGCCGCGACCCTGGCCCAGCGCACCATCACCTCGCTGATGCTGGTGCAGAACCTCGCGCGCTTCCCGGCGACGCCCCCCGGGGTGCTGGCCAAGCTCGTCGCGCTGCCGATGGTGGCGCGTCAGCCCGCGATCAAGCAGCTCTTGCTGCGCCACCCGAACCTGCCCGGCGATGTCAAGCGCCGCGCGTGATCACGCCGGGCAGGAGCACACGCTCAGGGATCGCGCGGGAGGCGGCGCCGCAGATCCTCCAGGATCACCCCGCAGGGGTTGAGGCGGGAGAGGTCGGCGTTGCCCCAGCTCGCCTTGGCGTCCTCGAGCGCGTCGCGGAAGGTGCGGTTGCGCTCCGATGCTTCCGCCAGGGCGGCGCGCGCGGCCTCGACGTCGCCCCGGGCGCATGCCGCGTCCACGCGCGCGAGATCGACCTTGGCGGCCGCCGGCCCGTGCTTGCAGCCGGCGACGAGGCCGCCGGCGGCGGCGAGCAGGATCGCGGCGCGGGCGCGCTGCAGGCGGCGAGTGACGAAGGGAAGGGCGGGCACCGAGGTAGCCGCAGCCTAGCATGCCGGCGGCCACCGCGGGAACGCGGCGGCGCTCGTGGCTCGCGCTGCCGGCGCCGCGACGTCGCCGGGCCGGCCGCCGGGGTTTGTCCCGCGGGATCTGGACGTGCTAGGGAGTCGCACCGCAGGGCCTTCTGCCATGAGAACCAACATCGTGCACATCGGCGCGTCGGAGCTCAACTACGAGATCCGCCGCATCGCCGACACCGCCAACGAGATCATGCGCCTCACCGGCCAGCCGATCATCTGGGAGAACATCGGTGATCCGGTGCAGAAGGGCGAGCGGATCCCCGCCTGGGTGAAGGAGATCATCGGTCGCGCCGCCCAGGACGACCGGGCCTACGCCTACTGTCCCACCCGCGGCCTGCGGGCGACGCGGGAATTCCTCGCGGAGCGCCTCAACGCGCGGGGCGGCGTGCAGATTACGGCCGACGACATCCTGTTCTTCAACGGGCTCGGGGACGCCGTGAGCAAGGTCTACAACCTGCTCCGGCGCGAGGCGCGCGTGATCGGGCCGTCGCCGTCCTACCCCACGCACTCCTCGGCCGAGGCGGCCCACGCGGGCTCGGCGCCGATCACCTACCGGCTGCTGCCGACGCAGGGCTGGATGCCGGATCTCGACGAGCTCCGCAATCGCATCAAGTACAACGAGAGCATCGCGGGGTTGATGATCATCAACCCGGACAACCCCACGGGCGCGGTCTTCCCGCGCGCGGTGATCAAGGAGATGGTGGATCTCGCGCGCGAGTTCAACCTGTTCATCGTCGCCGACGAGATCTACTCGAACATGGTCTACGATCGGACCGACTACGCCCCGCTCTCGGATCTCATCGAGGACGTTCCGGCGCTGGCGCTCAAGGGCATCAGCAAGGAGGTTCCCTGGCCCGGCTCTCGCTGTGGTTGGATCGAGGTCTACAACCAGGAGAAGAAGCCGATGTTCCGGCGATACGTCCGGAGCCTGCTCGACGCCAAGATGCTGGAGGTCTGCTCGACGACCCTGCCGCAGATGGTCATCCCGGAGCTCTTCAGCCACCCGGCGTACGCGCAGTGGCAAGCGGAGCGCAACCAGCACTTCCGTGCGCGCGCCCGCCGGGCCACCGAGATCATGGGGCAGTGCCCGGGGGTGATCGTGAACGAGCCGGGAGGCGCCTTCTACTTCACCGTCGTCTTCACGGAGGACCTGCGGCCGACGATGCACCTGCGCATCCAGGACAGCCGGGTCGAGGGGTACGTCCGCTACCTCTGCCCGCCGGGGATCGAGCTCGATCGCAAGTTCGCCTACGAGCTGCTCGGCGCCCGGAACCTCTGCGTCGTGCCCCTGACGGGCTTCATGACCGATCTTCGCGGCTTCCGCGCGACCCTGCTCGAGGCGGACGAGGCCGTCTTCGAGTCGACCTACCGCACCCTGGCGAGCGCGGTGCGGGAGTTCATCGAGAGCTCCTGAGCGCGGGCGGGGCCGGCTGGCGCCCGGCGCCTCGGCGCGATTCGGGTTGCGCGCTCGGTCCGCCTTCGTGCTAGCCTCTCGCCGTCCCTCGGACGGGTTCCGTCCGAGCTGTGCCACTAGCTCAGCTGGATAGAGCGTTGGCCTCCGGAGCCAAAGGTCGCTGGTTCGAATCCAGCGTGGCACGCAGCGGTAAT
>CAYVRP010000206.1:0-3030 GCA_964454025.1 uncultured Polyangiaceae bacterium | reverse complement strand
CACTCAGGAGATCTTCGCCGTCCTATGAGGCTGCAGAATGAGGGGACGATTCAGCCGACGACCCGGACCCGCCGACCTCCGCCATCGCGCTCCCTCGGCCCCTCGTCGTCCAGAGCTTCAACACCGCCGCCACCCCCACCACCTTCGACGTCTACATGGCCGCGGGTGGCCTCGGCGCCAACAACGCCTGCGCGCCGAACCTGCAGCCGGCGGCGCGCTCGGGCCAGTACCTCTACACCTCGTACCCGAGCGACGGCCAGCCGAGCCAGGGCGGCGTCAAGCCGGTGAGCCTCTACCCTGAGTGCAAGACCTCGATCCAGTGGGTCACGCAGGAGTCGCTCGCTTCCGCCCCCTGCCAGGAGCGGGTCGCCGCCGCCTGCAACCAGCTCGAGTCGAGCGTCCCGGGCCTCACCGAGCAGGCGCGCCGGTCTTGCATCGAGGCGAACTCGCCGGACGGCGACTACCACCTCAACTGGTCGGTGTACGCGATGAAGGTGGAGTGCCCGGAGCACCTCACCCAGGTGACGGGCTGCCGGCTCGCCCCCCAGGGGCTCCCCGCGGTCGACCGCAGCGCGACCCCCGCGGCCGCCGCCATCGCGAACCCGGCCTTCCGCACCCAGTCCACGCGCGGGCAGCCGTACGAGACGACGACCATGGAGGACTGCTGCCGCCCGTCGTGCGCGTCCAAGGACTGGATCGAGGGCAGGGGCCTCATCGCCGACCCCGAGTACAACGCCTTCTACTCCTGCGACGCCGCCGGCGCGCCGTACACGGAGTAGGGTGCGCGCCGCGCCGGCGGGAGGGGCGCCGCCGCCGCAGCGCACGCCGACCCGTTGTTTGGCCCGCGCCCGCTCGCGTGCTAGCGAGGGAGCTCATGCATCGCTGGCGCCGGGTGGCCTGCCTCGCGGGTTTCGCCGCCGCCCTCGCCGTGCCCGCCCGCGGTGCCCCGCCCGAGCACCGGGTCGTCGAGGGGCAGACGCTCGGCGCGATCGCCCGGCGCTACGGCGTGACGACGGACGAGCTCGCGGCGGCGAACGGGATGAACGAGAGCGACGTGCTGGCCATCGGGCGGCGGCTCGTCATCCCGGCGCCCGCCGCGCAGGTTCGGCCGACCGCGCCGCCCGGCGAGGCCGCGGAGTACGTCGTGGTGGCTGGCGACACCCTGGGCTCGATCGCGCTCCGACACCGCGTCAGCCTCACGAGCCTCGCCCGGGCCAACGGCATCCGAGAGGCGGACCTCCTGCGGGTGGGTCAGCGGCTGCGGATCCCGCCCGAGCAGCGGGGGTCGGAGGACGCCTCGGTCGCGCCGGCGCGCGGCCCGGTGCCGGCCCGTTCCGGGCCGCAGCGGCTCGACCTGCCCGCGGCCGCCCCCGCGTACTTCTACGAGCCCGAGGGGAGCGGGCGCCTCGGGCTGCGGCCGGTGATCTTCTACCTCCACGGACGGGGCGCGGACCCCGCGCGGGACTGCCAGCGCTGGGCTCCCATCGCGCGCCGTCACGGCTGGCTCGTCTGTCCGAGCGGCGCCGGGCACTACGGCGGGGGCCGGACCTGGAACAACGACTGGCCAGCGGGGCAGGCCGCCGTCACCGCGTCCCTCGCCGGGCTGCGCGCCCGGTTCGGGCGCCGCGTCCAGCTCTACGGCAACACGCTGATCGGCTTCAGCGAGGGGGCCTTCGTGGCGATGAACGTCGGGGTCCGTGCGCCGCGCACGTTCTCTCGCTGGCTCATCCTCGGCGCGAGCGACGGGTACCTGGGCGCCGACGGTGCGGCGCTGGGCGCGCGGAGCCGCGCGGGCCTGCGCCGCGTGGGCCTGCTCACGGGCGAGCATGACGCCGTCGTGCACGAGACGCGCCGCGCGGGGGCCTGGTTCGAGGGCAGCGGGGTGCCGCTCCGCCTGCTGACGCCGACTTCCCTCGCGCACGAGCTCGCGCTCGAGCGGGAGCCGGCGCTCTACCGGGACGCTCTGGCCTGGCTCGCGGCGGGGTAGGCGAGGAGGCGGCGGTCGCCGATCGCGGTCCGGGCCGGCGCCGCACGTGGCCGGCGCGCCGCCACCGCGGGGCGCGCGCGGCAGCGGCTCGCGACGGGCCTGGCTCGGCGTCAGGCGGCCGGGGCTCGGGAGCCGCAGCGCGCGGTGGCGCGGCGGCACGTTCGAGCGCGGGCTCCGGTTTCCGAGGAGCTGCGGTTCGAAGCGGGTGGCAAAAGGACCCTGACAGCGGACGCGTCTGGGGATAGGTTCCCCGCCAGGGGCAGCCCGTTCCAGCCCCGAGGAGGCCCGCCGTGCGTCGCCGCGACCCGCCCCTCACCTTCCTCACCTGCGCAATCCTCGCGCTCGCCTGCGACCAGTACCCGTCGGTGACGCAGACGGGGGCTGCGGGCGCGGCCGGCGAGGGCGGGGCCGCCACCGGCGGGCGCCCGCCGGCCTCCACCGGCGGGGAGCAGATCGTCGTCGAGACGGGCGGCACCCCCGCGACGGGCGGCACCGAGGTCCAGTACGTCTGCGGCAACGGCGAGCTCGAGCCCGGCGAGCTCTGCGACGACGGCGGCACGGCGGACGGCGACGGCTGCTCCGCGGACTGCGCGGTGCAGGACGTCGAGTTCGTCTGCGTCCCCGGTGAGCCCTGCGTGGACATGGTGGTGTGCGGCAGCGGCGCGCTCGAGGGCAGCGAGGCGTGTGACGACGGCGACACCGTGGCCGGGGACGGGTGCTCGGAGCTCTGCACGGTGGAGCAGGGTTGGGTCTGCCCGCGCCCTGGGGTCGCCTGCGTGCAGCTCCCGGTCTGCGGCAACGGCGCGCTCGAGCGCGGAGAGGACTGCGACGACGGCGACGTCCTCTCCGGCAACGGCTGCAGCGGCACCGAGGATCCGGAGCACGCTTGCGAGGTCGAGGCCGGCTTCTTCTGCCCCTCGGCGGGCGAGCCCTGCGTCGCGCTCGTCTGCGGCAACGGGGCGCGTTCGCCTGACGAGGAGTGTGACGACGCTGAGGGATCCCCCCAAATTTTCGGCGAATCTGCGTTTCGAGGGAAGAAGGCC
>CAYVRP010000205.1:0-3067 GCA_964454025.1 uncultured Polyangiaceae bacterium | reverse complement strand
CTGAATGTCGATGGTGGGGGAAAGGGGGCCGTCTATCCTCAGGTCCATTTCCGCTACCCAGAGAGCCGATTCACGCCGCTCGGACCGTGAATCGGCTCGCCCCAGTCAGCCGGCTCCGGGGCCGCGCGAAATCTAGGTTGAAGACGACGGCGTTCGAGGGGAGCGCCGGGCCCGGCTCCCAGCAGGTCTCGGTGAACTCGTCCCAGGTGGCGCAGCCGGAGTGCTCGACGCACCAGCTTCCGCCCGAGTCGTCCTCGACCGTGATGCGATCGAAGCCGGTGCCGAAGACGCAGATGCCGACCTCGTCGGCGACGTCGTGGCCATAGGCGGGATCGTCGCCGGCCACCTTGGGCTGGTTGAGGTTGAACCCGATCATCGCCAGCTCCTCGTAGCTGGCTCCGGGCAGGGTGTAGTCGAGGGCGAGCGTGTCCGCGCGGAGGTCGGCGTTCTCGCCGATGCCATCGACCACCCGGTAACCCCACGCGTAGCCGACGATGCCGCCGTAGTCGATGCCGTCGGGCGCGCTGAAGCAGCTCGTCGCGCCGCCGGTGCTGCCGCCGGTGCCGCCCGTGTCCGCGCCGCCGGTGCTGCCGCCGGTGCCGCCCGTGTCCGCGCCGCCGGTGCTGCCGCCGGTGCCGCCCGTGTCCGTGCCGCCCGGCGACCCCGCCGCGCCGCCGCTCGTCGTGCCGCCGCTGGCGCCGCCGTTGGCCACGCCACCCGGCCCCCCCGCCGCACCGCCTGCCGCGTCGCCGCCGCTCGTCGCGCCGCCGCTGGTCTCCGTTCCTCCCTGGGAGGCAGTGCTCCCAGCCGCGCCGCCTTCGGGCGGTTCCCCGCCGGTCGCGATGCCGCCCGCGCCCGCCGCGCCGCCGGTCGCGGCGACGTCGGCGACGCACAGGCCGCTCAGGCAGCGGAGCGTGCCGTTGCACGTCTGGTTCGGGTAGCAGTCACACCGCTCCTCGCCCACCTCGCAGGCCTCGCTGCCCGCCGCGCCGCCGGCAGCCGTCCCTCCCGCGGTTCCGCCCACTTCGCTCTCCCCGCCGCCGTTCTCCTCCGTGCCGGCAGCGGCTCCCGACTCGGCGCCGCCGCTCGTCGCGCCGCCGCTCGAGGCGCCGCCGGCCGCGGCGCCACCGACCCCGCTCCGGGCCCCGCTCGTGTCACCGGAGCCGCACCCCGTGTCGAGGAACGACATGACCGACACACCGACCCAACAGGCCACCCACTGCCAATGCGCGTTTATCCGAAGTCCTCCATTCAGGCCCCACGCTCGGCGGCCACGGGAGCGCAGCCGCCCGAGCCGGCGTGGGGAAGCCTTCCAGGCAATTGGACCCTGGATGGTACGGGACGAGGCCAACCGGGACAAGCGTGCCCGCTCGCCCGCTCCCCGAGCCGCGCGATGCGCCGCTCCCGCTCACGCTTCAGTGGGCCCGCCGCGGGAACGCGGCGGCGGGGGTGGCGTGGCGGGCTCGGGTGGCACGGACACGCCATGGGCCGCCAGGAGCTTCGCCAGGGCGGCGAAGGTCGCCTCCGCGCGGGCGAGCTCGTCCGCGAAGCCAGCCGCGTCGAGCACGAAGTGCCGGTTGTAGTCGGACTGGGCGCGCAGCCCCATCAGCGAGGCGAAGTCGCGGGCGAGCTGGGCCGGCACGAGCCCCGGGCGGACGAGGTGCTGCCCGAGCAGGACCGCGACGCCGCCGTGGGTCTGGGCCTGCACACCGAGCACGAGGAGGGTCGCGCAGACGAGGTGGAAGACGGCGTAGTAGAGGCGGCTCGCTGCGTCGTCGAGGAGCCCGAGCCCGGCGAGCGCTCGCGCCGCGGCGAGCGCGGCGGTGGCCTTGTCGACCTCCGCGCGGGCGTTCACGAGGCGGTTCTCGTCCGTCACAGGACGATCCCCTCGCGGTCGAGGTTCTCTGCCAGGAGGTCCTCCCGCCGGCGCAGGAGCTCGAGCTCGGCGACGCTGAGGACGATCGGGGTGAGGACCAGCCCGTGCTCCACCAGGAAATCCCCGGCCAGCTCCATGGGCAGGACCCGCTCCTCGATGTCGCGGACCTCGTCCAGGACCACCGCCACGTCCACGTCCGAGTCGGCCCGTGCCTCGCCGCGCGCGTGCGAGCCGAAGAGCCGGAGCTCCACCAGCCGGTCCCCGAGCCGCGCGACCAGCCGGCGCCGGTACTCGGCGAGCAGTCGTGCCAGGGCCTCGCTGGCGAGCGCCATGGGACGAGGGTAGCACGCGCGCTCGCGCCGGCGCAGGCGCCGAGCGCTCGCGAGCGGTGGCGAGCGCGGGAGCAGGGCCCGGCCCCCGCCGATCTGGACGGAGGTCCCGGGGCGAGGGGGCCGTTCGGGGGACGGCGTCGACCTCGGGCGAGGGCCGTCCGATTCTCGTGCCTGGAGCGGAGGCGGGGGGACGACCAAGCAGGAGTTCGGGTGCGGTGGACGGCGGGCGCCGGGGCGGCGCTGGTCGCGGTCCATCACGAAAGGGGATCCCCATGCCAGGGTGGACGCGCGCGGTGGCGCTGGTGGGCTTGCTCGCGGGGTGCGCCGAGCTCGAGGCGGAGCCGTTCGTCGCGGGGCCGAGCGGAGCGGGGCCCGGAGCGAGCGGGGGCGCCGCGTCGGGGCGGGGCGGCACGGCCGCGATCGGGGGCGCCGCGTCGGGGCCGGGCGGCGCGGCCGCGATCGGGGGCGCCGCGGCGGGGCCGGGCGGCGCGGCCGCGCCGTACCCGGGAGAGGGGGCGCCGCTCGAGCGTACGCCCACGCCCTGTCTCGACGGGATCGCGCCGCGCGACGACGCGGTCAAGCCCGTGACGCTCGCGGGGGGCGCCGGCGCGGCCGGCTTCGACGTCGACGGCGAGCCGAGCACGGGCATCACCGTGTTCGACCGTTCCGGGAGCATGTTCGCATCCTGGAGCACGGCCGAGGAGCTCCCCGAGGGGGAGGCGACCGACGCCGTGTTCAACCTGGATTTCGCGCGGCCCCGGAGCCGGCTGACTGGGGCGAGCCGATTCACGGTCCGAGCGGCGTGAATCGGCTCTCTGGGCAGCGGAAATGGACCTGAGGATAGACGGCCCCCTTTCCC
>CAYVRP010000204.1:0-3226 GCA_964454025.1 uncultured Polyangiaceae bacterium | reverse complement strand
GCGTCGCGCCGACGGGCGGCGTCGCGCCGACGGGCGGCGTCGCGCCGACGGGCGGTGTGGAGCCGACGGGTGGCGTCGCGCCGACGGGCGGCGTCGCGCCGACGGGAGGGGTCGAGCCCACGGGCGGGGTAGTGGGGACCGGCGGTGACGCGGGTGGGACCGGGGGCGGCAGTGACAGCTCCCCGGGTTGCGGCTCCTCGAACACCACCTCGCCGTGCAGCACCAGCGGCAACCCCTGCAGCCTCGACATCGACGGGACGCAGCGGACCTACTACGTGCAGCTCCCGTCGAGTTACGATCCTTCCACGCCTTACCCGGTCATCTTCCAGTTCCACCCCTGGGGCGGCTCGGCGGAGCAGGCGATGACCATGTACCAGCTCAACTCCAAGATCCCGAACGCCATCTACGTGACGCCGCAGGGGCTCGACGCTGGCGGCGCCGGCGCGGGGTGGGCGAACAGCGGCGGCGAGGACATCGCGTTCACGGAGGCGATGGTCGCCGACGTCCAGGCCAAGTACTGCGTCGACAACACCCGCATCTTCTCCACCGGCTTCAGCTACGGCGGGATGATGTCGTTCGCGGTCGGCTGCGAGCTGAGCGACGTGTTCCGCGCCATCGCCCCCATGGCAGGATCGCTCTACAGCGACTTCAACTGCCGGGGCACCGGTCCGGCCATCGCCATGTGGGGCGCGCACGGGACCTCGGACACCGTGGTCCCGCCCGAGGACGGACGGGCGGCACGCGACAAGATCCTGCAGCAGAACCACTGCGGGACCGAGACGGTCCCCGTGGAGCCCAGCCCCTGCGTGAAGTACCAGGGCTGCGATCCGGGCTACGACGTGACCTGGTGCGAGTGGGACGGCCCCCACGGCATCCCGAACTTCGGCAGCGCCGCCATCGCCGAGTTCTTCCTGCAGTTCTGAGCGGGGTGGGCTCCGCGCGGGCCGGCGCGGAGCGGCTCCTCGGGGTCGCACCTTGTCGTACCTATTTTCACATGCCACCACGCGGGGCGTGCGGGCAGGCCTCCGAGCGGGAATACGAGGCGGGGCCGTGAGGTCGGTCGCGAGTCCCGGGCTGGGCGGAGCTTCGGTCGAGGATCGGGCTCTCGACCACGCCGCCGCGGGCAGGACTGCCCCGCCGCCGGAGGCCGGTGCTCATGGATCGCAGGCTGCTGTCGCTCGGCTCACCCCTCATCCTGGTTTCCTTCCTGGCCTGCGCGCTCGAGCCCGAAGGGGGCGAAGGCGGCGGTGGCGGCAGCAATGCCAGCGAGGCCAGCGGGGGCAGCGAAGCCAACGTTGCTGGCGGTACCGGCCCTGCAGCCAATGACGGCGGCGTCGCGCCGGCGACGGGTGGAGCCCCTCCGCTCGTCGCCCAGACCGGCGGCAGCGCCGTCCTCGTCTTGGCTGCCACGGGGGGGACGCCCGTACCCGGGCACACGACCCTCACCGACGAGGATTCATGCACGGGGCTCGCCCTCGAGCCGGAGTCCATCCTGGTCGAGCAGGAGCTGACCACCACCCTCGAAACCCAGGTGCCCGCCCCGGTCGCGCTGTACGTGGTGCTCGACAACTCCATGAGCATGACGGAGACGGGGGCTTCGGGGACCAAGTGGGACGAGGCGGTCACGGCGCTGACCCGCTTCGTGGAGGACCCGGCGTCGAGCGGGATCGACATCGCGATCCAGTACTTCCACCCCGTCGGTGCAGGGTCGGACCCGGACGAGTGCGACGGCGTCGCGCACGCCACGCCGGCGGTGCAGATGGGGCGGCTGCCGGAGCACGCGCCCGCGATCGTGTCCTCGCTCGGATCGACCGAGCTCGCCCAGTCCACGCCCACCGTCGGCGCGCTCACCGGCGGGACCAGCTACTGCGCCGCGTTCCAGGCGAGCCACCCGGACGAGAAATGCGTGGTGGTCCTCGTCACCGACGGCCAGCCCAACGCCTGCGGCCTCAGCGCGGTCTGCGCCCCACCCGTGGCCGGCGCCGGGGGGGCACCCGTCCGGATCACCGGCACCACTTGCGTGGATCCCGCGGCGGCGGGCGTGCTGACGCCGATCGCCGGGGCGGGCCTGACGAGCGGCGTTGTGACCTTCACCATCGGCATGGCCGGCGTGACCCCGGAGGGCTTCGGTCTCCTCGATCAGATCGCCGTCGCGGGCGGCTCGGACTGCACCCCGGACGTGGCCGGCGCCGAGGCCTGCGACGTCTCGACCTCCGGCGCCGAGGGCTTCCTGGCTGCCCTCAACGCGATCCGCGACAGCGTCACGGTGGTGGAGACGATCACCGAGATCGTCACCACCACCCAGATCGTGTCGCTCCCCTGCGAGTGGGCGCTGCCGGCGCCGCCCGCGGGAGAGACGCTCGACCCCACGCTCGTCAACGTCAACGTCGTCGACGTCGCGACGACCCCCATGGTCTACGTCCCGTCGTTCGCCGAATGCCCGCTCGCGGCGGGCCCCGCCTGGTACTACGACGACGCCCTCGCGCCGACGAAGATCCTCGTGTGCCCGGCGACCTGCGATCTTCTCACCGCGCAGACCACGGCGCGCGTGGAGGTGCTGCTCGGCTGCGCGCGGGAGGAGCTCCTGCGCTGAGCGCGGGGCGGGGCGCGGCTACTCGACCGTCAGCGTCCCCTTGGTGAGCTCGACGTCGCCGTCCGCGTGGAGCCCCTCCACGAAGAGGGTGACCTCCTGCAGCATCCCCATCGGCATGTCCATGCCCGCCCCCGCGGCGAAATGCGGGGAGATCGAGGTGTGCCCGCAAGCGCGCCCCGCCGTCCGGACGCTGGCGAGGATCCGGATGATGGTGGTGCCGGAGATCACGTCCTCGTAGGCGTCGTAGGTGCCCCCGTCGGCGTGGATGGCGCCCCGCGACACGTCGAAGGTGGGGCGCGTTCCTCACCAGTCCACGATGATGTAGTACTCGACCGCCGGCTCGCCCGACCGCCCGTGGACGCCGAGAAGCCGTTCCGCTGGTCGCGGCCTGGGCGTAGGCGAAGTCCGCGGAGAACACGCCGATCTGATCGGGGGTCCGGGGCTCGTCGTAGGTGAGGCCGACGAAGCCCAGGTGGTCTCCGGCGTCACGGAAGCTCGCTCCGAACGTGGCCTCGTCGCCGAAGACGGTCAGGCAGGCCGACGTCGCGTCGTTCCTCCAGTTCCCGTACGAGCCGCCGTTGCCCACCGCGCCCTGGACCCGGCCGCAGCACTCCGCGCCGCCGGTGTGGGTGG
>CAYVRP010000203.1:1488-3325 GCA_964454025.1 uncultured Polyangiaceae bacterium | reverse complement strand
CCGCCGGGCGTCTCCCCCGGCTCGCGTTCCACGCTGAACCGAGCCGCAGATTCCCGCGGCGCAAGCCGTGGGGTTCCGCCTCCGCCTCCGCCGCCGGGCGTCTCCCCCGGCTCGCGTTCCACGCTGAACCGAGCCGCAGATTCCCGCGGCGCAAGCCGTGGGGTTCCGCCTCCGCCTCCGCCGCCGGGCGTCTCCCCCGGCTCGCGTTCCACGCTGAACCGAGCCGCAGATTCCCGCGGCGCAAGCCGTGGGGTTCCGCCTCCGCCTCCGCCGCCGGGCGTCTCCCCCGGCTCGCGTTCCACGCTGAACCGAGCCGCAGATTCCCACGGCGCAAGCCGCGGGGTTCCGCCGCGGGGGACGGGGTGGTCACCTCGTCCCGGGACGAGTCCTGGCAGAGGGATGCCTTACGGGGGCGTCGGCCGTTCCTCGCAGGTCCCGGTGCGGGCCGGCGCGCCCACCCCCAACGGGACGCCGGCTGCGGCTCCGGCGCCTGCTCCGCGACCGAGTCCGCCTCTCGTGCTGCCGCCGGCGGCGGCCGCGGGGACCGGCGTCGTCGCCCCGGTCGGGGGCGTTCCGCCAACCCATCCCGGGTCCGGCCCGGTCCTCGGTCTTCGCCTCGGCCAGAGGCTGAACCTCCCCGCCTGTCCGATAGACGCCCGTGGGGACCAGGAGCTGCAGCAGAGCTTGCGGTCCCGAGACGCGGCGCCCTTCCGCTTCGAGGCGAGCTGCCGCTTCACGCCCGATGCGCTCGAGGGTCGCTCGCGCCTGTTCGCGCAGCGGCTCGCGAACGTCACCGCCGACCCGCTGCCCCCGCGCGTGGACTTCGCGCTGGTCGCCGTCGCTACCGACCAATGCCCGGATTGGGTCCTGGCCGCCGGCTCCTGCATCGCCGGCGTCACCCTCCAGAACGATCGAATCATCGGGGTTTCGTTCCTCACCGGGGACGCCAGCCGCCAGAATGACATCGCACGAAGCCTGAGCCAGCAGTACGCGTCCGGGCCCTCCGTGCAGGGGGCGCCCGTCTGCCAGGATCCGACGCTGGGGGCAGTGCTCAGCGTGAAGCACGTGTGGGAGCAAGCTGGGCTTCGCGTCACCTACTTCCCGGCCGGCGGTTTCACCTGCCAGCAGGGCCGCGTGCTCGTCGAGACGAGCGCGATGAACACGATCGTCGCCCCTTCCGCCTCGGTCGTGCCATAGAAGCGCCGCGCGGCCGCGGTTCCGGGTATGGCCCCCCGTCGCGACGGCGCGCAGCGCCGAACCCAGCGTGCTCGACGACTTCGTCGCCTCGGCACCACCACCGTGCCCCCGCCAACGCCCCCGTTCCCATGTGACCGCGCCCGCAACCAGGACGGTTGAACCACCTAGCCTCCGCACCGAATGATCCCCGACGACCGCGGTCAGATCCCGTCGGTCTTCGTTGTCGGTTGAGAGGTGACTATCGCAAAGTACCAGCGGTCAGTTGCCCCCCAACTCAACAACGGAATTCACCCGCGCCTGCGGCGACAGAATGGTACCACGAAATGAGCACCACGCGAGCTAGGCTGAGCCTTGTCCCAGCAACCTTTGCCGCTATTGTGATTGCTTCCCCTGGCTGCAACCCGGACAACCCGAGCGACACAAGTGGCAGGTCGGGTGGCGGCGTCGCGGGCAGCAGCGGCACCACACACACCGGCGGTAGCACTGGAGGCACGGGCGACGCTGGGTCAGCCGCGGACGCGAGTGGCTGGGATGCCGTTAGTGCAGGCGAGGCTGGCTCGGATACCGGTCGCTCGGATGCGGGGGGCTCGGATGCGGAGGGCTCGGATGCGGAGGGCTCGGATGCGGAGGGCTCGGATGC
>CAYVRP010000203.1:0-1478 GCA_964454025.1 uncultured Polyangiaceae bacterium | reverse complement strand
GGCGGCTCTGGGGCCGGGGGGGGGGGCGCGGGGGGGTGGGGCGGGGCGGCGGGTTGTGGGGGCGCCGGGGGCGCGGCTGCGGGTCGCTCGGATGCGGGGGGCTCGGATGCGGAGGGCGGGGGAAGCGCAACTGTCCCCCTGGGTGGTGCTGGTGGCTCAAGCGGTGCGGCCAGCACGGCGGGTGCACCGGACCAACCAGAAACCGGTGGCGCATCGGAGTCGTCTGGTGCGGGCTCGTCCGGCGCGCCCGCTGCCGGTGCGGGTGCCGACGAACCCACCGACGTGGGCGGCTCAGCAGCATCTGGCGGAAGTGGTGAGGGCGGAGGCGCTGGCGCGGAAGCGGGAGGCGCGGGCGGCACGACTGACCCCTGGAAATTCGGGACCGTCGCGCTGATGGAGTCGACCACTACGTACGACTTCCCCGCTCCGATCGGCCTCCAGGAGATTGTCACGGCCGGCGCCACCGCAACATTCGCGATTACGGACACCACCAGCGCAGACGGTTGCCAGACGACCACCTCCGGATCCTGTCAGCTCATCACGGACTGCACGCCGTCCGACACCCCGAACGGCACAGTGAACCTGGTGGATGCGGGAGCCATCAGCGTAACGGGCCTCGACCCTTCGCCGGTGACCCTGGGAATGCCCACTTCGAACCAGGGGTATGTCAGCCCGGCCTATGCGGCGTACCTCTGGACGGCTTCGACGCCGGTGACGGTGACGGTCACCGGGTCACCTAGCGTCCCGGCTTACACGATGAGCATCACCGCACCGAACCCCATCACGGTGACGGCACCTACCAGCGTCTCTGTCGGTGCAGACGGCCCCACCTACCGTATCGCGCGCGACACGGATCTGATCGTTACCTGGACCGGGGGCGTCGACGGAACCGTCACGGTCAACCTCATCAGTGGCACAGCCCCCAACGGCGTCGGTGTGATCTGTTCGGTGGACGCCGCGACCGGTACGGTTACGATCCCGGCGAGCCTGATGACCAACCTCGGCGCCAGTGGCGGCCTTGTGGTGGGCGTCGAGACAGCGGCTTATGAGATGGTCAATGACTGGCAGATGGGCTTCCAGGCCCAGGTGATCGGTGCGCAAGGCACCGTGGACTTCTATTGACGGCACATCGGGTCCGGGTGGGCGCAGAAGCTTGGCATCCGCTCGATTGACATCGACGCGGTGGGGTGGCGAGGCCCTTCGCGACGACGGACTGTGGCAGGTCGTTGGTGTGTGAAGGTGGTCATCGACCTGGGGTGCGGCTCCATGGCGAAGGTGGACATCGCCTGATCCACTACGTCGGAGAATCGTGGCGCCGCGCGCGGACTTCATTGTTGATGTTGGGTGCGGCTCCCATGGAACGGCGCAATTCCCGTCATTTGACCCGGCGAAGGGTGGGCCGGGCGCGGGGAAGCGGGCACGAGACTCTTCCGTCTGCGTAGCGGGACTGGTGGACACGATGGTACTCGCGCTCCAGG
>CAYVRP010000202.1:0-3581 GCA_964454025.1 uncultured Polyangiaceae bacterium | reverse complement strand
CCGCGCCGGTGCCGCCGCGACCGCCGGGGGAGCGGCGGGGGACGGCGCCGGCTCCGGAGAGGACGCCGGCGCGACGTCGGAGGGTGGCGGCGACGGTGAGGATGGAGACGCCGACGACGGAGACGACGAGGAGGCCGAGCCCGTCAGCTGTGACTGCGGCGTGGTGGGACCACCCGCCGGCCCGTCGCGAGGAGGGCTCGTCACCCTCCTGCTCGGGCTGTCTTTCGCCACCGCCGCCTCCCGGCGACGCTCCCGGTGAAGACCCCGTGAAGACCCCGTGCGCCTCGGCTCAAGCCGCGCTCAGGGCCAGTGAGCCCACCTGCAGGTCCTGGCTGCCTCGCCGGGAACCCTGCTGGCCTGGCTGGGATGGGGGCTCGGCGCCGGCGGCTCCACCTCCCCGCGCGACACGGGCGGCGGCGAGGATCTCCTCCACCACGGGGTGGGGCTCGAAGTGGGTCACGAACCGCTTGCTGGGCATGAAGCGGATGGATCGACCGAAGGTGCAAGGTTCGCGGAGGGTGACCGTGACCAGATCGTTCCAGGAGTCCTGAGTCACCGAATCCACGTCGGCAAGCGGGATCGTCGCTCGCCGCCAATAGTTCGACACCTCCAGCACCCGCTCGTCCATCTTCACCTCCTTCAAGGGGGCGAAACCCCACCAGGCGAACGCGGTGAGGCCAGTCATGGTCAGAAGGCCGAGCAGCACCACGCCGAGCGGGGGGGACACGTAGCCCTCGGGGACAGGGCCGAGCGCGCCCGCGAGCAGTACGAACATGCCCGCCGCCCAGCCCACGGTCCACAGCGGGAGGAAGACGAGCTTGGCCGAGGCGGTGTCGGGTGACGAGAGGGTCCGCATGGCGTCTCCTTCGAGGTCCTTGCCCGTCAGAGTGGCAACGTACCGTTGTGGAGGAGTGCCAGGGCGGCGACGATTCGGTGAACTCCTGTACCCCGAGGGCGACCCGGGAGGCGGCGCCGCGGGGCCGGCGCCGGACCCGCGGCAGGGACGGAGTCCGACGGCCCGGGCGCCCTCTAGGGCGCCATCAGCGCGCAGAAGTCGGGTACGCTCACGATCCCCGGCACGAGCGGCGGGGCGTCCGGCGAGTACGCGGTCGCCAGGTGCACGACGGTCGCCGCCGGAAACGCCACCCGGAAGCGGTTGCAGAGCACGGGCTCGTTGTCGAAGGCGCCGATCACCGTCCCCGCGGCCGCGAGCGGCGCGGTGACCGACGCCTTGTAGGCCTCGTCGTCGGCGCGCGGATCGGCCTTGAGCACGAGCCGGCTCTCGATGGTGCCGACGGGGAAGCCGTCGCGCTGCAGCGCGCGCACGGTCCCGACGAGCATGTTCGGGGCGTCCCGCCCGGTGAGGTAGCAGGGCACGGCGCCCGCGCCCGCCAGGGCCCGCACGAAGTCCACCGCGCCGGGCGTCGGCAGGTCGTGAAGGACGTACGAGTCGGTGAAGAAGCGGTCCTCCCAGAACGTCTCGGCGGCGCGGACGAGCTCGGGATCGGTGACGCCCGCCGCGGCGAGGGTGTCGCGCACGCGGTAGCGAACGGCGCCGCTGCCGAGGCGGCGGAGGGCCGCGAGCAGGTCCGGACGCTCCCGGGCGCGCAGGTGGCCGAGCTCGAGCAGGATGCGCAGCGTCCGCAGGCGGCTGTCGTAGAGGGTGCCGTCGAGGTCGAGCACCACCAGCGGATCGCGCCCCGTCGCGCGCACGGCGCGGGCCGCCGCGAGCAGGGCTTCGAGCGGGCACGGGGGACTCATGGCAGACCGGGCGCCGGCGACGCGACCGGTACGTCGGTTTCGTGGCACGGGCGCGCCGGCGCGTAAACCCGTCCCGGCGGGCGGCGCGTGCTAGAACCGGCGCACCATGCAGGCCCTGGCCGCGCTCCTACCGGACGAGCTCGTGGCGCTGGTGCCCGGGCTCGACCTGGAGGAGGCGCGGCGCGTGGTGTCGCTGGTGCACCGCCATGGCGCGCTCCCGGAGGTCACGCCGTCGGGGGTGCGGCGGGCCGCGTATCAGAGCTTGCGGGCTCGGGTCGCGACCCCGGCGCTCACCCTCCTCGAGGAGCGGCCGCGCGCGCTCGCCCCCTTTGTGAAGTACGCCTTCACCGCGCCGGATGGCGCGGTCGTGGAGGCGGTGCGCATCCCGCTCGAGCGGCCCGGGCGCTTCGTCGCCTGCGTGTCCTCACAGGTCGGGTGCGGGGTGGGCTGCGCTTTCTGCGGCACGGCACGCCTGGGGCACCGCCGCCAGCTCGCCGCCTGGGAGATCGTCGATCAGGTGCGGCAGCTCCGTGATCGCCTCCCGCCCGGGGCGCGGATCCACGGCGTGGTGTTCCAGGGCATGGGCGAGCCGCTCGCCAACCTCGAGGCGGTGCTCCGCTCGATCCGGATCTGCTGCGAGCCGTCGGCGCTCGCCATCGACGCCGGCGCGGTCACGGTATCGACCGTGGGACTCATGCCACGCCTGCAGGCGCTGGTGGCCGCGCTCCCGCGGCGCGTGCGCGTCGCGCTGTCCATCGGCGCGGCGCTCCCCGAGCGCCGGGCGACCCTGATCCCGAGCGAACGCGCCCACCCGCTCGCGGCCTCGCTCGAGGTGCTCGCGGCGCACGCCCGCCGCACGCGGGTCGCGCCGCTCCTGACCTACACCCTGCTCGGCGGCGTGAACGACGGCGACGACGACGTCGCCGCGCTGGCGGCGCTGGTGGCGCGGTTCGTGGCCGCGGCAGGCCTGCAGCCGCGCCTGAGCCTGGTCACCTACAACCGCCTCGGCGACGACGATCCCTTCGTACCCTCACCGCCCGCGCGCCTCGAGGCCTTCCGCGAGGTCATCGGCCGGCGGGGCACCCCGGTCGTCCGCCGCTACTCCGGGGGCGGCGACGTCGGCGCCGCCTGCGGGCAGCTCGGCCTCGCCCACGCGGCTAGTCCTCGTTCGGATCCGGCCGCAGCAGCTCGAGCAGCGCGCTGAACGACGCCGCGACCGGCTCGGTCGCACCCGGATCCAGGGCGTCGTGGCGCCACCACTCCACCCGCCAGTCGCCGGCGACGCGGCGCAGGATGAGCTGATCGCCGCTGCCGTCCGGCGCGATCGCCACCACCTCCTCGCCGATGTTGCGGCTCGGCCGGCGCGAGGCCTTCTCGACGTCGTAGCTGTCCGCCTCCGCGCCGTCCACGTAGTTGAGGCACTCGATCCGGAAGCCGTCGTCGCCGACCGGAACCCAGGGGATGAGGGGGATCCCGCCGTTCTGGGTCGCGAGGAAGGCCTTGTAGTCCGCGGGTAGGGCCGCCCCCACGCGCGCCTCGATCCGCGCCCACTGTTCGGCCGTCGGCGCCGGCCGCTCCCGCAGGAGGCCGCCGTACGTGAACCCGATCTCGGTCGCGCGCCGGAGCGCCGGCGTCGCAAGAACCGGGAACTTGCTCGGTGAGGGGGGCGGACCGGGCGGGATCCGCGTGGGCCGCTGGTGGATGGCGGCAGACTGCTTCGCGCGCGGCTCGGCGGGGCGCTTCGCCTTCCCGCCGACGGCCCCCGTCGCGGCCGCCGGCTTCTTCGCGGCCGCCGGCTTCTTCGCGGCCGCCGGCTTCTT
>CAYVRP010000201.1:0-3638 GCA_964454025.1 uncultured Polyangiaceae bacterium | reverse complement strand
CACCGCCCATCGGCACCGCGCCGCCCGTGCCGGCCAGGACGCAGGCGCCGCCGAGACAGGACATGCCGGCGCCGCAGACGAAGCCACAGGCGCCGCAGTTGCTCGGGTCCGTGGTGACGTCCACGCACGCCGCACCGCAGGGGGTACCCGCGCAGGCATTCGTCTCAGGGGTGCTCGAGTCGCTGCCGCAGGCGACCACGAACCCGAGGGCCAGACCCGTAACCCGCAACCAGGAATGCATCGAAGCTCTCATGACGTCTCGATCCGTGGTACCCGGCCCCGCCTGCTCCAGGCGGACCCGACTCGACGCACCGACGGGAACCCCTCCCGCGCGGCTCTTGCAACGCCTCGATCACCCGCAGGTCAGGTTGTCGAGGCAGGCTTCTCCGGACGGGCAGTCGTCGGCGGAGGTGCAGTAGGTGACACCAGCGATCTGGACCGCGTCGCCCTCGAGGACGACGGTGGACTGCACCAGCAGATCGATACAGCCGGTCGAGACGGCGGTGGAGTCTGCGCTCTCGCGGATCACGGTCAAGCGGGGATAGCCGGCGACCTCGAGCGCGATGAGCTCGGAGAGCAGCGACGCGGGGATCTCGACCGAGCCGGTGTCGGCGACGTCGCACTCGAGCTGGATGGTGTCGGTGCCGTGGCTGCTCAGGTTCAGGATCACGCGGACCCGGCCGACCGGATCCGCCGCCGGCGTCCACTCGACGGTGACCGGAGCGTCGCCGCTCACGGTGAGCGCGGAGGTCGTCACGCTCAGCGCCTCGATCCCGGGCGCCGAGAGCTCGAAGGCGGGGAAGTAGCCGCCCGCGGCGGTGAGCCCGATGGTGCTCGAGGGGGTGAGCCCCGGATCCGGGATGGAGCCGAGGAAGTAGTAGTTGTTGGTCACCTCGTCCGGCACGATCTCCACCGCCGCGGAGAGCCCGCTGAGCGAAACCGTGCCGACGCTCTGCTTCTCCGGGGAGGCGATGCAGACACCGTCCCTGCCGCAGGTCTGGGGCGTGATGCACTGCGGATCGCAGAAGAGCGTCGGCCGGCGCTGGATCGCGCAGTCTCCCTCGCGCGCCGTCTCCTCCCAGACGAGCATCGGCGTCACGGCGTCGTACACCGAGCCGCCCACCATCGTGGACGACTCGGTGTACTGCACGATGAAGCCGCCGAGGCGGGCGTCGCTGTCGCACGCCGTGCCATCGGTCGAGCCGCCGCCGGCCCCCTCGCCACCGCTGGCGTCGGCGCCGCCGCTGGTCCCGGCGCCGCCGGCGCTCGACCCACCCGTCGCGCCGCCGGTCCCAGCGGCGGTGCCGCCTGCCTCCGAGTCGGCGTCCGAGTCGGAGGCGCCGCAACCCACCGAGAGGAATGCCGCGACCGTCGCGGCTACCGACAGACTGGAAAGATCGCGAGATGGACGAAGGATTGGGGAGCGGTTCATGGTGAAGAAGGGGCACCTCGCGCGGCCGTCCCGCGCTGGCGCGCGGGGCTGGGCTCGCCGTGGGCGCGGTGAACCCTTGGCCCTGCGCGAGGAGTCAGGCGCCCATGTGGGGCAGTTCAGGATCAGGTGCCACCAGCGTCCGGGAACGGCTCACGGCTGCCGCGCTTTTGTCACGCGGGCGACACGAGCCCCCCGGACGCACGCACGGCGGACCACGCTGATGGCCGGCACCGCCCCCGAACCGCGGGGCTTCGGCGGTAGGCTGCGCCCGTGCATCGGCGGCGGTGCCCCGGGGCCCGGTCGGGGCTGCTCGCGATGGTCGCGGGCGGGGGCTACGCCGACCACGCCGATGCGCGTCCGGTTGGTTTCGCCGGCGCACCCACCGTGCCCTGCCCGGGCATCCCCGTCGAGGCGGGCGCCGCGGGGCCGAAGATGGTCCGCCCGGGCCTCGACCCCGAGCCGCACTCGACCGTCGATCTGCTCCTGCTGATCGATCGCAGCGACCGGATGCTCGAGGGCACCGGCGAGTCGCGGTGAACCTCGGTCAACACGGCGATCGAAACCTTCTCGCGGGCGCCCGGGGCGGCCGGGGTCGAGCGCGGGCTCGTCCTGGCGGGCCAGGGGATCACCGACGCAGCGCTCCAGTACCACGCCGGTGGCTACACGAGCCCCCTGCTGTCGATGGCGCCGATCGCGGAGTCTGGTCCGGCGATCGTCGCCGCGCTCCAGGGCGTGACGCCCGGCGGCGAGTCCCCGCTGGTCCCCGCGCTCACCGGCGCCTTCGCGCTGCTGAAGGAGCGGGCGGCGGCGCGCCCCGAGCGCGAGGCCGTCCTGGCGATGGTCGGCCCCGGCGCCCCCACGCTCGGCGACGACCGGGACGCGGGTGACGTCACGGCCGTGATCGCCGCGGCGCATCAGACCGACCCCGAGGCGCGGGTCGGCGTGATCGGCGGCGGCGCGCCGTGAAGAGGAGCGCGGCGGCGAGGGAGAGCCAGCCCGGGGACGGGCCGCGGCGGCTGGCGGCGCAGGCGCAGCCGCCGTCGTCCGAGGACGAGCTCGCCGCGGCTGGCGATGCCGGACCACCGCCGGTCACGCTGCTCGCGCAGAGCCCGGCGCGACAGCTCTCGCCGAGAGGGCAAGCGATCGCGCAGTCGCCGCAATGGAGCGGATCGGTCGCGAGGTCCACGCACGCGTCGCCGCAGGAGGCGAGGGGCGTCACGCAGGAGGTGGCGCCCCCGGTGCCACTGAGGCCACTCCCGCCGCCGGTACCGCCCATGGCCGGCACACCGCCGGTGCTGGCGCCGCCCGTGGCCTGGACCCCGCCGGTGCCGGCGCCACCGGTCACGATGCCGCCGGTGCTGGCGCCGCCCGTGGCCTGAACGCCGCCGGTGCCAGCGCCACCGGTCGCGACGCCGCCGGTCGCCGTGCCGCCGGTGCCGCCAGAGACGACGCCACCGGTCGCCGTACCGCCGGTTTCGCCGCCCGTGGCCTGGCCACCGCTGGCAAGACCACCGGTCCCACCGGTGCTGGCACCGCCGGTTGCCACGCCCCCGGTCGCCTCGCCACCGGTTCCCCCGCCGGTGCCGCCGCCACCGGAGCCCTGACCCCCCGTCGTACCTGACTCGCCGCCGGCGCCCCCGCTGCCGCCCGTGCCCGGCACGACGACGCCGGAGATGGTCCCGTCGATGCCGTAGTACCCGAGGGAGCCGTAGCTGGAGAAGCCGTTGCTCGGCGTGCCCTCGGCGCCGCCCTGGACGACGAGGGTGTAGGTCCCCTCGCCGAGGGTGACGTCGAGGGTGGCGCTCCGCGCGGCGATGTCGTTGCCCGAGGCCACCTCCGCGCCGCCCGCGTCTCGCAGCGTCGCCAGGACGTCCAGCATCCCTCCCCCGGCGTACTCGAGGCGATCGACGGTGAGGGTGGCTCGCCCGCCAGCAGGCCCGATCTGGAAGGTGAAGGAATCGGTATCGGTGTTGCGTTCGATGAGACCCCGGTTGGTGTCCGAAGAAACCGTGTTCGAGCCCGTGATCTCGAGCGCTCTCGTGCCCACGATGTCGTCATCGCGGTATGGGAGCTGGCTGCTGATGGTCGCCAGCATGTCCTCGGTGTCGAGGGCGCCTGCGTACTCGCCCTTGCTCCACTGGAAGAGGGAGTTTTCCTCGTCGTAACCGAAGTAGTAGTTGCCCATCTTCGGGTACCACTTGTACGC
>CAYVRP010000200.1:0-3997 GCA_964454025.1 uncultured Polyangiaceae bacterium | reverse complement strand
CTATCTCACTCCTTTCGGACCAGCCTTGCCTGGTCGCACTGAACGCCTTAGCCACCGGCAGCTCGTACTCGAGCTCGAGCGTGGCCGGCACCCGGAGGTGCGTGCGCCGCTCCCCGCTGGTTCCCCCGTACACGCTCCCACCCTACTCCGGCCAGGCCCCGCGCTCAATCCCCGAGCCCGCCTCGCGTCACCGCGGGGTCACTCGGGGCCCTGGCAGCGCCCCGAACAGGGCCTCGACCGAGGGCAGCAGGCGGATGCCCTCCCGGTGCGTCGGCGCGATGTAGCCGCTCTCGACCGCGTGATCGAGGAGCGCGGCGAGCGGGGCATAGTAGCCCCCGACGTCGAGGACGAGGGTCGGCTTGTCGTGCAGGCCGAGCTGGGCCCAGGTGACGACCTCGAACAGCTCCTCGAAGGTGCCGTAGCCGCCCGGGAGCGCGATGAAGGCGTCGGCGAGCTCCGCCATGAGGGCCTTGCGCGCGTGCATGTCCGCGACGACGTGCGTCTGGGTGAGCCGCGTGTGGAGCAGCTCAGCGGTGGCCAGCGCCGCCGGGATCACCCCGACCCCCTCGCCGCCGGCGGCGAGCGCCGCGGCCGCCAGGATGCCCATCAGCCCGCAGCTGCCGGCCCCGTACACCAGGCCGACGTCGCGCTCGGCCAGTCTGGTCCCCAGGGCCGCGGCGGCGGCGGTGTGCCGGGGATCGTGACCCGTTCGGGAGCCGCAGAAGACCGCCACGCGCATCGGGACCTCCAGGAGCCAGGACCGTGGTAGAAACGGCCGGCTATGGCCGCCGGCGACGACGATCTAGCGCTCGCGGGCGCCGTCCTCCAGCAGCGACTGCGCCTGGTGCGTCTGGTCGGCGCGGGCGGGATCGGGGTGGTCTACGAGGCGGCCCCCCTCTCGGGCGAGGGCCGACTGGCGGTCAAGCTGCTCCGGCGGGAGCTCCGCGACGACGAGGTCGTGGTGGCGCGGTTCCTCGGCGAGTCCGCGGCGAGCGCGCGCATCGATCACCCTGGGGTGGTGCACACGCTGGGCCAGGGTCGCGCCGAGGACGGGACCCCCTATCTGGTGATGCCGCTGCTCGCGGGGGAGCCGCTGAGCCGGACGATGAACCGCGGCCGGCTGCCGGTGCAGCGCGCGACCGAGATCACCGCGGCCTTGCTCGACGCGCTGGCATTCGCCCACGCCGCCGGCGTCGTGCACCGCGACCTCAAGCCGGACAACGTGTTCCTGGTCGAGGGTGCGGCGGGCGCCGAGGGGGTGCGGATCCTCGATTTCGGCCTCGCGCGGGGCATCGACGTCGCCGGCGGCGCCGCGCGCCGCACCAGCACCGGGATGCTGCTCGGGACCCCGGGCTACATGAGCCCCGAGCAGGTGCGCAACGCCAAGGAGGTGGGGCCCCTGACCGACCTCTGGGCCGTGGCCATCATGCTCTTCGAGATGCTCGTGGGCGCGCGCGCCTCCGTCGCCGCCAACGAGTTCGAGCGGATGTCCAAGGTGCTGACCGAGGCGCCGCCGTCGATCGTACGCGCGGCGCCGCAGTACGCCCACTGGGAGGCGTTCTTCGCGCGCGCTCTCGCCCGCGAGCCCCGCGAGCGGTTCCCCGATGCGCCCTCGATGCGCGCGGCGCTCGAGCAGGTTTCGCGCGGCCGCGAGCTCGAGCCGGTGTCGATGGGGGCGCCGGGCCAGTCCGGCCTCGCCCCGCCGGGGGGGGCGACCGTCTCCGTCGCGTCCGTCCCCGTCGGTACAGTGACCGCCAGGCCGCTGCCCGTGGCGAGCGCGCCCGTCGCTGTCGCTCTCGTGCCGGGCGCTTCCCTGGCGGGCGCCCCTGTCGCTGGGCTTGGCGGCACCCCGGCGCCGATCACGCCGCCCCTGCGCGGCTCCGCGGCGACGACGGGGCCCTTCGGGGGTGTGCCCACCGCGATCTCGGCCGGTGTGGCGCCAGCCGGCGCCGAGCCCGGCGTCTCCGAGGGGAACCCCAACGTCCAGGTCGTGAGAGCCGCGCCGCGCGGGTACTCGCTCGCCGCGCTCCTCGCCGTCGCGCTCACCACCTGGCTGCTCGGGCTGGTGGCTGGGTACCTGCTGGGCAGTCGATGATCAGCCGTCGTCAGCACCTCTGCGCCAGCGCCGGTCTCCTCGCCATGACCCTCTCCGGCGGATCGCCGCCGGCGGCCGAGGCCGCCGACCCGCCGGTCCCGGTGGTGGATCTGCACGTGGATCTGGCCTACCAGCTCGCCTTCAAGGACCGACCCGTCGAGCGCGGCAGCGGGCAGTGGCTAGCGAGCGAGCTCGTCGCGGCCGCGGTGGCGGGCGTGGTCCTCCCGCTCTACGTGCCGCACGAGGTTTCGGCGCAGGGGCCGCGCCTCGAGGATCTCGAGCGCGCGTACCGTCGCCTCTTCACCGAGCTCGCGGCCGCGCCGCCCTACGCGCTGCCGGGGACGGTGCCGGGCGCGCGCCCCGTCCGGCCCGGGCGCGCCGTCGCGGGCGCGGCGCCGCTCGCCGGGCGTCCGGAGGGACTCGCGGCCTGGGTGGCCCGCGGGCTGCGCGTCGTGGGGCTGGTCCACGCGCACGACAACGCCCTCGCCAGCTCCTCGGGCACCAGCGGGAGCTTCCGCGCCGTCGAGCTCGGCCTCACCGCGGCGGGGCGCGCGCTGGTGGAGCGGGCGCTCGCGCTCGGCATCACGGTGGACGTCTCCCACGCCTCGGACGCGGCCGTGGCCGACGTGCTCGCGGTGGCGCGCTCGGCGGGGCGCGCCGTGATCGCGACCCACTCGAACGCCCGCGCCCTCTGCCGGCACCCGCGCAACCTCACCGACGAGCAGATCCGCGGCATCGCCGCCACCGGGGGCGTCGTGGGGGTCAACTTCCATGGCGGCTACCTCGCGGTGGGTCGGGTCGCGACGCTCGACGACGTCGTCCGTCACCTCCGGCACGCCATCGACCGGGGCGGGATCGAGCACGTCGCGCTCGGGTCCGATTTCGAGGGTGAGATCCAGGCGCCGGCGGGGCTCGGGGACGTGCGGGGCTTCGCGCGGCTCGCGGATGCCCTCCGCGCCGCCGGGCTGTCGCGCGCGGACGTGGAGCGCGTCTTCGCCGGCAACGCGCGCCGGGTGCTCGGCGCCGCCGCCTGAGCGCGGCGGGCCGCTCCGCCCCGCTTCCGGGGTTCTCCGCCCGGGCACCCGGTGGTATGGCGGGACCCGAGCCGTCAGGGAGTGAGCGATGTCCGACCACGAAGACCGATTCCTCGACGCCTTCCCCGCGTGGCTGCACCAGCTCGCGGCGGACGCGCGCGCCCTCGCCGACGTGGTGGGGGACGGGGCGCTGCCCGAGGCCGTGCGCCGGCGCTGCGCGGCTGCGCTCAACTACCTCTTCAAGTCGGTGGATCTGGTGCCGGACGGGATCGAGGATCTCGGGTTCGTCGACGACGCCTTCGTGTTCCGCGTCGCCGCCGCCGGGGCGCTCGCCGCGAGCGACGCGGAGAGCGGGTCCCCCGAGGGTGGGTCCCTGGCGCGCCTGGCGGCGGAGGCCGAGCTGGTGCGCGAGTTCCTCGGGGACCTCTTCCCCCGGCTCCAGGGCTACGTCGACGGGCTCGAGGCCGCGAGCGTTCGGGGGCGCACCGCCGCGGACATCGTCGCCGACGAGGCGGTGCGTGCCGAGGCGCTCGGCGAGGTGCGCGCCTGGGCGGCGAGCTACCGCGCGCCGTCGTTCGCGCGGGACGCGAAGAACCTGGTCAAGCTCCGCGCTTTCCTCGACGTGAAGCTCCCGGCTTGACCGGTCGCTCCGGCGCGCTCAGGCGGGGGCGGCTCCGTGGGGGGGCCTTCGGGCGTGGGTGAGCGTCCCCGAACTGATCCAGGACCAAAAGCAGCTAAGGGCCGCAAGGGTGCCGTGCCGAGCCTGGTCGCGACCTGATGGAAGTGCGGGCAGTCGGTCGGACAAATCCACACGAACCTGGAATCCCCTGCCCCCCAATCATTTTCGCTTGCCCCCCCGGCGCGGGGG
>CAYVRP010000199.1:0-4110 GCA_964454025.1 uncultured Polyangiaceae bacterium | reverse complement strand
CGCCGCGCCCCCCCCGCGCCCCCCGCCCCGCGCCGCGCCCGCCGCGCCCCCCCCCCCGCCCGGGCGCCGCGCCGCCCGGCGCCCCGCCCCCCCCGCCCCCCCCGCCGCCGGGAACACCCCCGGCGGCGGGCGGCGACGAGAACCCGACCTCGACTGGTCGCGGCGTCGCCGAAGCGACAAGGTCGGAGGGGTCCTGATGCGACGATCCGCGCTCGAAGGTTGCTTGCTCGCCCTTCGCCGCACGGCTCGGGTTCAGACGCTGCTTCTGGTTCCCCTGCTGATGCTGTTCGTCGCGCTGATGGGCTGGGCGGATGCGGGCGCAGGCGCCGCCGCGACGGATCGTACCCTCACGGGAGCCACCTTCGGCATCGCGATCCCACTCGGCGCGCTCGCGCTGCTCGGTCGGGTGGCGCCCGGCGTCCGACTCGACGAGTCGGTCCTGCCGCTCTCCCGGCGCGGCGCCGATCGCCGCGGCGCTGCGGTCGGTCTGCTGGCAGCCGTGTCCCTCGTTGCCGCGATCATCGGTACGATCCTTGCTTTGGTCGCCGTCCTCGCGACGCGCGGCCCGACGGATCCGCGCTTCGCCAGCGACCTGGTGGCGAGCGCCTGGATCGGCGGGCTCGGTGGCGCGATCTATGCGTGGTGGCTCGGCTTCGGGGCGAGCTTCGGCGCGCGCGGTGGCGGGCGGTGGGCGCTGCTCCTGCTCGACGCGACGCTCGGCATGGGGACCGGGGCGCTCGCCCTACCCTGGCCGCGCGCGCACCTGCGCAACCTGCTGGGTGCCGAGGCCGTGCTGGGGCTGCCGCAATGGGCGGCGGCGCCCTGGCTCGGCGCGCTGCTCCTCTTGTGCGCGCTCGGGGCGGCAGCTCGCGTGGACCGCTGATGGCGCGCTGGCACGGCGGAGATCGCCGCGCTAGGCTGCCGTCATCGTGCGGGGACTGCTGTTCCAGTTCGAGGATCTCGAGGTCCTCGCGGCGAAGCTGGAGGAGGGCGGGGCCGAGCGTGAGCTCGAGGTGCCCGAACGCGCCAGCGTGCGTGAGGGCGAGTGGGTGCTGGCGACCATCGCCGTCGGCGGTAACTGTACGTCCGTCGCGGCCTGCGCCGTCGACCGAGGCGATGGCATCCGGATCCTGGTCGCGGACCGGGACTGGGCGCGCCTGCGGGAGTTCGCCCAGGTGGGTGGGCCCCCGAGCGCGCCGCTGCCCGGCTCGTCGCAGCCGATCTCTCAGCTCGAGCCGACGGCGGCGCGGGTGCTGATCGTCGTCGACGACGACGGGGTGCGCACCGTCGTCTGCTCGGTGCTCGAGAACGCCGGGTACCGGGCGGCGGCCGTGGGGAGCGCGGAGGAGGCGTTCGACGCGCTGCGCACAACCGAGGTGGATCTGGTCGTGCTCGACTGGTGCCTGCCAGGGATGGACGGGGTCGCCTTCTGCCGCCGCCTGCGGCAAGACCCCCGATATCGCGACACGCCGGTGCTGCTGATGTCGTCCCACTGCTCCCCTTGCGAGCTCTCCGTCGCGCTCGACGCGGGGGCCGACGATTTCGTCGGCAAGCCCTTCCGCGCGCCGGAGCTCGGCGCGCGCATCCTCGGCCTGCTGCGGCGCTCCCAGCTGCCCGCGTCCCGGCGCGGTTGACCGCGGTGCGGCGGGCTCAGTGCTCCCGGAAGGCCTCGGCGGGGCGCAGGCGGGCAGCGTAAAGGGCCGGCCACACGGTGGCCGTCAGGCACACGACGAGAGAGAACGCTCCCACCAAGGCGAACTCGGCGAGGCGCATGTGCACCGGCAGCCGGGAGATGAAGTAGACCTTGGGATCGAGCGGGAACCCGTAGACGAGGAGCACGCGGCAGGTGAGGTACCCGAGCGCCAGGCCAGCGACGGTCCCGATCAGGCCGACGATGGCCCCCTGGTACAGGAAGGCCCGGAGCAGCCCGAAGTCCGTGGCGCCCATGGCCTTGAGCACGGCGATCTCCTGCTTCTTCTCCAGCACGACCATGATCAGGGTCGCGATGACGGTGAACGCCGCGAGCACGATGATGAGCCCCAGGACCATGCTCATCACGATCTGCTGGATGCGCAGCGCCGTGAAGAGGCCATGGTTGAGCTCCTCCCAGTCCATGGTGTTGTAGAGCCCGTTGGCGAGCCGTTCGTCCACCACTTGCTTGATCGCGCGCGCTTCGTCGATGTCGGCGACCTTCATCTCCACGCCGGTGACGGTGTCACCCCCTTCGAGGTACTTCTGGGCCTCGTAGAGGTCCGTGTAGACGAGCTTGGAGTCGTACTGATCGAAGCCGGCATCGAACACCGCGACCACGCGGAAGTGCCGCGCGATGGGGGCCCGGATCGCGCCGCGGGTGTAGGTGAAGCCGATCGTGGGGGACGTCACCTGAACGCAGTCGCCGATGGCGAGGTCGAGCTTGTCGAGCAGCGCGCTGCCCACGATGATCCCGGACAGCGGCTTGCCGCGCGCGCCTTCCGCGCAGGGGTCCGGATCCACGTCGGGCCCGAGCTTCATGGTCGCGATGTCGTCATCGAGGAAGCGGCTGCTCCAGCCACCCTCGGGGACGGTGGACCCTTCGGGCAGCAGCGCCTCGTCCCCGGCAGGCGCGGGACGCGCCGAGGCGTGCGGGCGCGCGCTCGGGGCGGGCTCCGGGGCGCTGGGCAGCGCCTCCACGATCTCGCGCAGCTCCTCGACGAAGGGCCGCCGGGGCGCCTTCGCCGAGGGCGACGGGAGCGGCTCGAAGGCGCTCCGGGCCGGATCCTCCGGCGGCTTGGCGCCGGGCAGGCGCAGCAGCGCGAGGCAGCGCCGGGGATCACCACCGGCCGCGGCGCTGCACTCCGGCGGCGCCGTGATGTGGCGGGGCAGGTCGAGAACGGAAGGCATGAGGACGGGATCGACGCCCTTGAGCAGCACGCCCGTCGCCGTCTTCTCGCCGTGGGTCACCATCATCGGACTGATGACGAAGGGCGCGACCCCGATGACACCGGGGATCGTGCTCATCTGTCGCATCACGTCGCGGTACTCGCTGTAGTCGCTCGAGTACTTGAGCACGAGGACGTGGGCGTTGACCCCGAGCACCTTGTCGCGAAACTCGGCGCGGAAGCCGCCCGTCACGCTGATCACCGTGGTCAGCGCCGCCACGCCCACCGTGACCCCGAGGATGGCGAACATGGTCCCCACCGAGACGAAGGCCCGCTTCTTCGACTGCAGGTACCGGAGGGCGAGCGAGAGCGGGAATTCCATCGCGGTGCGCGGCGGCGAGCGCCGGAGGCCACCACCTCCCGCCTCGCCACGGCGAGGGGGACACTGTCGCACGCCCCGGGGGTGCGCAAGGTCGACCGTGGCGGCGGGCGCCGCCGCCGCTCTGCCGCGCGGCGGTGGCGGGGGCGGATCGCGGGCGTCTCCCGCCTGGACACCCGTTCAACGGTGGCTCACGCCGCCCCGCCCGGGTCGCCGGGCAGTTTGCCGGGGTGCCCCGGCCGGTCTAGCCTGGGCTCCGCTCGCACGGATGCACCTGAAGACGAGAGCCGGCCGCGGTGTCGCCGCTCCCCGGGGGCACCTCCCGGCTGCGGGGGTGCGCGGCGTCGTGAACCGAGTCCGGTTTGGGCGCTGCCATGACTGACGACGACATCGATCCTCGCGGTTCGCCCGAAGCCGAGAGCCAGCCGGTGGCCGCGGTGAGCGCGCCCGCGACGACCGGGCACAAGGTCGTCACGGTATCGCCGCCGCCCGACGCCACGCCCGACACCGAGTCGCCGGCGCTCGGCGGCGAGCGCGTCCGGGATCCGTACCTCGGCTTCATCGTCGACGATCGCTACAAGGTCGAGTCGGTGATCGGCGAGGGGGGCATGGGGATCGTGTACCGCTGCCGCCACACCATCATCGACAAGAAGGTGGCGATGAAGGTCTTGCGGGCCGACCTCGCGCGCGACGAGGAGGTCACCGAGCGCTTCCTCAACGAGGCGAAGGCGGCCTCGGCCATCGGCAACCCGCACATCATCGATATCAGCGACTTCGGGCGCTTCCCCGACGGGTCCGCCTACTTCGTGATGGAGTATCTGGACGGCATACCCCTGACCCGGCTCGTGAGCGACGGCGCCGCGGTGCCGGTCC
>CAYVRP010000198.1:0-4261 GCA_964454025.1 uncultured Polyangiaceae bacterium | reverse complement strand
CGCCGCCGCCGCGGCTGCACGCCGTGACCCCGGTCGCGCCGCCGCCCGCCAGCGTCGAGGGACCCGGCCGCCAAGTTCCCGAAATCACGTAGTCGCCTAGTAACACGGGGAGCCGTGGGCCGGCGTGACTAACTCCCTGTAATCACAGGCGCTTCCGTGCCTATTTGAAGTCGGAGGCTGACAAAGTCGGGTCATGGCCTTGAGGACGAGCGACCGGATGAGCGCGCGGATCCGCCGCAACTCTGCCCAGGGATCCACCAGGGCTCGCACGACCTGCTTCGCCTCCAGGGCACCCGCTGCTCTGTTCACCGTCATCCCCTTCTCCTTGCCACGGGCTCGCGCTGCCCGCCGGTTCCCGGCGCGGCCACGGCGCGCCGAGCCGCGGCGGACGCCCGCTCAGAAGGTGAGCGCGACCGCGGGAAGAGCGTCGCCGAGCTCGGCGACAACACCACCCCGTTCGATCACGTCCCCGAGGCCGAGCTCACCAGAGCCGTTCGTCCCCCAGCACTTGACCGAGCCCTCGTCGAGCAGGACGCAGGTGTGATTGGAGCCGGCGGCGAGCGCCTTCGCTCTCCGTCCGGTGCCGAGCGGCAAGGCATCGGGAACGACGCCCGCGACAATCATATCGGACCCACCGCTCAGCGTCCCCTTATCGCTCCAGCAGCGCACGCTGCCGTCGTCCTCGAGCACGCAGAGGTGCCGGGTTCCGGCGCCGAGAGCGACCGCCCTGCGCCCAGCGGGGAGGGCGAAGGCGGGGAGGGCGTCGCCCATCTCGTTCGGGCCATCGCCAACGAAGCTGCCAGTGCCGAGGAGGAGGGTCCCGAGGTAGCCCCAGCAGCGCACCATCCCGTCGTCGCGGATCGCGCAGGTGAAGTACCCTCCAAATTGGGAGTTGGCGTCTCTGTTCGTCACGATTCGCACCGCCGTCCGAGCGGCGCCGAGATCAATGGCCTGGAGCCCCTCGGTCAACTCATCCACCTCGTTGCCGTAGTCCCCACGGACGCCGAGGCCGAGCTGCCCGGAGCTGTTTTGCCCCCAGCAGTACACCGCGCCGGTCGCTGCCAAGGCGCACACGTACTCATCCCCAACGGCGATGGACTGCACGGGCTCGGGGGGGACGATGCGGTACAGGGAGTTCCCCATCTCGTCCGCCGCGTCGCCGACGGCATCCGAACCCGAAGACGAGGGCCGGCATTGTGAGTCCGAGTTGCTGCCCCAACAGACGATGGTGCCCACGTTTAGCAAGGCGCAGGTGTTCACCTCTCCCGCCGCGAGCTGTGTCGCCCTTCGCCCGGCGCCGAGATCCACGGCGGCGAGCGCGTCGCCCATCTCGCCGGGGTCGTCGCCGCGGTGCTCGGTGTTGCCGAGGCCGAGCTGGCCGCAGGAGTTGCCGCCCCAGCACTTGACCGCTCCGTCCTCGAGGAGCGCGCAGGTGTGACCGGAGCCGGCGCCGATCGCCTGGGCCCGCTGCCCCTCGCCGAGGTCCACGGCGGCGAGCGCGTCGCCCATCTCGCCGGGCTCGTCGCCGTGGTTCTCGGTGTCGCCGAGGCCGAGCTGTCCGTAGAAGTTGCTGCCCCAGCACTTGACCGCTCCGTTCGCGCCGAGGGCGCAGCTGTGCCTGCTGCCGAGGGCGAGGCCGACGGCTTCGTGGCGGCAAGCGGGCGAGCAGCCGTCTCCGGCGTCGCCGTTGCCGTCATCGCACTGTTCGTCGTCTTGCAGCAGCCCGTCGCCGCAGGCGCGCTCCGTGCAAGCCGGCACGCTCTCGTCGCAGAGGCCTTCGCAGAGGGTGTCCTCGGCGGTGACGAGGTCCGGCCCACAGGTGGTCAGCACCTGGCCCGCCGAGCAGAAGGAGTCCCCCGGCTCGAGCTCCGCACAACCCGGCACGATGGGCTGGCAGGTCCCGCTGGGGCCGTCGCAGCGCTCCGTGGGCGCGCAGGTCTGCCGGAGGGTCCAGACGCCGTCGTGGCAGAGCAGCGCCTCCACGCCGGCCGGACCCGCGCAGCCGAGCGCCGCTTCGGCGTTGCAGGAGCCGTAGGGGGGCGTGGTCGTCGGGGAGTTCGCACCCGCCGCGCTGCTGCCCGCTTCGCTGGCGCCCGCCGCGCTGGCGCCCGCCGTGTGGGTCCCCGCGGAGCGGGATCCGGCCGCGCTGGCGCCCGCCGCGCCCCCGCCGCCAGCGGGATCGGAGAGTCCCCCCGTGCTGGCTCCGGCCTGCCCGCCCGAGGGCGCCCCGCCGTCGGGCTCATGGGGCGCGTCGGTCCCGCCGGTGCTCCCCGCGGAGCGGGTTCCAGCCGCGCTGGCCCCGGCCGCGTCCGGGGCTCCCACTGCGCGCGCTCCCCCTTCCGCGAGGGTGGCGGTTTCGTTGCAGGTGAGCGTGTCCGCGCAGTCTTCGGCCGGATCTGCCTTGCACGCGGTGGCCCCCGCCAGGGCAGTGACGAACAGAACAGGGTGGAGTCTCAGGCTAGACATGGTTCCGGGTCGTCCACGGCGCGTGCCAGTTGCCGCCTATCCGTTCTACCGGTCCGTCGAGGCCAGGGTACTGCAGGGGACGGCCGCTCCCCCCGCCACAATTCAGCATCACTGGACATGCGGGATCGCAAGAAGCAGTGCGATTGCGCGAGTGCGGTGGCGAGGGGACGGCTCGTGATGCAGAGCGGCGGTGCCGCCGCGGTCCCCCAATCGGCGGATTGGACGGGGCCGGTGCGCGGCAGCCGCGAGGTCGTCGCCGGTCGCTATGGGGAAGTTGACCCGTTGCCGGACCTCGAGCAGACGCGCGAGGCTCGGTCCAGTGGCGGGAGGCTCGCTCGTGGCGGCCGCCGTTCGGCGCCGGGTGACCGGGCGGAGGGCTCCGCGGGACGTCGGCGGGCCACGGTGAGGGGTTGCCGGACGGATCGCGCCTGCGGAGCATGGAGCCCGTCCTGGCCGCGCGCGGGCGCAAACGAGCGGGTGGTTCCAGGACGGCGGGCGCGAGCGGTCATGCTGCCTCTCGCGCCGGGGGGCAGGGTGGGGCGCGCGGGAGCGGCGAGCGCTCGAGTGCGCGGCTCCCGCAGCGTGGACAGGCCCCGAGGTCGATGCCCGTGAGCAGGACGATGAGGTCGCGCCCCCGCGGCGGCGACGGCACGCCGCGCGGGCGGTACCCGCTGACCAGGGACCGGCGGGTTCGGCGCCGAGGGCAGGTTCACGGCGTGCGTCGCTGCCGGACTCGGGGTCGGCGCCAGGCGCGTTCGCGCGGCCTCGAGCCGCGTCGTCGCGTGCGCGGCGGACATCAGGCCGAAGTGGCGCATCTTGACGAAGCCCGGCGGCGAGAGGTGCTGCAGCCATCGTCTGAGGAAGGTGACGCCACCGAGCGTGATGCACTGTCCGTTCCTGGTGCGAAAGCGCACGCCACGCTCATCCATCGCCACCAGGCGGTGGTTGGCGATGGCGACCCGATGGGTGTACTGCCCGAGGTAGCGGATCACCTGTTCGGGACCGCCGAAGGGGCGCTTGCAGTACACGAGCCAGTTCTTCCGGCAGAGCTGGGCGACCATTGCATGGAAGCCCGGCTCGTCGCCGATGCAGAGCTCTCCTTGTCGCTGCGCCCGACCGAGCGCAGCCAGCGACTCACGCCGGCAGCGGCGCTTGGGGGCCGTGATCGGATACAAGTCGAGGGGGGGGCGGGGCTGGCTCCGTCGCGTTGCGTCGGCGTACCGACCCCACCCCGACGCAAGCGAAGCCCGGCGCTGGGTCGACTCCCGAGCCGTGACAGCGCCCAGCAACGGGGACCGATCCCAGCGGCGGGAACCCGATGCCTCGCGCTCACGCCCAGGGAACGCTACCGCGGCCATCGGCGGGGGCGCCTGTAGTGGCGTTGGCATTCGCACTACGCCGTGCGGCAAGGTGGCCGGCCTCACGCGAAGAGCGGTACGCAGCCGACGGGGCGCGGCAGGTTCCTCAATCCGCTCGGGGGAGAAGCGCCGCCGTGAAGGCTACCGGGTGCCAAAGTGGAAGCCCAACGCGCCGTTCAGAGTCACTGCCCAGACGGGCCCGGTGACGTCGAAACGCAACAGTGGGCCGATCTCGACGTCTCCGGGATGCCACAGCCAGCCCAGCGATCCCCCCAGATAGGGGGCGATGTCCGTTCTCCGATGGGGCTCCTCGCATTCTGAAGAGAAGCAGAGGCCGTTTCTCTCGGTGAGGTGGTATTCGCCGACGCCGGCGTCGACATTCAGCCTGGATTTCGCGCTGGGGGGGGACACTGGATCGCGCGAACGGACGATTTCTA
>CAYVRP010000197.1:0-4319 GCA_964454025.1 uncultured Polyangiaceae bacterium | reverse complement strand
TCACCTGCGACGACGGCGACACCTGCACCACCGACAGCTGCGATCCGGCGACGGGCTGCCAGACGGCCGAGATCCCGCTCTGCGGCCCGCAGTGCGTCTTCAACCCGGATCACAGCGCCTGCGTCCCCTGGGCCGACGGTGAGCTGGACGACGCCTGCGTCGGCAAGCCGGATCTCGCGCTCGACATCCCCTGCCTCGACGCCTCGCTGCACGGCCGGATGCCGGTCTGCAACCACGGGCTCTCGCCCGCGCCGGCCGGCGTCAACATCTACTTCTTCGCCTACGATCCCTCGGCGCCGGCGCTCGGCAACTGGGGCCTGGACGACGCCTCCGGCGCCGTCGCCGCGCTGACCTGCACCAGCGCCGACCCGATCCAGCCGGGCGAGTGCGTCCCCGTGGACTGCGGCGCCTTCCCCGACGACGGCGCGCAGTACCTGGTCATGGTCAACCCGAGCGCGGACGGGATCGTGGACGAGTGCTACCACCAGGACAACTGGTCCGCGTTCCTCTCCTCGCGGACCGACGGCGCCTGCCTGGCCGATCTGACCACCACCTCCTTCGAGGAGACCTTCGACCCGGCCGAGTGCGAGCCCGGCCAGGGGATCCGGTGGCAGTACTTCGCCTGGGAGGCCTACGTCCCGGACGACGCCGAGATCCGCTTCGCCTTGCGGAGCTGCTCCGACGCGGCGAGCACCGACTGCAGCGCCTGGATCGACCTCGACGCGGATCTGCCGGCGATGCTGCCGACCTTCCCGGCGGGCACCCGGAACGTGATGGCCGCCAACCACGACGAGGACTCCGACCCGGCGGCCGCCCCCAACCCCGAGGTGCGGGGCCGCGCGAGCTGCGCCTTCTCCGACGCCTTCGACCCCTCCCGCCGCTGCCCGGTGGTCCTGGGCGACGTGCTGCGCAAGGACGATCCCTACGTCCAGATGAAGGCGACGCTCATCCCCAATTCCACCTTCACCGACGCGCCCGTCCTCCTGAAACGCTATATCACGCACTCGTGCGTGGACGACGAATAGCGGACGCGCTGCGGGCGGGGGCGGGGCGCGCGCCGGCGTCCCGCGCCGCGGCCCTCCTCGCGGGAGCCCTGCTCCTCGCGGTTGCGGCCTGCGGCTGCCGCCCGCGGCCGCGAGGAGGCGCGCCGAGCGCGAGCGCTCCCGCCACCTCGACGGCGCCGAGCGCGAGCCCCCCGGCGAGCGGCGCCGCCGCGACCCGGTCGGAGGCGGTGAGCTGCGTCACCGGGACGCGCTGCGTCTCGGTGCTGGTGGTCCACACGGATGGGGTACCGCCGCCCCCGCTCGCGACCGATCTCGCGCGGTCGTTCGAGCAGGCCAACCAGGTGTTCGCGCCGCAGGGGGTAAGCTTCCGCTTCTCTCCGGACCGCGACCTCCGGCGGACCGAGGAGCCCCTCCTCGACCAAGACTGCACCCTCGAGCTCAAGCCGGGCGTCACGCTCGCCCAGTACCGGAGCGAGGCGCGCCCGCCCCCCTGCGATCCGGAGCCCAACGTGCGCGCCCGCCTCCGCCTCGCCGACTCGCAGCCGGGGCGGCTGGTGCTCTTCCACGGCAGCGGCCGCGCGCGGCGCTGGGACCCGTCCGCCGGACACTGGCAGTTCACCGTCCGGCGGACCTCGCAGGCGAGCCCCCTCTTGCCGTACGTCACGCTCGCGGCCGGCGCCGCGCAGCGCCAGTGGGTGGTCGCCCACGAGCTCGGGCATTTCTTCGGCCTGCGCCACCCCCACGGGCCGGAGCTCGAGAGCGTGGCGGCAGTGAAGGCGTGGCTCTGCGCCCGCGAGCGCACGCAGCCCGAGACGCTCCTGTTCGACGGGGACCGCGGCTTCGTGGACGACACTCCCGCGGACCCGCTGGCGCCGCTCTACCGCGCCGTCCAGGACCGGGGCAACTGCGAGGAGCCCGCCGCTTGGGCGCGCCGGCCGCTCGAGCTCGACATCGACTGCGGTCCCGAAGATCGGCGCCACCTCCGCTTCTCCCCCGCGCCGCTGCGCGAGAACGTGATGAGCTACTGGAGCCAGGATTGCCCATACCGAATCGCGACGCTCACGGCGGGCCAGGGTCGCGTGGTGCGCCGCGCGCTCGACGAGGGCCGCCGCGGCGGGCGCGTCGGGCGGCACCGGCGCGGGACGCCGCCCGCGCCGGTGCTGCTCCGTTTCCAGGGCTACGATCACGTCTTCGCCACGGCCCCGGACGGCACCGTGCGCCACCACTGGGTCGGCGCGGGGCGCCCCGACTCCCTCGACGGGTGGCTCGAGGCCGCCAACGACTTCGCCGCCGACACGGCGCTCTCCCCGGCGGCTCTGGTCACCGGCGACCGCCTGCACCTGTGGGTCGTCGACCGGGGTGGCCGGCTCCGGCACAAGGCGTGGGACGGAGAGGTCTGGGCGCCCGAGGTGCAGGGCTGGGAGGATCTCGGCGGCGCGCTGGCGAGCCGCGTGGTGCCGATCGCCGGCGCTGCCGGCGCACCCGAGCTCGTCGCCCGGGGTCGCGACGGCGCGCTCTGGCATCGCCCGGCAGCGGCCGGCGAATGGCAGCGCCTCGAGGACCCCGGTGACGGCGCCCCCGCCGCCGCCGCGCTCCGGGGCGAGCTGCACCTCGTCACCCGCACCGCCGCCGGGACGATGCACCACCGCGTGCGAGGCGCGCGCGGTTGGTCCGACCCCGTGCCCCTGCCGTTGGGGGCGACCGTCGACGACCCGGCGCTCGCGGTGATGGGCTCGCGGCTCGTGCTGGTGGCGCGCACCGCCGCGGGCGAGCTCGTGGGCGCCACCGGGTCCGGGCAACGCTGGACGGCCTGGCCCGCGCCGCTCCCCGTCGGAGCGGCGGGCGCGCCCGCGGCGCTCGCCGTCGCACCCGACCGGCTCCGCCTGCTCTTCACCGACCAGAGCGGCGGCGCGAGCGAGCTCGAGCTCGCCTTCGCGGGCGACCTGCCGGCGCCCGCGGCACCGCGACCGCTCGGAGGGGCAGGCCTCGGGGGCGCGGTGACCGCGCTCGCCGACGGGCACCACACCCGCCTGCTCGCCCACGACGCGAGCGGCGCCCTGTTCAGCGCGTTGCTGCCGGTCGGAGCCCCGCCCGGCCGCGCGCGCTGGACCTTCAGCGGCCGCTGGTAGCGCCCCGGCGGCTAGGGCGCCACACAGCGGCCGTAGGCGAGACCGGTCGCGATCTGCTCGCAGGTGTCGGTGGCCTCGGCGCAGTCCGGGTGGTTCGTGGTGCCGACGCCACCCTCGCTGAAGCGACAGGCATCGACACAGACGGCGTTCCCGTCTCCCGGCAGCGTCAGGCAGAGATCCGTCGGCCCGCAGGGGTCGCCCTCGTCGATGCCGATCACGAAGCAGTACTCGCCGACCGCGGCCGCGGGCGGCACGTCGAGACAGGCGTCGATGCCATCGGGCAAGAGCGCCCCCGCGACGCAGGTTTCCGTGTCGTCCGCGCAGGTGGCCGCGCCGTCGGCGTCGCAGGCTTGCCGGCAGATCCCGAAGCTCGCGGGCTCGCCCCTCCCGCCGGACGGGCGCACGCAGGTCTGCCCGCTCGCGCAGCCCTCGGGCTCGCCCGTCGCAGCGCCGGGGAGACAGGCGTCCGTGCAGACGCGGGTCGAGAAGCAGGTGGTCGTCTGGCCGAAGCGGCAGTCGCAGTAGCCCCCCGCGACGCAGTCGTCACCGGCGGAACAGCTGTCACCGACGCCGGCCGTGCCCATCGCGACGCAGGTGCCGGCGTCTCCGCCGAGGAAGGTCGGGGCGCACCACTCGTCGGCGGCGCATCCGGCCGCCTCCCCCTCGCCGAAGAGGGTGCAGGAAGGCTCGCAGGTGCCGAGCCCCGAGTCCCCGTGGTTCAGCGGCACGCAGCTCGCCGCGGTCCCGCAGGACAACGCGGCCTCCACGTCGCAGACGGGCCGGCAGCGACTACCGGTGCCGTAGGGCGGTGGCGCCTCGAGGCAGGCGAGCCCCACGCCGCACGCGCCGGCGGCGCAGGCCTCGCCGAGGGTCTTGCGCCCGGGCTCGACGCAGTGGCCCTCGACGACGAGGTCCTCGCCGTCGAGCTCCTGGTAAGCCAGGCAGTGCTCACCTGCCCCGCAGCTCGCCGCGCCGAACGGATCACAGAGGGTGACGCAGGAGTAGGTGGTGGAGCCGAAGGCCGCGCGACACACGGCCCCCTCGGAGCAGGCGCCCACCGTCCCCGGCGCCGCCTCCGGATCGCAGAGCGGCTGGCAGACGTCGTGGCCGAGCTCGGTCCCCGCCGCGTGGTAGCAGAAGTAGCCGCCGGCACAGCTCGTCCCCTCGCAGGGCTCGCCTCCGCCGC
>CAYVRP010000196.1:0-4325 GCA_964454025.1 uncultured Polyangiaceae bacterium | reverse complement strand
CCAGTCTGCGGCCCACGATGGCGCCCTACCAGACGGGGTCCGTGCAGCGGATACGGTCCAGCCCGGCAGCGGCCCCGGCGCCTACTGGCCGTGCATGAGTTCAACGTAAGTTCGGATCGTCGTCCGGCAATCCTCGGGGAGGTCGATGAACTCAAGCCCGGCAGCAGCCCCGGCGCGCGCCACCTTCACCCACCTCGACTTGGCCCTCAAGGTGACGATCCGCCCGGTCATCGGGAGAGCGAAGCGGATCTGCACCGGCAGGTCGCTGTCGCACTGGCGCGGCATCAGCGCCAACAGCCCGCCCTCACTGATGTCCTCGATGCGTCCGTCGAGGACAACGCCATCCGGCAGGACCAGCCGAGCCGGCGTCACGTAGGGGGCAC
This sequence comes from uncultured Polyangiaceae bacterium, assembly GCA_964454025.1. Taxonomy (GTDB): domain Bacteria; phylum Myxococcota_A; class Polyangia; order Polyangiales; family Polyangiaceae; genus JAFGBI01. Next base: position 3,942 of record CAYVRP010000196.1, on the reverse strand, counting down.
GCGCGAACCGGCGACGGCGCTCGAGGTCGGCTGGCGCGAGCGCGGGTGAATTCACCGCCGTGATGGGCAGTTCGGCTGGTGACCCGCCTTCCGGTGATGGCCGGATCAAGACCCGGGCTCGCTGTCCCTCCGGGATGGCCTCCGTGAGCGCCGCCGCCATCTCGTACATGTCCCGGTAGCGGAGCGAGGGCTCGCGCGCCAGGGCGCGCAGGACCACCGTCTCGAGCAGCGGCGGCACGGCGGGGTTGCGCGCACGAACCGGGGGAACTGGCCCTGTACTGGCCTTCAGCACGATCTCGCCGAAGCTTCCTTCGAAAGGCACGCTCCCCGTGAGGCACTCGTAGAGCAGCACGCCCAGGGCGTAGATGTCCACTCGATGGTCGCTGTCCTCGCGGGCGAGCAACTGCTCTGGTGCGAGGTACTCCGGGGTGCCGACGACGGCCCCCACCTGGGTAATGCGGCTCCCGCTGGTTTCCTCGCTAGTGAGGCGGGCGATCCCGAAGTCGATGAGCTTGACCACCTCGTCGCCCACCTCGTTGCGCGTGATGAAGACGTTCCCCGGCTTGATGTCGCGATGGACGACGCCCCGTCGATGCGCGTGCCGGAGCGCTTCGCAGAGCGCCAACCCAATGCCGACGGCCTCGGTCGGGTGCAGCACCTTCCTCGCCGCCAGGATGCCGCTGAGGGCGCGACCCTCCAGCAACTCCAGCGCGAGGTAGGGGATCCCCAAGTCGTCCGTGCCTGCGTCGAGCACCTGGACGACATTGGGTTGCTGCGCGAGCACCAGAGCTCGCGCCTCTCGCAGCAGCCGCGTGGACTTCTCGCGGAAACCAGCGTCCCCCGGAGTGACCAGCTTGACGGCCACGCGCCGACCGGAAACCGTCTGTTCCGCCTCGAACACGGTCCCCCCTCCTCCGTGCGCGATCACTCGACGTAGGTGGTAGCGCCGATCGATCACGAAGCCCGGCCCGATCTCGGGTACCGAGAATCGAGACGAGAGTGGGCCGTAGATCACGTCGCGCTGTCCGCCACCTCCGTCGGCGACCCTCGCGGCGCCGCCACCGGACAGAGGCCCAGCAGGATCGACGCTCGACGCGGAGGGGTCGGGCCGGTCGGGGTACTTGGTCATGAGGTAGCTCCTGTCGCCATGCTACTGCGTTTCTTGCTCGGATACTGCACGCTCGACGAGCGCATCCAGGGAGGGGGCGGCCAGCGCAGGGTCCCCCGGCAGGAAACGCGCGAATGACACGGAGCAGGTGACGGGCAGCAGGTCGCCAGCAGAGGTTACCAACGGGGTTCCGACCATTGCCTTGCGGAGGGTTTCCGCGTGACTGACCGTTTGTTCGGGGGTACAGCCCTCGACGGAAACGAGGAACATGCCCTCGCGGAGATGGGTGACGCGACCGGACGCGCCCACGGCGGCGACGAGCCGACTCCCCGCCAGCATGGCGACGCCCAGCGGTAAGGTCAAAGGTCTAGCCTCACCCGCCAGGTCGACGCGCACGACGAACACCGTGGTGGCGACCCCCTCCACCGCGCCCCCCACCACCGATTCGTGACGATGCAGATAACCCGGGAGTTCGTTCGGGGGCGCTTCGGCCGCCGAGTCGGCGCGCCCGGGAACCAGCGCGGCCGCACGTCGCCGCGGGTCGGGATAGACGGCAAACGGGGGTGGCGCGTCGACCGGCGCGACCAGAGGCGATGGCCCCGCCGCACGTCGGCCTGCCCAGCGCCGGGCTAGCTCGCGCCAGAGGAACACCGCCACCAGTAGCGCGAGCAGCAGGGTCAGCCAGGTCACGACGGCCACCAGAATGCCGTCATCGTGCCGCAATTGGAAGTCGCGCGCTTCCTCGCCGTGGCGGAAATGGACACCCACCCCTCCGGCGGCGACAGCCGCCGCCTATTTCACCACGATCCGCGCGGGACCAGCGATCAGGTGGTCGACCACGACGGCAACCTGCTCCCGGTTTCCTCTATGGCGCCCGGAGGGTGCAGTTCGCTCGGGTCCCGTGGCAGACGCAGTCGGCGGACGCCCACCTGGGGTGAGTCAAGGAATGGCGTTCGCCCTCCCAATCGAACTCAACGGTGAGTCGGAGATCGACGTGCCCACAGCTCTCGAGCTCGAAACAGATCGGCACCTGGCTGGTGAGTCGGGCGGCGGCCGAGGTGAGCGCGCCGTGCAGCCGCTCAAGCTGGTCGACCGCGACGTAACGGGCACCGGTCGCGTCTGCCATCGCCTCAAGCGCCGCGCCGTCCGCCCGGTCACCGATCCCGACCCAGTGGATCGGCGTGGCCACCCCCTCCACCTGAAGGTGGATCAGGTCGTCGAAGGTGGTATCGACGCCATCTCCCTCGTAGCGCGTGTCATGCTCGTCAGCGGAGTTGTTGTCTACGCCGTCCGTGAAGGCCACGATGGCACGATAGGTGCGGTCGGCACAGAATCGCTCACCGTGACCGCCAGCAGCGTCCAGGACCGGTGGGGCCACCGCGAGGGTTTCGTTCGCCAGACGAACGCCGTCCCAGAGCGCACTCCAGCCGTTCGTTACGAACAGGCCCGTCAGGGCGGCGGAGAACGCCGTTTCGTCGGAGGTGAGCTCCTCGAGCACTCGCGCCTCGGTGCTCACCCGCACGAGCCCCAGGCGATCCTCCGCCGACCTCCTCAAGAGCGACGTCGCGAACGCTCCAATCGCCTCGCGCATGGTTTCCAGCGCGGTCGCCTCACTGCCGCTGTTGTCAGCGATGAGCATGACGTCAAGGCGGTGGGGACCGACGTAGTCGGCCTCGACCCCCTCCAACGCCTCCCAGGCCCCGCCATCCACGCTCGCCTCGACGATGAGACGTGGATTGGCGCCCGCGAGGTCCACGGGAGCACCGTCGTTCCCTCGGGAGACGCTGACCGCCGCCCCGATCCTACCTGCTTCGTCTCCTCTCCCCTGGGCAATGCGGAGCGTCAAGGAACCCACGCTGCTCGGCTCAGGGTCGTCTCCGCAGGCGGGCAGCAGGAGCAGGATGGGCGTTAGCAGCAACACTCGCGTGCGGCGACAGATATTCATAATCCTCCAAAATAGCAGCGCACACCCGCAACGTCAACCTGTCGCAGGGCCTTGCTCGGGACGTTCCGCCGCTCACTCCCGTGGGCCTGCTTCCCTTCGCAGGGCATGTCGGATGAAGTAGGTGCGCTTGGCTAACTGTAGGCCAACGGGTGGCCAGACATAGCAGGGACCGTCCTTTGGTCGTCTCCATTCTCAAGACGAATAGCGACGAGCGGTTCACGGAACGTCCTCGGACCACTCGGTTTCTTCCCTTGGCTCCTCAGCCTCGTAGACCGGCGAAGATCTCTGGAGTCGTGGCATCTTCGACCAGCACCGCGCCGTCGGCTTCCGAGAGCATCGACTGTAGGGATGAGCTCGCCAGCAAGCTCGTGCGCCACGACCTCCCCTGCCAGCTGGTGACCGACGTCCCCCTCGTGATCGCAGACGTTGACGACGAGTCCGCTGCGGCCCTCGACGTCCCCTGTACCTCGCGGCACCGAGGGCGAGAAGCCCCTCGCCAAACCGCTCGCTCCTCAGGGGGACACCGGTCACCTCCCACCAGGTCACCATTCGCCTCGACCCGGCCAGTGACTGCGTCGAGCAGCGCACCTTCTGCGTCCCGCGCGCGGGCATGGAGTGCTACTCCCCTCCCGCCGTTCCCTCCGCTTCGTCCCCCAGAGTGGATGCTGCCCTTCACCACGTATGGCACGGCGCGCCGCCCCGCCGGGTAGGCGACGCCGAGCACGGCCAGGTCGAGCAGGGGCAGGAGCTCCGGCGGGTCGCGGGCGAGGCTTGTTGCGAGCATGACGACCACGAGCGCCAGGCTCGCGGCGAGGTAGAACACCGGCAGCCAGGGGTACCCCGTAGCGCGGTACGGTCGCGGCGTCGCCGGGCCGCGCCGGCGCAGCAC
>CAYVRP010000195.1:0-4374 GCA_964454025.1 uncultured Polyangiaceae bacterium | reverse complement strand
AGCTCTACCAGCCGATCGGGGGCCTGGGGTTGATGGACGCCGAGGAGGACCCGCTCGAGAACTGGGAGAGAGTGACCGAGATCCACCTGCGTGCGGCGGAGAACGGGGACATTGCTTCCTTGCTCGCCCTGGCCGATGGTCGTCGTGCTTGGGGGGGCGCGGGCGCCTACTCGTCGCCGTCGGAGCATCTATTCACTGGTGTTTGGCCCAACCATGCTTGCCCCGAGGCGCCGCTCCGCGCTCAGACCTGGATGGCGCTGAATACCCTGCACAGCGAGCCTACGGTCATCGAGGCGGAGATGGGCTCGGCGTCCGTGGTGTTTCCGGTCACCGTGGAACCCGCGGAGTAGAGGCCGTCTCATGGCTCCCGGTCAGGGGAACTGCACGCCCGTGTCGATGAAGTACATCTCGGCGTCGGGCGCGGGGGCGACCGCGGTGAAGGCCTGGATGGCGTCGGGCGCCTCGAGCACGGTGCCGTCCGGAGCGGTGAAGCGCAGAGAGACGGGGAGGGGGAAGGGGCCGACCCCCTGCGGGACCACCCAGGTCCCGTAGCGCTCCTGCGGGCGTGAGCTCGTGTAGTTGGCGTCGCGCTGCAGGGCGGCCCAGTCGCCGGTGGCAAGCTTCGCCTCCACCGCGACCACGGAGCCGGCGCGGGCGACGTTGACCACGGTCAGAGCGAAGTAGTACTCGCTCGCCTGTGGCCGCAGCCAGACGTGGATGTTGCCGACCACCGGGCAGGGGACGCGCCGGTAGCGAGTGGGGATCACGCCGTCGGGCGCGCCGAGGTTCGGATCCCCGGTCTGCAGGCGCGCCATGGCGATGTCCCCCAGATCGATGTGGATGCTCTCGTCCGGCTGCGGGTCGTGGTCGAGCGGGAGATCGCCCGGCGGCAGGGGGCAGCCGTGCGCGAAGTCGAGGGGGTCCGTGGTGACCTCCGCGCAGTGGTCGCGACCCGAGCCGCAGCACCACTTCGAGTTGGCGGAGCAGGGGCAGGAGTCGGTGACCTGGATCACGATGGGGCTGGTGTAGCCCGCCTCGCCCGGCTGGTACTCGGAGCCGTCCGGCCTGGTGCGCAGGATCTCGAAGCACTCCCCACAGCTCAGGTAGTTGTCCCGGTCGCCGGGGAGCTCGGGCCAGAACTGGGTGTAGTAGTTGCCCTGGGGCGCCGCGAAGTTGCCGCGCAGCGTGGTGCCCGGCGGGTCCGCGCACAGATCCGGGTAAGCCTGGCAGAAGGCCTCGCACTGCGTGGCGTACCCGGAGTCTCCGAACGAAACCTTGTCGCTGGTGGCGCAGAGTCCGTAGTACCCGAAACCGCAGGCGCCGCTGGTGGTCAGCCCGTAGTGCGTCGAGCGCGAGTAGTGCCAGGGCTCGTCGTCGGTGACGCAGCGCCCCTCCGGCCACTTGCCGGAGATGCAGCCCTTGCTGCTCACGGCGACGCAGTCGGACGTCCCCTCGCACGCATCGCAGCTCTCCGAGGTCGGGACGCTCGCGCAGTACTGCGCGCAGCAGACGTTGTCGACCAGCGCCCAGGAGCCGCAGCCCGCCTCGGCCTCGTCGATGGCGGGGTAGGGGGGCTGCTCGCGATCGGTGGGGGCGGTGGCGACGCAGGTCGCCCCCGTGCCGGCCTCGCCGCCCGAGGTCGCCCCCGCGGTGCCGCCGGCGCCGGGCTCCCCACCAAGGCCGTCGCCACCAGTGCCGCCGCCGCCGACCTCGCTGCCGCCGAGGCCACCGCTGCTGCCCCCGGCGCCGCCGCGGTCGCCGCCGCCAATGCCACCAGCGCCCCCGGCGGCGTCGCCGCCCCTGCCGCCGCCGCCCGTGCCGCCGCCGCCCGTCCCGCCGGAGGCGGAGTAGCCGCCGGTGCTGTCGCCGCCGCTCGGCGCTCCACCGCTCGGGGCGCCGCCGCTCGGAGCGCCGCCGCGCACCGGGGGCGGCGCGCCTGCGCCTGCGCCGACCCCGCCGCCACCCGTAGGCGCGAGGCCGCCCGTCGCCACCAGCGGCTCGCTCTCCTTCCCGCAGCCCGCCGCGGCCAACACCGTCGCGCCGAGCGCTGTCAGCGAGAGGACGCTCAGGCACGTTCGGGGTACGGGTCGCACGTCGCCAAGGTACGGCGCGGGCGGATTGGCGTCAAAGCGAGGGCACCGCACGGGCGACGCCCGCGGCTCCCGCGCGCCGGGGGCGGCGCTCAGCTCGGCCGCCCGCGGCCGCAGCGCCGCCGGAGCGCCGCCGTGAGGCCGAGCAGGATCGCGCCGAGGGACGCGCCCGCGCCGCGGCCGGCGCCGACCGGGCTCGCGCGGCAGAAGAACAGGCCGCCCGCCTGCTCGTCGAACAGCCCCTCCGGCGGCGCCGGCGGCGCGATGCAGGGGTCGGCCGCCTCCGGATCGCCGACGGTGAGGCTCGAGGTGACGTCCGGGGCGCTGCGGTTCGCCACGTCGACGGTGGCGACCTCTTGGTCCGTCACCGTCAGCAGGCGGCCCCCGACCGGGACGGTCCGCCGCACGCGGCCCTCCTGCGGGATCCAGCCCCGGAGCTCGCGCCGGGACGCGCCGAGGTCGAGGAGCTGGACTCCGTGGCGCGCGGTGCACCGGTCGCCCGTCCATACGTTGTTGCTCAGGGGCACCGCGAGCAGCGCGGGCTCGCCGAGCGCCTCGTCCACGATGCTCACGCCGCGGAAGTCCACGCCCGCCTCCGAGGTGGCGTCGCTCCCCCCGAACTCGACCCGAGCGAGCTGGCGCGGGTGGGCGAGGTCGCTGACGTCGAAGAGCGAGCTCGCGATCCGTTCCCCGCGATCACCGCGGCCCACGGCGACCAGGCGGTCGCCGCGCGGGAAGACGAAGTCGCTCCAGCCGGGGACCTCGAGCTCTGCCACGATCCGCGGCTCGGTCGGGTCGGCGAGCGAGACGACCCAGAGCGGATCGATCTGCACCACGACCGGCTCGTAGGTGACGACGTAGGCGACGTCGCCGTCGAACCGGGTCGCGTGCAGATCCTCGCCGGGGGCGAGGTGGGTCAGGCTCCCGGCGAGCGCGGGCTCGTCCGGATCCTCCAGGTCGACGACGTACAGGTTCGAGCCCGAGGAGCGGTTGACGAAGGTGACGAGCCGGAGCGTCCCCGCCTGCGCGTCGAGGTGGAACCGGCTCAGCACCGAGCCCGGGACCTCGAACCCCCCGCGCTCCACCATGACGCCCGTCCCCGCGGTGATGTCCACGGTGCGCACCTGCGTCCGGGCCCCGCCGTCGCGGCGCTGGGCGACGTACAGGGCCTGGTCCGTCACGTGCACCTCGTAGCCCTCACCGTCGAACCCCAGGTGATCGACCACGGCCATGGCGCCGGGATCGGCGGTGTCCACCGAGAAGACCCAGGTCGCCGCCCCGCCCGGCCCGGTCAGGCTCGTCACCACGTACAGCACCTCGCCCACGAGGCGGCTGGTCACGATCGCCCCGGGTAGGCAGAGCTCGCCTGCGATCTCGGCCGCGCTCGCCGAGGCCGCGTCGGCGACGGCGACGACCTGGCTCGCGGAGGTGACGGCCCAGGAGTCGAGCTCGGGCGGCAGCTCGCAGGCGGGGACCACCTCCTTCAGGAGCACGAAGGCGGTCGGCTCCCGCACGTAGAGCTCGCCGGCGTTGCCCGCGAGCTCGCGGACCCGGTTGAAGAAGATCGGCAGCTCCGGGTCGGAGACGTCGATCACGTTGAGCCCGGTGCTCGCGTTCTGGACGTACAGCGTCGAGCCCACCAGCTTGTAGAGATCGCTCTCCTCGATCCGCACGGGGACCGACGCGGTGGCCGCGCGCTCCCCGGCCGCGCCGTCCTGCTCGGCGTTGGCGCAGCCTACCGCGGCCACCCCCGCCAAGGTCGAACCTACCGCCCCCGCCCACTTCCATGCCGCCCGTCGCTCGCTCATCGGACCATCCTCCCGGAGCCAGCCGCCGGCACTGCAATGTGCGGGCCACCCGCGGGTAGCGGGGAGAGCGCAGCGCCTTCGCTGCGTACCTCGCGCTGCCGCGGGCGCGGTTCGCCGGTCGTCCGCGCTCTCAGGACCCCGGCGGCGGGTCGTCCCCGACCGGGACATCGCTGTCACGGTGGGGGGCCGCGCTCCCCCGGGGCTCCTCGAGAGGTCGCGACGGTGTCGGTTCAGCCCCGACGCACCCGAGATCCGACGCCGTCGGGCGCGGCGTCGACGGGATCGGGCGGCACCGCCTCGCCCTCGACCGCTCGCGCCCAGCGCTCGAGATCGCGATCCGGAGGGATCGGGAGCGGAGCCGCAGCCATCTCGTTGATCAGGTCGCTCACGTCCTGGCAGTAGTATTCGCCGCCGCCGAGCACCTGCTCGAGCTGGTTCGGCAGCCCGCCGCCGTCGTGGTCCTCTCCGCCGTCGGG
>CAYVRP010000194.1:0-4624 GCA_964454025.1 uncultured Polyangiaceae bacterium | reverse complement strand
GAAATCGTCCGTTCGCGCGATCCAGCGTCCCCCCCCCCAGCGCGAAATCCAGGTTCAACCTCTCGCGCGGCGCGCGACCGCTTCGACCCCTTCCAGGAGTCACCGGACCACGAACCGTGGCACGGCTCCCGCGTGGTGGGCTCCGGGTTCGGGCAGGTGAACAACGACTTCGGCGCTGCCGGTCCGGGCGGGCCGGTATCGCGGCTCATCACCACCTTCCGCGGCAACAACACCTCAGGAGCGGTCAAGGCCATCAACGACCTCCGCGACGAGACGCGCATCATCAGCATGAGCTTTCACTTCTGGGCGCCCAAGAGCGTGGCGTTCTGGGCGCGGCGCATGAAGCGGGCAGTGAACCGCGCACATGAGGATGGCGTACTGCTCTTTGCTTCGCCTGGAAACGACGGTGAGGACGTGGATGCCCAGGCGTGTGCGCTCGGCCGCTGCTGGGAGAAGCGGCTATTCTACCCCTGCGAGCTCGACCACGTGACCTGCGTAGGCGGAATGCAATGGGGCTCGACCCTTGGGGACCTGCGGTCGAACTTCGGCGAAGAGAGCGTGGACGTCTGGGCCTCCTACGGGCATTTCAGCGACACCGACCCCAGCGACACCGTTTCCGACTTCGGGATGGTCGAGGGAACCAGCTACTCCACGCCCTTCACGGCCGGGATCGCCGCGTTGGTCTGGGCGGCGAACCCTGACGCGACTGCTCACGAAGTGATGGAGGCGCTCGAGCTCGGCCGGGAGCCCGGACTTGGACGCGCGGCACGGGGCTACTACACCGCGCTCGAGTCCGTACGGTACGCCCTGGCATCACGAGGCCCCGAGCACTTCACGCGCGACATCGAGATCGTCGCGCCCGCCGACGGGGATCGCATCGCCCTGGCCGCCGAGTGGATGGGCTTTCAGTCCCGCGTCTTCTACTTCTACCTCGACTCCAATGGAGTGGCGCGGGAGACGGAGTATGGCCCGGTGCGCTGGGTTCTGGAAGGGCCACTCGACGGGTCCGTGATCTACACCGAGGTCGTCGCCGATGGGCCGATGCTGGGGACGATGGCGGTCCCGTCGCCCGGGCGCTACGAGCTCACTGCCACCCTCACCACGCCGGACGGCCTAACCGCGACGGACTCGGTTCTCTTCCGGGTCGAGAACACCCTGCCGCTGCTCGAGCTCGTCACCCCGGACCACTCCGGCACCGGCATCAACCTCTGGTACCCCGGCCCGAACCTCGTCGTGGCCCGAGCCTGGGATGATGAGGACGGGCTGCTCTCTTGCGATGTCGCCTGGGAGGTGCAAGGTGGGAGCGTCGTCCACGACACGTCGGTCTGTGGCCGCCGCGTGATCCAGATGAGCGATCCGTTCGGGCTGCTCCACCTCTCGGTGACCGACTCGCAAGGGGACACCACCACCCTCGACGCGGTGATCAGCCCGTGGGGCACTTGGGAAGGGATGCCGCCCCAGGTGGACATCGCGGAGCCGGTCTGGGGATCGAGCTACCACCGAGATGACGTTCTGACACTGCACGGCCTGGTCGGCGCGGTCGGCCTCGACGGCGCGGAGCCGTATACCTGGGACTGGACGTTCGGCTCGCCTTTCCGGGCGATCCCCCTCGAGATCCATCCGACTACCGACTCCCCGAGCGTCCCGGTTACGATCGACCTGGCGAGCAGGTTTGCCGAGGATGCACGAGAGTTCCAGGGCTCATCGCCGGTGGTATTCACCTTTCGCGTCTGGGACAGTGAAGGTCGGATGGCCAGCAAGAGCGTCTGGGTTCAGTTCTTCGCGGACGATTGGTACCCCACGGAATGCGGCGAGCTGACTTGCGCGGACGACGCCGACTGCACGCGCGTCTGCGTGTTCAACGGGGTCTGCGACAAGGCGCAGTGGGCCGAGTTTGGCTGCTGTCGTTGCGCGGTGCCATGAAGAAGCAAAAGGAGAGCGTGACGAGGCGCGATTGGCGAAGCGTCGCCTTCATCGCCGCGTCAATGGCAGTGGCTCCGGCGGCCGGCGTGGTTTCGGGGTGCGGGCAGTGCGAGGACACAATCCTATGTTCTCCATTTTCGCTCGAGATCCGCTTCGTCGAGGAACTCTCGGAGCTAGAGACATACGATATCAACGTCGAATACGATGGGAGGACTACGTCCTGTAACGTGACGCTGCCTGATGGTTGGTGGACTCTTGGAACCTGCCCGCCGGATGAGTATCTCGGTGCCGGAGGGCAGACGGCTTCACAGTTCACCGCCGGAAGTGCCGGCGCAGGACGAGACTTGTCTCCCAATGATCTCACATACGATTGCTCCAGCAGCGATCTTGGCATCGGTTTTCGCTGCGGCATCAGCCGGATCACGTTCCGCTATCTTCGCCCGGATTCCGTCACCGTCACCGTCCACCGCGACGGTGAGTTCGTCCTGAGCTCGACCGTCACGCCCGAGTACCGCACCTACCAGCCCCACAAGCAGGGCTGCGGCCCCCCCTGCACGGAGGCCGTCGAGACGATCGAAACCCCGTGACCTCCCCGGCCACTACGCGTGACCATCCGAGCGGTTGCTCGGAGACGGGGACTCGGCTCAGATGCCGGGCGCGACGTCGAAGGCCAGCGTCTCGGGCCGGAACCGGAGCTCGACGTAGGTGAGCTCGGCCTCTCCCTCGGGGTGCCACACGGCCCGGCCGCTGGTTGGCAGCATGCGACCGCCCACCTCCCGCCAGCCCGCCACCGGCGTGGTCCAGCGGCAGCGCGTGACCCGCGCCGGGTCCTTCGGGTCCGCATAGAAGCGGTCGGTGGTCTCGAAGTCGACCGGCGCCCCGCGTTCGTCCACGATCACGCGCGCCCGCACCGTCCGCCCGTGGTCGGTGATCGAAACCTCGAACGAGCTCCGGTCGCCCTCGGACCACCCGACCTCCGGGACGAGCAGCAGGGTCGGGGCGATCATGACCCCGTCGTTGAGGTAGGTGACGAGCTCGCCAACGTCGTACGCCTCGCCGGTGCCGTCCCCCACGGTCACGAGGTCGAGCGCGCGAATGAGCATCCGGCCCCGCCCATCGACGTAGGTGTCCCGGCCGAGCACCGGGATCACGCCGAAAAAGCGGAGCTTCAGGTGGAAGATCCGCGCCAGCGCAAGACGCGTGTTGTACTGCCAGGCCTCGCACCCCATCCACCCCTCGTCACGGGAGCGGCGGAAGCGACCGGCGAGCCCGATCCGGAACGACCAGTCGCGCGGCCTGCCCACCACCCGCATGAAATGGAAGTAGCGACGCGCGGCCTCCGGGAGCGGCGCGATATCGGCGTCGGAGATCGGTGAGGCGTCGTGATCGGCGCCCGGGCCCGCCGGGAGCCCCAGCGCGGCCAGCTCCCGCATGAACTTCCTGCGCATCGTGACCCAGCCGTCCGCCGCCGGCAGCCCAGCGGCCCGCCGCCGCGCACTCTCCTCGGCGCCACCGCCGCCGTCAAGCGCCGGGGGACGGCGCGTCCGAGCTCGGGACGTGATGGAGGCAGCGACGGCTACAGGCCGTAGATCTGCTCGCGCGCGCGGCGCGCCGGCCATCGAGCGGGAACGACCGCGCCTCCATCCTCACCCCGCGGCCGCCGCCTTGCCGCTCCCCAGCGCCCACGCCCGGGCGATCTCGTCGCGCGTCATGGGACCGCGGAGCAGGCTCATGGTGGTGCGGCGGTTCAGCAGGCGGGCGCCGTCGCTCGCGTGCGCGTTGCGCATCACGAACCACCACGGGACCAGCCGCAGGACGGTGGCGGCAACGTCGTCGAGGCGAGTCGCGGCGCCGCGGCGGAGGCCGGCGACCATGCGGTCCCGATCGGCGCCCTGCGAACGCGAGGGTCCCAGTCACCCGAAGGTGACTGGGCGCGGGCGTGGGGGTGTCGGTCTGCAGGCGCCCCACCCACCACACGCCCGCGTTGCCGGGGGCGCGGTGGTCGAGATCCATGGGGTTCCGGGTGCCCACCACCACGCCGACGCCGAAGGCGCGGGCCTGCTTCAGCAGCGCGACCAGGGGCCGCTTGGTGGGCGGGTTCGCGAGGTGGGGAGCCGGAAGAGGAGAACCGGGCGCGGGAACGCGGTCCCGGCAGCAACCAGGCCGTCCGGGACAGGAACCGGGCCGTCCGGGAATCAGTCGGGGACAGGACGACTGATCGGCCGGTAGCTCGGCGAGGTGGCCGGACGCCGAGACGCGACGACGGTGGGACTGAGCCCAGCGAAAGCTGCCACCCGCGACTCCGGACGACGCTCCCCCTAGCTCACCGCCCCGATCTCGACGCTCGTCGCGGGGCCCGGCCTCCTGCCCTGGGGAGCTGAACCCTCTCGCAATCCTGGGAGGAAATGGCGCCGCGCGGGCAGGTTGGACAAGAAGGAACGGCGCCGCGATGATCAGGATGGAGAGGCGAATCCTATGCGCAGTCGTCGCGTCGATCGGATACGTGAAGTCCTCCAGAGCCTCGGCGGTCGTGCTCGTGTAGGGGCCGTCGTCGCCGAGCTCCGCGAGCGCGAGAAGGACCATACCCTCGGCGCCGGCGCGGGGTACGTGGCCATCCGCAACGAGAACGACCGACTCGAGGCGGCAGGCGCGTCCCCCGCCTTCGTGACGCGCAGGGAGGGCGAGAGTTGGGGGTTCATCC
>CAYVRP010000193.1:0-4648 GCA_964454025.1 uncultured Polyangiaceae bacterium | reverse complement strand
CGCAGTCGTCGTCGTCGCAGTCGGTGTCGCCGTCGAAGTCGTCGTCCGTGTGGTTGGAGCAGTCCGCCTCGGGGGCGGGCAGGATGGCGAGGACGCAGTCCGCGTGGGCGGTGCAGTCCTCGTCGGCGCAGTCGACGGCGCCGTCGTAGTCGTCGTCGCGGTCGTTGCTGCAGTCCTCGGGGATGCCGTAGACGACGCCGCCGATGCCGAGGCCGCCGGTGCCGGCCGTGCCGCCGCTGCTCGCGCCGCCGCTGCTGGCCCCCCCGGTCGCGGCACCACCCGTGCCGGCGGTCCCCCCGGAGCTCGCCCCGCCAGTGGGACGACCGCCGATGCCCGCGGTGCCCCCGGTCGCGGTACCGCCAGTCTCGTCGGCGCCCCCGGTCGCGGTACCGCCAGTCTCGTCGGCGCCGCCGGTCGCGGCACCGCCCGTGCCCGCGGCGCCGCCGGTCGCGGCACCGCCCGTGCCCGCGGCGCCGCCCTCGGCCGCGCCGCCGGAGCCCGGCGTGCCGCCAGCGCCGGCGCAGTTGGCTCCCGTGCAGGGGTCGTCGGTCCCCGTCGTGGCGTCCTCTCCGCTTTCGCCGCCGCACCCGGCCAGCGCCACCGTGAGCGCCACGGAGGCGCCGAGGGAACGACGTAGCCATTCGGACCAGGAGCCCACGGGGGCTCTCCGGTGGCTCTCGCAGACCTGGTCCAGGTAGGCGCGCATCAGGGTCGGATCGAGGGTCTTCTTCATGGCACACTCATTCCCCGGGGCTAGGCCCCGGCGACCCGACAAGCAAGACGCGTGCCGGACTGACCGGGCCGTCACCTGAAGCGGGCTTCACCATTCCTTCCGGGCCACGACCCGTCGCGGACGGTTCGGGAGCGACGGCCAGGGGCGTTGCGGGTGGCATGGATCGGCACAGCCCCCGGGTTCCAGCGGCGTCGGCGATCACCCGGGTGGCCCGGCCGGCGCGCCCATCCGGCGGAGGTAGTTGCAGTACGCCGGCGCCGCCCGCACGTCCCCGGTCGCGGCGTAGGCCGCGCCGCGGCAGCCGCCGGAGCAGCGCGGGTTCGGGCAGCTGCGGCACGGCTCGGCGAGCTCCCGTCGCCGGAACCGGCGCACGCGGTGCAGCGCCGGCGAGGCGAGCAGCGCGGCGAGGCCGTCCCGGAAGACGTTGCCTACCCGGAAGGGCTCGTGCATGAGCGAAGGGCAGGGGTAGAGGTCGCCCTCGCTGGTGATGTAGGCGACGTGGTGGCCGGCGACGCAGCGGAAGCGTCCGTCCTCGCGCCAGGGGCCGACGCCGTGGTCGATCACCAGATCGACCGCCGGGCTCTTGCTCGCGCGGTAGCGACGCAGCCCCGCGAGGAAGGCGTCGAGCCGCGCCGGCTCCACCGTGTGCTGGGCGCGCACGCCGTCGCTGGCGGCCCTGCCGGTGGGCACGAAGGAGCAGTAGCGGAGCTTGCGGACGCCGAGGGCCTGGCCGAAGAGGGTCATCTCCTCGAGGCGCTCGACGTTCGGACCGACCAGGATGGTGGCGACGTCCGCCTTCACGCCGGCCTCGCGGAAGAGGCGGATCGCCCGCAGCGCGCGGAAGTACGCCTCCGGGGAGCAGCCGCGGAGGGCGCGGTGGTCGTGGACGTCGACGCCGTCGAGGCTCACCTGCACGCTGACGAGCCCGGCCCGGCGGAGCCGCTCGACCCGGCGCGGGCTGGCGAGCACGCCGTTGGACACCATGCTGAAGCTCTTCATGCCCGCCGCGCGCCCGTCGGCCATCAGGTCCTCGAGATCACGACGCGCGAGCGGCTCGCCCCCCGAGAAGGCCAGGTGCCGCGTCCCCGCGGCTACGAGCTGCTCCATCAGCGAGCGCACCTCAGCCCGCGTGGGGCCGGGGTGCGCCGCGGCGCCGGCGGCGGTGAAGCAGTGCGGGCAGGAGAGGTTACAGCGCCGGGTCACCTCCAGGCCGAAGAAGAGCTTCGGCTCCGTCTCTCGCTTCGGGCCCATCCGGTGTCACTCGCCGAGCCAGCGCCGCGCCGCGGCGCCCGCACCCGGGAGGGTAGCGCGTCCGGGCGCGCCGAAGAAGGCGGGGAGCCCGAGTCGTCACTCGCGGTGCTCGTGGAGGCCCTGGTCGGGCCGCGCGCCGTGGAACGGCAAGCTCACGCCGTCCCCCGCGGACCAGGTGAGCGGCTCGGCGAGGGTGAGGGTGTCGCGGTCGTAGTCCACCGCCACGATGGCCACCGCCCGGGTCTGCCCCTCGAGCTGGATCAGGTCGGGCTCGACGATGCCGTAGCCGTCGATGAAGTAGCCGGCGTCAGCGACCCGCAGCGCGGTGCTCGCCCGCCCGTCCTCCACCGCCTCGGTCAAGAAGCCGCCGCGGTCGACGCACGGGCTGTCGGCGCGGAGCCGGAAATCGAGGGCGGAGAGGGCGGAGGGATCGGGATCCCCCGTGGCCGCCACGAAGCCCGGGTCGCCCTCCTCGAGCCAGTTGTCGGCCACCACCTGCTCCGGCTCGTTCACGTAGTAGAAGTAGATGGCCCCGAGGGCGTTCTCGAAGAAGACGTTGTTCTTCACGGCGACGCCGACCATCGGGTTGTGCGCGTCGTCGTCGACCCAGCGCGCCAGCAGCAGCCCGTACTTGCTCGTGTCCCAGTCGTCGAACAGCAGGTAGCCGTTCCGGTAGAAGACGTTCGAGTACAGGTGGTTGTGGCTGGCGTCGTTGTGGTTGCCGTCGTCGGCGGAGAGCGTCACGCCCGAGGAGTCGTTGGCGAAGAAGGCGTTGCGGCGGACGAGGTTGTGCCGCGTGCGCAGGCTGAGCCCCGTCGACGAGGCGTTGTCCGGTGGCACCCCCGAGTACGCGATGACGTTGTCCTCGAAGACGTTCCGGGTGTTCAGATCGGGCAAGCTGGTGTTGGTGATCACGTCGCGGCCGCCGCACCGGCCGCCGATCTCCGCCCGGTGGCACTCGAACCACTCCTCGTTGTGGAAGCGGTTGCCGCGGACGACGTTGTGATTGGCGTACACACCGAGGAGGTGATGGCCGCCGTAGTAGAAGGTCGAGCGCATCACCAGGTTGAAGTCGGAGCGGTCCTCCTCGTTGTCGTTGCCGATGTCGAGCAGGCAGCCGTTGTCGTCCCAGTCCGGGTCCGTGCCCGACTCGTTCCCGTAGCGCGAGAACGTGCAGTCGAAGATGCGGTTGTAGGTCGAGCTGTCGTAGATCCCCGAGCCCGCCCAGGTCGCCGGCCCGGCCGGGTTGTCGAAGGTACAGGCGCCGACGTTGTTGTGGTGGGAATTGCGGAGGTACACGTTGCGTTCGCAGTCGACGAAATCGATCCCGAGCACGCTGACGAAGGAGCTATTCTGCAGGCGGACGCAGTACACGCCCCGCGTGAGCGTGACCTCCTCGTCCGCGTAGGCGGTGTACGTGATGCGCGCGTCGTCCGCCGTGCCCGAGTTGACGGGAGCGATCGTCTCGTCCACGTAGGTGCCGGCGCGCAGGTACGCGGTCTGCCCGGCGGTCAGCCGCTCGTTGGCCGCGGCGATCGTGCACCAGGGCTCGCTCAGGCTGCCGGGGTTGTCGTCGTCGCAGGGACCGCCGCGCGAGTCGCGGTCGACGAAGAACGCGACCGTGTCGTCGAGGCAGCCGTCGTCCACCCTGCCGTCGCAGTCGTCGTCGAGGCCGTTGCTGCAGCGCTCCTCCTGCGAGGGACCAACGCCCGCGCTCTCGTCGTCGCAGTCGGCGGGCGCGCAGTCCCCGTCGCGGTCCACGTCGAGGCAACCGGCGGCGCCCGCGCCGGCCGCTCCACCCCGGGCCACCCCGCCGCTGCCCGGGGTCCCCCCACCGCTGCCGGGGCTCGCCGCGGCGCCGCCGCTCGGGGAGCCGCCGCTGGGCGCGCGGCCGCCGGGGCCGTCTCCCGCGTTCCCCGCGGTCGCCGCGCCGCTGCCGCTGGCGCTGGCGCCGCCGGTGGCCGCGTCCTGCGAGCAGCCGCCGCCGCTGAACGCGAGGAGCGCGGACATCGCTGCGAGCCGTCCGAGTGGCTTCCCCATGACGCCCTCCCTCGATCCTCGCTCCCAGCCTACCACGCCGGAGCCGGTACCCGCGCGCCCGGTGATCGGGCGCGGCGCGGCGGTCGCGTTCGCGCCGCGAGGCGGCGCGGTGGGCGAGCAGTTGGCGGCGTCTCACCGCCTCTGTCGCCCCTGGGGCCGCATTGCTGGCGACCGGCCGCGATGGTACGCTCTTCCGGATCTGTCTGCTGTCAAAGGAGGACGTCGCGTGCGCATCATCACCTGGTTGACCCTTCCGATCCTGGTGTTCGGGACCATGGCCTGCGAGATCGAGGGCTCCGATCCGGACGACGCCGACGGGTCGAGCGAAGGAGGGAACGGCGGCGACGACGGGGCTGGCGACGCCGGGGAGGGCGGGGACGCCGCGGGCGGCGAGGCGGGCGCGGCCGCCCCGGGCGAGGCCGGCACGGACAGCCCGGGCGAGGCCGGCGGGGGCACCACGGGTGAGGCCGGGTCTGGCGCGGGCGGCGCGCCGACGAGCGGCGGGAGCCCGACCAGCGGTGGGAGCCCGACCAGCGGCGGGACCCTGGCCAGCGGCGGGACCCCGGCGAGCGGCGGGGGCCCGACCAGCGGCGGGACCGGCGGGGGGGGCGAGGGGGGCGAGGC
>CAYVRP010000192.1:0-4678 GCA_964454025.1 uncultured Polyangiaceae bacterium | reverse complement strand
CCCTGGGTCGACTCTCGCGAGCGCAACTGGGTCGGTTTCGGCGAGCGACGAAGACCGCGATCGACCCCGAACGCTCCTGCATGGTCCCGGAGCGGCGCACTCCGCGACGAGGACGGCGCGGACGGTGGCGCAGGACCTCCTGGCCACGCGTTGACGATCCCCCGCTCGCGCACAGCGCAAGGAGTGCCATGGCAGTGCAGCGAGCGGATCGGAGGTGCTATTGGTCACCGGCGATCGGGTTGGTCACGGTCGCTCTGGGTCGCGGTGGCAAAGCGGCAGCGACCTCGCCCCCGGTCCCCGCGAGCCCTCCCGTGCCGACGACCCCACCCGTGCTCGCGAGCCCGCCGGCGCCCGAGCCGCCGGTGGTGCCGCCGCCGCCGCGGGCTCCGCCGGACAGGGCGTCGCCGCCCGTGCCGACCCGGGCGCCCTCATCCGGACCCGGCGCCGAATCCGGCTGCCCGCAGGCCCCCAGCCCGACCGCCGCAAGAGAGCCAACCACGAGGAAGAAACGGTTCATCGGGACCTCCCTGCGCATGGCCGGCGCGCACCGCGCCGCCATTGGGCGACGAGCAGCGCACCGAGAATGCTCGCGACGGCGCCTGCCTTCGGACCTTCCCGCGCCAGGGCCACGGCGCAGCCACGGCCCCCGGGCAAGGTCTTCAGCGGCGAGGCGCCGGGATACAGGTCGCAGACGGCGTGGCGCTCGTCGGGGGCGAGCAGCACCGGAACGCTGGCTGGCGTCGGATCCGGCGACATCGCGGGTGATCCGCGGGCGGGGCCGTGCGCGCAGGGCGATGGCCTCCGGCCGCGGTGGTCGACCGCGCCTGGGTGAAGAAACCCGTCGTTGCAGTCGTGCGACAGTCCAAGGACGTGTCCCAGCTCGTGGACGAGCACGTCGCGGAGGCGCGCGTCTCGGCGCGTACGAACGGGCGCGTCGTCGGCGAGCCAGCGGAAGTGCACGCCGTTCAGCTCGAGGTCCGCCTCGGCGATCCACGCGACGCCTCGCGCCCGATCACGGTCGAGGTAGGTCGTGGTCATGGCCTGCACCTCGACGTCGTAGCCGCGTCGCGCGTCATCGGCGTCGCCGTTGCGGGCCCAGGTGCGCTCGTGGAACACGACGGCGTTGACGCCGTCGCGGCGGACCCGATCGGCCGCGGGGCTCGGTGGCGCGACGCGAATGGCGCGCCCGTCGCCGCCCACCTCCCGCGTCCAGCGCGCCGCCGCCTGTTCCAGCGCGCGGGTGACCGCCACCGCGTCGAGGTCCTGGGAGGTGCGGCGGGCGGAGAGCGTCAGCAGGACCTCACTCGAGCCCCAACGCAGCGGGGCGTGCGTGACCCGATCGCGGGCCTGCACGTAGGCCGCCGCCGGCGCGGTGAGCGACGTCGTGATCAGTAGGGCGGTCGCGGTGAGGCACGGACCGGTGAGCGGGCGCCGCATCAGCGCCTCTCTAGCTCCACAACGAAGAGACAGTCAAAGCCCCAGTCGATCGCGTTGCAGGCCGGATCCAAGGATCTGGACCAGAGGGCTCGCCAGAGCAATGCGGAGGGTAGCTCGCCGGGTGCCAGCGGAGCCAGGGGACTGATTGTACGGTCCACGCGTGCAACCACCAGCCCTTCCCAGAGGGCGCTGTCGCAGCCGGCCACGGTTGCCCACGGGTGGCTCACGCTAACGAACTCCCTGCCCCGGCCTGCTGCTGGGACCTCCCGCGCCCGGCCAAAGGCGACCTTCTGCGAGTCGCGGAGACTGCCTGCGAGGTGCTTGCAGCCGGTTTCGTCGTCCTCGCCCAGCCATCCGATCAGGTCCAGCGTGAGCTCCTCCCCGTAGGTGATGTCGTGCTCCGGGTTGCACTGGGGGAACGACAGGTAGTCACGATCCGCACCGAAGAACGCCTCGAGGTCGTAGCGGTAGGACGAGCTCGCGTCGTAGGGCTCCACCACGGTAAGGCCAAGGGTGTCGCCGACGTCGACGCCGGTCCCCGTGACACAGGGCGGGACCTCGATCGGACGGCACGCGCTCACCGTCGCGAGGAGCGCAAACTGCGCCAGGGGCACGGCGTAGCGCCAGGGGTCGCGCCGGTCCACACCGGCGGTCAAGGCACGGAACCGGAGCATGACTGCCCGAAGTCCAATGTGAGCGCTGCCGCGCCCAGGAGCGGAGGGTCCACCAGCAGCCGGACGACGTCTGGCGAAGAGATGGATGCGGGCGCCGGCCAGGAGCAAGTCGCCTCCTCCAGGCAGTAGGTGGCGCACACCTCGCGAGGCCCGCTCGGCGACCACTCGACCCGGCAGGACTCGGAGCAGTCGGCCCCGTCGTACAGGCCCCCGTCGCGGACTAGCCATTGCTCAGCTCCGGCGTCGTCGAACACGCCGAACGACGCCTTGAAGGCACCGCAGAGGGTGGCGCCCCCGAGCGGCAGGTCCCACGGGGCAGAGAGCTCCGGCACGACGGGGCCACCGGCGTCGAGCCCCTCGCCTCGGATCCAGAGCAGGTCCGGGCAGAGATCCGGAGCCGTCGCGGCGGCGGCCCGGTCGATCACCGGCACCTGGCAGTCCGCGTGCGCCGCCGCCCAGTCCACCACCAGATCGTCCAAGCAGGGCACGCAGGAGTTCGTGGCGGGATCGGCGCCGCCGAGCGGGCCGCAGGGGACGCAGTCAGCGCCGCGGCTGATGCTCCCGGCGTCGCAGTCGTCGCACCTCCCATCAGGACCCGGGATGGAACCGTCTGGACAGGGCTCGCACCCGCCCCAGACGGGCACCTCGCCGGCCGGGCAAGCGTGGCAGACACCGGCGCCGTCCGCGTAGTGAAGGGGCGGGCAGGCGCTGCAATCCGTCGCGTCGATGTTCAGGAAGGGGTCCGGCGGCCGGCCGAGGTACTCGTACAGCCGCCCCGGTCCGCCGGCGCAGGCGATCCAGCGGTCGGCGAGCGCCGTCGGCGCCCCGTCCTGGTGCAGGAGGAAGAGGTCACAGGCCTGGCACCAGGTGGCGCCGTGCGCTTGCATGGTCCTCGCGAGCGAGCTCAGGAAGCCGACGTCGGCGCTCACCATCGTCTCGAAGTGGTGGGCAAAGTCATGGATCCACTCCGGGATGGCCGTCCCCGGCAGGGCGATCACCTCGTCGGGCGCGGTGGCGCCGGGCGTGTGGAGCGCCCAGCCCTTCTGGAGGATCTCGAGCTCGCCGTCCGCGTCCATCATGTAATAGTCCGCGTTCCCCGGCACGTCCCGGGCGCGGAGCTCGTTGAGCTGCCAGTAGTGCCCATCGAAGGCGTCGTGGACGGTGGTCATCACCCGGTTGATCTGACCGTACCCGCCCACCGTCGCGCCAGCCTTCTCGTCCGTCCTGGCCGCGTCCATGTTTCCCGACGTGTCGACGCCGGTCGCGTTGCCCTCCAGGCACGGCCCGAGCGGCGGAGCGACCGTCGGATCGACGTTTCAATTCCCGTCCAGATATCCATCAGGAACGTGGCAATAGTTCAGGTTCAAGCTATCGAAGCTCCCATTCGGATCGACGTAGTTCGTGCAGCCCACGACCTGCCCCGCCACGAAGTCCGCGAAGGCCTCGTTGAGGTGGGAGAGCTCGTCCGTCTCGTCGATCTGCCGGTGGAAGCCCCACTCGGTGATCCGCCGCTCGATGAGCTCGCGGACGAGCTCCGGGTCCACGTCCCAGAGCATGCTGCAGAGGCTGAAGTGGCCGTACTCGTGCACGATAAGGCCGCGGGAATTCCTTCGCCGTTCCTTCCCGCTCGGCAGCACGATGTCGGCGCGGGTGTAGGCCAGCGCCGACTGCCCGAACAGCGGGATACCGCTCAAGGCCCAGCCGGTGAAGTCGAGGTCCCCGGTCAACCCCATGCAGTTGGCCATGGCCCGGCCCGAGAGCGCGCTCGCGAGGCCCCCCGTAACGACCTTGGCTGGCTGGATGGGGTGGTCGGCGATTACCTCGAAGTAGCGGTGCGCGTCGGTGAGGGCGTTCAACGCGTGGATCTGGAAGTCGTCCGCCACCATCGCGACCGTCAACTCGCTGCGACGGGTGTCGGGGAAGTCGCCGGTGCCGTTGAAGTCACACACCCGGTTGGCGGCAAGGAACTGCGTGATGGAACCGGCGGCGTTGTCGAGCCGGACGCAGACGGGGTTGCGGCCACGGGGATCGCCCCCCTTGGCCGCCGAGATGTGTGCGACGCCCTGGCTGCTCGTCTTGTCGACGAAGAGCGTCGGCATGAGCCCCCCGAGGCGCTTCATCTTCAGCTCCGCCTGCACGCCCTCGAGCTTAGCCGGCTCGCCGGCGTTCCTGCCCCAGGCTTGCTGCATCTCCATCATCCACGGGAACGCGGGGTCGCGGTTGAGGACCTTGAGCTCGAGCCGGATCTCGGTGGTGCCGGACACCACGCGATCGATCGCGCCGAGGCTGTGCACGATCCCGCGCGCGACCTCGCGCACGGCCTGGCCAATCTGCTTGGCAAACTTTCGCAGCCAGCGGGCGCGTGGCTGCTGCTGCTCGTCGTCCGTCGGCTCTGCGAGCTCGGTCGAGTCGAGGTAGAGGAAGGCCGAGTCCACCAGCGTCTGCCAGGGGATCGCCCCGCCGGGCCCAGCGGGCCCGGCCGGCGGGGGTCGGAGGATCACGGCGTCGAACAGAGTCCGGTCCTCGCCCGTCTCGGGCTCCGGCGTGAGCGCATACGCACGCAGCAG
>CAYVRP010000191.1:0-5006 GCA_964454025.1 uncultured Polyangiaceae bacterium | reverse complement strand
AGGAGCACCAGCGGGCGGAGAAGGAGCGCGAGCGCGCGGAGAAGGAGCGCGAGCGGGCGGAGAAGGAGCGCGAGCGGGCGGAGAAGGAGCGCGAGCGCGCCGCGCGCCTCGAGGTCGAGCGGCGCCTGGCCGAGCTCGAGCGGCGGTTCCGGTAGGCCGCGCGGCGACGTGTTCCCGCTCACGGCGCGGCTGTCGCCGTTCTCCTGCCCGGCGACGTCTGCGGGTGGGGCACGAGGGGGGGGACGGACAATCCCGAGGTCCGCCGCCAGGACCGCTGCGCCCGCGGCCGGCAGGTACCCATTCTGCACCTGCCGATGCTCCTCGGGTGCACGCCAAGTGCGGCCGCGCCAGCGTGCGGCGCTGCGTCGCGGGGATACGCCTCGGGCGAGGGCCGGAGCCCCGGCGGGAGGTGGCGATGTCCAGGTCGAACCGGCACGGGCGGCGGTGGAGGGGGGCGCGCTCGCGCTCGGGGCGACGGCGGCGGCCCGTGTCGCGCCGTCGGGTCGTTGCACCACCAAGGAGTCGGGCGACGACGCTGCCCCCGCGATGGCGAACGGCGTCGCGATCTCCGCCCCGACCCCGGCCGAGCTGCCCGACTCCCCGCTGACCAGCGAGGAGAGCGATCTGGTGCAGCTCGAGGGCGATCGGCTCCACGTGTACGACGCGGCGCGGGGGCTGCAGGTGATCGACGTGAGCGAGCCCGCCGCGCTGCAGGCCGTGGCCACCGTCGCGGACATCGCCGGGGTTTCCGGGGAGCTGTACGTCCAGGACGACCACCTCGCCCTCATCGTCCGCCCCCCGGCGACGGCCTGTCCGGGCGGCGCCGGGAGCGCGCTGGTCGAGATCGCCCCCGGGCAGCACTTAGCCTCCGGCGGGCGAGCCGCTCTGTCTGGCTGGGGAGATCGTCGCGAGCCGCGTGGTCGGCGACGTGCTCTGCCGCGTGGAGGTCGATCCGACGCCGCACGCGGCCCTCATCGCCCTCCGCACCCTCTGGCCCCGGCCGGACGTGGTCTTCAGCGCCATCGACACCCTGGCCGTCTCGGGCACGGGCGTCGAGGTCCACGTTACCATCTGCACCATCCACCTCACCCGCGCCGCCACCCCTTGGTCCAGGCGTTCGACATCTCGGCGGGGAATGGCAGCGCTCGTCGAGCGCGAGGCCGTGGCCGTCGAGGGCGCCGACCCCTGCGTCATCCCCGCGCCCGCCCCGGTCGAGCAGGTGTGGCAGCCGGTGTGGATGGAGCCGGAGGAGTTCCCGGATGGGCACCAGTTCCCGGATCTCTGCGCCTGCTCCACCAGCACCCAGCCCTCGGACTGCCTCGGCGAGCGAACCCCGCTCTGGGTGCTCCTGGGCCTGATGGGCGTGGTGGCGCGCAGCCGCCTGCGCCGGCGGGCCGCGTGGCGCGGGCGGCGCCTGTGGCCGCGCGCTCAACCCGCGGCGCCGGGCGGCATCGGCTCGAGGGGGACCGCCAGCGTGCTGAACAGCACCACGCGCTCGTTCGGCCGCGAGTCGGCGACGATGGCGCGCATCTGCTGGAAGAAGGCGCGGTATAGCTCGAGGATACGCTGGCAGTCGGCGGCCGAGACGCTGAACAGGTTGTACGAGAGGACGTGCTCGCTCCCGGCCTCGACGCGCTCCAGGGCGAGGCGCGTCCACCAGGCCTTCATCCGGAGCGACCGCGCCGGATCGGCCCGGGTGTCCACCGTGCGCGACTCGTCGACCCCCCACTTGTGGCGGCGCCGCCGGATCTGCCTCGTGCGCGCCAGGAGCTCGATCGCCCGCTTCTCCTCCTCCTCCGGCATCCCGAGGCGGCGGGCGAGCCACCCGGGCTGGTGGCGCGGGAGGGCGACGTAGTCCGCGAGCTCGAGGCCGCGCAGCACCGCATGCGACCAGGGGTGCGAGTAGGCGGCCTCCCGCGCCAGCAGCAGCGCCTGCCAGTCGTCGCGCACGCTCGGCAGCGTCGTCGGGTCGACGATGCCGGCGAGGAAGTCGAGCAGCCGCAGCGTCGCGACGTCGATCATCAAGAGCAGCTCGGGGAGCCGCGGCTCGGCCTCGCCCTTGAGCCAGCGCGCGACGGCGAAGCGGCTCCGCCCCGCACGCCGCGCGAGCTCCCCGATGGGGGTGGAGCCGCGCAGATCGGCGAGCAGCGCCGCGACCCCGGCCGGGCGCGTGAGGTCGAGCCGGGCGATCCGCTCCGACGGGGTCCGGTAGAACTGCCGGAGCAGGCCGGGCAGATCCACCCCGACCCGGCGGGCCGCCGCGAAGAAGGCGGCGGCGGTGGGCCAGGCCCGCCCGGCCTCCCAGCGATACACGACGTTGCTCTTGTAGCCGAGGCGGCGGCTGAGCGCCGTCTGGGAGCGGCGGCCCCGGAGCGCCCGCACCAGCTCCGCGGCGACGGTGGCGTGATCCATGTAGCCTAGCTTCGCACGTCGACGGGCTCGGTGGGTGCATAGTTTGTGCACGAGCGGCGTTGACGCGCCCCGGCGCCCCGTCCATCCTCCTCTCGGATGGCACGCCTCCGGGGACTCGGCCTCGCGCTGCTCCTCGCCGCCTCGGCGGCGCTCGCGCCCGGCTGCCTGTTCTGCGGCGGCCAGACGGGGGAATGCGGCGCTGATGACGGGGATGCCGGCGAGACCTCCGCTTCCTGCCCCGACTTCCCGCGCCAGTACGCGGAGCCCACGGCCGCGGGCCACTCGGCGGCGGACGTGATCGCCGCCCTCGGCGGCACCTACCTCGCCACGGTGGACCTTTCCGCTACGGCTGACGGGGAGGCGGTGGCCGCGCCGCCCGCCACCCTCGTGATCGCGTATGACGCCGGCGCCATCACCGAGGACTCCTGCTCCCACGTGCTGACGATAGAGGTCACGGTGACGGTCGAGCTCGGCGAGGGCACCGTGGCGCGCGCGGGGAGGGGATGGCTCACGGGGGATCCCGCCTCGGCACACCTGGCCGCCGCGCTGCCCGCCGGCGGCGACGCCATCGCCGGTGAGGTTTCGCTCGACATGTCCCTCGCCGCGGACGGCACCGCGAGCGGCAGGAGCGTCCTGGGCGACACCGGGCCGCTGACCTTCACCGCTGCCCGGCAGCCATGACCCGCCGCGCTGCGGGCAGCGAGCGGCGGGGCCTCCGCGGCGCGCTGGCGAGCACGCGCCTCGTCACGGGGCTCGTCGCCACCGGGGCCCGCGCCGAGCCGGAGCCGCCCACGGCGAGCTTTTCCGAGCCGCCGGCCCTTGACGCGCGGCGCGGCGGCGCGCCCGGTGCTCGGGCCCGGGTGTTGCCCGCGGCGTCGAGCGCGGGCACGAGCGCGGGCATGTGCGAAGGGAGAACGGGACCTGAGACGGGTGGCGGCGTCGTGACCCCGCGTGCGGGTCGCGTCCTCGGGGTCCTCGCCGCGCTCGCGCTCGCCACGGCGTGCGCCGGCGGCGACGGCGGCACGCCCGGCGGCGGGGGAGCGGCCGCGCCCCCGCCAGCGGGCGTGCCGATCGCGCCCCCGCCGCCGAGCTGCGCGCCGGCGGCGTCGGGGTCGAGCGGGGCGGTGCAGGCGCCGGTGCTGCGGGCGACGCTGCCGGGGAGCTGGGACGAGAACTGGTTCGCGTCGCCGGCGCTGGTGGACGTGGACGGCGACGGGGCGCTCGACATCGTCGCCCCGCGGCACTCGGTGCTCTACGTCTACCGCGGCGACGGGACGCCGCTGTGGCAGACGGCCTGGGCGTCGAGCGCGTCGAGCAGCCCCGAACACGGGTCGGTGCGGATGTGGCCGTCGGCGGCGGTGGGCGATCTGGACGGGGACGGGGACACGGAGATCGCGGTGAGCGCGCACCCGGACGACGACGGGTACAACGTCGCGGTCTACGACCACGAGGGGGAGCTGTTGCCCGGCTGGCCGCGGGCGTTCGGCGACGCGGAGGTGCGGAGCATCGCGGCGGCGGACGTGGACGGGGACGGGGTGGCGGAGATCCTGATCACCAAGCAGGCGGACGGCCCGGCCACCAACGTGTTCGAGCTCGACGGGTCGACGGCGGCGGGCTGGCCGCAGGTGGGCGAGTGCCGGGCGCCGGCCGGCGACTGCATCGACTACGGCGGGTTCAACCAGAACATCGGCGCCGGGGATCTGGACGGGGACGGGATCGCGGACGTGATCTCGACCTACGACGCGATCGGGTTCGGGGTGTGGAGCGGCGACGGGACCAACTTCCCCACCGCGGCGGGCTTCGCGGACGCGTGGGTGACGGGGGTGGAGGCGTACCACGACCTCGCCCTGGCGCAGCAGGGCTGGGGGACCGGGGATCGCTCGGAGTTCACCTACTCGCCGCCGGTCATCGGGGACATCGACGGCGACGGCGCGCCGGAGATCGTGCTGGTGGGGGATCACGAGCACAGCCAGTCGACGGAAAACCAGGGCAACACGACCTGGGTGCTGAACCCCGATCTGACGCGCCCGGCGGGGTGGGAGAGTCCCCAGGACGGGGGGCCGCCGCTCCGGTACGAGGAGATCGGGCAGAACATCGTGATGACGATGCCGTCGCCGTCGGTGGCCGAGCTCGACGGGGAGCCCGGGCTCGAGATCGTGGTGCCCCAGTACGACGGCCTCTTGCACGCGTACCGCGGGGACGGGCGGCCGCTGTGGACGTACCGCTTCGGGCAGGCGGCGCCCTACGTGGGGGCGAGCGAGGCGCTGATCGTGGATCTGAACGGGGACGGGGCGCCGGAGCTCGTCTTCACGACGTACTCGAGCGGGGCGCCACGGGAGCCAGAGACGCCGGCGCACCTGGTGGTGCTGGACGCGGGCGGCAACGAGCTCCACCGGGTAGAGCTATTCGGTCGCGGGTCGATGGCGGCGCCGTCGGTGGCGGATCTGGATGGCGACGGGCAGCTCGAGCTGGTGGTGTCGCTGAAGGACTCGCTGGGGGGCGGCGACGGCGGCGTGCAGATCTGGGACCTGCCGGGCTCGGCGCCGAACTGCGTGCTCTGGGGCACCGGGCGCGGCGGGCCGCTGCGGCAGGGG
>CAYVRP010000190.1:0-5067 GCA_964454025.1 uncultured Polyangiaceae bacterium | reverse complement strand
GGTGCGCGTCTCGGGGTCGTAGGTCGCGACGACCTCCTCGCGAGTCGAGCCGTGCTCGTCCACCGCAACGCACCGGAGGCAGATGTCTCCGATCCAGCAGTCGTCTCCGATGCGCCGGTGGCCAGCCCGTAGCTCGTCGTCGATCGCCGCGAGTGCCTTGGGGTCGTGGAGGGCCGCGCGAACGCGGTCTAGTAGACGGCTCACGGGGCCACCTCGGCGAGCAGTTCCCGGACCCGAGCATCGTAGAGCCGGCGCGACTCGGGGTAGCTCCGCGATCGGTGCGCCATCGCGGCGGCGAAGAGGGCGTCGGCGAGCGTCTCGAGCCCGTGGCGCCGAGCCGCGTTGCCGCGCCGGAGGGCGGCCGTCTCGGTGCGAGCGCCGTACACGGCGCGGCTGGCTTGTGTGCGCGTCACGGCGCCGCCCTCCGCGCCCGGTACGCCTGGGCGTGCTGGTGGTCCCGACACGCCTGGGCGGCGAGACAGGCGCGGTCGGCGAGTTCGCGGGCGGTGCGGGCCTCGGCAGTGAGGGGGGTCCGGGCGCGGATGCTGGCGGCGAGCTCGGCTGCCGCCGCCTCCGCCACCTCGGCGTCGGAGCGCGCCAACTCCGCCCGCTCCTGGCGGCGCGCCCCTAGGCAGGCGTCGCGGTAGGCCTCGGCGGACTCGGCGAGCTGCTCGAGCCGGAGGAGGCTCGGGCGGCTCACGACGCCCTCCGGAGGTAGGTCTGCGTCGCGTGGTCGAACGCGACGAGTCCGGCCTCGACGGCCTGGGCGACCTCCGCGGTGGAGAGGTGGCGCCGCCCCGCCCGCCCGACTCGGTTGCGGAGCGCGGAGAGCGTCGCCGGCCCCTCGGCGAGGGCCGCGACGATCGCGGTGACGGCGGGGGATGGAAGCGCCGCCGGGGCTGGCGCGAGCTCGAGGTCGACCTCGGCGAACGCCGGCTGTCCCAGGTGCGGCGCGGCCGCCTGCCAGGCGGCAAAGGCCGTCCTGGCCCTGGCGTAGTACCGCCGCCCGGGCTCCTTCCGGAGCCACACGCACCACACCGCGGGGACCGCGAGGGGCGCTGAGGGGGCGGGGCTCACGCGACCCTCCTGCGCGCTGCCGTAGCGAGCCGCCCGAGCAGACGATTCTGTGCGGCACTGGCGGCGGCACTGGCGGCGGCACTGGCGTCCCAGGCGGCGTCCCAGGCGGCGTCCCAGGCGGCGTCCCAGGCGGCGGCACTGGCGGCGGCACT
Source organism: uncultured Polyangiaceae bacterium (assembly GCA_964454025.1). Taxonomy (GTDB): domain Bacteria; phylum Myxococcota_A; class Polyangia; order Polyangiales; family Polyangiaceae; genus JAFGBI01. The sequence continues at coordinate 3,838 of CAYVRP010000190.1, read as the reverse complement.
GGCGGCGGCACTGGCGTCCCAGGCGGCGTCCCAGGCGGCGGCACTGGCGGCACTGGCGGCGGCACTGGCGGCGTCCCTGGCGGCGTCCCTGGCGGCATCCCAGGCGGCGGCACTGGCGGCGGCTCTGGCGGCGGCCAGCTCCTCGTCCGTCGCCCGCCCTGCGGCGTGCCGTCGGGCTACCTCGATCGCCGCCCACGACCGCGGGTCTGGCTCGCGTCCCGCGGCTCGCTCCGCCAGCAGCGCACCCTCGGCGCACCGGCACGCGAATTCGCGCAGAACCCGATCGGTTTGCCTCTGGGTCAGCGCCCAGACGACGGTGCGGCGGGTGCCGGCGACCTTGTCGCCGCCGCGCACGACCTCGCCACCGATCCGGACTCGGCAGAGACGAGTCTCAGCGGGTGCGTAACCGAGCGCGTCGAGGATGCGGACCGACCCGTGGAGGCCGTGCTCGCAGAGCACGACGGGGCCCGCGACCGCGAGCGGCACGCCCACGCGGATGCGGCGTCCGTCATGCGCGCACCGCATGTCGGCGCGTGCGAAGTACCACGCGAGGACTGAGCGGCTCACGAGGCCCTCCGCATCGGGACGACCTGCCCCGTCGTGGTGATCACCCTGATCGGCCTCGCGCCGGCCGCTGGCGGCGGCGTGCTGGGGCGCGGGTCGTAGACCTCGACGCAGGTGCCGTCCGGGAGGCAGAGCCTCACCAGCGGGCGATGAGCTGGCTTGCGGGCATGGTGGGCCATCGGTGCTCCCCGGGCCGGCGTGGGTGCCGGCTGCTCAACGATGTTTAATCATCGCTGAGGAGCGGTCAAGGAAAAAGTGCCGACTGGCCCAAACTGGGACGAAACCGCGGAGTCAGAGCGTTGGCTCTGCCCGCCGCTACCGAGTCCCCGGAGCCCCCGCCATGTCCGCCACCCTGTCCGATCGCGAAGTCGCGTTCCTCTGCACCATCCTCGGCGTCGTCGAGAAGGGCGCCCACAAGGCGCGGGAGATTCTCAGCGGAGCCGAGCGGCGATCCGGGAAAGCATCTGCGAGGCCTGCTTCAGGTCGGCTACCTCGGAAGGGGACAGCTCGCCGCGTGCCGGTTTCGTCGGCAAAGGAGCCGCGTCGGCGTCGATAGCCCCCGCGTGAACGAGCGCGCGCCACGCCACCACTCCCGGACGCCCGTCGGGGGACCACCAGCGCTGCACCGACTGCCCGGAGATGGTCGTCCCGGCGAATCCCGTCAGGTATTCGGCCACTGCTCGAGCGCTCGGCCCGTGCACCCTGCGAAGGTCGAGGAGGGCACGCCGAACGAGCTTGGCTTCCTCATCGGACAGCTGGCGGTCTGTCTTGGCCATGGGGCGGATCCTGTCGTGCTGCTCACCGGTGACTAGTCCTTTTCTCTTGACCTTTGCTCAACGCTGATTAAACATCAGTGTTCATGAGCGAGGCTGATCCGGTTGACCGGCTGTGGGAGTGGCTGAAGGGGGAGCGAACGCAGGCGGACCTGGCGAGGGTCACCGGCGCGAGCCCGCAAAGCGTCTGGAGGTGGCTGCATCGGAAGACGACACCGAACTCCGTGGCCATGAGGAGAATCGAGGCGACGCTCGGGATCCCGTGCTCATCCTGGCCGATCGATGGCGCCGTTGAGGGGCCGCCGGAGGCCGAGCCCACCGCGACGCCGCCCGAGGAGCCCGCGTCGTGACCAAGAGGGCCGCGTGACCTGGTCCGTACCTCTTGAGCTCCAGGTTCTCGAGGAGTTTTCCTCCTGCGGGCTCATCGAAACATCGCTTCGTCAGGCAATCCAGGACGGGCTCGACGTCTACCACGAGGACTACTGGAGGCCATCGCGCGTCGCGGTGCGGGAGCATCGCCGTCGACGGCTCGATGACCGCCCACCGTGCCCCGGGTGCGGGAGGCCTCCGGCAGAGCCCAAGACCCCGCGCAACTACCCGGTGTACTGCTCGAGGGCCTGCGCAGCGCGAGCTCGAGCGCGACGCTACTATCGCGAGCGGTACGACGACCCTCGGGGGCCGCGAGCTCGAAACGCAGCCCGCAACGCTGAACTCAAGGCATCGCGGCACGCCAGACCGCATCCGCTCTGCGCGTGGTGTGGAGCGCATCCGGTGTACGGGCGCCGGGCGGATTGCCGCTACTGCAGCGCCACCTGCCGCCACGCGGCCTCGAACGCCGCGAGAGCGGAGCGTACGCGAGCCTTCCGGAGGGCCGCGTGATCCGCTGGCTCTCCCTGGTCTGGCAGCGCTCGTCCCCACGCACCGCGTGGGGGCACAGGCGCTGGCTCGTCTACCTGCAGGGGTTCGGAGGGCGGTTGTGAGCGACCTCTCGCTGCTCCACACGTACCCGACTGGCGGCCGCCGGGAGGCGGATTTCTACCGCACGCCCGACTGGTGCGCCGACATCGGCGCGCGCATCGCGACCCCGGACGGGACCGGGTGCGTCCTCGACCCGTGCGCTGGCGATGGCGCCCTGCTCGACGCGGTGGCTCGTCGCTCCGTCACCATCGAGCGGCTCGGCATCGAGCTGGACGATGTGCGCGCCAAGGCTTCGCGGTCGGTGTGCGGGGATGCGCTCGCGATGCCCTGGCCCCGGTGCGACTCCGTGCTGATGAACCCGCCGTTCAGCCTGTGGCAGGTCTTCACCGAGAAGGCGCTCGACCATGGGCCGTCGCGCGTGGTCGTGCTGCTGCGCCTCGGCGCGCTCGCGGGGCAGAAGCGGACTGGGTTCTGGCGCGGCGCCGCCGAGTCGTGGGGGATCACCGTCCACGTCCTGTCCCGTCGCCCGTCCTTCACCGGCGGCGGCAACGATTCGTCCGATTACGCCTGGGTGCGGTTCTCGCGGCGGCTCGACCAGGAGGGGGTGAGGTGGGTGTGAGCCGGCGCATCCTCACCCCCGAGGTCCGCTCCCAGCTCGAGGAACACCGGCGCGAGCTCGGCCGCGCCCGGGAACACCGCGAGCGCCAGCGCCGGGCAGAGACGCCTCGCGCGATCACCCTCCCGGCCAACCGCATCCGCAAGAGCGACCTCGCCCAGCTCCGCGCCGAGAACGACCGCGAGGAGGCGGAGCACCCGCTCCCGCCGCGACCGCGGACCCGCGGGGAGTGCGTCGACGGCCTTCGGCCTTGTCCCTACGTGTGCAGATTTTCCCTCCTCTACGAGGTCACCGAACGCGGCGGGCTGAAGGTGCTGCACCCCGACGCCAACGGGGAGCCAGACCCCGACTACGACGGCCCGAGTTGTGCCCTTGATGTGGCAGACGCTGGCGCGCACACGCTCGAGGAGGTCGGCGCCTACCTCAACATTTCCCGCGAGCGGGTTAGGCAGCACGAGGAAGCGGCGCTGGAGGCGGCACTCGGCGCGGCGTCGCTGCTCGCTGGCTGGGAGGATCCATGCTGAGCGAAATCAAGGCCATCGGATCCGAGCAGGTCCAGGGGCGGCGGGAGTATCCCGTCGCGGGCGGCCGCGTGCTCTACGTGCCGGCAGGCACCTCCGCGCCGTGGCGCGCCATACTCGGCACGTCCGAGTACCCCGACGCCATCATCGCCGAGGCTGCCCTGTTCGCGAAGCGCGCCGCGCGGGCGCTCGAGGTGGCGCGCGCGGAGCGCGATCGAGCCGAGGCCGAGGAGCGGAGCGCCTTCGAGGCGTGGAACCAGGCCCGGGACGCGCGCGAGGCCGCGCGGGAGCGAGTTAAGCGCCTGGAGCGAATCGCGCAGGGCGTGGAGTGAAGGGAGAACCATGGCAACTAAGAAGACCACGACCAAGTCAGGCACCGACGACAACAGCGTCGAGCGCAAGAAGTACACCGACATCCAGCGCGTCCGGCTCACCGACGAGGAGCT
>CAYVRP010000189.1:0-5239 GCA_964454025.1 uncultured Polyangiaceae bacterium | reverse complement strand
ACTCAGGAGATCTTCGCCGTCCTATGAGGCTGAAAAATGAGGGGACGATTCAGTCAGAACACCTCTATACCGGCGTGTGGCCCAACCATGCTTGCCCCGAGGCACCGCTTCGCGCTCAGACCTGGATGGCTTTGAATACCCTGAGCACGGAGCCCACGGTCATCGAGGCGGAGATGGGCTCTGCGTCCGTGGCGTTTCCGGTCACCGTCGAACCCTCGGAGTAGTCCTGCTTGCTGCCACGCGCCGGTCGCCGTCCAACCGGGCCGTTGTTCACCCCGAGCCTGACGTCACTGCGCTCCGGGTGCCCGTACAGGGCTACACGGTGGTCGACAGCCGCGCCTTCGACACGTCGGAGCTCGTGGGGGTGACGGGCCGGCTCGGGCTCGAGGTGTTCGTGCCGTGGGGCGCGCAGTACGATGTGCAGGCGTTCGTGAGCTGCCCCTCGGCGGGGATCTACAACGCCTACCTCGGCCGGGCGGCGCTCGACACGCCGCCGCAAGGCGCCTACCGGCACGTCGGGTTCGACCTGCCAGCGGACGTGGTGGGCGCGCTGACGGCGTCGAACACCCAGTGCTCCTGGCGCCTCGCCCTCAACGGCAACGGCGACTTCCTGCTCGACGGGATGGGGTTCGAGTGATGAAACGAGCAACAGGGCGACCGGCCCGGATGGCGCTTCTGCCACCGGCCTCGGTGGGGCTGCTCGGCCTCGTGCTGCTGCTTCCACTCGGGTGCGGCGGGGTCGGTCCCCGAGAGCAGCCGCAGCGCTGGAGCGAGCCGTACGTTGCGATGGGGCCACGGGCGATGCCCGCCCGGCCGACGGGCGAAACCCAGGAAACCCCGGTTTCCCTGACGCGGACCGCGTGGGACTGCGAGTACGACGAGTTCGACGACGACCAGGACTGTAACCAAGTCTACGAGGACATCCGGGCGGAGGTGGTGGAGTACCGCTGCGATGGGCTCGAGCCCGAGATCGAGGTGGTGCCGGGGGAGACGATGTTCACGTACGTCCTCCGGACCACCTCCAACGAGCCGGGGGAGTGCGATCTGACGGTGGTGCTGCGCGATCCGGGGAGCGGAAAGACCTACGAGGGCCAGGTGCCGATCGCGTTCGCGGATCCGGTGCGGCTGGCGGTGGAGCACCGAGTCGCCTCGGATCCGGGCCTACACCATGCGGTGCTGGTCGGCGCCGCATTCGAGGTGCTACCGGCGGTCTACGCCGCCACCGAGTTCAATGGCCTGGACGAGCTGATGTACGAACCCGAGGACTTCCAGGTCGAGCTCGAGGGAGACGCGTTTGTCTGCGGGTGCGAGGGAGGGTCGAGCGTCTGCGCCATCCGGATACCGGAGCCGACCTCGATGGAGTACCAGGTGGTCCTTCGCGCCGTAGCAGCGGGTTCCTCGACCCTCACGGTGCGAAACGGAGCCCTCGAGCGGGTGGTCACACTCGAGGCGGTGGAGGAGAGCGACGTGGTCGGGATGGAGCTCTACCAGCCGATCGGGGGCCTGGGTCTGATGGACGCCGACGAGGACCCGCTCCAGTACTGCGAACCCTTGGCGACCATCGAGGTGCAGGCCGCCGACGAGGAACCGATCCTGTCAGTCTTGACCCCCCGTGCCAAAAACTGGTGAGACAGCGGCTTCCCGAATTATCTGTAGATTCGCAGGGGGTCGAGGAAGTCCGAACCAGTGCCGAGACCGAAGGATGGATCGACGAGGTCGGACGACCGGGCACGGGCGAGCGGAGGGGGTGCCCCCGCCCCGACTCATGCATCTTCTCCCTCGGGCAACGTCGCCCAACCTCCGACCGGGATCCGCGCTCGGTCATCCCGTCGGTCAACGACGGGAGGCGACGCCCTCATCGGCGCGAGGCCGCCCCGGACGACACCCGCACGCGGTCAGCCCCCCGCCACCCCTCGCGCACCAAGCCGCGCCACCCCGTAAGCCACGGCGAGCACCGCCACACCGAGCAGCGGCAGGAGCTCCGGTGGATCGCGGCCGAGGCTGGTCGCGAGCATGACGACGACGATCGCGAGGCTCGCGACGAGGTAGAGCGCGGGCAGCCAGGGGTACCCCGTGGCGCGGTACGGGCGCGGCGCCGAAGAATCCCGCCAGCGCAGCACGAACAGCGAGCCCACCGTGAGCGACCCGGTGAGCACCATGGCGAGGCTGACCATCTGTAGTAGCGCGTCGAAGCCGCCGCTCAGCACCAGCAGGACGCTCCACGCCGCCTGCGCCCAGAGCGCCCGCGCCGGGACTCCGGCGCGCGAGGGGGCCGCGAGCCAGCGCGCCGCGGCGCCGCCCTCGGCCATCGCGCGCAGGATCCGCGCCCCGCCGAGCACGGTGGCGTTGACGCTGGCGAGCAGCGCCGCCGCGATGCACGCGGTGAGCAGCCAGCGCGCGACCGGCCCCCCCACGCGCTCCGCCAGCGCCGAGCCCGCCTCCCCCGCCTGGGCCAGCTCGACCATGCCGAGCCGCGTGACAAACGCCACGCAGATCAGGAGGTAGAGCGCGGTGACCAGGAGCGTGCCCCCGATGAGGGCGCGCGGGAGGCTCCGCTCCGGACGGCGCACCTCGCCGGCGACGTAGATCACGTTGATCCAGCCCGAGTAGGCGAAGTAGACGGCGTTGTACGAGCGCGCGAGATCGCCCGCGTCGACGGGAGGGGCCGCCACGGCGGGGCCCGGCGCAGCCGGCTCGACGAGGAGCAGCGCCGCCACCGCGAGGGCGAGGAAGGCCAGCAGGGGAAGCACGGTCATCGCCGTCTGCACCGCGGCCGAGGGGCGCGCGCCGGTGAGGTTGACCGCGGTGAAGGCGAGGACGATCCCGGCGGCCACCAGCTCGCGTTGGGTGACGCCGAGCCCTGGCAGTAGGGGCCGGGTGAGGTCGACACCGAAAAGGACGGGGAGCTGATACTGGACGAGCGCCACCGAGAGGGCCGCGATCGAGCCGGCGAAGATGGCCGCGAAGAGCACCCAGCCGGAGGCGAAGGCCGTCGCCGGGCCGAAGGCGGCGCGCTGGAAGACGTAGTCGCCACCCGAGCGCGGCAGCACGGTCCCGAGCTCGGCGCAGGCGACGGCCCCCGCGAGCGCCACCACGCCGCCGAGCACCCAGAGGGCGAGGAAGGGACCGGGCGCGGCGACGTGCCCGGCGACCACCGGCGGCGCCAGGAAGATCCCGACGCCGAGCATGGAGCCGACGACGCGCGCGAACGCGCCCGCGCCCCCGATGACGCGCGCCGACGCCGGCGCGCCGTCGCTCACGGCAGCGCGAGCCCCAGCCGGGGCGCCAGGGCCTCGAGCGCCGGCCGCCCGAGGCGCGCGACGTCGGCGGGATCGAGCTCGGTCAGCGCCGCGCCGAAGCGCTGGCCGACGAGGAGCCGCTCGACCAGCGCCCGCTCGGCGTCGGTGAGGGGCACTGGCGCGCCCTGGGCGTCGAGGAGCTGGTGGCGCTGGAAGTCGTAGCCGAGGGCGCCGACGGGCGTACAGAAGGGCATCAGCGCGCAGCCGCCCGCGTCGAGCTTGCGCACGATGACCTGGTAGCCGCGGTGCACGAGCTCCAGCCGCCGCCGGTACGCGGTGACGAAGGCGTCGATGGCCACCGTGGGGCGGAGCTCCGCCGGGAGCGCGGGGTCCATCTGCCAGTCGTCGAAGACCAGTAGGCCGCCGGGCTTGAGCAGCAGCCAGCAGAGCACGGCGTCGGCGAGGACGTCGTCCGCCGTGTGCGAACCGTCGACGTACGCCACGTCGTAGCTCGCGGGCTCGAGGCGGGGCAGGATGTCCGCCGACAGCCCCTGGTGGAGCTTGAACCGCGCCGCCACCCCCGCGTGGGCGAGGTTCCTCTGGGCGCGCGCCTTCACCGCCTCGTCGAAGTAGGGGTCCACGCCCTCGGCGAGCGAGCTCTCCGCCGTCAGGACGTGCTTCAGCATCCAGATGGCGCTCATGCCCTCGAAGGTGCCGACCTCGAGGTAGCGCAGGCGCGGGCGGTCGCGCAGCGGCCCGAGGTGCTCCGTCCAGACCGGGACGTTGCGCGTGAACCAGTCCTCGGTGAACTCGAAGCCCGGGCCGAAGGTCGCCTCCGGCGGCGCCGTGGGGTTGTCGGGGTAGCGCGGGCGCGCGATGGAGCGCAGGCAGCTCGGGTCGTCGGCGCGGACGCCCGGCTCGCCGCGCGGCGGGGCCGGGGCGTCCGAGCGGGTCGCGCTGCCGGCGTTGCGGCAGGCGCTGGTCGCGAGCCCGCCGACGGCGAGCAGGAGCGCCGCCGCCGTCACGCCGGCGCAGAGCGGATCGCGGACGGGACCGGACATGGGCCCCGCATGGTACGCGACGGCGCGCGCTTGGCACCGGCGCCCGCGGCGCGCGGGGGTTCAGCGGAGCTCGAGGACGAGCGAGCGCCGCACCCCGGCGCGCAGGACGGGCAGGGGCACCCGCGCGCGCCGGGCGAGCGCGACCTGCGCGCCCGCGATGGCCTCGAGCCCGGAGAGCGGGCGGCCGTCGAGAGCGGCCAGGGTGTCGCCCGCCTCGAGGCCCACCAGCGCCGGGAGCGAGCCGGGCGGCACGCGCGAGAGCGTGAACCCCTCCGCGCCGAGGCGGCCGTTCACCCCGCGGATGGCCGGCGCGAGCTCCTCGCCGCCGGCGAGCGCGGCGTCCACCAGCCGGCGATCGACGCGGAAGGTGGCGTCGCCGACGCGCTCGACCCCGCGCGCCGCGACGGTGGCGGGCGCGGCCGCGTTCCCCGCGCGGGCGGCGGGCGCGGCGTCCGGCGGCGCGGGGCCGAGCCGGACCTGGCACAGGCCCCGGCCGTCGGTGAGCCACACGGTGGGCGCGCCCGTGCGCGGGTGCTCGCCGACGTAGACGACGCGCCGCCCGCCGACGCTGCCGCGGAAGCGGCGCGCGCGGGGGCTCGCGTCGCCCGCGCAGCGCAGGGTGGCGAGCGAGGCGTCGGGATCACCGAGATCGCTGACCGTGGTGAGGCTCACCCCCGGGCAGGGCGGCGCCCGCAGGGGATCGCGGGGCGGCGCCGCGGGGCGCGCCGCCGCGGACGCGCCCGGGCCCGGCGCGACGGGCGCCGGGAGCAACGCGGAGCCATGCGCGGGCGGCCGCGGGATCGCCGCCGGCGAAGTCTCGCGAGCCCGGGTCCGGGCGCGCCCGGCGGCGTTCGACCAGGTGCCGACGAGGAGCGCGACGAGGAGGGCGGCGGTGACCACGGTGCGCAGAGGTGGCGCGGACATGCTCGCTTCCCTTGC
>CAYVRP010000188.1:0-5589 GCA_964454025.1 uncultured Polyangiaceae bacterium | reverse complement strand
GCGTGCCGACGGGAGATGCCTACTTCGGGCAGCCGGAGGTTGGCCGGGGCGCCCCGGCCGAGCACCGTGGAGCCGATCGAGAGCGGGGAGTTGCGCCCGTCGCCGGCGACGAGCCGGACGTTGCGTGCTGGGCCACCGGGGCCCCCGGCCAGGCCAAACCGGGCCGGCCCCCCCCCCCCCCCCAACCGCTAGGCTCCCGCACACGGGCCCGGGGCAAGGGGTGTCTCGGCCAACGACTGGGGGTCGTCACCATGTCAGAGCAACACCGTGCGCGTCGCGAAACCAGCCGCAGTTCCGTGAGTGCGCCCGCCGCCGAACGCACCGGCTGCTTCGCGGGGGGTACCAGGCGTCAGAGAGCCCGCGGACCGCAGCCATCGCCGTGTCAGCTGCGAGGGATCTCGCTCGCCGCCGCGCTGACCATCGGCGCCGGGCTCGCGTGGCCGAGCGGGGCCAACGCCCAGGACTTCGTCCGACCCAGCACCAAGACCTGGCCGCTCTCCGTCCAGATCGCCGGCGTGAAACGCTGCGGAGGGACCTGCCCCGACGACGGGGACGTCTATGTCCGCATCTACATCGACGGCCAAGGTGGCTCCAAGCGCCACGTGGACTACGGTAGAAGAGGGCCGACCGGCTGCGTTGCGGCCTGCGGGAGCCTGGGCGACGACATCTGCGTCGAGCTCAACGACGACGACGGCGACATCACGGAAACCCAGAGCTCGACGCAGCAATGCAGCGGGCCCATTCACGTGCGGATCGAGCAATGGGAGGAGGACGCCACCGTCTGGAACTCCGAGGACAACTTCTGCGGGGCCTGGGATTTTGAAGTCGATCCGAGCACCTTCGTCGGCTCACCGTTGCCGCAGTGCGCCACGGGCGGGAACGACGGGGGCGTGTGCTGGCTGACCACGCTGGGGGATCCCGAGGAGGTGGTCCTTCCAGATGCCGACGGTGATGGGCTTCCAGACGAGTGGGAGCTGAACGGTTATGACCGTGACTGCAACGGGCTCTACGAATGGGGGCCGGACGTCATCCTCCCCCAGCTCGGCGTGAACCCGGACACCAAGGACCTCCTGGTCGAGCTCGATTGGTTCGAGAACTGGGCCCCCAGCGCTGCCGCGGTCGACGCCGTCCGGCAGATGTTCGCTCGTGCGCCCGAGGACGCCGGTGGCGTCGTGGCCCCAGGGGGCGGAGGCATCCGCATCGTGTTCGACGCTGGAACGGCCGTAGACGCGTCGGGCGCCCGCATCGGAGACGAGCTCGAGCACTATTACGGGGGCTACGTCGTCGGTCCCGACTACGAGAGTCCGCGGACGGACGAGGAGGTCAAGACCCTCGCAGCGGACGTCGTGGATCCGCCCCAGGTCGGACTCTACCGCACGATCGTCTTCGGTCCCGAGTACCTGGTGGCCGGTGGCCACACCATGGGCGACTTCATCTACCTCGATCGCACGGATGCCATGGGCATCGCGCACGAGCTCGGACATTCGCTCGGTCTTGGGCACGGCGGGGACGAGCACTGGAACTGCAAGCCGAACCACTACAGCATCATGAACTACACCTACGCCGCAGCCGGCGGCCTGCCGTACCTCGACGCCGGGGTACAGCGGCACTTCCTCGACTTCTCTCCGGCGTGGATCCCGGACACGACCCTCTCGCAGAACGTCCGCATGCCGCTGATGCCGGATCTCATCGAAACCAACACCGACGAGGACGACTGGCGGCTCGAAACCCTCCCGAACTTCCTCCCGCGCCAGGAGATCATCTACACGAACAAGAACTTCGTCCCGGTCACCACCGAGGTCGGGGGTCCGAGCTTCTCGTTCGTTGACTGGAACGACAACGGCAATCAAGACCGTGACGGTCACTCCACCGAGAACGTCGACCAGGGCTCGCTCGACGACGTGAACCTCGACGCCTTCGCCCCCAACGCGACCGCTGGCTACTCCGGCATCCTGCCCTGCTACGACGACTACTTGAACAAGTCGATGACCGACGCGCCCCTGCGCCACGTCGACGAGTGGTCGCTCATCGTGATGCCACCGCACGCGGCCCCGGGCGATCCCCTCTACATCGGGCCCCTCGAGCATGATCCCCTGCCGTCGGCCGTGGAGACGACGGAGCTCGCGGACTTCACGACCCGCGCCGATCTGAGCCTCAGCGGGCTGTTCGACACCAGCCCGCCCCAGGTGAACCAGCCCTTCACCGCCCTGCTCACCGTAGCCAACGAGGGACCCAGCCTGGCGCACGAGGCCGGGCTTCGCGTCACGCTCCCGGTCGGCGTGGAGCTCCTCGGCGCCTCCGTCGACTGTGTGGAGTCGTCACCCCGCGTCTTCGACTGCGCCCTCTACGCCGTTTCGCAGCTCGCGGAGTGGGAGATCTTCTTCGACCTCGTGGCAGCTCCGAACGCGACCCTCGGGTCGCGCGAGCTGACGGCTCAACTCTCCCATGCGGGAGGCGATCCGGATCCGAGCAACAACGCCCTGTCGCTCCCCATCGAGCTCATCCCGGCGTTTGCGAGCTTCGAGGATCCGACCGACCCGTGGGTCCGGTCGTGGACCGCCCCGCCCCAGGGTGCGCCCCTCGCGGACCAGGGCTCCGACGGCGCCCACAGCTTGTCGCTCTCGTGCGGCTACGCGAGCTACGACAGTCCCACCTTCGACACCACGGAGTGGGAGGTCATCGGCACCGAGCTCTGGGTCGACGTGCTCGTCCCCCTGGCCCAGTCGAACCCGTACTGGGTCGGCGCCCTCCAGCTCTTCTTCGACCTCCCGGCGGCAGGCTTCTACAACCTCGCGATGGGGCAAGTGGGCCTGACGTCCCTCGCCCGCGGCGCATGGACCACGGTGAGCTTCGCGGTGCCGGCCGCCGTCGAGGAGGCACTGCTCGGCGACTTCCCGGACGCACGCCTGCGGCTCGCCGGCAACGTCGGCTCCTGCCTCGCTCCAGTGCTCGTGGACCACCTGCGCTTCGGCGGCGGCCTCACGCCCCGCTCGCAGTACCACGGTGATCCGCTGGTCGTGAACGTCATCGGCCCTCTGTCTTTCGACTCGGCCGCCGAATGGTCCTCGACTCAGGTGACGCTATCGTCCGATCCCGCGCTCCGGAGCGAGGGGGCGGCCTCGCTGGCGTTCGCCCCGGCAGCGTGGACGGAGCTCACGAGCCGACCGTTCACGGCCGCCGCGGCCTCGGCGGCGCCCTCGCTGCTCCCCCTCGACGTCCACGTGCCCGACCTGCCCCCGGACCCCTACTGGGTGGGAGCGGTTCAGCTCTACCTCGAGTGCCCGAGCCTGAACCTCTACAACCAGTACGCGGGACAGGAGAACCTCTACCCGAGCTTCGACGACGAGTTCAACTCGCTCCGCTTCGAGCTCCCCTCGCACCTCCTCGCCGCGCTCCACGGCGGAGCCTCCGACTGCAGGGTGAAGTTTGCAGTCAGCATGAACCCCGCCTGGGGCGAGCTACACTTGGACAGAGGCGGCTTCGTGGCGCCGTGAGCGAGGAGCGTCGAGTGGGCAAGGGCAGGCAGCGAATGGAAGCACGAGCGGCGCCGCCTGCCCTCGCCGCGCTCGCCCTGGCGGCGGGCGTGTCCTGCGGTCCCGGTGGCGTCGTGGTTCCGCCGCCCGGCTTGAATGGCGGTGGCGGAACGAATGGGAGCGCGGGAGCTGCTGGCGTCAGCGGGGGGCCGTCGAACGGCGGCTCTGCCGGTGCCTTCGAGGCCCCGGGCGTGGTGACCCACGAGGGACCCTTGGTCGCGGGCGACGCCTGGTCGCGCGCCTGGGGCGGCGATGGCTGGTGCGAGAGCCAGGCGGTGGCGTTCGCGCCGGATGGATCCATCTACGTCACCGGTTGGTTCACCAAGACCACGGACTTCGACCCAGACACCCCTATCGTGTCGGTGACCGCAGCCGAGAACAGCGGGATGTTCCTGAGCCGATTCGATTCCGCGGGGAACCTCCTCCGCACGCTCACCTGGGTGTCGCACGACCAGACGTCGAACGACCGCTGGGGCAACGAGGGTTGGGCGCTTGCGGTCGATGCCGACGGAAATGTCTTCCTCGGGGGACAGTATTCGGGAACGTTGGATGTCGATCCGGGGCCGCCAATCCTCGAGCAGACCGCCGTTGCCATCAGATTCGACGCCATCCTGCTTCAGGTGACCTCGGAAGGAGCGCTCGCGTGGCACACCGCGTGGAACGCGAGCGACCTGGGCCGTGTGCGATCCGTGAGCCTGACGGAAGCGGGAATCGTGATCGGCGGGCAGCTCGCGGGCACGGTGGACGTCGACCCGGGTCCCGGCGTGGAGGAGCGAGCTGACGTTCCTCCCCTTGAGGAGGGATTCGGCCACCTGGGTGACTGCGCGCTGGTAGCGCTCACCGAAGATGGGGCGCTCGAATGGGTCCATACCTGGGGCGACCGCTTCCTCGATGAGAATTGCGTGGCAGACGCTGACGCGCAGGTGGCGGTAAGCGCGGGCAAGTCCTCGACCGGCGTGTCGCTCGACGGTCTCACCGGCGGGCGCACGATCGGTCCGGCAGGGTGGCTCGTGGAGTTCGGTGCGGACGGGGCCGATCGAAGAGCCACCATGTTCAACGCCGTGCCGGGCGCGGTGAGCTTGATCCCAGGAGGGGGTGCCGTGATCGGCGGTCAGTTCGCTGGTGACGTCGACTTCGGCACCGTCGAGCAGCCCAGTCTGCGCTCGACGGGGGACCGCACGAACGCCGTCCTCCTGCGGTTTGACGAGAGCGGTGCGCCCCTGTGGGTGCGCACCTGGGGCGGAGATGCTCACGCCTGGTCCTTGGACGTGGAGGCCACTTCCAGTGAGATCGTCACCTCGGGTCGCTTCGAGGGCACCGTCGACTTCGATTTCTTCACGGCGACCGCCGACGAGGACCGGGCCTTCGTCCGGGCCTTCAGCCTCGACGGCGAGCCGCTCTGGGCTCACGTCGTGGACGGAGGAGGCAGTTTTGCCCCGGGCGTTGCCGTGCAAGACGGCGTCGTGGCAGTGGCGGGCGGGTTCTATGGTTCGGCCGACTTCGACTTCGGCCAGGGGTCGGACATCTGGTCATCCCCTGGCCTGTACGGCTGCTGGCTCGCCCGCTTCCCCATTCCAGAGCGGTAGGCGCGCTCTGTCCGCAGAGCGGACCCCATCCGGCGGCTACTCGAGCGACGGGGTGCGCCGGGCGCACGAAGACGAGCACGACGAAGCGGACCAGCGCGGCAGTGTGGTCGCGACCGGCGGGGGCTCGGATGACTACGGGCTTGGCGGGCTGCCGGGTACGGGGCCCGGGTCGTCGACAAGCCTCCCGGTCGATGCGGTCGATCGGACCGAGGGCTGAGGGATCCCCCCAAAATTCAGGCATAATTGCGTTACGAGGGAAGAAGGCACCGGGCCGTCCGTACGCTGCGGCATGAAGACAACCAGCCCCAGGTCTACCCGCCGTCCGACCCGCAACCGCCGCATCACGCCCAAGAGCGTCCACGAGTTCACTGCGCAGCTCTTTGGGGGCGAGCTTCACGCGAAGCGGGTTCTGGCGCTGGCCATGGGCGCCGTCGGTGTGATCCACGCGACCAGCGTCGCCTTGCACGCCA
>CAYVRP010000187.1:0-5621 GCA_964454025.1 uncultured Polyangiaceae bacterium | reverse complement strand
GGGGGAGCCACCGTGCAGTCGGGCATGCAGGTACCGTCGCGACCGTCGTTCACGCCGTCGTCACAGGTCTCGTGCGGGTGCTGGATGAGTCCGTCGCCGCAGTAGGCGCCAAGCTCGCACCTCGGAGAGCAGTCGCCGTAACCGTACCCGCTCGCCTCGGCGGCATCGCACTGCTCCCCTTCGCTCGTTTGCACGACGCCGTCGCCGCAGAAGGCGAAGGGAACGCAACCGACCGCGCAGGCATCGTAGGTCGTCCCCGCGTTGGAGCCGTCGTCGCAGCGCTCGCCGAGCCAGAGCTGCACGACGCCGTCGCCGCAGAACGGGACCACGGTACAGGAGTCCGAGCAGTCGCCGTCGGGACCATTCGCCGGGCCGTCGTCGCACTGCTCCCCGCGGTCCTCCTGGAGGATCCCGTCGCCGCACTCGCCCGGGGGGCATTCGGCGGGACAGGCGAGGCAGCGCTGTCCGGGGATGAGGCAGAGATGGCCCGGTTCGACGGCGCAGCTCGGATCGCAGCCGTCGTCTCCCGCGACGTTGCCGTCGTCGCAGGACTCCGGCCCATCGCGTCGGCCGTCGCCGCACACTGGTCCCAGCGTGCAGCCGGGACAGGGGTCCATCTCGACCTCGCAATCCGAAGTGCAGCCGTCCCCGGAGAGGGGGTTTCCGTCGTCGCAGGCCTCGCCCGTGTCGAGGGTGCCGTTGCCGCAGAGCACCGTGGGGACGCAGTGCCCAGCGCCTGAGCAAGTGAAGCTCGGCTCGACGGCACAGCGACCATTGCAGCCGTCGCCGCCCAGACGATTGCCATCGTCGCAGACTTCGCCCTCGTCGAGGGCCCCATCGCCGCAGCTCGGAGGTACCCCAGCGGCCTCGCACGCGGTCAGGACCAGCCCCGCGCCGCCGCCGGTGCCAGGCGCCCCGGCTCCACCGGAGCTCGCGGTCGCTCCCTCGCCCCCCACTCCAACTCCCCCGCTCGCGGAGCTACCACCGGCACCCCGACCCCCCGAGGCCGTGGCCCCCGTCGCCGGGGCGGGGTCGCCATCGTGACGCACCCTGCCGCCGCAGGCCTGAACGGCCGACGCGACGACCACCAGTTTCAGGGAGACGAGGGCCGCGCGGAGGGCGGCGCTCGACGGGAGCCGTGTCACGGGCATCGAAGGCGATTCTAGCACCATCGGAGGGGCTGTCCGCTGGAGGGTGGCGCCGGGTGCGACGGCGACGACGCGCCGCACCCGGCCCGAGCCTCGGTGGTCAGGGAACGCGGTTGTTGCGGAGCAGCTGGTGCGGCTCCCCATATCGACCAAGGATGAGGTCCAGATCGCCGTCGAGGTCGTAATCGGCGAGATCCGCGTCCGTAGTGATGCCGAATCGCGCCCCGAGGCCGGTGTCCAAATCCTCCGTCAAGAAACCGCCCTCGTTGCGGTAGAAGGCGTTCTGCCCCGGACCCATCAGGTTCGGATCGCCGCGAAGGACGACCACGTCGTTGTCGCCATCCCCGTCGACGTCGCCGACCTCCACCTCGCGCGCGTCGTTCACGACGGTGGTCCATCGCGTCGCCGTCGAGTCAGTGAAGACCCCGGAGCCGGCGTTCGTCAGGAGCGTGTTGCGGTTCCCGCGTCGAGCCACCAGGACCAGGTCCAGGGTGCCGTCGCCGTCGATGTCAGCGGCCTCGACGTCGTGGTCTTGACGTCCCGGACGCACTCCCGCCGCGCAATTGGTGTTCGGGGTTCCGTCGAGGAGGGGGAGGTTCAGATCGCAGGAGACGTCCTGATACCGCCCGGTCCCGTCCATCCGCATCAACACCGTAGCCCCTCCCTCGGCGCTGGGCATCACCAGCTCAGGTCGCACGAGCGCGCGCGTCGCGTAGCACGCAGTCGCGTCCGTACTCGCGACCCGTCCGCTCGCGACCAGGCCGGGGATCGAGAGCTTCGGGCTCGCGCAGGCGGCGCACGTCGTCGCCCCGAGCCCCTGACAGAGGTTCGCCGGGGGCAGATCGAGATCGACGCACAGCGCCTTCTTCACGTTGGTGGGCGCCACCGGGGCGCTCAGCCGCGTCCCGCTCACGTCCGTCAGCTCGCCGAGATGGTTCTGCAGCAGCACGAAGGTCGAGGCCGCGCCCACGTTGCCGAAGAATACGTCCAGATCTCCGTCCGAATCGACGTCGCAAAGCTCCGCCGCTTGGGTGAGCTGCTGGTCGGCGGGGAGGCGATCTGCGTCGATGAAGAAATGCCCGCCATCGTTGCGAAGGACCCGATTCTCCCACTGGCTCGGGGCCCCATCGGGCAGGAACGCGGCCAGGACGAGATCGAGATCGCCGTCGCCGTCGAGATCGCCAGCGTCCGCGTCACAGAACGACCCCTCGAGGACGGGGAGCAGCTCGGCCGTGCGATCGACGAACACTCCGCCCTCGTTGATGCGCAGGTGCGGCTGCCCGACCAGGTCCGAGCGGGAACAGGGCGTCGAGAAGAGGTCGAGGTCGCCGTCGCCATCGACGTCGATGAAGTCCACGTCGTTGGTGGTGAGGCTCTGTGGGCTGGGCAGCGCCGTCGAGCTGACGTCACCCCAGAGGCGCGCCGGAACCGGGGTACCCAGCGCCGCCGCGATGTCGAGGATGCCACCGGTCGCGGACAGGCCACTCCACGCCGCCACCGGACGCGCCGAAGCGAGGATCATCGACGCGACGAGCTCTGGCTGGCCGCGCAGCTCCGGGTAGCGGCTGAGGAGCAGCGCTGCGGCCCCAGACACCAGGGGCGCCGCCCCCGAGGTCCCTTGGAACCCGCCGAGCAGGTCTTCGCCGGGCGCCGCGATGTCCACGCTCAATGCGCCGTAGTTCGAGAAGCTCAGCCGGCTGTCATCCGCCAGACTGCTGGCTCCGACGCTGATCACGTTCGAGAGTTGGGCTTGATCCGGGAAGCTCGTCCATCCGGTGATGTCGCGGCCGTTGTTCCCCGCGCCAACGACGTGAACCACTGAATCGCTCCCGCTCAACCCGACCAGATCGGTGACGAGCTGGATCCCCGCGCTCGAGGCCAGTGAGGGGAACTGCGCGGCGAACTCCTCGGTGACCCCCATCCCGAAGGAGCTGTTGATGACGTGGGCGCCCATCTTGGCCGCGTACTCGTAGGCCTCGAAGGCTGCCGCGAGGTCCGGCAGCGCCGTCCCCGCCTCGTCGGCGGTCGGCGGCACGTATCGCGAGATGTTCAGCGGCAGGATTTTCACGCGATGGGCGATCCCGGCGTAGGCGCCGCAGTCGTTGCCAGGTTCGCCGATGATCTGGGCGACCATGGACCCGTGGGCAGCGCCGCCGGCCTGGAAGAAATAAGTGTCCATGGCCTGGGTGGGGTGGGCGATGGTGCCCTCTTCGAGGCACTCGCCGTTGCTCGCGCTCTGCCCAGCGGTGCACTCCGCCAGCAGGATGCGGCCGAAATTCCACCCGCGGCAGTCGTCGGGGTAGCCGTTCTCGTCGTCGTCGTTGGCCGCGCCGTCACAGTCGCCGTTGGCGGGAGCGCCGACCAGGTCCCCGGCGGTCACCGAGTCGCAGTTGCGCGTCACGCCGCCGACGATCGCGGGCTCGTCCACGATGCCGTCGCCGTCGTCGTCGTACCCGTTCGAGGTCAGCCGGCGCACCTCCGGATCCTGCATGTCCGCGGTCCCGTCGAGATCATCGTCCTGACCGCACACCCCCGGGCAGCCGTCTCCGTTCTGGTCGACCTGCGGGCAATCGCCGTAGAAGCCAAGACCGCTCGGCGAGTTCGGGTTCACGTCGGCGCCGGGAAGGCACGCCTGACCCTCCGTGGTGACGGGACAAGGGGGAGCTGCGCAGCACTCGGCGTGGTTGAGGTACAGGTTGTCGCGATCGTCGCTCGCCACCCCGCACGCGCCGAAGGTCACGAGCCGCGCGTAGTCGACCCCGCTGTCGGCCACCGCGACGATGACCTCCTCGGAGCCCGTCTCGACGTCCCAGGCCTCGAAGGCCCGGATGGCCTCCAGGTACTCCGTCTGGGTGTTGATGATCCCGTCGTTGGGGATGAACTGCGGCGTGAGAATCACGTTCGGGAAAGCCGCTCTGACCTCGGGCGTCGGGGCGCCGAGGGAGACGAGCGCATCCTCGAGCGACATCCCGCTCACCGTCACGAGCCAGGCGTCCTGTCCGAGGCGCCGCTCCAGCGTCCCCGAGAGCGCGCCAACCACCGCGAGGCGGCTCGCGTCCGTGGTGTCCGGGTTGAACAGGAGCACCAGCTCCCCGGGCATCGCCGGCGCCGTCCGTTGGATCTGCACCACCAACACTTCCATGTTCCCGCTGGTGTCCGTCGCCTGAATCTCCACCGTGTTGGTCCCCACCGGCAGCGCGGGGTCGCGCTCGAGGTCCACGGGCAAGACGAACGTCCCGTCGGTCGCCAGCGTCGGAAACACGGGCGGCGCCCCGTTCACTGACACCTGGACGGAGCTCACCGCCACGTCGTCCTCGACGAGCCCCAAGAGGTCGATGCTCGTCGCCGAGGTCACGAAGGGCCCCGTGCCGTAGGCGGGCTGCTCCGGCGTCGCCACCCAGATGACGGGCGGTTCCACGTCGTCGGCGAAGCGGAGGTCATCGAACAGGTAGGTGCCCGGCGCGTCGTGAGGCACGTTGAGCGCGAGCCTCGCCACGAAGTCTGACGGCCCGGCGGCGAGCGCGCTCTGTTGCCACGGCGCGAGCGTGAAGGTGAGCGTCACGAACTCTTCCAGCGGCAGCCCGGTGAGCTCCGCCGCCCCCACATAGGAATTGTAGAGTCCCACCGAGGGGGCGTCGACGTAGAGCTGCACCTGCCCGTACCACCACGGATTGGGCTGCTGCGCCGGGAGGCGCAGTTCGACGGTGACGTCCTCATCGACGTTCCCCGGCAGCGGGCCGAACGGCACGCTCTCGAACGTCCGCCACCCGGGTCCCGTCAACGCGAGAGAAGCCTCGCCCTGCACCGCGTCGCCGCTGGAAGTCGCGGTCCCCGCGCTCACGGACCATGATGATGGATCTTCGAAGCCGAGCACGGTCACCGCGTCTTGCGCTCGCCCTGGGAGTGCGGTGAGGCACACCGTCGCGAGGGTTCCGAACTGCATCCACTGGAATGGCGCTTTCATGAAGAAACCTCCCGGGAGCGGAGGGTCTAGTGACTCAGCAGCGGATTCAACAAAATTCGTCACATGCCAGTTTCGGCTCGGAACTTGGGGTCCGCGACGAGTTGACGCTTCTTGCGCGCACTGCGGGCCCCCGGCGCGCTGCACGCTTCGTGCGGTACTCGACACAATCACGAGATTCCGTGCCGTTGCGCGACATCGGCGATCAATGGGCCGAAGCGCCGGATATATCGAATATTGCGGCTGGGGGCGACTGAGCCGCTGCCGCAAGCCGGCGAGGTGGCGAGATCCGACGCCTCGGACGGCGATAGCCGACGGCGGTCGCTCATGGCGTGTCGCCGTGCTGCAGCCACCCGTGCACGTTTCTTCGCCCAGGGAGCTTGCCGTGGGCGACGGCTACCGCCACTCCCAGATCCGCTCGGCGGCCACCTCGCGGGGGTTCCCACTGGCGCGGTGGTGTCCGTTCCCACGACGTAGGGACCCCGCGCGGCTGAGTTTCTCACGAGCTTTCC
>CAYVRP010000186.1:0-5637 GCA_964454025.1 uncultured Polyangiaceae bacterium | reverse complement strand
GGTACCCCGTAGCGCGGTACGGTCGCGGCGTCGCCGGGCCGCGCCGGCGCAGCACGAAGAGCGAGGCGACGGTGAGCGAGCCGGTGAGCACCATGGCGACGGTCACCATCTGCAAGAGCGCGTCGAAGCCGCCGCCCACAATCCCGATGCGTTCCCTCCCACCGGCACCTGCCAGCGCCCCGCCTCCATCCCTGGCTACGGCCAGCCAACGTCGAGCTCCTTCGCTGCCGGGAGTCGCCGCTCGAGCACCGCCGTGACCTCGACCGGATCCGCGTGAGCGATCAGGGAGAGGCGGCGCCGCAGCAGCGCGACGGTACGCGCACCGTGCGGCGCCCGCCGGAGGGAGCCGGACAGCGCCGGTATCCGCTCGTCCACCGGCACCAACCGCGCCGGCTCCCGGGTATCGCGCACGGAGATCGGAGCGATGGTCGCATCGCTACCCGAGCTGCCACTGATTGCCCGCTCGCCGCCGCGACCGCGAGGGCGCGACCCGCTCGGCCCGCACCCGGGCCGAGTTGCTCCCGAACCCGCCGGCCCCCCCCACCGGCGCGAGCGCGGCGCGCCTCAGAAGCCCGGCCGGAGTTCGCGGTGGACGTGCGAGAAGTCGAGGCCGACCGTCCCGTTGCCGACCATGGCCCGGCGCGGGTAGAAGACGAGCACGGTGGCGCTCGGGGCGGCGGCGTGCCGATCGAAGCGCGCCCGCAGCGCGGCGCGCCGGGACACCGGATAGAGCTGCCGCTCCTCGATCACGTCGAAGAGCTCCGTCGCGGTGAGCTCGCGGGCGAGCGCCCGGTGGTGATACCCCATCCTCCACCAGCTCTGCCCGAAGGCGTGCCGGTGATAGAAGACGAGCGTCGCGTCCCCCTGGCGCCGCAGGAAGAGCGCCTGGCGATGGCGCGCCCAGCTCGGACCGAAGGGCTTGTCCACCGCGAGCACGAGATCGTCCCCGGTGCCCGGCAGGCCGTCCTCGCCCGCGCTCGTCACCGTGTAGTCCCCGATCCCCTTCGCCGCGAACGCGAACGGCCGCCCCCAGCCGTCGAGCTCCGGTCGCGACAGGGCGAACGCCATGCCGGGGGTGAGCGACGCGACCGGGAACGCGAGCTCGCCGCGGAGCTCGTCGAGGCCGCGGAAGGGGCGCTGTCCCCGTCGCTCGTCCTCGGGCAGCGGTGTCGTCACCAGGCCGTCCCAGAGCAGGCCGTACAGGATCGCCAGCGTCGCCTCGCGGGGGCGGGCGAAACGAGGGGTGGCCCCCGCCGAGGCCGCATCCGAGGCCGCGCTCGCGACCGACGGCGCCGCCGATGCGGGCGCGGTCACCGACGCGGGCGCCGGCAGGGCCGCCACGTCGGGCGCGGCCGGCTCCGCGCGCAGCAGCCCGACCGTGCACCCGAGCCCGAGCGCGAGCGCCCCGAGGGTGGTGCGCGCGATAGTGCGCGGCCGCGCGCGGCGCGCGAGCAGCAGGACCCCGGCGAGGGCCAGCGAAACCGCCAGCGGGGCCGCCGCCCACGACGCAGCAGTGTCGAAGTCGGTGGCGACGCGGGAGACGAGCCCCTCGGGCGGCGGCTGGCTCGAGTCGACTCGGGGCGCGGCCGCGGCCGCCTCGTCCTCGCGGCTCGACGCGCCGCTCGGCGCGCTCGTCGCCGCGGTCGCCGGCGGCGCGGCGAGCGCGAGAGCGACGTCGAGATCGAGCGCGAGGGTCGGCTCGGCGGTGACCGGGAGCATCTCCGGCGGCAAGGGGGTGGGCGTCCAGGTCGGGGAATGCCCGTACCCGGGGTGCAGCACCTCGCCCACCACCTCTGCCAGACTCGACGCGAGGATCTTCATGACGGCTCTCCTTCTCCGTTCCCCCGCGACAGGGGCGCGGCGCGGCGCGCACGATGCGTGCCAGCGAGCGCGACGGCGCGCGGGTCGCCGTCGGCCAGCAGCCAGAAGATCCGCCGGAACATGCGCTGGAGCTCCGCGCAGTGCGGCGCTCGCCCGCGCGCGCTCCCACCCTGCGCGCGCACCTCGCCGCGACAGTCGCCCGCGCACCAGCGGCGGAAGGCGCAGGCCCGGCAGTCGTCGTAGCGCTCCACCCGGTACTCCGCGCGCAGCCGCACGAGCCCGGGCGCGTCGCGGTAGATCCGCGCGAGGGGCTGCTGCGCCACCGAGCCCAGGCGGAACGCCGGCGCGCAGTGGTTCGGGCAGGGGTAGACGGCGCCGTCGGCGTCCAAGAGGAGGGTGTCGGTGCCGATCCCGCAGCCGGCGCGGCGGCGCGCGCGCGAGCAGCCGCGGACCAGGCTCGCGAAGTACCCCCGGCCGAGCCGAGACGCGAGCTCCGGCCGCCGCCCCATCACGTCGAGCAGGTGCTCGAGCACCACCGCCTGGTCCGGCACCTGGTCGAGCAGCCCGCGCGCCCGCCCCAGGCCGCGGAGCGGCATGAAGCGGGCCTCCTCGGCGCCGAGCTCGCGACAGAGCTCGAGCAGCGCCTCGAGCCGCTGGTAGGTCCGCGCCGTGTACACCATGCTCAAGAGCACCCTGGCCCCGGCCCGGGCGAGCAGAGGGACCGCGCGGGTCGCCGCCGCGAACGCCCCGCGGCCACGGAAAGCGTCGTTCTCGGCCGGGTCGGGCGAGTCGAGGGACACCTGCACCTCGACCGCGTGGTCGGCGAGGAGCGCCGCCGTCTCGGGGGTCACGCAGGTGCCGTTGGTCGACAGGGTGACGCGGTGAGCGAAGTCCCGTCGCGCCCAGGCGAGGAGGGGCCGGAGCCGACCGACGTCGAGCAGCGGCTCGCCCCCGAGCAGGATGAGGCTCGCCCCGGGACGGCAGACGGCGCCGATCCCGTCGAGCCCCGCGACGAGGGCCTCGACCGGGAGCTCCGGGCTGCTCGGAGCGGCGGCGTAGCAGTGCGCGCAGCGGAGGTTGCAGCGCCGCGTCACGTTGAGGGTGAGGTTGCCGAGCAGGGGCTCGGCGTCGGTCGCATCGGCGGGCTCGTCGCGGCCGGCCTCGCGGAGGAGCCGGCGTGCCAGAAGCTCGCTGACCACCGGCTCGACGCCGTCCAAGCCGCGCGCCACCTCGTCGAGCGGGCGCACCCCGTCCAAGCCATCGAGGAGCGCGACGACCTCGTCGTCGACGACCATCCACTGCCCTTGTTCGCCCCACACCAGCAAGGTCCGCTCGCCGCGGCGCTCGCGGAGCGTCGGCAGCGCCGCTCGGAGGCGGGCGCTACCCGTGAGCATCGGCCCCTCCCGCGCTCATCGCAGCCGGCGCGAGCGCGAGCGCCGCGATGTTCCACAAGGCATGCACCAGCACGGCCCAGCGCAGCGTGCCCGTGGCGAGCACCAGGCAGGAGAGCCCGACCGAGAGCGCCCCCATGGCGAGCAGCCGCGCGGGCGGCGCCGGCGCATGGGTGAGCGCGAAGAGCAGCGCGACCGCCGCGACCGCCATCGTCCTGCCGTGAGTGCGGACCAGCTCGTCGAGCAACGCGCCGCGAAAAAAGAGCTCCTCCGCGAGCGGCACCACGAGCGCGATCCCGACCGCGGCCGCAGCGGCCCCCGGCGCTCCCTGCCCGAGCCGACTTGCCCCGTACCCGAATCCCGCGAGGACGACCCACCCGATCGTCGCGCAGGCGGGCCGGAACGCCGCGCGCCACGCGCCCGCTGCGCCACCGCGCCGACGAACCCATCCCGGCAGGCAGAGCGCGAGGAGGAGGGGCGGGACCAGCGTGCCCGCGCCAGGGACGAACGGCGCCGCCCACTCGGCGAGCCAGCGCCCGGCGCCAAGATACGCGAGCAGGACGAGCCCCAGGATCCAGCCCCGATGGCTCGCTCGAGCGACGTCGCACTGCGCTCCGTCCATTCCATCCAGTGGTCGCGCGGGCCGGCAGCTCCGTGACAGCGTGCTGCGCTGTGCCACCCGGGCCCCCGCAGGCGCCAGCGAACCCTGCAATCCCCGGGGCCACGGCTCGACGCTGTGCCAACCACCCGTTGGCACGCGAGATGCTTGGAAAGCGGTGCCGAGCCGGGACCTGGCCCACTTGGGGTCCTGCGACTGGCCGGAGAGGTGTGGAGCGATGAGCGGACGGATCGGGCTTCTGGGATTGGTGACGTGCCTCTCGCTGGTCGCCGCCTGCGGCGGCAGCGAGGACTCGGGGCGCGAGCAATCCGGCGGCACCTCGGGCAGCGGGGGTGAGCCCGATCCGGGCGAGGGCGGCGCCGGAGACGAAACCGGTGGGACCTCGAGCGGCAGCACGGGCGGCGCGGGTGGCACCGGCGGCTCCCTCCCCACCGGCGGCGCCGACGAATCCGGCGGCTCCGACGAATCCGGCGGCTCCGACGAATCCGGCGGCCTCGACGGATCCGGCGGTTCCGAGTTCACCGGCGGCTCCCTCCCCACCGGCGGCTCCGACGAATCCGGCGGCGCCGACGAATCCGGCGGCGCCGACGAATCCGGCGGCCTCGACGAGTCGGGCGGCTCCGAGCCCACCGGCGGCTCCGAGCCCACCGGCGGCTCCGACGAGCCCGGCGGCGCCAGCGGCTCCGGCGGCGCGTCCACGATCTGCAGCGAGCCCGTCCTCGAGCACGGGTTCGTCACCTGCGACGAGGGGTGGGTCCACCGCGCGTCGGCCGAAACCTGCCCGTCGACGCTCCCGCGCGACGTCGCGTACTGCCCTCCCACGGAGGGGGGGTGCACGGCCGACAGCGATTGCACCGAGCAGCCCTTCGGCTACTGCGAGAGCCAGTTCGGCGCGCCCTGCCAGTGCCGCTACGGCTGCCAGACCGACGCCGACTGCGGCTCGGGACAGATCTGCCTGTGCGGCGAGGCGATCGGACGCTGCCTGCCCGCGACCTGCACCACGGACGCCGACTGTGGCGCGGGCTCGCTCTGCGCCACCTACGACGCCACCCTGTGCGACAGCTTCGGCGGCTTCTCTTGCCTCTCCGACGCGGACCAGTGCGTGGGCGGCGGCGACTGCAGCCCGAGCTACCTGGCCTGCCGGCCCGACGCCGCCGGGGCGCGCGAGTGCAGCCCCTGCGCCGTGCCCTGAGCCCCTCCCGAGCGGCCCGCGCGGGCGCGAGGAAGCGCCGTCGACCGAGCGAACAGAAATCGAGCTCGGCGGTTGGTTGGGACGTCAGCTCTTCCGCTGAGTCCGTGGGTGGAGCACCAAGCAGGCGGATGGCTGGATGCTCGCCACTCACGCGGCGCTGCTCGAAACCATGACAAGCCATGGCGCGCACAAGGAGGCACGAAGGCAGTCGTCAGCGGGACGAACGGGCCTTCTGCCGATGCCCTGGTCGCACAGGCACGGCTCCAAGATCATGGCCTCCTGGGCCAACAGGTCGATCGTGAGCCCCCGTCGGTCGGTGGCGCTCGCCTCGGGGAACCCCTCCCACGCGCGCCCGTCCTCCGCGCTCGGTCAGGGACCGAGCCCGAAGACCTCACGTAGGCTCCGATGCCGCCCCGGCTCGGCCGGTTGCCGGCATCCATGAGGACAACCTCCGATCTCGCGGGGGCAGTGCCGGAGCGTGCCCGTGCGTCAACCGGAGCCGATCGTGACGATCTTGCGGCGCGACATCGAGGATGACCACCCTCAGTCACAAACATTGCTCGAGTCGCAGTCCCAGTCGATGCAGTCGAGGTAGCCGTCCCCGTCATTGTCGA
>CAYVRP010000185.1:0-5918 GCA_964454025.1 uncultured Polyangiaceae bacterium | reverse complement strand
GGGCCCGTCCGCATCGGCACCGCCGGCGACGAGCGCGTCGTGGCTAAGGCGTTCAACCGCACTGGCCCTAGGGCCAGGTTACATAATCGCGGCTTATGCGATCAAGATCGCGCAGTGCTGCTGGAATCTCGGCAGGGTGGCGATCTGCCCCGCAAGGTCGAGCTCCGCCGCACCCAGGCCTACGCCTTCCTCGCCGCCCGCCGCATCTTCGAGCCGCTGCGGGGCTCGACCCTGTTCGACGAGATCGACCTGGCCGTGAGCAAGCTGACGACCTTCGCCCGGCGGCCCGGGCGGGGGCCGAACGCGGGGCTGGCGGACGCCGAGCTCGAGCGACGCTTCGTCTACCTGCCGCACGCACCCAAGGACTACTCCCAGAAGACGGACGAGCTCGACGAGCTGTTCCAGGCCGTGTCGGACCTCAAGCCGCTGATGACCCTGTACCGCAGCGCGGGCAAGGCGCGCGAGGAGCGGATCGTCATCCACCCGTACGCCCTGGTGCTCCACCGCGACTCGATCTACTGCGTCGGTCACCACGTCGAGCGCGACGAGGTGCGGACGTTCCTGCTCGACCGGATGCGCAACTCGCATTGCCTGGTGACGGAGCGCTTCGCCCTACCCGCCGGCTTCGACATCGACGACTACTTCCAGGGCGAGTTCGGCGTCTGGCGCTCCGACGAGCGTCATCGGGTCGTGATCGACTTCGACGCCCACGCGGCGGAGTACGTCCGCATGCGCCGGGTGCACGCCACCCAGCGGCTGGGGGCGCTCTCCGGCGGCGGGGTCCGGCTGACGATGACGATCGGGAGCCTCCAGCAGGTGACGAGCTGGGTGCTCGAGTGGGGCCCCCACGCCACCGCGGTGGAGCCGCCGGAGCTCGTCGAGCGCGTCACCGCCGAGCTCACCGCGGCGCTCGCCAACTACCGTGGCGCCGCCCCAGCACGCCCGAAGGCCCCCCCACGGAGCCGCCCCCGCCTGAGCGCGCCTGAGCGACCGGTCAAGCCGGGAGCTTCACGTCGAGGAAAGCGCGGAGCTCACTGACGGCAGGACACGACCCCGTGGCCCGGCGGAGGGTCGAACCGGAGGGGCCGCACCGGTGGTCGGGGCGCTCTCACTCGTTCGCAACGGGGAAACGGACGAGCCAGCAGGCGTAGAGGCCGGGCGAGGACCAGACGTCCGGGCCCTGGCCGAAGTCGAAATCCGCCTCGTCGAAGAAGGCGCCCACCGCGGCGGCGACCCCATCCTGCACCGCCACTCCACCCGCGAAGCTGCCGCCCCCTTCCACGAGATGCGTGAAGAGCGGCTCGCCGTCGAGGGAGTAGCCGCGCACGAAGGCGCGGTCTTGCTCGGCGGTCACGGTCTGGCCGTCGAAGTCCACGGTCCCCTCGTAGCGGCCGGCAGCGAGGATCTCGGTGGCGGTCGCGTCGAGGGCGATGGCCCAGGCGTGGCCCTCCCCGCCCCAGGTGCGCACCCATCGCGGCACCCCGACCTCGTCGAAGCTGAGGACGAACGCGTCGCCGCGGTCCCCCGCGTCGCGCACGCCGGGCTGCTCAAGGGTGCCGAAGTCGGCCGTGCCGCGGAACTCTCCGCACACAACCGAGCCACCCTCGGGGAGCGCGGCCACCTTGGAGACGCCGCCTTCGAAGGTGCTCGCCCAGTGGCTCATGCCACTCGGGTCGAGGCTGACGAGCCAGCTTCCCGGGCCCACCTGACCGACGCCGGCGGCCTCGTCGAGCGGCACCGGCGTGCTGGTGTTCCCGGTGAACAGGATCGAGCTCCCGACCGCTACCGCGCATTCCCAGTCGTTGAACTGATTGCCCCAAGTGCGTGCCCATTGGAACCCGGCGGCAGCGCTGATTGCGACCACGGCACAGTCGGGCTCGTGCTGGTATCCCTCGACGTCGGGGGGTCTGGCGGTGCGCAGCACCTGGCCCGGGCCGGGATCGAAGTCCGCCGTGGCGGCGAACTGGCCGCCGAGGAAGACCGAACCCCCGTCGACGGCCAACCTGCCGACGCGCCCCGCCTCGGTCGTATCCCAGACCAGGTGCCAGAGGTACTCGCCGGCCGGCGAGAGCTTGACGACGAAGGCGTCGAAGCCGCCGGCGGACGCGTGCTCCACCACGCCGGGTCCGGGGTCGAAGTCCAGAGTGCCGGAGTACTGGCCACCGAGGTAGAGGTTGCCGTCCGCATCGAAGGCGATGGTCCAGCCTTCGTTGCCCCAGCGGTCCCACAGGACCTGATCGTGGGACACCCAGGTCAGGGTGCCGAGCAGGCGGCCCTCGGCGTCGAAGTGGCTGAGAAAGGCGGCGGTGTTCTCCGGAGCCCTGACCTCGAGCGACGGCTCGTCCGGGTCGAAGTCGGTCGTCTTGCTGAACCACCCGGTGACGTAGAGCGAGCCGTCGGGGGCGAAGGCGACGGCCTGGCTCTCGCACCAGCCGTCCCCGCCCCAGGCGCGCGCCCAGGTTTCGCCGGAGGAGAGGGGCCCGGCGTGGGTCACCACGCCGGGGGGCTCGTTCGCGCCATCCCCGCCCCCGGTGAGGGGCGGCGCGTCGATCGCGCCGCCCGCGCCAGCCGCCCCGATGAAAGGGGACGGCATCGGCTCGGCCCGCGCGCAGGCGCACCCCGCCGCGGCGAGCCCGAGCGCGGCAGAGGCAGCGGGCAGCGCCCACCGCGAACGATGGCAGCGTCCCTCACCCACGCAAACGGCTCCCCTCACGGTGCGACGAACCCACCGCGGTCGAAGCGCAGCTCCCCCCAAGCGGGATTCATGCTGACCGCGAGCTTGAGCGTACAGTCCGTCGCCCCGGCCTGGAGCGTGGTGACCAGGCCCGAGGGAAGCTCGAAGAGGAGCGAGTTGAACTCGTCGTCGAAGCTCGGATAGAGTTCCTGCTGTCCGACGAACTGGTTCTGCACGCCCACACTCGGGCAGGTCACGTAGAGCTGCACCGCCCCCACCCAGTGTGGATCCGGGGGAAGCTCGGGGACGTGGACGTCGAGGTGCAGCCAGGAGGTGGCGGCGGCGGCCTCGCCGGCCGTGAGCGGGCGACTCGTGAGCTCGGTCCAGGGGGCGGGCGCGATGGCCAGCGAGGCCGTCCCCTCGCTACGGAGCACTGGATCGGACCAGGGGAGCACCTGTGGTGAAGACCAATCGCCGAGGTGATCGAAGGCCAGCGGCCCCACCACGTTCACCGGGATCTCGGCGCCATGGTAGACGCTCCGCGACGTGAGCTCGCCGCCGAAGCGCAAGTTGTCGACCAGGAGCGGCGAGCTGCAGGACGCCACGTTGCTCGCCAGGCGCAGGCGAGCGTCCGGATGGTCGCCGAGGAGAGTCGTCCACACGCTCGCGGGGACCGGAAGCGTCACCGTCGTCCAGCTGCCTCGCGGGAGCGGGGTCAGGCTCACCGTGCCGAAGGGCACGTTGTACAGGCTTGCCGCGGGCAGCTCGAAGTACAGCTGCAGCTCACCGACCCAGTCTGGGTTCGACTGGGCCAGGGGCACGAAGACGTCGAGCCAGAGCTCGCTGCCCACCACCTCCCACTCCACGGTGTCGAAGGTGGGGCTGTCCCAGCTCGTCCAGCCGCAGGGGAGCGAGAGACTCTGGCCGCCGTCCGAGCCGGTCGCTGCGACGGTGCCCAGGACGGGGGGTGAGGTCCAAGACTTGGTCCAGGGTCGCGTCGGATCCTCGAAGCTCGCAAAACCGGGGATGAGCTCGATGGGGATCGAAACCGCGTTGTCGCTCGGATCCAGGTCGCCCCCGTCGTGGGACAGCTGCGCCCCAACTGCGCGGCTCCCGAGCGTGGCGCTCGCCCCGGCGACGAGCTCGAGCAGGATCTCCTCCTCGGTATTCGCGCCGAGGGCGCCGAGCGGGCAGACCAGGAGCCCCTGGCTCGGCTCCGCGCAATCGGCCGAGATTCCGACGAGGGTGATCCCCTGCGGGAGCGTCACCTGCAGGACGCTGTCGTGGGCAAGACTCGGCCCGTCGCTCCCCACCGTCAGGCTCACCAAGAACGGCACGTTCACGTGGAGCGGGGTGGTCGCCACAAACCCGGTGACGTCGAGATCCGCGAGGCTCGACACGGTGCGCAGTGCCTGGGCCTCGGCCGGGGTCGGCAGCGGGTCGTGCGTGATCAGGTCGAGGTAGAGCGGATCGCCCACTGAAGCGAACGGCGCCAGGCGAACGATGCTCCACTCGTCCACGTGGCGCATCGGGGTGCTGGTCAGGTCCATGTTGAGCGGAGCGGTGTAGCAGGCCTCGATGCCGCCGTAGCTCACGATCGGCGCCGGGAAGAACCCATCGACGTTCACGTCGTCCAGCGAGCCCTGATCGACGTTCACCCCGTTCACTCCGTCCGAATCCCGGAGCTTGTTGTTGTTCCAGTCGACGTAAATGAGGTTCGCGCCGCCGACCTCGGTCGTGGTCGGGAAGCCATTCTTGTTCGTGTAGGTGATCTCCTGCCGGGGGTAGTAGTTGGGCAGCGTCTCGGCCATCCACTCGTCCTCGTCGGTGTTCGTCTCGATCAGCTCTGGCAGGAGCGGCATGCGGGCGTTGTCGGTGAGGGTCGGATCGTCGATCTGCGCCGGCGAGAAGTCCATGAACCGTCGCTGGCTCCCGAAGCGATCCCGGTACGGCAGGCCCAGCCCCGCGTAGATGTAGTTCATGATGCTGTAGTGATTGGGCTTGCAGTTCCAATGCTCGTCTCCGCCATGGTGGAGGCCGAGTGAATGGCCGAGCTCGTGGGCGATCGCGATTGGGTTGGCGCTGTCGAGGTAGATGAAATCTCCCATGGCGTGGCCCCCGGCAACGAGGTATTCGGGGCCGAAGACAATGGTCCGGAAGAGACCGACCTGGGGCGCGTCGACCAGCTGCTGCGCGAGTTGCCTGATGTCCTCGTCCGAAGCCGGACCGTCGTTGGGATTGCCGAGGTTGGTCCCGCCGTAGTAGTGTCCGAGTTCGTCCCCGATACGGGTCCCGGTCGCGTCCACCTCGTTGTCAGCGTCGAAGATGACGCGGATCCCGCCGCCACCCGTCGCGATGACCCCACCCGCGTCGTCGGGAGCATTGGCGAACATCTCCCGCACTGCCTGCAGTTGCGCCGCCGACGGCATGGACCCATCGTACCAGTTCACCTCGATCAAGAGATCCTTGGTGCTGGAACTTACCCCCAGCTGCGGCAGCAGCACGTCCGGGCCCCACTCGAGCACCCCGTTGCAGTCGCCGTCGTAGCCCTCCGTCTCCCAGAGGTCGGCCAGACCATCGCCGTCCGCATCGGGGAGCGGCATGCGCTCGCCCACGGTGGTCGTGAAGCAGACACCACCGTCGGAACCGCCGGTCACGCACTGTGGCAACGGGAACTGCTCGAGGGTGGGATCGACGTCGAACTCGTGCACGAGACAGAGATCATCGTCACCGGCGTCCTGCTCCCATTGCTCGATGCGTATGTGGACGGGACCGCCGCAGCCGGAGAAGAAGTCCAAACTGCGGTGGACGTCGTTCTCGGCCGCGTAGATGCCGTATTCTAGCGGCACACCAGGCATGGTGCCGCAGGCAGAGAGACAGCCCACACCCTCCTTGCAGTAGTCAACGTCCTGCTTTGCCCCTCCCTCGCCGTCGATGTAGATGCGGACGTAGACGTTGCCGTTGTCGGCGCAGCCTCCCCCGCAGCGACTGACCCCGTCCACCGCGACTTGGATGGGCCAGGTGCCACCCTGGGCCCGCTCGGTCTGCGCGAGTGACTCCCCGGACCAAAGCAGGCCCGCCGCGAACAGCCCGGCACCCAGCACGGTGACTGGGCGTTGCGCCCCTCTTCGGATCATAGCGATTCCCCTGGCTCCCCAATCCATCTTCGCCTCCTCACCGCTCGGCCAAATCCCCTGATACGGCCGTAGCGTTCGAGGCAAGCCTGCTCCCAAGGGGGGGGGGG
>CAYVRP010000184.1:0-5969 GCA_964454025.1 uncultured Polyangiaceae bacterium | reverse complement strand
GTCCGCGGCCAGCGGGTGGCTTCAATGGGGCCGCCGCGCGAACGCGGCGGAGAGGCGTGCTGCCCGGCGGCGCCAAGCTCGGCTTTTCCTAGCTTCAATGGGGCCGCCGCGCGAACGCGGCGGAGAGTGGTCCGGCGCGACGTTGCCCGGCTCGGGGGCATAGCTTCAATGGGGCCGCCGCGCGAACGCGGCGGAGAGGGGCGAGCCCTGGCGCGACCTCGACCGCGGCGGAAACGCTTCAATGGGGCCGCCGCGCGAACGCGGCGGAGAGTTGGCGGAGATGGTCGACGCCACGCCCGCCATCACGCTTCAATGGGGCCGCCGCGCGAACGCGGCGGAGAGGGCTTGCGTCGCGGTAGAGCCCGGCGTCATTGCGACGCAGCTTCAATGGGGCCGCCGCGCGAACGCGGCGGAGAGGCACCCCCCAGGTTCCCTTGAAATCCCAGGAGATGCAAGTGGCTCTGCGAGCGAGTCGGGCGATGGGGCTCGCGGGAGAGCGAATCGAGCCCGAGTCGGCTCGGCGGAACTCAGTCTTCAAGGAGCGGGTCCCTGTGCGAGCGGCTCCCGGGGATGGTGGAGGACTGGACCGCTCGCACCAGCCGGCACGAGGCGACCCGTCGGGTGGATGGCGCACCCACCGTGGGTCCATTCTACACGACCAGCGCGAGGCGCTCCGGGTCGACGTAGGGGCGACCGAGAGACTCCAGGGCACTCCGTGCCCGACCCTCGGCCAGGCCGAGCAGCCCGAACAGCACCTGGTCCTCGGCCGGCTCGATGACGCGGCTGAGCTGGTCCTTGAGCTCCACGAGCTCGCGCGCGTTGAGCTCGCAGTGGAACACCGAGAGCTGCACGTGCTCGCCCCACCCCAGCATGAGCTTGTACACGGCCCGGAGGCGCTTCGGATCGGAGATGTCGTAGGTGACGAGGTAGGCATGGCGCATCGTGAAGATCCGGGGTCGAAAGGGGCGGGCACGGTCAGCGGACGCGAAACTCCGGGTAGGACTCGAGCTCGCCCAGCATGAGGCGGCCGACCAGCCGCGCCTGCACCTCCAGTACGCGGCGATAGCTGACGCGGTAGTCGAAGATGGGGTGGGTCACGAGCTGGTCCAGGCGGCGCTCGAAGGCGAGGATGAGGCGCCGTCGCCCGGGGTCCTTCATCGCCACCGCTCCCGCGCCCGACGTGAAATCGTCCGCCTGGATGACGCCCGTGTTGATGGCGCCGATCACCGTCGAGTCGGCCAGCACGGGACGGAACTCCTCCATCAGATCCAGCGCCAGCGAAGGGCGGCCGA
Source organism: uncultured Polyangiaceae bacterium (assembly GCA_964454025.1). GTDB lineage: Bacteria > Myxococcota_A > Polyangia > Polyangiales > Polyangiaceae > JAFGBI01. The sequence continues at coordinate 4,677 of CAYVRP010000184.1, read as the reverse complement.
AGTGCGGCCGGTGATAAAGACCGAGCAGGGGGTCGAGGCCAACGGAGGCGAGCGCGAGCGCGCACGCCCGCGTGAGCATGCCGTAGCAGAACGACAGGAGCGCGTTCACCGGATCGGTCGGTGGACGGCGGTTCCGCCGCTCGAAGTCGAAGGTGGCGAGACGATCATCCTTGATCATGCCGCTGAACGCCTGAAAATACGCTCGAGCCGCCGTTCCCTCGAGGCCCAGCAGCGCCTCGAGCGACGGCGCCTCCCGTGCCTTGCGCGCGAGCTGCTTCAGCTCTCCCAGCGTCACGGCGCAGTCCCCCTCATGGTTGCGCCGCAGCAGCGCTCGGCAGTTCAGGATCTTGGAGGCCACCAGGCATCGCGCGTGACGGAGCCGGAAGGCCTCGTCGGTGGTGGCGCGGTACTGGGCGAGGCGCAGCTCGACGTTCTTCGGGTCGCTCCCGACCGCCCGCCCCACGAACCATCCCCCGGAGCTGTGGAACGCCACGGGCACGCCGTCGTCCATCAGCCGCCGCAGCGCCGCGGCCGTCACCTGCACGTTGCCGTACAGGTTCACCGACGACGTGTTGCTCAGCCGCGCCTCCAGCGCCCCCTCTTCGCGCCGAGTGACCACCAGCCGATCGCCCGCCAGCCTCACGGAAGCGCCTTGCTCCTGTACGTAGAGCGGGACCTTGTCGTCCCGGGCGGCGTACAGCCGGCGCACCGTCGGCGCGGGGTCTACGCCGGCACCCGTGCCCGACCCGACCAGACCCCAGGGGTCGTCGCCGACGTCGAACACCGTCTCGTCGAGAGCGGGGTAGAGCTGCGCCTCCCGTAGCGATCGGGTTTCGTCCGGAAGGCAGATCCCCGCCAGCGAGCACCCGTGGCACTTGGGGCTGTCCTCGAGTGGCGGAGGCAGCTCTCCCAGCCCCGCCAGCTCTCGCGCCCGCGCTGCGGCCCTCAGGGTCAAGTCGATCAGATCCTGGTCGATCTCCACCGGCACCCGCCGACGCTCCGCCGCGTAGTAGATCTCGCCGTGCGGGCAGTCGTACCCGTGAGCCCGAAGGAGCAGCACCTGCGCCGCCACCTGGGCGCGCTCGGGGAGGTACGGCCCCCCCGGTCCATCCGGGCATTTCCCGCGCTTGTACTCCACGGGCACCACCGAGTTCCCGTCCACGTCCACGAGGTCGATCTTGGCCGTGATCCCGAGCTCCTCGGACGACAGCCAGACGGCGCGGGCCTTGTAGGGACGGTCGGCGGCGGCGGCCGCGAGCTCGGACGAGCCAGCGGGCTCCCGCGACACCGATGACGCGGGACCGGGGGCCGTGGCCGCTGCCGGCTCGCCCCTGGCGGCCCGTTCCGTGTCACCGGCCACGGGCCGTAGCGCCTTCGGCTTGTCATCCACCCGCCGGTGCACGGCTCGCCCCTCCGCCGTGTACACGTTGTCCGCCCACTCCCCCTGCACCCACTCCAGGTACATGAGTCGCTCGCAGTAGAGCACCTCGTTGATCATGCGGGCGGGAACGAGCTCCGTCACCGTCACCGCCTCGACCGGAGTGGACCCATCGCACCGTGAGCACGGCCCGGCGACGGGCTTGGCCCGGTCGCTCCGAGACGTCGGTTTCGGGGCAGTCGAGGTCACCGCCCATCGACCGTGGCGAAATGCCCCATGCCGAAGTGGCTCGCGTACCCGAGACAGACCGGGCCCCTGGTCGGAGCCTCGAGCGTGAGCTCGAGCGCGAACCCGACCTCTACTGGCGGCGGCTCGCCACGGTGGCGGCGCTTGACGAAATGGCGCAGTCTGCGGACCTCCTCGTCGGTGAACGGTAGAACCCGGACCTCCGCCGCTGCGGGGAGCCCTCGGGATGCGAGCTCGGCCTGAACCTGACCCGCGAGCGAGTTCTTCCCGCCCGCCTTGACGTGGCGGGGCGGCACGAACGGGGTTCGCGACACCCAGCGCCGCGCGCCGGGCGAGGCGGCGATCGACCGTCGCAACCCTTCGCCTGCTCGGCCGGGCAGCGCAACCAGGTCGGAGAGGTCGCCCGAACCCGCGAGCGCAACCCGGAGCTCCCCCACGCCCCCCTTCGTGAAGGTACGGCGGAGCGAACGAATGACCTCTTGCGCCGTGCCGTCGAAGCCCATGGGCGCCCAGAGGAGCACGTGGTCCAGGAAACCGTCGTCGTCCAGATCGAGCGGCAACAGGTGCGCATGTCGATGACCAACGAGCGGTGTTCCGTCCGGCGACTTCCCGACCAGGACCGCTGGCGGTGAGGGTCGCGCCGCCGCGTGGCGCACGAGCGCTCGATGGAGCAGCTCTGCCTGCGGAAGCGTGCGGCGAACCGAGGGGAGCGCGTGCGGGTTCCCCGAGGGGGTCGCGAGCGCCAGGAGCACGGCCTCGACGGGCGCCCCCCCCTTGCCCGCCGAACGCCGCACGGGCGCGCCCACCTCCAGCGCCTCGGACGGGCGCCAGTACAGGACGCGTCGGGTGCCGGGCGGCTGGTTCCAGCCGTGCTTCTGGAGCCAGCTCGTCTCGACCTCGAGGCAGGCGATGATGTCCGGCGGCAGCTCCGCAGACTGGGATCGTCGTGCCGACTTCTTCTGGTTCTTCTTGCGACCCGTGCCGGTCGGACGCGCCTCGATCTCCACCTCCGCGCTCCGTTCCTCGTCGGCTGAGGCCCGTTGCCGAGTCACCCAGCGCGCGTACTCCGCGGGCCGCTCAGGCGCCAACAGCGGCACCTGGACCCAGTCCCGACCAGGCCGCGCGGCCCCGTCGCACGGCAGGACGTCCAGCCCCGGTGCCAGAGAAGCCCCGGCGGACATCACCTCGCCCACCACCACGCTGTCAGCGCGGCCGATATACCCGAGTCGCTCCACGAGGGAGGCAAGCCATCCGGTTTGCAGCGGCGAGAGATCTGCCTCCCAGTCGATCGCCAGCATCCCGCCTTCTATCTGAGCCCAGGTGTCGAACACCAACGTCGTGTTCTCGACCCCGTCCTTCCGGAGCCCACCGATCGGCATGTAGTGGCGGCTGTGCGCCACCGTGGCTCCCGGCAATCGATAGCGTGGAAGTCGCTCTGCCAGCGCGAGGAAGACCTCGCGCCCCTCGGGTGGTACCTGACGCCAGCCGAGCTTGGTGTACCCCACGCTGATGAGCGCCCGCAGCACGCGCCACGGGCTCGGGGGCCACTCCACCAGCCCCTCGTTGACGTGGTGACCCCAGGGAGTGGCGTGATAGCGGCGCCCGGGGAAGTGCAGGAGGAGGGTGGGCATCGGCTCACTCGCCGTTCTCGTCCTCGGAGTCCTCGCCCCCCTCTTCGGACTGTCCCTTCTTGAGCTCACCGGTGAAGACGGCCGTGCGCGCCTGCATCGCGTCGCGGCAGGCCGCGACGGCGGCCTCCAGGTCTGCGGACAGCCGTGCCAGCTCCGGCAACGAGAAGCCCTCGGGTGCGGTGGCGACGATCTGGTCGGTTGCGACCCTAAGATCGCACGCCGTGCGGAACCGGAGGTTCCCCTCCAGCAGCACGCGCAGCTTGTAGAGGCCGAGCATGATGAGGAGCCGCTCCGCCTGCTCTCCGAGCCCGTAGCCTCGCACTTGGGCGAGATCGAGGTTCACGAAGAGGGTGATCCGTTCGGCGGTGAACTCGTCCCGCGCGAAGGGAACGTTCCCGAATCCATCCTTGGTGACCCCGGACGGGTTGACGTGGTCGTTCTTCACTCCTCCCGAGGGGGCGACCCGCACGCCGTCAGCCTCCACGAACGCCGTGAGTGCCCTCGCCACGCGCAGGCGGCCGCCAGCGAGCTCCTTCTTCGCCAGAAAGACGCCATGGAGCAGCGAGCCCACGTCATACTGCAGGAGAACCCGCGCGAGCTGCCCTCGGTCGACGGGTCCCGCCTCGAGCTCCGCCAACGACCTCTTCAGCTCGGTGAGGAAGCTCTCGTCAGGGCTCCCGAGCAGATAGGGGCTGCTCAGCCGGTGAGCCTCGAGGATGGTGTCCGTGAGGAACCGGCCTTGCCAGAGGACCTTCACGTGCGAGATCCCCGCGCAGCAGGGGATCACGTCCTGCCTGGCGGCATCCCAGATGGTCAGCTCCAGGCGGTTGGCCATACTCTGCGCGCTCTCCACGAGCAGAGACTGACCCGCGGCAGTCTGGAACGTCGCCGCGCCGAGTCCGGGAAACCCCGTGGGCTGGAAACGATGCCCTTGCAGCGGGACCAGCGGGATCGAGAAGAGCACACGGTGGGCCTTGGCGAGCGGGGTCAGATCGATGGGCATGGCTACTCCTTGCGGTCGAACGCGGGATCGAGGCGCCGGGCGAAGGCCAGCGCGGTCCGTGCTGAGATGGGGAAGGCCAGGGCTGCTCCCCACCGGCGAGCCGTCTGGGCGTCGGCGATCACCGTCGCCAGCGGGACGTGCAGCCCCGCCGCCCGTAGACGTTGCGCGGCGAGCGCGACCGCGTTGACGGCGTCCCCAGCGGCGAGGCGGCGCACGATGGCGGGGTCCACGGTCACGGCACGGTCCTCCCGGAGGGGCACCGGAAGGTTCGCCAGCCGGACAGCGAGCCATCCGTCGTCGGGCCAATCGGCCCGACGCGCTCCGCGCCCCCCCGGCTCAGCCGCCCCCACGGGCGCCGCCAGGCGCCCCCGCGACTCCCGCCCCCGCCCAGGCACCCGCCCCCGCCCCGCCCGCCCCCC
>CAYVRP010000183.1:0-6758 GCA_964454025.1 uncultured Polyangiaceae bacterium | reverse complement strand
CCGAAGATCTCCTCCTCGCACTGGTCGGGCAGCCCGTCGCCGTCGCGGTCCTGCAGCGGGGGCGGGGCGTACTCGCTCATCCCGTCGCTCGTCCTCTCGCCGCCGCAGCTCAGCACGGCCGCGGCGAGGGTGGCGGCGGCGGCGGTCTGGCGCAACCGCCGCGCGCGGGGGGCGGGCGACCGGGCCCCGGCCCGCGCGCTCGCCGCGAGCCCGAGCGCGCGGACGTGGTCGCGCAGGGCGAGCCCCTCCTGCAGGAGCGCGGCCCGGCTCGCGCGCTCGCGAACGACCAGCGCGCGCGTGCGCCGGAGTAGCGCCGGATCCTCGAGCCCCGCCGTCTCGCTCGCGATCTGCACCAGCTCGGACAGGAGCGCCACGAGGTCGCGGTTGACGCGGACCGTCCAGTCCTGGACGCGGGCGCGCGCGGCGGCGACACGCGGCCCGCCGTGGAAGTGCCGGAGTACCCCGCCGAGGTGATCGAGCCCGATGGCGAGCTCCATCAGGCTGTCGGTGGCCCAGCAGCGCTGGTGGAAGATGCGGGTCGCCAGGCGCGAGGCGACGTCCACCGCGGGGTCGGCGATGGTGTAGGTCCGCGCGAGGTAGTCCCCCCGGCCGCGCCCGGCGGCGCGCAGCCGCGCCTCGAGCGGGGTGCCCGCGTAGCTCTCCACGCGGCAGAAATTGAGGGGGAAGGTGTCGTGGCGGCGGAAGAAGTCGAGGTCGTCGCGGACCGTCTCCAGGGTCGCGTCCGGGTGGAAGCACATCAGGGTGTACTGGGCGGAGATGCCGAGCTCCCGGCAGAGCGCGAGCGCCGCCTCGGCCGCCGCCACGTCCGCCTCGCGACCGCGCGCGCCGGGCGTGCGCCCGATCGACGCGAGCCCTGCCGCCGACCCCGACTCCACCCCGAGGAACACACGCAACAGGCCCATCCGGGCGAGCTTTTCGAACACCGACCGCTCCGCGTCGGCGGGGCGGCACTTGATCGTGAACCCGAGGCCGCTCATCCCCCGCTCGGCCCAGGCGGCCTGCAGGGCGTCGAGCCGCTCGTGGTTCTTGCGCACCGAGGGCACCAGGAAGTTGTCGTCGTGGAAGACGAACTGCCGCACCCCCCGCCGGTGGTAGAGCGCGGCCATCTCGTCGGCCACGCTGGCGACGCTGCGCTGGCGGAAGCGCGGGCCCGGCGCCATCCGGTGCAAGGTGACGATGCAGCAGTAGTCGCAGCTCGAGGTGCAACCCCGGCTGCCCATGAGGTAGGCGGTGCGCACCCCGGCGAGGCGGCGCACCGGGCCGCGGCGATCCGGGTGGGGCAGGCGGTCGAGGTCCGTGAGCGCCGGCCGCGGCGCCGAGCGCCGAATCGCCGTGCCGTCCCGGTAGGCGAGCCCGGGGATCGACGGGTACCGCGCGGGATCGAACCCCGCGGCGCAGAGCTCGACCAGGGTCTGCTCGCCCTCGTGCAGCACGATGAGGTCGAGCGCCGGGTGGTGCTCCAGCAGCTCCGCCGCCGCGCAGGTCGCGTAATGGCCGCCGGCCACCACCGGCACCCGCGGCGCGTAGAGCTTGAGGGCCGCGGCGAGGGTCAGAAACTCGCGCGCGCGGGCCTGGAAGCACAGCGACAGGCCGACGGCCTCGGCGCCCCGGGCCGCGGTGACCACCTTGCCCAGGTCGTCGAGGCGGTCGAAGGGCGCGAGCACCGTCTGGTGACCGGCGGCGAGGAGCGCCCCGGAGAGATACCGCAAGGAGAGGTTCTCTTCCCGTTCGGGACCGACCAACAGCACGCGCATGACGACTCCTCCTGGCGGCGGCGCGGGGTCGTCCGCGCCCCGCCGTCGCAGGATAGCAGGCTCCGGGGCAGGGCGCGGGCCGCGCGCGAGCCCGTGAACGGTCCCTCGCGCCGCGGGCACCCAGGAGCGCGCGCCGGATCTCGACGGGCGCGGGGCCCCGCGCCGCGAGGCGGCGCCCCTGGCTCGGCTCCTGTCGCGACCGGCCCGCGATCGCGACGACCAGCGGGTCGTGAGCGCGGTGACCTCGACCTGCCGCTGCGAGGAAGACGGATGATCTCACGGGCGACTTCGAGGCGGCGGGCCTTGCCCGCGCGAGCGGTTTCGGGCAGAGCGGCCGGCGTGTCCACGGCGCCGGGCCCACTCCGTCTCGGTTTCGCGACGGTGGTGCTCGGCGCGCTCGCGGTGGCGCGGCTCGCGGCCGCCCAGTCGACGGCGGCGGAGGCGACCGCGCCCACGGAGCCCGCCGCCGCCCCGGCGCCGCCGGCCGCGGACGCGGCCCCGTCGCGGCGGGTCCTGGTGGTTCAGGTGGAGCCCGGCGCCTCCGGGCTCGAGCCGGCCGCCGTGCGCGCGGCCATCGCGCACGAGCTCGGCCTCGAGGTGGTCGAGGCCCCGGTCGACGGTGCGCTCGGCGTCCTCGCCGTGCGCTTCGACGCCGCGGACGGGTTGGAGATGAGCTTCGAGGAGCGAGCCTCCGGGCGCTCCGTCGAGCGGTCGCTGCGCGTCCCGCCGGATCCGACGCGGCGCCTGGAGGCGGTCGCGCTGCTCGCGGGCAACCTCGCGCGCGACGAGGCGGGGGAGCTGGTCGCCGCGCTCTACGCGGCGGAGCAGGCCCGGCGGATCGCCGCCGAGCGGGACGCTGCCGCGCAGGCGGCGGCGGAGCAGGCCGCGGCGGAGCGCGCGCGGCAGGCGCCGGCGGCGGCCGCCGTGCCGGTCGTGCTCGGCGACGCCGAGCCGGCGCCGGACGCGGCGCCCGGGAGCCGCGTCGAGCGCATCACCGGCGAGGTCGATCGCGCCATCGACGCGGCCCTCGCCGCCGACCTCCCCGAGCTCGAGCTGGATCCGGTTCAGGCGGGCGTGGCACCCGGGATCGCGATCTACCCGGAGGCGACGGGGCGCCGCTTCCACGCCGTCTTCACGCTCTTCTACGGTCGCCAGGGTGGCGTGGACGGCATGGCCGCGGCGGCCATCGCGCAGAGTACCCTCGGCGTCACCCGGGGGGCGACCGGCGCCGGGATCTGGCAAGGCACGGGGCCAGTCGTGGGGGCGGCGGGCGCGGGGATCGGACAGCTCGGGGACGGACCGCTCCGCGGCGTCGAGGCCGCGGGGATCCTGAACCTGCGCTCCGGCGTGGTACAGGGCGCCGAGGTCGCGGGGATCCTGAACCGGTCCGCCGGGGTCGTGGGCGCCGAGATCGCGGGCGCGGTGAACCTCGCGGATGGCGATCTGGTCGGGCTTCAGGTCGCGGGTCTCGTCAACGTCGCGGACGGCGAGCTCGTGGGCGCTCAGGCGGCGGGGCTGGTCAACGTCGCGCGGGAGCCGGCGACGGGCCTGATGGTCGCGGGCCTCGTCAACCTCGCGCGCCCGCCCGCCCCGGCGCCGCGTGTCCAGGCCTGGCGGTTCGCGGGGCTGGCGAACGTGGGGACGTCCGCGCTCGACGGCGCGTTGATCGCGGGTTTCGGCAACGTCGCGGGGGAGCTCGACGGGGCCGCGATCGCCGGGCTCGGCAGCCGGGTCGGGGATCTCGACGGGGTCGAGATCGGCGGCGTCGCCAGCGTGGCGCGCGACCTCGATGGCCTGCAGCTCGCGACCGTCAACGTGGCCCGCGACGTCGAGGGGGCGCAGATCGGCGTCGTCAACGTCGCGCGGCGGGTCCGCGGCGCGCAGATCGGCCTGGTCAACGTCTCCCGGGAGATCCGCGGCGCGCCGGTCGGGCTCGTCAACATCACCCGGGGCGGCCCGCGCCTGGTGGTCTGGCACGAGCACGCCATCGAGCGTGACCCGCCGAACCTCGTCTCGGGCGTCGACCTCGCGGTCAAGACTCACGGCGGGCCGGTCTACGCGCAGATCGGGTTCGGGGGCGACGCGGTGGCGCGCACCTGGGACGCTACCGGCGGCCTGGGTCTGCACTTCGAGGTCGACCCCGTCTTCTTCGAGGTGGACGCGCTCTACCGCGGCGACTGGGACGCGCGCGCGTCCAACGAGCACGACGCCCAGGCCGTGCACTACCGCGGCAAGGTCGGCATCGAGGTGGTGGACGACGCGCTCGCCGTCTTCGCCGGCGGCGGGCTGCGCCAGGAATTCGATCGCGAGCTCGTCCCGACCTACTCGGCCACCGCGCTGGCCGGAGTGGAGGTGTACTGACGCCGCGCTTCCCGTGCGCGAGGCGCGCTCAGCCCGCCATCCACCGGCGCTCGTGCGCGAGCAGCCAGGCCTTGCGCGTGAGCCCGCCGGCGTAGCCGGTGAGCGCGCCGCCGCGGCCGACGAGGCGGTGGCACGGGACGATGACGCCGAGGGGGTTGACGTGGGCGGCGCCGCCCACGGCGCGGCTCGCGGTGGGACGACCGAGCTCGGCCGCGAGCTCGCCGTAGGTGACGGTGCTCCCGAACGGCACCGCGAGCAGCCGCTGCCGGACGGCGGCCTGGAACGGCGTCGGCGCGGGCGCGAGCGGCAGGTCGAAGTCACGCCGCTGCCCGGCGAGGTACTCGCGGAGCTGCCGGAGCGCTTCGTCGCGGAGCGCGCGCGCCGCGCGGGGCGCGTCGCTCCCCCGGCGCTCGGGCGCCCCGAGCTCGCATGCGAAGCCCACTTCGAGCAGCTCCCGCGCGGAGGCGACGACGTGGATCACCCCCACCGGCGTGCGCAGGGCGCCGGTCGCCGTCGGCTCTCCGCGCGCCACCGTCGCCCGCCGGGGTGGGCCCGGGGATCGCCGGGCGGGACCGGGAGGGGTCCGGGCAGGGGCGGGAGGCGCGGTCATGGCTCGGGACATAGCGCCCCGGCCGCGCGCCGTCCGCCTTCACCGGGTCCCCGTCGGCGTGCCTTGAACGCTCGCGCCCGATCCGGGAACCCACGGCCATGCGGGCAGGATCTGCGCTCCGTCAGCCGGTTCGGTCCCCCCGGAAGGGGCCGGCCACGCGCCGCTGCGCGGACCCCCGGCGGCCTGGCTCGGTCGCTCCCGCCTCCGGCGGTGAGGGGGAGGGGTGATATGACCACCGCCGAGCTCGGGCTCGAGTCCCTGGGGCGTTGGCCGGTGGAAGACCAGGAGGAGGCGCTCGTCACGCGGCTGCAGCAGGCCGATCCGGCGGCGATCGGCGAGGCCTACGACGCGCACCACGGGGCGGTCCGCGCCTTCGCGCGGCGCCTGGTCGGCGATCCGGCGGCCGCCGAGGATCTCGTGCACGAGGTGTTCGTCACCTTGCCCCGGGCCATCCGCCGCTACCGCGGGGACTCGACCCTGCGCACGTTCCTCGTCTCCATCGCCGTCAATCACGCGCGCCACCACCTGCGTGGCGCGATGCGCCGCCGGGCCGCGATGGACCGGCTCGCTGGCGAGCCGCCAGGGTCCGCGGGCGATCCAGAGCAGTCCGCGCGCCAGCGGGAGCTGGCGGCGGCGCTCACCCGGGCCCTCGACGCGCTGCCGCTCGACCAGCGGGTCGCCTTCGTGCTCTGCGAGGTGGAGGCGCGGACCTCCCGCGAGGTCGCCGAGATCGTGGGCGCGCCGGAGGCGACGGTGCGCACGCGGGTCTTCCACGCCAGGCGCAAGCTCCGCGCCAGCCTGGAGCTAGCGGGGATCGCATGACCGACGACATCCTGAGCGAGGCGACGCGGGCCCTGCGCGAAGAGGGTGAGGGCGCGGACGAGAGCGCGCGCTTCACGCGCGCGCGGGTCATGGCGTCGATCCATCGGTCCCGCGCGCGGCGCGGCCTGCGCTCGGCGCTGCTGGTCCCGCTCGCGGCGCTCCTCGTCGGCTCGAGCGCGTGGGGCGCCGCGAGCGGGAAGCTCCCGGCTGCGGTCCGTTCGGTGGTGCGGCTCGTCGTCGGTGGTCCGGAGCTCGCTCCCGGGCCGCTGCCGCCGGTGGTCGCGCCGCCGGCCGCGCCGCGGGCTCCGGCCCCGGCACCGCTGCTCGATACCGCGGCGCAGGAGGAGGAGCCGGGCGACCACGACGGCGAGCCCACGCTCGAGGAGCGGGCCCCCGTGGCGGCGCCTTCCGCGCGCCCCGAGCCCGCCGCCCCGCGTCCGAGCGCGCGCCGCGCGCCGATCGATCCCGAGGGCTCGGCCGCGTACGCCGCCTATCGCCGCGCGCACGAGGCTCACTTCGTCACTCGGGACGCGGCCGCCGCGCTCGTCGCCTGGGACGAGTACCTCGCCGTCGCGCCGGGCGGCCGCTTCGCGCTCGAGGCGCGCTACAACCGTGCGCTCTGCCTGGTCCGCCTCGGGCGCACCGCCGAGGCGCGCGCTGCCCTCGCGCCGTTCGCGGCCGGCGAGCACGGCGCGTATCGGCAGCGTGAGGCGGACGAGCTCGTGAGGGCGCTCGACGGGGTCGGGGCCGATGCCGCGGGCGAATGACCGCGTGGTCGTGCGCGCGGGCACTCGCACGATGAGGCGCGATTATTCCGTTCGGCATGTGTCGGAATGAGCGAGCCGCTCATGGGCGCGACCCCGCGGGCGGGTGACGGAGCGGCGCTCTCGCCGTAGAATCCCAGGCGAGGTCGGCGATATGCGAAGATCGATCTGGCGCGCGCTGGCGCTTTCTTCCACCGTGTTGCTGGCGGTCGGCTGCATCTTCGAGGACGAGCCCGGGGACGAGGATGGTGGTGGCGCGGCCGGGTCGAACCTCGGCGGCGCGGCAGAGAGCGGCGGTGCCTCCGGGGGCGCCTCGACTGGCGGCGTGAGCGGCGTCGCGACCCAGGGCGGCAGCGTCGTCGGTGGAGCGGCGACCGGCGGCGCCACGACCGGCGGCGCCACGACCGGTGGTGTGACGACCGGCGG
>CAYVRP010000182.1:0-6911 GCA_964454025.1 uncultured Polyangiaceae bacterium | reverse complement strand
GAGTCGCGGGCGCCGCGGGCGCCGGAGGCTGTCCGGACAGCGGGGTGACCGGCGCAGACGTGATGGTGCTCGGGGACATGTTCCTCTGGCAGGATCGCCTGATCCCGACGGCCCTCGAGGCGCTGGCGCGGAGCGCGGGTGCCCTGGCGACGGGTGAACAGTACCGGAACTACACGTCCGGTACCGCCAACTCCCTCGCGCTCGGCGGACGTCTCATCGCGCAGCAATACGCCACCGGCTGGAGCGAAGGACCAGCCCGGGTGGTCATCATGGACGGAGGCGGCACGGACGTCCTGGTCGGGACCTGCCCCGAGCCGCCGACCGTGGACTGCCCGATCCTGGTGGACGCGGTGGCCGCCGCGGACGAGCTCCTCGGCCAGATGGGTGCGGACGGGGTGGAGGACGTGATCTGGGTCGGCTACCCCGGTCCCGCGGACGCCGTCCTGCGCGCGAAGATGGAGCTGCTCCAGCCGCTGCTCCAGGGTGTGTGCGCGGGGAGCGTCGTGCCCTGTCACTGGGTCGATCTCGAGCCCGCCTTCGCCGACCATTACGCCGAGTACATGGCGGCCGACGCGATCCCCACCGCCGCTGGCGCCGACGTCGCGGCCGCCGAGATCTGGTCGGTGATGCAGCGGCGTTGCGTCGCGCAGTGAGCGCCGCGCCCCGAGGGTCCGGGTGGCGTCCAACGCCCGCCGCGAGGGCCAGGGCGAGCCCGGGGGGGGCAAAACTGTCCCTCTGCGGCGGTGCTCTGCTGCGCGTATGTTGCTTCCCATGCGGAGTAGCCACGCCTTCTTCCTCGCTCTGACCCTTCCCCTCCTGTTCTCCTGTTCGGACGAGGCGTCCTCCTCGGAAACCTCGACGGGCGGCACCGGCGGCTTGGCGCCGAGCACGGGCGGGCTCGCGACGGGAGGGACGGGCGGGGCCGCCACCAGCGGGGGCCAGACCGCGACCGGCGGCGCGCTGCCCACCGGCGGGCAGTCCACGGGTGGGGCGCCCCCGAGCGGCGGGCAGTCCACGGGCGGTGTACCCCCGACCGGCGGGCAGCCCGTCGGTGGCGCGCCGCCGACCGGCGGCGTGCTTACGACCGGCGGTGTGCCCCCGACCGGCGGGAGCCTGCCGATCGGCGGTCAGCCGACCGGTGGTGTCGGCGGCGACACGGGCGGCGCGAGCATCGGTGGTGACGGCGGCGAAACGGGTGGCGCCAGCACCGGTGGCGACGCGACCGGCGGCCTGGCGAGCGGTGGTGACAGCACCGGCGGCGGGGGCGAGCCTGGGGGCGCTGGCACCGGCGGCGGCGAAACGGGTGGCTCCAGCACGGGCGGCGACGCGACCGGTGGCGTCGGCGAGACGGGGGGCGGCGGTTCGGTCACCTGTCCCTCACCCGCGTTGAGCGCCGGCGACACCAACGAGACGGTGCAGGTGGGAGGGGAGAGCCGGACCTTCGTCCTGCACGTCCCCGCCGCCTACGACGGCAGCCAGCCGGTGCCCCTCGTGGTGGACTTCCATCCGCTCGGCGGCTCCGGCCCCGCGGAGCGATCCAGCTCCCCGTATCCAGCGCAGACCGACCCGGAGGGCGTCATCATGGCCTTCCCGACCGGGAAGTCTGGACCGATGGGCGGCGCGTGGAACGTCGGGCCCTGCTGCGTGGCCAACACCGACGACGTCGCCTTCGCGCGGGCGCTGGTGGCGCGGGTGCAGGAGGTCGCCTGCATCGATCCGAAGCGGATCTACGCCGTGGGCTTCTCCATGGGGGGCGGCATGTCGCACTACCTCGCGTGCCAGGCCGCCGACGTGTTCGCCGCGGTGGCACCGGCCGCCTTCGATCTGCTCGAGGAGAACGTCGGTAGTTGCAACCCGCCTCGTCCCATCTCCGTCATCGCCTTTCGCGGTACCGCGGATTCGGTCGTGCCCTACGCCGGTGGCTACTCCGCGGTCGTCTCGGGCATGCCGATCACGTTCCTCGGCGCGCAGGGGACCTTCGAGCAATGGGCCGAGATCAACGGGTGCACGGGCGCTGCCTCCGCCGAGGACGCCCAAGGGTGCAAGACGTACTCCACCTGCGAGGGTGGCGTCGAGGTGACCCTCTGCACCAAGCAGGGCGGGGGACACGAGGCCGGCAACGCCAGCATCGGCTGGCCCGCGCTCAAGCGGCACACGATGCCCTGAGTTGAGCGCCCGCGCCCCGAGCGGCGCGGGCGCGCGCTCACACTACCGTTCGGGCCGGGGCCAGGCCGCGAGCCCTTCGACGAGCCATGGCCACTCGCGCCCGACGATGGCGCTCATTTCCCCGTCGAGGTTGTGGCGCCGGGTGCCGGCGCCCACCACGCGGGTCGCGACGCCGACCCGCTCGAGCGCCGACCGCGCCTGGTCGAAGGAGCCGGCGCAGGAGCTGGCCGCGCACAGGAGCAGGACCCGCTCCCCGCCGGCGTCGGCGAACGCCCGGGCCACGACCGGGGAAAGCTGCCGGGTCCCCCCCTCGATGAGCAGCGCTCGCGGGAAATCGCGGCCGCGCACGCGCAGCAGCTCGGCGCCGTAGATGGCCCCGAGCGAGAAGCCGATCAGGACCATCGGGCCCGGCGCCACGTGGGCGCCGAAGCGAGCGCGCAGCGCGGCGAGGGCCTCGTCCAGGTCACGACCGAGCTCCGCCGGTGGCGAGGTGCAGAGCTTGCCGCCGCCACCGGGGCGCCCCGCGGGGCACAAGATGAAGGGGTAGGCGTCGAGCGCGCCGCGATAGCCCCCGCACGCCCACTCGGGGCGGTCGCCGGCGCCGTGCACGCCGATCACGACCGGGCGGGGCTCCCGCGCGCCCAGCGGCACCGACACCAGCGCCGGTCGCTCGCGCGGCGCCGGCAGGGTGACGAGCCAGCTCTCCGCCGTGAGCGGTCGTAGCGCGGGGGAGCGGGCGCTCGCCGTGGCCGCGCTCGGGGGCGATGGCGGTGGGGTCCGGGCGCTGGTCGCGGCGGTGGAGCCCGACGCGTCCGGGCGCGGCGGGCTAGCCTCGCACGCGGGCGCCGCGAGGAGCGCCGCGGCGTACCCCGCCGCCAGCGTCGCGAGCCCCCGGGCGCCAGGAAGCCGGCGGTCGGATCCGCACGAGGGCCTGCTCATCGACGTTGCGTCCTCGGTTCCGGTGCGCGTCAGCGCGCCCGAGCCGGATCGTGACGGCGCCGCCTCGCGCGCGCCAGGGCCTCGATCGCGAGGTCCTGCCGCCGGCGCTGTCGCGACGGGGGCAGAGCGGAATGACGGCCGTGCTGCCCGCAGACCGGCTCCACCCGTTCGTCGGCCGCGGCAGGCGGGTGGACACGGCTCGGCCCTGCCCCAGCACGGCTCGTCCGCCTCGTCGTCGTCGCGGGGCAGTCGACGGCCCTCCTCCGCGGCCGCGGCCCTCGAGGGAGCCGTCCTGCTGGCGTGAGGAGGGGGGCCCGCCCAGTCCTCGCCATCGGCGCCGCTCTCCGCGCGCGGTCGCGGTCCCTCGGGGTCGCTCGTCGCTCGCGCCGCGTGCGGCCGGCGACGGCGCGGTCGGGGCGATGATAACGTTTGGCTATGAGAGACGCGCCGCTCCCCTTCACCCTGCGCCAGCTCCAGTATGCGGTGGTGATCGCCGAGACGCTGAGCTTCCGCCGCGCGGCGGAGCGCTGCCGGGTTTCGCAGCCCGCCCTCAGCGCCCAGCTCGCCGAGCTCGAGGACGCGCTCGGGGTGCGCCTGTTCGAGCGGGACCGGCGCCGCGTGCTGCCGACGGCCGCCGGCGAGCCGCTGCTCGAGCGCGCGCGGCACGCGCTCGCCGCCGCCGAGGAGGTGACCGCGGCCGCGCAGCGCGCGCGCGATCCGCTCGCGGGGCGCCTCCGGCTCGGGGTGATCCCCACGGTGTCTCCTTACCTGCTTCCCCTCGCCACCCCCGCGCTCCGCCAGGCCTTCCCGCGCCTCACCGCGGTCTGGATCGAGGAGAAGACCGCGGTGCTGGTGCGGGGCCTCGCCGGGGGCGCCCTCGACGCGGCCCTGGTCGCGCTCGAGGCGGAGCTCGGCGACGTCGAACACGAGGTCGTCGCCACCGATCCCTTCCTCCTCGCGATGCGCCCCGACGATCCGCTCGCGGCGCGGCGCGCTCCGGCCGACCTCGCGGAGCTATCCGAGGTCGACGTCCTCTTGCTCGACGACGGCCACTGCCTGCGCGACCAGGTGCTCGCCGTCTGCGCGCGGGCCCGGGCGCGCGAGCTCGAGTTTCGCGCCACCAGCCTCCCGACCCTGGTCCAGATGGTCGCCGCCGGCGCGGGGGTCACGCTCCTGCCCGCGCTCGCCGTTCCCGCCGAAACCCGGCGAGCGGGGCTCGCCGTCCGCGCCTTCGGCGAGCCCGCGCCTGCGCGCACGATCGCCCTGGTGTGGCGCCGGAGCTCGCCGCTCGCGGCCGCCCTCCGCCGGATCGCGATCACCTTGCGTGCCGCGCACCCGCGCCTCGACGGCGGCGCGGTCGCGGGTCCGGCGCGGCGCCGTACCCGCGGCCCGCGCGGGAGGTCGGGTAGCGGCCTCTGAGCCCGCCGGGGCGACCGCCAGGCACGGGGAGCGCGCCGCGCCCACCGCTGACCGTCTCGGAGACGTCTACGCGACGTCCGGCTAGACGCCCTCCGCGTTTCTCTCCCGCGGACGACGGGCGGCGAAGCAGGCCGCTGCGTACGACCTCCGCCGTGGAGGTGCACCCGGCACGACCCTTGCTCGTGAGGGCTCAAGTCCGAGCAGGAACCGTGTCCGCGCTGGGTGTGGACCTCACCGCGACTCGATGCCCCCGGCGACCGTGCCATTCGAGGCTCCAGGCGCGAGTGGCCGTCGGAGGCGGGCGAGAGCGGACCCCAACGGCGCCGCTCGGCTCCGCTCGTGACATCGGAAAGGAAAGGAGCACGAGGATGCGCATCGAGAAGTTTGCATTGGGAATCACCGCCGCCGCGACCATCAGCCTCGCGGGCCCCCAGCTCGCGCTGGCATCGGGCAATGGCAAGCCAATCCGCGAGTGCACGACGCAGGAGCGGAGCCAGGGACCGACCAGCACCCAGGTCTTTGTCTACTCCGAAGTCCAGCCGACGACCGCAGGGAAGTGCTGGGTCCTCGAGCTGAACCTGCCGTTCGTGGGTGACCCGTGGGCGGGGTACGACGCCAGCGAGGGGTTCCCCAACGACACGGTCCAGTCGGTTCGGGTGGGCACCGCGGTGCGCACCAAGCTGTTCTGGAATTGGTTCTACACCCACGACGATGGCGCCCCGTACTCCCAGGCCGCGGGCACCTGGCAGAACCTCGGCTCGCCCTGGGGCCGAAACGCCTCCGCCGCTCGCCTGGAGTGGACACAGGCGAAGTGGGCCGGCGGTTGGTCGACCTGACCCGGCGCGAGGCCGATCTGGCCCTGCGGCTCCGCCCGCCCGGCAAGGCGCCCGGTGAGCCGAGCATCGTGGTCACCCGGCTCGCTGCCGTGGGTTTCGCGCTCTACGGGACGCGGACCGCGGCGCGGGCGTCGCCGCCCCGATTCGTCCGCTACGCGGGCTACGAACCGGCGTCGCAGCGCGTGCAGGCAGCCGCGGCGGAGGCCGTGACGTCGGCGCTCGTCGACGATGTCCCCACCGCCCTGGCGCTGGCCATCGCCGGGTGCGGGCTGACCGTTCTCCCTTGCTTTCTCGGTGATGAAGAGCCCGGGTTGATCCGCGCGAGCGAGGTGCTGGAGAGCCACGGGCTGTTCCTCGCCACGACCGAGGAGCTGCGCCGGGCGCCGCGCGTGCAGCGGGCGCAGCGCTGGCTCGAGGCCGTGGCGCTGGCCGAGCGCGCGAGACTCGCGGGGCATTGACGCGGCGCGGATCGGGGGGGCGGGCTCGCCGGTCGTCAGCCGGGGCGCTGCCCGCGATCGAGCCGGGTCGCGCGCAACGTCAAGGTGTCTCGCAGACGTAAAAGGCGTCGCCGGAGTTGCATGCTCGCTGCACCCAGAGCCCGTCCCACTTCATGCCGAGACAGTCCGAGGTGCCCCCCTTGTTCGGCGCGGACGCCCAGTTGGAGTACACCTCTGCCACCGCGCCATCGTTCCAGAACAGGGTTCCGTCGAGCCAGCGCCACTCGGTGCTCACCGCGAGGCGGTCGCCCCCGAGGAGCACCACTCGCGAGTCGTTCGTCACGAGCAAACCACGGCTCAGGATCTCGCTCGCGAGCCACGCGTTCTCGGCCGCGTCGTCCACCATGGCCACGGTCATCCCCTGCTGCTGGCAGTCGGCGATCGCGTTCGAGTACCACATCGGCGTGCTGCAGAAGCGGTAGTGGTGCGCCGCCAGGGTGCCGCAGCTGCAGGCGGCGTCCGGAACGCAGACGCCCGGCGCCCCTGCCGCGCCGCTGCCCGCGGCGCCACCGGTTTCCGCCCCGCCTGCCGGGGTCCCCGCCGTTCCGGTCCCGGCCGGGGCCGGCGCACCCGCGCCGACGGTGCCGCCGTCCGCGGCGCCACCGGTTTCCGCCCCGCCCCCGGGGGCGCCAGCGGCGCTCGTCCCGGCGCTGGGGGTTCCAGCGGACGCCGCCCCCGCAGCAGCGGCGCCGCCGGTATCCTCCCTCCCCGCCGTACCCCCGGCGACGACCGCGCCGCCCGTCGCCATCCCGCCGGTCGCCATTCCCCCCAAGGCGGCCCCGCCGCTCTCGGCACCACCGGCGAGCGAACCGCCCGTGGGCGTCCCTCCCCCGGAGCCGCCGCCGCTCACCGTCCCGCCCGTACCCGCCGCGCCACCGGTTTCGCCCCCGCCGAGGCCAGCCCCTCCCGCACCGCCCACCCCCGCTGGGGTGCCCCCGCTTCCCGAGCGGCCCGCTTCGCTCCGCCCGCCCGTCGCCGATGCCGCGCCCTCGGCAGCTCCGCCCTCGGCCAGCGGGGGCGGCGGCAGCTCGGCCGCCGACGGGACGAGGTGGAC
>CAYVRP010000181.1:0-7141 GCA_964454025.1 uncultured Polyangiaceae bacterium | reverse complement strand
GACGGCAACTCCAGCGACCAGGACGCCTGCCGCAACGACTGCACCCTGGCTGTCTGCGGCGACGGGTTCCTGCGGCTCGACGTCGAGCACTGCGACGACGGCAACCGGGACGACGGCGACGGCTGCCGGAGCGACTGCGCCCCCACCGGCTGCGGGGACGGCGCCGTGCAGCCGGACGAGCAGTGCGACGACGGCAACGACGACGACGGAGACGGCTGCCTGTCGACCTGCTTGCTCGCCACCTGCGGAGACGGCGTGCTTCGTCGTGGCGTCGAGGAGTGCGACGACGGCAACCGCCTCGACGGGGACGGTTGCGCCAGTGACTGCACCTTCCCGAGCTGCGGGGACGGTCTGGTTCAGTCCCCCGAGGCTTGCGACGATGGCAACGCCAGCAACGCCGACGCTTGCCTGAACACCTGCGCGCGCGCAAGTTGTGGCGATGGCTTCCTCCAGCCCGGGGAGGCGTGCGACGATGGCAACGCCGCTGACACCGACGCCTGCCGCTCGGACTGCACCGCCGCGGTCTGTGGGGACGGCATGGTGTGGGCCGGGGTCGAGGCCTGCGACGACGGCAACACCCAGGATGGGGACTCCTGCCGCGGCGACTGCACCCTGCCGGACTGCGGGGACGGCGTGGTGCAGCCGTTCGAGGAGTGCGACGACGCCAACGGCGACAACACCGACGGCTGCCTCATTACCTGCCGCGCCTTCGACTGGTGCGAGGACTTCGCCGTCACCGCGGTTGCGCCCCCGGTGATCTGCAGCTCGAGCTCGGCGCCCGAGCAGCTCGTCCTCACTGCTTCGGGGCGCGGGTTCCTCGAGATCGACGGCGAAGGGCCCACGGTGACCTGGGACGGCGTCGAGATCCCGTCCGCCGTGGTGGACGCCACCTGTACCCCGATCTCCGGCGCGCTCGTCTCGGCGCGGGCCTGCGGCTCGCTCAGCGTCGAGGTGCCGCTCGGGGATCCGCCGCCGATCGGCGACTACGAGCTCGTCGTCACCAACCCCGTGACCCAGGGCTGCGCCGACGCCGCGGCCTTCAGCGTCGCCCCTCCGCCCACCGTGACGGAGGTGACGCCGGGCGAGGTGTGCGCGGATCTCCAGCTCACCCTCGACCTCAGCGGGAGCGGCTTCGCGGCCGGGACCCAGGTGAGCCTGGTGGATCAGGTGACGAGCGCGCCCCACGCCGCCTCGAGCGTGACCGCCAGCGACGGCGGCACGAGCCTGCAGGCCGTCTGGGACAGCGGCCTGCCCGCCGGCATCTACGACCTGCTCGTCTCCAACGGTACGGGCTGCGAAGCCACGACGCTGGCCGCGCTGGTCGTGCTCCCGCGGCCGATCGTGTTCTTCATCGATCCGCCCGTCATCTACAACGCCCTCGACTTCCAGGCGACGCTCTACGTCGCCAACATCAACGGGGGTGACGTGGCCTCGGTTGGGACCCGGCGGGTCGGCACGACCTCCTTCCAGACCCTCCCGCACGTTTACGATCCCGGCGAGCCCGCGCAGGTCCAGGCGACCTTCCCTGCCAATCTGGTCGGCGTCGACGAACAGTTCGCCTACGAGATCACCCTCGAGGACGCCAACGGTTGCCCCGCGGCGCTCAACGGGGTCACCGAGCTCACCCAGCGGGTGACGATGGCCGACTTCGCGGTCGAGCCGCCTTTCGGCGGGACGACATCCAACACGGACGTCTCACTCGTCATCGACGATCCGAGCAGCGGGGTGCCGTTCCAGGAGGTGCCCCGCGTGTACCTCAACCCCACCGGCGGCGGCGCCCTCGCGCGCGCCCTCACCAGCGTCGGCTTCCTCGACGAGACGGAGCTCTCCGCGCTGGTGCCGGGCGGGCTCGCCGCCGGGACCTTCCAGGTGATCGTGGGCAACCCCGACGGGACCGTGGGCGTCAGCGACCCGCCAATCCCGGGCGGCTTCACCGTGCACACGAGCCCGCCCCCCGTGATCGACAGCATCACCCCGGGCTCGATCCGGGTCGAGGGGAGCGACGACGCCTTCCGCACCGTGTACGTCTTCGGGCGGAACCTCGAGGGAGTCACGGGGGTTTCCCTCATTTGTCAAGCGCCCACGGGGGCCGAGGCGACGTACGCGGGGTCTGCGCTCACCCCGATCACCGGCGGGTTCACCTTCCTCGCGCCGAGCACCATCGTCCTGAACTCGGTCTGCGTGGTGCGCGCCACCAACGCCGACGGCGCCTACGGGGACTACTCGGCGCTGGTCGCCCTCAATGGCGCCGAGAACATCCCGGCGAACGAGCTGATCGACCCGACGCTCACGACCCCGCGGCGGGCCCCCGTCGCCCTGGTCGGCAGCCTCAGCAGCACGTCGCGCTTCCTCTACGCCATCGGCGGTGACGCCGGCGACCCGAGCACGGCGCTCGCCAGCGTCGAGGCCATCGGGCTGAGCCCCTTCGGCGAGCCCAAGGGCACCTTCGTGCGGCGACCCCTCGACCTGCCGGCGCCGCGCACGCTGGCCCAGGGCGTGACCCTCGGTCGCTTCCTGTACGTCATCGGCGGCAACTCGGGCGCGGGCGCGATCACCAGCGGGTACCGCGCCGAGGTGCTCCGGGTCGAGGACGCGCCGCAGATCACCGGGGATCTCACCATCGCCCTCGCGCCGGACGGCGTGGGGCCGGGCCGCTGGTACTACCGCGTGAGCGCCGTCATGAGCGCCGCCGACGCGGACAACCCCGGCGGCGAGACCCTGCCGAGCGAGCCGCTGCCCATCACCGTCCCGGTGTGGGCCCCCGAGGACTTCCAGATCACCCTGCGCTGGACGCCCGTGCCCGGGGCCGCGTCCTACCGCGTCTATCGCAGCGTCGCGGCCGATGCCCCGCTCTCCGAGGTGGGGCTGATCGGCACCACCGCCGCGGGGAGCCCGGCCAGCACCGCCGACGACGTCCTCGCGCTGACCGACGATGGGCTCGCGGCCGGCGCGGCGCGGCCGCGGGTGCTGGGCGATCTCGGCGCCTGGATCCCCCTCCCGGCGCTCGGCACGGCGCGGGCGGACTACGGGATCGCGGTCGCGACGGACCCCGCGAACGCCAGCGTGCGCCACATCTACGCCCTCGGCGGGGTCAACGCGGCGGGCGTCGAGCTCGGCACCTTCGAGTTCTTGACCGTGACGATCGGCGCCGACGGCTCGCACACGGTCGGGAGCTGGACGGCGGGGGCGGACACCTTCGGGGCCAAACGAGCGCTGGCGGGCTTCGCGCTCAACTCCTTCGTGACGCCGCTGATCGATCCCTTCACCGCCACCTGGATCATCGCGGGCCCGGGCACCAGCCCCGCCTCCGGTGCGGCGGCCTACGACGTCAGCCGCTTCCAGGCCGCCCCCGTGCAAGCAGGCGGGCAGCTCGGCGACTGGTTCGGCGCCAACAACCAGAGCATCGATCGCCGGGCCTACGGTGCGGTGGCCGTTTCGAGCCAGGTCTTCCTGGTGGGCGGGAGGACGTCGGACGGCATCGCCATCGACCGGACCAGCGGCATGACGCTGTCCGCGATCGGCGACGTCACCGGCGAAATCGTCAGCCTCAACAACACGCCGGGCAACCTGGTGACGGCGCGGGAGTACGTCGGCAGCGTCCTCGGCAGCGGCCGGATCTTCCTCGTCGGCGGCAACACCCCGGGCGGCGTCACCGCCACCATCGAGAGCATGCCCTGGTAGTGCGCGGATGCGGTTGGTGTGAGCCCGTGCCCGGTGGCTCCGCGGCACGGGCTCTCGTCTCTGCGGCGGCCCGCCGTCACGCGGGCGCGAGGTGGAGCATCCGGCGCTCCGTCGCCGTCAGCGCTCAGCCGCCGGCGCCGAGCGCCAGCGACTCCTTGAGGCCGCTCATGAGGAAGTGCGCGCCGATGGCGCCGATGAAGATCTGCAGGATGCGCGAGAGCGCGAGCGAGCCGAGCCGGCCGATCAGGCGGTGCAGGAGCGCCGAGGCCTGCAGGATGATCCAGGTCGCGCCGAAGACCGCCACGATGCTGGTGGTCGCGATCAGCATCCCGTCACGGTTCAGGATCAGGATGGCCGTGACCACCGCCCCGGGGCCGACGAGCAGCGGCACCGCGAGCGGGACCACGCCGTACTCCAGCACGTCGTCACCCTTGCCGAGCCGCTGCTCCGGTGCGCCGAAGGCGACGTTCCGGACCGCGATCACGGTCAGCATGATCCCCCCGGCGATCTTGAACTCGGCCATCTGGATGCGGAAGACCACGTCCATCACCCATTGGCCGAAGACCGCGAGCAAGAGCAGGGTGACGAGCCCCGTCACCGTGGCCGTGTGGAACAGGCGCTGCCGCGTGGGGCGGTCGAGCGCCGTGGCCAGCTCGGCGAAGAGCGGGAGGTTGCCGAGGGGGTTCACGATCGCGAAGAGCGCGAGGAACGCGTTGATCCAGCTCTGCATCGTTACCTGGCGATCTCGTTCGCTAGGCCATCGCCACCCAGGCTGCAACGGTGTTCGTCACGCCGTACCCGCCGCGCGCGCCCTACTCGCAGCTCGTCCGCCGCGTCGCCATCGCGCACGCGTCACGACAGGGCATCGCCTGCACGCGCGCCGGCGCGAAGGCGCAGAGCACCCGGTCATGCCCCGGGGACTCCCCCGGACAGGGGTAGACCGCCTCGCACTCGGCCTGGCAGGACGCAGCCCCGTCGAAGCCGCAGGCCGCCACCCGGGCGCACAGGGCGCGACAGAGCTCGACGCACTCCGGCTGGGGTCGGGGACCACAGCCGTGGGAGCCCGGGGACGGGGCGGCGGGGGCCCCCGGGGGGGTGATGTACTGGGGCGCGCCCGGGGGGGCGCGGCCGGTGACGCGCTGGCGGTAGGGGGCGACGCCTCCGGCGGCCTCTGTGCGCCGCCGCAGGCCGAGAGGGCGACCGGGAGCATCAGGGCGTGGTGCACCAGGGCGGGCACGGTTCTGGTCGGCATCGGGCCCGCTCCCTCGGAGGACGCTATCACCCGGGGGTTGCCCGAGACACCCCGGATCCGTCGGCATCGTCGCGGAGCTGGTCCCCATCGGGTCCGTGGAGCACCATCCCGCGAGAGGTGATCCCGATGTCCGCCGCCGCCCGCCACCGCCTCGCCCCGATGTCGCTCGGGGTGTCCCTGGTCCACTTCGGGCTGCCGGCGCTCGGCCTCTTCGCGGTGACCCGCTGGGGGATCCCGGCGCTCGTGCGAGCGGGAGCAGCCCCGATGGCGGCGTGGTACGTGGCGGGGCTCGCCGTGTTCGCGCCTCTGCTTGTGATCGCGCTCGGACGGGCGCGTCGGGAGGGCGGGGGCGAGCCCGGAGCCGTCGTGCGGCGGCTGTGGCTCCGCCGGCCGAGCCGCGCCGAGCTCCTCGCGGCGGGGCTCGTGCTGGCGGGCGTGTTCACCGCGAGCGGCGCGGTGTTCGGAGCCATGGCGCTCGGAGCGCGCTGGCTCGGGGTGCCCGCGCCGTCGCCGCTGCCGCCCTTCCTCGCGGGACTCGATCTGGAGCGAGGGACGGGCTCGGCGCCGCTGATGGCGCTGTGGGTCCCGTTCTTCTGCTGCAACATCCTGGGCGAGGAGCTCTGCTGGCGCGGGTACATTCTGCCGCGCCAGGAGCTCGCCTTCGGCCGGCACGCCTGGGCGCTCAACGCCGCCCTCTGGGCGGTCTTCCACCTGGCGTTCGGGGGGCCGCTGCTCGCCCTGCTCGTCCCGCTGCTGGTGGGGCTGCCGTGGCTGGTGCAACGTCGCCGCAACGTGTGGCTCGGCGTGCTCCTGCACGGCGTCTACAACGGCGTCCCTTCGCTGCTGATCGCCAGCGGGCTCATCCGGTGAGCGCTGCCTGCCGGCTGGTGGTGCCGTTGGCCCGTCGGGTCGCTCAGAGGGGGCACCGGTACCTGGGCGAAGAGCCCGTAGGCGGACGTGCCGAACTCGCTCCGGCGGGCGAGGCTTCTCAACGTTCGACGCGGTCAGCGAGGCGTTTCACCACGCGTGCAGGTCCGCTGTCGCGGGTTCATGACGCGCAGGTCCGCTGGGGCGCCGTGTGCCGTTGGATCCTTGTCGTTTCTTGCTGCGACGAGCAAGGACGCTCAGGTTTCGGTCGCTCTCGACGGGCCCGATGGACGCGAGAGCGCGATGAAGCCAGCGCGATGGACGCGAGAGCGCGATGAAGGCGTGGCGGCAGGCGTTGCCGTGGGGCAGGCGGTGCCGGCGAGCGCCAAGGCGCCGAAGACGACGGAGCCGGCGTCGGCGACAGTGGCGAAAGCCCGGCAGGGGTGCCCTGAACGCGAGCGACGGCCCCCGTCGAGCGCTCCGAGTCGGTGAGGTCGGGAGCAGTCGCTCCTCGCTCCGGAGGCAGGTGGGTTGGCGAAGGCCGTCCGAGACGACGGCCGCCAACGCCAGGGGCACCGAGGGAACCGTGGCCAGCCGCTGACGCTGAACCCTTCCACAAACCGATCTGCCTGCACTCGATCCTCGGCCCCGTCATTCCCGGTAGCCAGGAACTGCTCGCCGCCGGCTGCCAGCAGGCAGCGTGGCCAACCTGTCCACCGTACAGGCGGAGATCAGGCGGCTGCACGTGGCCGCTCGAGATGGCTCTCCTGGCGGCAGGACGGATCCGTGTGCCGCGCAGGATCCCAGTGAGACGCTTGAGCCAAGCCGTCGCCACGGTAGACAGCGACCCATGACGAGCAGAGAAGGCGTGGTGTTCGTGATGTTGCTGGGCGCGGTGCTGTCGGCGGGGTGTGGCAGCGACCAAGAGAACGGCCGCGCCGGAAATGGCGCTGGCGCGGGAAGCGGCAATGGCGACACAGTCGCCGAGGGCGGTGATGGTTCAGACGCTGGCGGCTCCGACGCTGCCGGGTCCGACGCTGGGGGGGCCGACGCTGGCGGCTCCGACGCTGGCGGCTCGAACGTTGGTGGAAGTGCCGGATCCCTTGGCGGAGCGACGGGTCTGACGGGGGGCGAAGGGGGTGGCCGCAGCGCGGGAACGGCAGGGAGCGTCGGGGATAGCGGCGCGGAGATCGGCGGCTCGGACGTCGGGGGCGCGGGCGAAGGTGGGAGCGCCGTGACGCCCGTCGAGACGGTGGGAGGGGCAGGCGGTGTCGGTCCTGGCGCCGATGCCGACGGCGGCGCGGGCGCGGGCACGGGCGAGACGGAGAATACGGATGCGGC
>CAYVRP010000180.1:0-7149 GCA_964454025.1 uncultured Polyangiaceae bacterium | reverse complement strand
CCCGCCCCCGCCCCTGCTGTCGCCCCCGCCGTCGGCGAGCCTCCACCCGTGCGTGGCAGGGGGAGGCAGCGGGCCGTGGCCTGGGTGCTGGGCGGGATCGGGGTGGCGGGGCTGGGGACCTTCGCCGTGCTCACCGCGGTCAACGACCGCGCCTACCGGGATCTGGACGCGGACTGCGAGGACGACGACTGCTCGCGGGCGCTGACGGACGCGGCCGCCCACGATCGGGCGCTGCAGGCCTACGGGAACGCCAGCCTGGGGCTGGGGATCGCCGGGCTCGCGACGGGGGTGCTGCTCTACGTCACGGCGCCGCCGGCCGCGCGCGCCACGGCGCGGCGAGGACCGAGGCTCGTGCCCGCCCCCGGCGGGGTCGCGCTGGCGGGGCGCTTCCGCTGAGCCTTGGCCCGGTCGTGTCGAGGGGACGCGCCCGCGTCTCCGCGGCCTCGCTGCGCCCCGAACGCGCCCCGGTCGCCGGCGCCGGAAACCGCCCGGTTCGAGGGCGGTCCCGGCCATCAGCCAGGACCGCGGGGCGCGGATCTCGGCGCGAACGGCCGCCCATGCGGCTCTCACCCCCGGAGAGCCGAGCTCCAGCCCGCCTCCGAGGGCGCGCCAGGTCGCGCTCTGCGCCGTCTTCCGGTCCTGGGGCTCGGCGCCTGCATTCCGTGCCCCACCCAGGTCGAGTCTCCAACATCACGGCGCGATTCGGATCGCATCACGGCGATTGGACTGTGCCGCTGAGCGGCGGGAGCGGCGTCCTGCCGGCGATGAACGGGGCGCCGGTTGCCCGTCGGTCGTCACGACGGGCCAAGGCGAGAGGTGGTCGGGCCAGGGCGAAGCGCAGGGTGGGTGCCGTCGCGTGACGGCTGCAATCACTCCTGCCGTGGCCGTGCCTCTCTGGCGAGGACGGTCGAACACACCGGCCCTCCGGGTCGAGCGGGCGCCTGGCGAAGCGAGAGCCGTCCTCACGCCGCTCGGGGGCAGCGAGCGGCTCGAACCTGCGCGACGCGAGATGAACGCGGGACGTCACCTCACCCCCCGTGAGCACCTGGTCCTGTCACCGAGAGCGGGATCTGCTCCTCTCCGTCGCGATGTCGGGCACCTTTCCGTACGCGGCGCCGATCGTCCTGCTGGTGGCGGTGGTGGGGTACCTGTGGTGGTGGCGACATGTCCCGCTCCCCGTCCAGCGCCTGCGGGACGAAGACGGGAACGATCCGCTCGAGCGCTGGGCGCGCGGCTGCTACTCGATCCTCTACGGGGGGGCGAGCCCGGAGCGCCGCGGAGCGGAGGAGTGCCGCGAGGGGCTCGACCAGGGCTGGGACATCCACTCCGGCGAGGAGGTCCTCGCCGCCAGCGACCGCCTCGGTCAGGTACCCACCGGTCGAGTGGTTCGGGACCCGGTGCGGGCCGTCGGGGTCGCGCGCCTCGGCTCGGCCGCAGGCTTCGTCTCCATGGCGCAAGCCCAGACCGCGGTCGGGAGGATCCAGCGCCGGCTCCAGGAGGCGTACTCGGGTGGGGAGGAGATGGCCGCCGATTGCGACGCGGTAGTGCGGGAGAAGGGCTTCGGGCTCGAGCACCGGCAGGGGCGCCCGGCGGCGCGGGAGATCTGGCGAGTCGTGCCGTTCCAGTGAGGGCGCGATGCAGCCGCCGCATCCCGGCTCGCTGCCGCAGGTCAACGTCCTCAGTTGCCCAGGCTGCGGGGCGCCGCTCGACGCGCCGGCCATCACCGGTCAGGTGAGGTGTCAGTACTGCGGGCGCACGGTCAACGTCAGCCGGCCCGCTCCCGGTCCCGTTCCCTCGCCGCGACTGCCGGCCCCCCCCGCACCCGTCACGCGCACGGGAGGAGGCGGTCGCGCGACGCTGCTGGCTGCGGTCCTGGTCCTGGCTCTCGCCGTGGGGGGCTGGGCGGTGGTGTCTCTCGGGGTCTTCGCGGCGAGGATCGCGTCGCCGACGCTCCGCTCCACGCCGCCGGCCGCCACGACGGCGAGGAGCGAGGCCGCGATCCCGGTGGCTCGGCTCGACCAGCTCGGCATGGATCGAACGCTGGACCAGGTGGCCCCCTGGGCCGGCGACGCGAGGTTCGCGGTCGAGCCGTCGCGCCTGCAGGTGAGGCTCAGCGACTCTCGATTCGCATCCCTCTCGCTCTCCTGGCCGCCGCGCCGGCGCGGCCTCGAATCGGGCCCTCGTCGCCACGCTCGCCCTCGCCGTCGTGACGCTGGCGACGAGCCACGGCCCGCGCTCCCCCGCAGGCAGGCGCCGGGACGGCCCGCGCGCCGTCGACCGCGCGGTGACCCGCGCCCGGCCCCGCCGCGTGTCGGCTTCTCGGTGCGGTTCGTAGGGTTCGATCGCCCCTGTGGTAGGATGAAGACCAAATGGGGACGGACACCGGGGGACGCCGGATCCTACGGGCGGTCTGCTCGTGGAGCATCGTGTTGCTCGGGCTCGGCTGCGGGGCGAAGGAGGAGGACGTTCGGGACGCGCCCGTGGACGGCGCCGCCGGCGGCCGCCCGGGCGGTGGCGCGGCGAATGCAGGCGACGCCAGCGGCGGCGCCGGCGGTGACGCGGGCCCGGGCCCCCTCCCCAGGGGTGGGGGAACGAACGGCGGCGCCGCGTTAGGCTGGGAGCCGTGGGGTCCATGGCCGCCGTACGGCCACGCCCGCGCCCAGACGAGGCGGAAGGTTCGAGCCGATGCTCCCCTTCCCGAGCGCCCGTCCCTGGCCTGGGCGCTGACGCTGCCCGTCGCCCGCCACACCATGTTCTACAGCAGCGCCGTGATTGGCAGCGACGACGTGCTCTACGTGCCGTTCTTCGGGCTCTGGGACTACTACCCGTCGGGCGGGATCCAGGCGATCGGCGCCGCCGGCGAGCCCCGGTGGTTCTTCGCCTCGCGCGAAACCGAGGCGCAGTCACCCCTGGTGGCGAGGGACCGCGCGACGGGCGACACCGTGATCGTCTTCGGCAGCGCGGGCAGGCCCTACGGCAACGTCCTGCTCCCGGATCCCACGCGCCACTTCCCCGCGATGATGGCCATCTACGACAAGCCCGCTTGCCGCTGCTGCGTCAACCGCGACGAGGCCGCGAGCTTCTGCGAATTCAGCTGCGTCTCCGCCGAGCTGTGTGCGCCCTACGACGCCGAGAGCCCCTACGAATGGCGGCACACGGCCCACGTCGACCCCGAGTCGGGTCAGGCGACCTGCGAGCACGTCGACCCCGCGTGCGCGGCCTGGTTGCTGAGCACGGATGGGCTCGACCCCTCCCGGGTCCCCGCCTCGGCGGCGGTGGGCTACTACGAGGTATCCACCACGCCCCTCCTGTCCGCGGACGGCGCCACGGTCTACTACTCGGTGTGCGGGGTCGATCTGGTGGCGGACCTGACGAACATGATCGTGGCCGTGGACGTGGCGAGCCGTACCGTCAGGTGGTTCCTCACCGAGGACGACCCCGACGGCTGGGACACGGGCGAGTGCAGCGCGGGCCACAACCAGCGCGGCTGGGTCATGAGCAGCGCCCGATTCTCGGATGGGTCCCTCCTGTACGGGACGCGGGCGGGCTGCCTCGTGCGGATCGTCGACCACGGCGACCGCGGCGCGACCGAGGGGCTCTACCGCGGCGCCCACCCCTCGGTGGTCGGGTTGACGATCGAGCCGGCTCCGACCGACGACCTCGTCTACGTGGCGACGCACGGGCAGGTTCCGCAGCAGCCCGGCGATCTGTACCAGACCAGCCGGAGTCGGCTCCTCGCCACGGGCGCCGATCACGAGCCGCTCTGGACGTTCCCGGGCGGGGAGGCCCTCGCCCCGGACGACTGGCGGAGCGATGGAC
Organism: uncultured Polyangiaceae bacterium; assembly: GCA_964454025.1. Taxonomy (GTDB): domain Bacteria; phylum Myxococcota_A; class Polyangia; order Polyangiales; family Polyangiaceae; genus JAFGBI01. The sequence continues at coordinate 3,330 of CAYVRP010000180.1, read as the reverse complement.
CCGGGCTCTACGGCTCGCCGATGCTCTACGAGGAGGACGGCGCGAAGTCGGTCTACGTCGTGGCCGGCGACTGGCCCGATGAGGGCGAAGTCTCCTGGCTCGATCCGGACCGCGGGTGGATCGTCAGGGTGCCCGGCGACGGGCCGGACGGCTCCGAACGATGGCTCCCGCTCGAGCTCGAGGGCCAGTGGTTCCCGGCCTTCAACTGCACCATGGACGGTGGCGGCAACGTCTGGCTGCACGGCGGCCGGAACGTCGCGGTCGCCGAGAGCGGCCGGGTCCTCAGGACCGACCGGGACCTCACCGAGCTCGTCGCGCTGCCGGCGGGCACCACCACCCGGTTCGGCTTCTCCGAGGTCGTGCTCGGGGACTCTTACCTGTACGCGGTGTCGGCGCCGTCGTGGGACGGGGACGACGTCGTCGCGCCGGTGGTCTACCGGTTCGAGTAGGCGCGGGGCTCGCGGCGCGCGGCACCCGCGCGGGGACACCTGCTCACCGCCACCGACGTCGAGTCGGGTCGTCGGCGCGGGGCGGGCCTCGCGACGCGCGCGGCGCCGCGCCGGATCGCAGAGCCCGTCGGGTCCTGGTCGCCCGCGTCGTCGAGGGCGGCGCGACCGAGCGCCGCCATCCCCAGCCGGCGGACCGCGGGCGGCGAACGACGTCGATCTACTGGTCGAGGGGCTCGCGGCCGGCGACTACTTCGTCGCGGCGGCGGGGCTGGCGCAGCGGCTCGGGAAGGACGTCGATCTGATACGGAGTGAGGACGCCTCCCCGCTCCTGCGGCGCCTGGCCGCCGAGGAGGGGACGGTGATCGATGGCTGGTCCGGCCCCCGCGCGCCGGCTCACGGGCAGCCGCTGCCGGACCTCGTGATCAGGAGCGTGTCGCTGCCGACGGGCTGCTCGCGCCGATCCAGGGCTCGCAGCTCGATCTCGTTCGCGCCGCAGGCGAGCGCGAGCGTCGCCTGCCACGACGTCTCGGTCGTCCAGGTCAACGTGAGCGGGGCGCTCGGGTCGGGGCCCCAGACCCGGTGGACGTCGATCCAACCCGACCCCTCGAGGGTGACCGTCGGCGTCGTCACCGACAGCGGCGCGCCGCCGCCGGTCTCGATCGCGAAATCGACCGGGGGGAAGCGGGTGAGCACCGCGTCGGGCGCGCGGTTCAGCGCCCAGTCCGCCCGCGCCACCGCGAAGTCCAGGTGCCCGGCGAAGTCCTGCGCGGGGAGCAGCGCCCCGAGCTGATCGCTGAAGTGGCGCAGGTAGTCGCGGTTGTACGCGGTGGTGATGATGTCGTAGAGGTGACCGTAGTAGAGCCGGGCGCGCGCCGGCGAGGCGATCAGCTTGGCGAGGTCGTCATTGCCGACCAGGGGGTCCTCGGGGGAGCCGCTGTACAGATCGAGATCGTACGGGAAGTAGAGGATCCGACCGTCGGCGGGGCGGACGTAGAAGTAGGCGTTGTGCCCGAAGCCGGTGGCGTAGTTGTCCACCGCGCCGCTCAGGATCGCGAAGGCGAAGCCGCGCAGCCACTCGTCGACGTCGATGACCTCCTCGACCGCGGCCTCGAACTCCTCCCCCGTCCGGCCGAAGGCCTGACAGAACGCGATGAGCGCGCGGTAGTCGTCGCGCCACCGGTTGTTCTTGAGCAGGTACGTGAAGCGGTACGCCTCCGGGTCGTCCCCGAGATCGCCGATGGGCACGCTGATCACCGAGTCTGGCTGGGGCAGCTTGTGGCCCTCCGGCGTCCCGTCGTCGGTGGTCTGGGGGTAGTAGACGAGCTCGTACTCGTAGAGCAGCCCGTCGCTGCCGTCCTCGAACTGGGCGTCGAGCACGGCGTTGGTGAAGCGCCCGAGCTGCAGCTGCGCCGAGCCCGTGTGCTCGGGCCGGGGGGTGAGCACCTGGATCAGATCGTCGTACTGGCTCGTCAGGGAGCCGGCCCGGTTCACGACCTGGTTGAAGAGCATCTCGCGCTGGCCGAAGCCCCCGGTCTCCGAGCGGTCGACCATGACGCTGGGGTAGACCCCGCGCAGCGGCCGCTCCCCGCCGAATCGGAGCGCGAACCCCACCCGCGAGGCCACGGAGCGCCCGCGCTCGCTGCTCTTGAGGCGCACCCCCACGTCGTAGTAGACGTCGCGCTCGTCATCGATGACGGTGGCGCCGACGAGATCGTTGCTCATGACGTTGATCTCGTCGAAGAGCCAGTCGGTGTCCTCCTTGGTCATCACCAGGCGGAGGTTGTGCAGGCCGTTGGTCGCGGCCTGGCCGTCGTCGACCTGGTAGAGCGCGCGGGCGTCCGGACCGCGCGCGGGGAAACTCGACGCGGCCCCCGCCGCGTCCTCGCCCACCACCCAGAACTGGACCACGGACGACGCGGGCTGGCCCGGGATGGCGGCGGCGTAGCGGTCGCCGTCCCGGCGCGTCATGGGCACGGCCACGGGCGACCCCCCGTCCACGGCGTAGTGGAGCGTGACGTCGGCGACGCCGTCGGGATCCGCCGCGACGATCGCCACCTCGACGGAGGCGTCGGGTGCGGGCACGGCCGGCTGGTGACCGAAGTCGCGGTACGTGGGTCCCTGGTTCGCCTCCGCCCGGCTGTTCTCTGCGCCCGGCGTCCCCGGGGCCACCGGCCTGGCGAGCGCGGTGGTGCGCGCCAGGCGATTGAAATAGAGCCGCGTGTGGAGCAGGTTCGAGCCCCCCTCCCAGCGCGCCCGCAGCGAGATCCGGTAGGTCCGTCCGTTGGTGATCACGTGCCCCCCGGCGAGCGTCGTCTCCAGGTGGTTGTGCATGTGCTCGGTGGGACCGGTGGCGACGAGCCGCAGGACGTGGTTGGCCGGATCGGTGGGATCGGCGATCACGCTGCTCCGGCGGTGGTTGCCCAGCCGCCGAAAGGCGGCGGCGTCGCCGGACTCGAAATCGCCGCCGGTGACGAGCTCCGTCGCGGCGCCAGCCGGATCGACGACCACGCTCACGTCGTCGAGGAGGGCCACGCCCGCGTCGAGCAGCCCGATGACGAGCTCCTGCCAGGCGCCGTCCGGCCCCACCGCACTGGGCTCCGCGACGCCCTCGTAGGTGATGGTCTGCCAGGCGGAGGCGTCGGCTTCGTCGCTCGCTGCCCAGGACTCCGGCGCCGCGTTGTCGGCGCGGGGATCGCGGAGCTCGAGGCTCGACCCGCCGCCGTCCGCGAAGGCGGGCCAGCGTCCGTCGTCGGAGTACGCCACGCGGTCCACCTCGTCGCCGCAGGCGTCGCGGAGGACCAGCGCCTCGCCGGAGTCCGCCAGGCTGCCCCGGAAGTCCCCCACCAGGTTCGATCGCGCCAGGGACGGGTAGGCGGCCGCC
>CAYVRP010000179.1:0-7306 GCA_964454025.1 uncultured Polyangiaceae bacterium | reverse complement strand
GCGGCGGCCCCCGTCCGCGGCCCCGGCCCGGGGCCGGCCCCCGGCCCCGGCCCCGGCCCGGGCCCGGGCCCGGTGCCGGTCCCCGTCCCCGTCCCCGGCCCCGTCCCCGGCCCCGTCCCCGGCCCGGTGCCGGTCCCCGTCCCCGTCCCCGTCCCCGTCCCCGTTTCGCTGCCAGTGACCGACCCGGTTGCCGTGCTGGTCCCGGTGCCGCTGCCGGTGCCGGTCCCCGTCCCAGTGCCGCTACCGCTCCTGGTGTTCGTCCCCGCGCCACCGCTGGTCGCCGTGCCGGCGTCACCGGGCTCGGCCGCTTGCCCGCCCGACCCGTCGTCGCCAGCACACCCGCTGCCGGCGCAGGCCCCCATCACCAAGGCCACCGACCCAAACGAGCGCAGACCTCTCATGGCACCTCCCGGAGCCCCCTTCTTGTACCACGAGCGCCGGCGCCGCTACGGGCCAGCCTCGATCTCGATGGAGCCCGCCGTGAGAGCGCCGGAGCTGGCGGTGAGCGTGATCCGCCCGGGCGTCGTCGTGGAGCGGACGATCGCCAGCGCCTTGCCGCTGAACGCGGAACGCGAGGTGCCCTGGTAGGGTTCGTGGCTGGTTGCGTCCCCGTTGTCCACGCCCGCGAGCCGGCCGGGGCCGGCCACCGTGAAGTCGATCCGGTCGCTCGCGCGCGGGACGACGACGCCCTCCGCGTCGACCACCGCCACCTCGACGAACGCGAGATCGCGGCCGTCGGCGGCGATGGTCGCCCGGTCGACCGTGAGCGCCAGGGCCGCCGGGGCGCCCGCCGTCCGCACCTCGTCGGTGGCGACGACTTCGCCGCCCTTGACGGCGTCTGCCCGCAGCGTGCCGGCCGCGAACGGGACCGACCACTCGAGGCGCCCCTTGGTCCGGTCCACGGCCTTGGAGCCCAGCGATTCCCCGTTCAGGAAGAGCTCGACGCTGTCGGCGTTGCTGTACGCGAACACCCGCACCGCCGCCCCGTTGCGCCAGCTCGTCCAGTCCATGGGCACCAGGTGCACCATGGGCGGGCCGTCGTAGTTCCAGCGGCTCTGGTAGAAGTAGAAGATGTCCTTGGGGAAGTTGGCGGTGTCGATGGCGCCGAAGTAGGAGCTCTTGGCGGGCCACTCGTAGGGGGTGGGCTCGCCGATGTAGTCGATGCCGGTCCAGATGAACTCCCCGGCGATGAAGTCCCGGGTGTTCACGTCGCGCCACGAGTCCTCTGCGCGCTGCCCCCAGCCGACCACGCTGTCGTCGTAGGACGAGCACTGGGTGTTGCTGTTGTCGTAGATCCCCCGGCTGCGCACCGCCGACGAGGTCTCGCTGCCAAGGAACTTCCAGGTCGGGTGGCTCGCGTGCTGCGAGTCGTAGAGCCCCGGGTTGTAGTTGAGCCCCACCACGTCCTCGATGCCGGCCGTGCCCTCGTCGTAAGACCACTGCGCGAAGGCCTGACCGATCACGCGCGTGTCGTCCTGGGCGCGGACCGCATTCATCAGCTGTCGGGCGACGTGCTGGTCGGCGGCCTGCGGTATCTCGTTGCCGATGCTCCACATGAAGACGCTCGGGTGGTTGCGGTCCCGCGCCACCATGTCGCCGATGTCGATGTCGGACCAGTCGCGGAAGAAGCGCGCGTAGTCGTGCTCGGTCTTGGCGCCGTACCACATGTCGAAGGCCTCATCCATGACGAGCAGGCCCATCCGATCGGCCAGATCGAGGAACTCGGGCGCGGGCGGGTTGTGCGAGGTGCGCACCGCGTTGGTGCCCATCTGCTTGAGGAGCTCGAAGCGCCGCTCCATGGCGCGGGTGTTCACGGCCGCGCCCAGTGCCCCCAGGTCGTGGTGCAGGCAGACGCCGTTCAGCTTCAGCCGCTGCCCGTTCAGGGAGAAGCCCTGGTTCGCGTCGAAGGCGAAGGTCCGGATCCCGAGCGGGGTCACGTAGGTGTCGACGACGGCACCGCCCACGGACACCGTGGTCACGACCGAGTACATCGCGGGTGATGCCGGCGACCAGAGCGCGGGCTCGGGCACCGTCGCGCTCGCCTCCACGTCGGTGTTCCCCCCGGCCTCGACGGTCGCGGTCGTGGCGGCGGTCGCGGCGCCCTCCACGCCCGCGGCGTCGCGGATCGAGCTGGTGAGCGTCCCCGAGCGGCTGGCGCCGGCGTCGTTCTGGACCGTCACCACGACGCGTACGGTGGCGCTCGCCGCCGAGACCTCGGGGGTGGTCACCCGGGTGCCGGTGTACGCGACCCGGACCGGGTTCACCGTCTTGAGCCAGACATGGCGGTAGATGCCGCTGCCGGAGTACCAGCGACTGCTCGGGAGCTGGTTGTTGACGCGTACGGCCAGGACGTTCTCCCCGCCGAAGTTCGCGTCGTCGGTGAGGTCGCACTCGAACGAGGCGTAGCCGTAGGGGCGCGCGCAGACCTCGGCGCCGTTGAGCCAGACGGTGCTGTCCATGTAGACGCCGTCGAACTGGACGAAGACCTTCTGCCCCGCGCTCTCGGTGGGGAGCGAGAAGGTCTTGCGGTACCAGCCGAGGCCCCCGTCGAGGTACCCGCCGCCCGATCCGCCCGGCGAGCTCTGGTTGAAGGGCAACGTGATGCTCCAGTCGTGCGGCACGTCGAGCGCGGTCCAGGAGGCGTCGTCGAAGCCCGGCTGCTCGGCGCCGCTCGCGTCGCCCAGGTGAAAGCGCCAGCCCGTGTCCAGGCTCACGGTGGTCGCGCGGGCGCCGTCGTAGGTGTTGGTGAAGGCGGGGGGCGGGAGCGGAGCGCCGCCCGCGCCGCCGTCGCCCCCGGCACCGGTCGCGCCGGTGCCCTCGAGCCCGCCGCCGCCCGTGCCCCCGGCCGCGCCGCCCGTGCCCCCGAGGGCGCCCCCCGCGCCAGGCGCCGAGCCGCCGCTGCCGCTACCCGCGAGCGCACCGCCCGTGGCCCCGGTCGGCGGCGCGCCACCGGTGAGGGAGCCACCGCCGGCGAGCGAGCCGCCCGACCCGCCCACCGTCAGTCCCCCGGTGCCGCTGCCACCGGAGGGGGCACCGCCGCTCGACGCGCCGCCGACCGGAACGCCGCCAACACCAGCCGTCGCACCTGTCCCGAGCGAGAGCGCTCCTCCCGACGCGGGTGGCGTAGCGCCACCCGCGCCCGCGGTGCCGCCCGCGGGCGCCGCGGTGCCCCCGGCGCCATCCGACGCCGCATCGTCGTTTCCCCCCGCGCAAGCGGTCACGAGCAACAGCCAGCCGAGCGCCGCAGCGCGAAACGATACAGAACGCATCCTACCCTCCGACGATGAACGACGAAGCCCGCCCGGACAGCGCGGGAGGCGCGCTCTCCGCCGGTGACCTACCGCCACTCTGGCCGACCGCTCCCGGCGGCGGGAGGGGAGGGTCGAGGCCCCCTGCGACTGGAAGACTGCGGACCGGGAGGCAATGAATTTCCCCCCCCCCACACGGCTCGAGCCCCGCCTGGTCGCCGCGGCTCGAGCGAGCCCGGTCGCACCCTCTCACCACGAAACGAGTCGGCGCTGGCGCCAGGTCGGACGCTCGCTCGACGGCGCGCACGTGCGGAAGCGCTCAACCTCGGCCGGCAGCGGCGACTTCCGCGTCGCCGTTCGGTCGGCGCTCGACGGCGCGCGCTCCACGGACGGAAGCTCCCTCGACGCCGACGATCGCGTGCTCTTCGCTCGGATGCCGCGCCGCGACCCCGGCGTGGAACGCCTTGCCACCCTCGGTTCCTGGTGCTCTGCTGAAGCGTCGTGCTCCGCCCATGGACTCCCAGCTCCTGATCGACGCGCTCGTGCGCCAGTCGATGGTCCTGATCGCGCAGATCTCGACCGCCGAGGGGGTGCGCTCGCCCCTGTCGCACATCGCCGACGAGGTGTTCGTGAGCCTGGTTCAGGAGCTGGAGAGCCAGGGGCTCGGCAAGCGGGTGATCGCCGACATGTTCGGGCTGGCGGAGCGCTCGTACCGCTACAAGGTCCAGCGCCTCCGGGAGTCGGTGACCTCGCGCGGCGTCAGCCTGTGGGGCGCCGTGCACGCCTTCCTCGCCGAGCGCGACTCCGCCACGCGCGCCGAGATCCTGGCCCGCTTCGACCTCGACGAGGAGGTGACCGTCCGGAGCATCCTGAACGACCTCGTCGAGAGCGGGCTGGTCGTGCGCGTCGGACGGGGGCGGGACACGAGCTACCGCGTAGCCACCGACGAGGAACTCGAGGAGCTCGGAGCGTCGGCGGCGGGGACCTCCGGCGAGGCCAGCGAGGCCCTCGTGTGGCTGTACGTCGCGCGCGGTGGCCCCCAGCGCCTGGAGCAGCTCGCGGAGCGGGTCCCGGTCCCCCGCTCCGTGCTCGAGGAGGCGCTCCGGCACCTCGCCTCGAGCGGGCGGATCCGCGTGGTTCCTTCTCCCGAAGGTGAGCTCTACACGACCGAGCAGTGCCTGATCCCGGTGGGCACGTCCGCCGGCTGGGAGGCCGCCATCATCGACCACCACCGAGCGGTGCTCGCCGCGGTCGCCGCCAAGGTGACGGACGGGCCACGCGCCTCGACGCCCCAGGACGAGGTAGGGGGCACCACCCTGCGGTTCGATCTGTGGCCCGGGCACCCGTACGACGAGGAGGTGAGAGGACTGCTCGCCGAAACCCGGGGCCGGATCATCGCCCTCTGGGACGCGGTCGAGGCGCACAACCGCGCCCACCCCCAGGAGGCGACCCACCACGTCACCTACTACTGCGGGCAGTACGTGACCCGCGAGAGGGAGGAGCCGTGAGGGTACGCGGGGTGTCGGGCGCGGGGGCGGCGGCGTTGCTCTGGGTGCTGACGTCCGCCTGCACGGCCCCCAGCGCCGGTACCCAGACCAACTGGCTCAGCGCCTGCCGGACCGAGGCGGACTGCGGCGCCGATCTCGAGTGCCATTGCGGCGCCTGCACCCGCGCCTGCGACGACGCCGACACCGCCTGCGCGGGGCTCGACGGCGCCGCCTGCGTCCCCGCCTCCGAGGCCGGGCCGGTGGCGCTGTGCGATGGGCGCACCACGCTGGCGGCCGGGCTGTGCCTCCTGCGCTGCCCGGAGGGGGACTGCCCGGCCGGCACCGCCTGCGTCGCGGGCGTGTGCGCGCCGCTCCGCGAGGCGACCGAGGTGGTGGCGGTCGACCCTTCGGCTCGCCATCAGATCCTGGTCGGGTTCGGGGCGGGGGCCGTCTGGCTCACGGACGAGATCGCCGCGCACCCGGCGGCGAACGCGCTCTACGACTCGCTCTTCATCGACGCGGGGCTCGACGTCCTCCGCCTGCTCAATCGGTACGACGACTACGGCACCAGCGATCTCACGAGCTCGGTGGCGCTCGTGAACGCCGCCACCGTGCGCCTCGGCGCCCCCCCCACCCTGCTCCTGACCTCCACGAGCCCGCCGGCCGCGCGCAAGGCCAACGGGTCCGAGCTCTGCAGCGGCAACCCGGAGACGTGCACTCTGGCCCGGCGCGCCGACGGCACCTTCGACTATGCGGGCCTCGCCGACCACTGGCGGGCCGTGCTGGAGGCGTACGCCGCCGCGGGGATCTCGCCCGACTACGCGAGCGTCCAGAACGATCCCGAGTGGGTCCCCCCGGCCTCCAGCGAGGGCGACGCCTGCCGCTTCCTCCCCGTCGAGGGCACGACGACGGTCGAGGTGGACGGCGCCGAGATCGAGGTCGAGTACCCCGGCTATTTCGAGGCCGTGGCGGCCGTTCGGGACGCCCTGACGGGGCTCCCCGCCGCGCCGCCGCTGATCGGACCCGACACCGGGACCGTCGACGACGCGCTGGCCTTCGCTTCCGCGGGCGACCTCGCGAGCCTCGACGGGATCGCGCTCCACCTGTACGACTCGGATCCCCGCGCCGTCGATCGCGAAGCCTGGCGCTCACTCGCCGCTCTCGGGGAGCGAACCCGGAGGCCGATCTTCCAGACGGAGGCGCAGGCCGACGGCCTGGGGACGGCGCTCCTGCTCCACGAGGCCTCGAGCACGCTCGGGGCGTCGATGTATCTGCAGAACGACATCGCGGTGTCGGCGCTCCTCGGGGTCCCCAACCCGACCGCCCTCGTCGCCCTCAGCGACGCTGACTTCGCGCTCCAGGACCCCTACCACGCGATGCGCCATTTCGCCCGCGAGACGGCGCCGGGCTGGGTGCGGGTCGACGCCGAGGGCGACAGCGGGGACGTGCTCGCCACGGCGTGGTTGGCGCCCGACGCCGGCGCGCTCACGCTGGTGCTGGTCAACCCCGACGCGACCGCCGTCGCGGTGCGGCTCGCCTTCGACGCACCGCCATCGAGCGCCCGGGTGATCCGCACCGTCTTCCCCGGCGTCGAGCGCTCCCAGGACCTCGGCGCCTTGCCGCCGAACGGCGTCGTCACCGTCCCCGGAGAGTCCGTGGTGACGGTCGCCGCGCTCCGGTAGCGGCGCCGACCGCCGATCCGTGCGCCGCCGGGCCGCGCCGACCCTCGCTCAGGGGACGAGCCCCAGGGCGCCGATCATCGCCTCGGCGTAGCGCGCGCCGAGGGTACGGTAGCCGGCGCTGTCGAAGTGGAACGAGTCCACGCCGGCGAGGCCCGCGGCCGACACCACGTACGCGTTCGAGACGTGGTCGGGCAGCTGGTTCACGCTCACGTTGTGGCCCTCGCACGCGCCGCCATACAGCAGCTCGCCGGCGACGAACGGGATCTCGCCGACCCCGAGATCGGCGCGCAGGTCGGCGCCCCTCTCGCTCACCTTGTCGAGCCACACCACCTGCCCGCTGTCGGACTCGCCCTGGTGAAAGAGGATGCCGTCGATCACGCCGCCGTCCGCCTGGGCGATCCGCGCGCGCTCGATGACCCAATCGTAGGCGCTGTCCCAATGATCGTCCGGCGGGATGACGAACTCGTCGCGCCGCGCCGAGACGACCCCCTTGCGGAAGAAGTCGATGTCGACCCCGGGGATCCCGCAGGGCACGAGCCCGATGGTGTCGCCGTCCGGCAGGGCCTCGATCAGGGTCTTCGCGAAGTGATCGCCCGGACCGATGCCGTTGCTCCAACAGGCGTGCAGCGGCGGCGCGGCGAGGTCCCACTGGTTGTACTGGCGGCCTGTCTGCGCGCAGTCGTCGTAGCCGAGCACCCGGATCCGCTCGTCCTCCACCCGATCCTGGTCGTTGGCCTGGGCTCCACCCGCCATGTTGGACTGGCCGATCAACAGGTACACGCGGAAGATCCCGGCGGCCGCGCCACCCGTGCCCTCGCCACCCGTGCCCTCGCCACCCGTGCCCTCGCCACCCGTCGCCGCGCCGCCCGTCGCTGCGCCGCCCGTCGCC
>CAYVRP010000178.1:0-7462 GCA_964454025.1 uncultured Polyangiaceae bacterium | reverse complement strand
GCTGGTGGCGGCCGCCGACGTGCCGCGGCTGGTCGCGATCTTCAATGGTGGGTTCAAGCCGCGCCACGGCCGCTGGGGGATGATGGTCAGCGGCGCGGTGCTGGTGCCACCGCGACCCGAGGGCTGCACGGTCACCGTGCTCGACGGCGGACGCGTCGCGATCGGGACCCACGCGACGCTGCCGATCGACCTCGCCGGCGTGGAAGGCTACCGCCAGACACCGCCTTGCCTCGTCGAGGGGGGCGCGATCCACCCCCGCCTGCTCGCACGGGACGAACGGCCCTGGGGCGGACACGACCCCAAGGACGTGACCCGCCGCCGGTCGGCGCTCGGGGTCGACGCCACGGGGTGGGTGCTGTTCTACGGCATGGGCGAGGAGCTCGAGCCGAGCGAGCTCGCCGCCGCGATGCGGGCGGCCGGCGCGGTGAACGCGGCCGAGCTCGACATCAACTGGTCCTGGACGCGCTTCCTCGTCGTGGGCCGCGTCGGCGCGACCCCGGCGATCAGCTCGACCCTGATCCCGCAGATGGTCCACGAGCGCGGCGCGTACCTCGAGCGGCCGGCGGCGCGCGACTTCTTCTACCTGACGCGCCGAGAGCCCGTGCCCCCCTGACCCGAGCCCGCCCCTCGGTTCCGCACCGCACCGCGCCCGCCCGCCCGCGCCGGGCTCCGCCCCCGCGATCGCACCGGCGCCCGCCGCAAGGGCGTGATCGAGTGGGGTGGACGGTCCCCGGGGGGGTCGAGTATCGTCCCGCCACCGCCCTCCCGCCACGGGGGCGCCTCTCTCCCGGAGAAACCCCATGAAGCAGCTTTTCGCTCCCTCGCTCGCCATCCTCTCGCTGGCCGCGCTCTCCACGGCGTGCGGCGGCGGAAAGGGCGGCGCCGCCGGCGCCCCCGCGGCGAACGGCAAGCCCCTCGACATCCCGCGGTGCCCGGCCGACGCCATGCTCGACGACGGCGAGGACGGAAACAACAAGGTCCTCGAGCAGGGCGGACGCGGGGGCTACTGGTACACGGCCGCGGACTCCGACGGCACGACGGTCACGCCGCAGGCGGGCGCCATGGGAGGGACCTTCGTCATGACCCAGGGTGGTGCGAACGGATCCGGCTATGCCGCGTGCATGAAGGGCAAGATCGCCGAGGGTGGACCGGCTCCTTACGCGGTGGTCGGCTTCAACTTCGTCGACCCCAAGGACGCGTGGGACGCGAGCAAGTACGGTGGGATCGCCTTCTGGGCGAAGAAGGCGCCGGGCACGTACGAGAAGGTGCGCCTCAAGCTGCCCGACGTGAACACGGACCCGCAGGGCGGGGTCTGCGAGAAGTGCTTCAACGACTTCGGCGCAGACCTGGTGCTCACCGATGGTTGGGTCGAGTACGCGGTCATGTGGCCGGAAGCCAAGCAGATGCCGGACTGGGGTAGCCCGCGGCCGCCCGCCATCACACCCGAGAAGCTCTACGGCGTGCAGTGGCAGGTGAACCGGCGCATGGCGGAGTACGACATCTGCGTCGACGACATCGCCTTCGTCGGCTGCGCGCAGTGACCGCGCCCCGGCGCCGACGGCACCGCGTGGGCGCCCCCGCCTCACGCAGCCTCGTGCGGAGCACGCCGCCGCCGGATGACCTGCCGGGCGCTGATGGTGCCGGAGGCGGCGACTCGGCGCGCGGGCTGCATCCTCGGCTCCCAACCGGGGCTCGCCCCGCGCCCGGTTCCACGGACGGCCTCGCCGTCGCGCGAGCCTGGAAACCCGCAGGGTGGATGGCCGGAGGGTACCCGGTGCGAACCGCGCGCGGCGCGGGCAATGCGCGCCGCCAGCGACGAGGCTTGCCGCGGGGCCGCCCGTCCCGGTCGGAACTGAGCGCGCGCCGCGCCGACCCGGGGGACGGGCACGCAGGGTGAGGCGGCGCCTCCCCCGAGCCAGGCTGCGCATCGCACCGAGCGTGACGGCCGGCAGGAGCGGCGAGTATCATGGCGACCCCGGCCGCGATCCTGGTTGACTGGCGGGTCCGCGGCGCGGGAGGAGGGCTCGACGAAGCCATCGATGTACCCCGCGCGGTTTCGCCTCGGCCCGGTGACGACCCTCCTGCTGCTCGCGGGCACGACGACCGCAGCCGCCCAGGAGGGGTTCGCGATCGACCGCTTCTCGCCGGCCGAGCGCGGCAGCGACTGGCACGCGAACGATTCGCTCGACCTGCGCGGCCATCTCCGGCCCGCCGCTGGGCTCGTCTTCGACTACGCGCACCAGCCGCTCGTCGCCTACGACGCCGAAGGTGACGTCGCGCAATCCATCATCGAGACGCAGCTCTTCGCGCACGTCGGCGGCGCCTTGATCCTCGTCGAACGCGTGAGGCTCGGCGTCAACCTCCCGCTGCTCCTCCAGAGCTCGGGTGAGCCCGTGCTCACCGAAGACGGACGCTTCGCGACCGACGGGGGACCCGCGATCGGTGACCCGCGTCTCGCCGGTGACGTTCGCGTCCTTGGCAGCTACGGGCGCCCGTTCTCCCTGGCCGTCGGCGTCGAGGCGTACTTCCCACTCGGTGCCCAGGACGCCTATGCCTCCGACGGTACGCTCCGGCTCTACCCCCGGCTGCTCTCGGCGGGGAACCTCGGCCCGTTCGCCTACGCAGCACGCGTCGGCGTCCACGTCCGTCCCCACGACGCCCGCTTCGCGGGCACGGACCTGGGCAGCGAGCTGACGTTCGGCGCCGCCGCCGGTGTCCGCCTGGCCCACGATGCCCTGCTGCTCGGTCCCGAGCTCACCGGTTCGACGCTCCTCGCCGGGGGAGAGGCGGGAACGCCGGTCGAGCTGCTCCTCGGCGGCAAGGTCACGCTCGCCGACGACTTCCGGGTCGGGCTGGCCGCCGGTCCCGGCCTGACGCAGGCGTTCGGGAGCCCCGACATGCGCGGCGTAGCCTCCCTCGAGTGGTTCCCGGCGGTGGCGACGACGCGCGACCGCGACGGGGACGGCGTCCCCGATCCCCAGGATCGCTGCCCGGCGCGCCCAGCGGGCGGCGCGCCCGATCCGGCGCGTCCGGGGTGCCCGGCCGCCGATCGCGACGGCGACGGGATCGCCGATCCCCTCGCCGCCTGCCCCGCCGTCCCGGGCGTGGCCGACGCCGACCCGACCCAGCACGGCTGCCCGGCGCCGCCGCCGCCCCCGCCGCGACCCGCGCCACCCCCGGACTCGGACGGCGACGGGATCCCGGACCCCGAGGATGCGTGCCCGCAGGAGCCCGGGGTCCACCAGCAGACGCCCGCGACCAACGGCTGCCCCCGTGCGCGCCTCGAGGCGGAGACGAGACAGATCCGGATCCTTCAGCGCATCGAGTTCGAGTACAAGAAGGCAACGCTCACCTACGCGAGCGTCCCCGTGCTCGAGGCCGTCGCCGCGATCCTGCGCGAGCACCCGGAGCTCACCAAGGTCGAGATCCAGGGGCACACCGACGACGTAGGACCGGACGACTACAACCTCGAGCTGAGCCGCGCGCGCGCGAACACGGTCGCGATCTGGCTCGTCGCTCACGGGATCGCCGGCTCCCGCCTCACAGCGACCGGCTTCGGCGAGACACGACCGCTCGCGCCGAACGACTCGGAGGCAGGCCGCCAGGTGAATCGTCGGGTCGAATTCCACATCCTCGAGGGGGCGCCGAGCGGCGCCCCGCCCGGGGGTGGGAGCGGCGACCACACGCCGACCGCCGACACCCCGACCCCGCCAACACCGTCACCGAGCCCACCTCCCGCGCCGGGGGGCGCGCCGGGCGGGCCGCCGCGTTGACCTCGGGCCTTGCGTTCCCCGCCCCGTCGGGTCACGCCATGAAGACGGATCGGGAAGGAGTGGGTGATGCGCCGTCTTGGCTCGTTCGCTGGTCGTGCAGGGGTCGTGCTCATCGTGCTCGCTGGCTCGGTCGAGGCCGCGCCCGAGCTCGCCCTCGAGCGCCTGCAGCGCGGCGGGTTCGTGCTCCTCGGCAACACGCTCGGTTTCGATTGCTCCTCGATCACCGAGACGACGTTCGCGGGTGACGCCGGCCGGGTCCCGGCCCCGCTCTCGGGCACCGCGGACTGCGCCACGGCCTACGAGCTGGCGGACGCCGAGCCCGCTGGCGCGGACGACTTCGCTCTCGACCTGTACTGGACGAGCTCGGATGGCGCCGCCGTCGCCGTCGCCCTCGAGGACCCGTCGCAGGCCGAGAGCGGCGCCGCCCTGGCGCTCCCGGAGGGTGATCGCGTGACGGCCGCGCGCCTGTACTGGGCCGGGTACCTCGGGCGGGAGTCGGCCACCGCGCCGCTCGCGGCGGACGAGGTGGTCAGCCTGCGCCCACCCGGCCAGGGGGCGGACGTCGCGCCGCTCGAGGTCCGAGCCGAGCGGACGTGGACCGCGACCCGTTGCCAGAACCGACCCGACGGCTGCTCCGAGGACGGCGCGGAGCCGAGCGGCTACTACTACCAGGGCACAGCCGACGTCACCACCCTGGTGCAGAAGCACGGCGCTGGCGTGTACTCGGTGACCGGGGTCGACGCCTTCGCCGGTGTCCTGGGCGAGAGCGAGGCCGCCATCGCGGGGTGGTGGATGGTGGTGCTCCACGAGCCGACCGGGGCCACGACCGGCGAGGTGATGGCCATCCGCGTCCTCCACGGGTTCGACGTGATCGGCTTCGACGCCGAAGAGCACGACGACGGGGTGGCCGTTCGCCTCCCGGCGATCGAGTCCGGCGGGAAACCGGCGTCCCGCCTTCGGATCGGGGTCGTGGGCTACGACGGCGACGCCTCGATCGGCGGCGACGCCGTGCTGGTCGGTGGCGCCCCGCTCCCCAACGGCAGCGGCAACCCCTACAATTTCTTCGACTCCTCGCGCACTGTCGACGGCGAGCCGGTCAGCGCCGCGGGAGACTCCCCGCGGCTCAGCGGCGGGGCGCGGAGCCTCTCGGGGCTCGACCTCGACGTCGTGTCCGTGGCCCTCGCCGCCGGCGGCGAGGGCGCGCCCGAGGTCCGCTTGAGCTCGGAGTACGAGCGCTACCTCGTCGGTGGCGTGGTGACGGCGGTCCCGACCGCGGCCCCCGTGCTCGCGGCGACGCTCGCGGTGGCGCCGGCGGAGGGCGACGCATTCGTCCCCGGCGGCACCGTCCGCTACACGCTCGTCGTCACCAACGTGGGCGACGCGCCCGCGGTCACCTGCACGCTCCTCGAGGAGCACGCGGCGCAGCTCTCGCTCGATCCGGAGTCGGTGCAGGTGTCGGGCAGCGGCGGCGCCGGCGAGGCCGAGGTCACCGCGGAGGCCGCCGGTCTGATCGTGCGCGCCGGCGCGAGCTCCGGCCAGGTCAACGGCGCCCTCCCGCCCGGCGCGAGCCTGACCGTGACCTACGAGGGCCTCGTGGACCCGGGCCTCGCCGGCTGCCAGCAGCTGCCCTGCGCGATCACCGCCCGGGTCACGGTGGAGTACCCGAACGGGGTCGACGCGGTGCCGACCGTCGTCCTCAGCGACGACCCCGCGACGCTGCCCGTGGACGCCACCACGTTCTTCGTCGACGCCCGCTGCCTCGCGGGCGACGATTGCCCGGCGGAGCTGCCGTTCTGCCTGAACGCCGCCTGCGTCGAGTGCCGCGCCGCCGACGACTGTCCCGCCGGCACCCCCGTTTGCCTCGACGGCGCCTGCGTCGGCTGCGAGTCCGCGGAGGATTGCCCCGAGGACCTCCCCGCCTGCGTCGCTCAGGAGTGCGTGGAGTGCGAGTCGGACGAGGACTGCGCCGAGCCCAGCGCGCCGGTCTGCGATCCTGACCTGCTCGCCTGCGTCTGCCCCGAGGGGACGACCTGCGGCGAGCCCGATGACGAGCCCGATACGGACGGGGACGGGCTCGCCGACGCGACGGAGCGGGAGTTGGGCGCCGACCCGGAGGACGCCGACACGGACGACGACGGAGTCCTCGACGGCGCCGAGCCCTGCCTCGATGAGGACGGCGACGGCGACGGCCTGATCGGCGTCCTCGACTTCGACTCCGACGACGATGCCCTGGCCGACGGGACGGAGCTGGGGCTCGACTGCTCGCACGAGGACACGGACGAGTGCGCCGGCTGCTGCGGGGCCGACGCGGATCCCGAGACGACGCCCGACCCCTGCGACGCCGACACCGACGGCGGCGGCGCCACGGACGGGTCGGAGGATTACCACCTCGACGGCGTCATCGACGACCTCGAGACCGATCCGAACGATCCCGACGACGACGCCGCTCAGCCCGACTCCGACGACGACGGCCTGGGCGATGAGCTCGAGTGCAAGCTCGGGACCGGCGAGGATGACGCAGACAGCGACGACGACGGCGTCCCCGACGGGCGCGAGCCGAACCCCGCGCTCGACACGGACGGCGACGGGCTGAGCTCGCTGCTCGACGTGGACAGCGACAACGACGGCCTGTTCGACGGCACCGAGCTCGGCTTCGCCTGCGACGGCGAGGGTACGGACGAGGCGGCCGGCCACTGCCGCGCCGACGCCGACGCCGGCGCCACGACGACCTCACCCCTGCTCGCCGACACCGACGCCGGGGGGCTCGCGGACGCCTCCGAGGACTGGGATCTCGACGGCGAGATCGGCGGCGGCGAAACCGATCCCAACGACCCGCGCGACGACCAAGAGCTCGAGGACTCGGACGGTGATGGCCTCTCCGACGCGCTCGAGGAGTCCATCGGCAGCGACCCGGACGACGCGGGCACCGACGCCGCCGGGGTCCGCGCCGGCGCCGAGCCGCACCCGCCCGCCGACCGCGCCGCTTGCCTCTACCGTGACTATCCCGGCCTGCTCGTCCGCCTGCGCCACGCCATCACCGCCATCGACGCGACGCGTGCCCGCTCGCTGCGCCCCGCCGTGGTCGGCTACGACTGGACCGCCCTGGCCCCCGAGTATGACCGCCGCTTGCATTCCCTGCTCGACTGAGGGTATAACTCGGCCACAGCTTGGGATATAACCCACGGATGACGCGGATGGGGAGCATTTCACGCGGAGCGAACAGCAGGTGGTCCGGTCGCGATTCCCCTCCGCCCCTGGCCCAGGGTTGGGCATGGAGCGATTCACAATGCGTGATCTATCTTCCCGCCGATCCGTCAGCTTTCATTCCGCCCATGTCGTCCGCACGCCCTTACTCTCTTGCACCGGAGGAGGTGCCCATGCCGACCGCGCTCGAACGGTTCAAGGCCATCTGCCGCTTTGAGCGGCCCAACGATCCCTTCTTTTGGGGCCGGGCCTGTTGGAATGAGACGGTGGAACGTTGGTCGCAGGAGGGCATGCCCGTCTCGACCATCGACAACTCCAAAGAGATCAGCCTGCTCCTGCGCGGCTACCAGGATCAGATCGAGTCGATCCGGCCCAAGGGCGCCATCGGCGGGATGGGCAAGAACGGCAACCCACCGTGGATCGTCGCCATCGACCCCATGTTCGAGCGTCAGGTGCTGGCCGATGATGGCGAGCACATCACCTTT
>CAYVRP010000177.1:0-7488 GCA_964454025.1 uncultured Polyangiaceae bacterium | reverse complement strand
GGTTCGCGACCGCACCCGCCGAGGAGGCGCCCGCGGCCTCGAAGGACGCGACCGAGCTCAACCTGTCGGCGGGGGCGCAGCTCGCGTCCGGCAACTCCCGATCGGTCGCCATGACCGGGGCGGGCAACTTCCGCGCCCGCCGCGCCTCGAACCAGCTCAGCATGGCCGTCGCCGGCAACTACGCGCGCTCGGCGGTGGAGCCCGACGCCGACATGGAGACGGCCGCGGCCAACCTGCAGGGGAATACGCGGTACGATCGGTTCCTCGCCGGCGGCCTGGCGGCCTTCCTCTCCGTTTCGGCGCGCAACGATCGCTTCCAGGGTCTGGACCTGCGCCTCAACGTGGACCCGGGGCTCGCGTACTACTTCATCGACCAGGCGAGCCAGCAGCTCCGCGGTGAGGCCGGCTACGACTTCCAGTACGACTTCCGGCACGGGCAGACCATCCGGGACGCGCGTCTCGACGGGATCGAACTCGAGCGAACCGACGTCCGCCACAGCCTGCGCCTCTTCGCCGGCTACAAGAACACGCTGAGCGAGGCCGTCGCTTTCCAGACGGGCCTCGAGTACCTCCAGGGCATCCCCGAGACGGAGTACTGGCGCCTCAATTGGGACGTGGGCTTCACCTCGTCGATCAACGACGCGCTGTCGCTCGCCGCGACGTTCAGCCTCCGCTACGACCACGAGCCCCTTCCGGGGATCGAGGAGCTCGACACGGTGACCGCGCTCAGCCTCGTCTACCGGCTGCTGTGAGCAACCTTGCAGGAGAGACAACGATGAAATTGCAGAAGTCATCGCTTCTTCCGCTCCTCTGCGGCGTGCTGGTCACGCCGCACGCCGCTGCCCAGGCGCCCGCTGCGTCGGGCGGGGTCGAGGTTTCCGCCGCCGGGGCGAGCGGCGACACGACCGCGGCCGCGCCGGCCCCGGCCGCGCCGGCCCCCGCCGCGGACGCCAGCGTCGACGCGAGCGCACCGTCGCTCGGCGCCACCGCCACGCCCGCGGTCGAGGCCACCGTCGCGCCCGCGCCCGTTGCCGCCCCGCCGGCGGCCCCCGCGCGGGAGCCGTACATGAAGCGCTACCGGCCCAAGAACAACCTGGTCGAGATCGGCGTCTTCGGTGGGATGATGTTCCCGTCGGACGACCACGGCCTGTTCGACGAGCGGCGCGCGCACGTGCCCTATGCGGACCTGGCCGGCGAGATCGGCCTCCGCCTCGCCTACTTC
Source organism: uncultured Polyangiaceae bacterium (assembly GCA_964454025.1). Lineage (GTDB taxonomy): Bacteria > Myxococcota_A > Polyangia > Polyangiales > Polyangiaceae > JAFGBI01. Next base: position 6,266 of record CAYVRP010000177.1, on the reverse strand, counting down.
CCGCTCAGCTTCCTCGGGGTCGAGATCGAGGGCGCGGGGATGCCGGCGGGAATCGAGACCGGCGGCAAGGCCGGGATGTGGACCGCGCGCGCCCACGGCGTCCTGCAGCTGCCGAGCGCCAGCATCGTCCCCTTCGTGCTGCTCGGCGGTGGCGTCCTCGGCGCCAGCAGCGACGCGCTGGGCTCCGACCGGGACGCCTCGACGCATTTTGGCGGCGGGGTGAAGGTGCCCTTCGACGACTTCCTCTCGCTGCGCGTCGACGTGCGGGACACCCTCATCCCGAAGTACGCCGAGGAGGCTCAGGTCCACAACCCCGAGCTCCTGTTCGGGCTCACCTTCACCCTGGATCGCCACCCCCCGAAGAAGCTCGCCGGCGACCAGGACGGTGACGGCGTCTTCGACGACGATGACTCCTGTCCGGACGCCGCCGGTCCGGCGCCGACGGGGTGCCCGCCGCCGCCTGATCAGGACTGCGACGGCGTGCCCGACGCCGACGATCGTTGCCCCGAGGAGCACGGCAAGGACGGCGCGGGCTGCCCGGTGCCTCCGGCGTGCCCCTCCTGCGAGGCGCCCAACCCCGACCCGGACGGCGACGGCATCATCGCGCCCGACGACAAATGCCCCACCGCGGCCGAGACGAGGAACGGCTTCCAGGACGCGGATGGCTGCCCGGACGAGATCCCGGAGGAGGTCAAGAAGTTCACGGGTACGATGGAGGGCATCAAATTCGAGTTCGCGAGCGCCGTGATCGCGCCCGCCTCCTACCCGGTGCTGGACGGGGCCGCCAAGACCCTGCAGGACTACCCGGACCTGCGCGTCCTCATCTCGGGGCACACCGACAACGTCGGCGCGCGGGAGACGAACGTGGGCCTGTCGCAGCGGCGGGCGGACGCCGTGAAGACGTACCTGGGGGGCAAGGGCGGCGCCGCGGATCGCATCGAAACCCGGGGCGCTGGCCCCGACGAGCCGGTGGCGGACAACGCGACCCCGGCGGGCCGGCAGCAGAACCGCCGGATCGAATTCAAGATCCTGACCAGGTGAGCCGAGCCCCACGGACGCCGGGGTGCCGCCGCTCCTCGCGAGCGGCGGCGGCCGGCGTCCACATCCGCGTCCGGGGCCGCGGCCCCGCCGCCGCGGCCCCACGCGCCATCAGCCTCGCCGCGCGCCCACGAGCAGCGGGACGAGCGCGCGGAGGGCCGCGCTCCGGTGGGAGCGGGCATTCTTCGCCTCGGGGGTGAGCTCCGCGCTCGTGCAGCCAACGTCCGGGAGGTAGAGGAGCGGATCGTACCCGAACCCGCCCGTCCCGCGCGGCGCGTCCGCTATCCGGCCTTCGTAGGTGCCTCGCGCCTCGGCGACGATCGTCCCGTCCGGCTCGGCGACGCAGACGGCGCAGACGAACCGCGCGGTGCGCTCCGCGGCGGGGACGCCCCGCAGCGCGGCGAGGAGCCGCTCGTTGTTGGCGCGGTCGCGCTCGTCTCGAGTCCCGCTCGTCCCCGCGGAGCGGGCCGAGCGCACGCCCGGGGCGCCCCCGAGCGCCTCCCCCTCGAGCCCGGAGTCCTCGCCGAGGCAGCGCTCACCGCGGGCTCTCGCGTAGCCCACCGCCTTGAGCCGCGCGTTGCCCTCGAAGGTGTCCGCGTCTTCTTCCGGCTCGGGCACCCCAGCGGTCGGATCGAGCCCCTCGACGATGAACCCCGCGGGCTCGAGGATCTCCCGGGCCTCGCGGAGCTTGTGCGGGTTGCTGGTCGCGAAACGAACGCGCATCCCTCGCCTGCTAGCATGGCGCCGGAGCCATGTCCCGCAGGCGGCTGGCACGGCGCCGGAGCCATGTCCGCGGGCGCCGCCCGCCGTCACCGCGCCGGCGCCGCGGGGTAAGTGAGCCCGAACCCGAAGGGGAACAGCGGGTCGTAGGCGGCGTCGCCCACGTTGATCGGGATCTGGCCGCTCTGGCGCGGCCAGGTGTGGCTCAGGCGGCCTGTCGGAGGCACGTTCCCGAACAGCACGTCCGCCACCCCGTCGCCCTCCGTGCCCGGCAGCCACACCACCAGCACGGCGTCCGCGAGCTCGATCACGAGATCGAGCGGCAAGGGCCGGCCGGTCACCAGCACCACCACCACCTTGCCGCCCCCGCGCTTGGCGTTGCGGACCGCGGTCACGTCGTCCGGGTCGAGCGCGAGCTGGGTGCGGTAGCCGCTGGCCTCGGCGTACGGGGTTTCGCCGATCACGACGACGGCCGTCTCCGCGGCCGTGGCGCCCCGCCCGTCGAGGGCGAAGCGCAGGCGGCGCCGGCCCACGACCTTGGCGATCGCGCGCCGGATCGTCGTCCCCTCGGTGATCTCCCCGCTGCCGCCCCCGAGCCTCAGCGTCCACCCGCCGCACTGGTTGCCGAGGTTGTCCGCGTTCTTGCCGGCGACGAAGACCCGCGCCGACTTGGCGAGCGGCAAGGTGCCGTCGTTCTTGAGCAGCACGGCCGAGCGGGCCACGGCCTCGCGCGCCAGCGCGCGGTGCCGCGGCGAGCCCAGCACCGAAGGGGGCGGGCGCGGGTGCGCCTCGGGCGCGAACAGGCCGAGCTCGCACTTGACGGCGAGGATGCGCGAGACGGCGTCGTCGATGCGGGCCTCGGGGACGCGGTCGGGCACCAGGGCGGTGAGCGTCTCGATGAAGTGCGGGCACGACCGGGGTGCCATCACCATGTCGATGCCGGCGTTGACCGCGCTCGCGATCCGGTCGGGCTCGTCGCCGGGGAGGGCGTCGATGGCGCCCCAATTGGAGACGACGAACCCGCCGAACTTGAGCTCTCCCTTCAGGACGTCGGTCACGAGCTCCCGGTTCTGGTGCATCAGACGGCCGTTCACGCGGTGACTGGCGACCATGATGCTCCCCACGCGCGCCTCCACCGCCGCCGCGTACGGGGCGAGGTGGACGGCGCGGAGCTCCGTCTCCGAGAGCTCGGCGTTGCCGCGATCCTCGCCGTTGACGGTGCCACCGTCGGCGAGGAAGTGCTTCGCGCAGGCGAGCACCGGGTGCGGCACGGACCCCGGGGGGCTGCCCTGCAGGCCGCGCACGCTCGCCGCCGTCAGCTCTCCCACCAGCCGGGGGTCCTCGCCGAACGCCTCGTACACCCGGCCCCAGCGCTCGTCGCGCGCCACGGCCGCCATCGGGGCGAAGGGCCAGTCGACGTCGGTCGCGGCCATCGCCTCGGCCGTCGCGGCCGCGACCTGCTCGACGAGGCTCGGATCCCCCGTGCAGCCGAGGCCCACCGCGTGCGGGAAGACCACCGCGCCGAGCACGTTGTTGTGCCCGTGCACCGCGTCGGTTCCGTAGAGCAGCGGGACCCCCAGCCCGCTCCGCGCCGCCGCCTCGTGGTAGCGCGCGGCCGCGTCGCGCCAGTGCGCCGGCGTCGGCTCCGCCGGCAGCGACTCCGCGCCGGTGAAGACAGCCCCGACCTTCAGCGCGGTGGTGTCGGCGCGAGTGAGCTGGCCCGTGTCCGGGAGGGTCATCGCCGCTGCCTTCTCGGCCAGCGTCATCTCGGCCAGGATCGCCGCCGCGCGCGCGCGGCAGGTCGGGGTCGGCCAGGTGCCGTCGGTGGCCGGGGGCGTGGCTGCGGCGGGCGGCGGCGACGCGGGCGCTGGCGCGCACGCGAGCACCGCGAGGATGCTTCCGGCCAACGCTCCACGGAGGCCGCTCCCTGGGGTCACGGCGCCACTCTATCACCCTCGCGTGTCCGTCGCGTCTCCCGCCGGCGGGTGTCTCGGGGTTCGTCGCGGGGGCGGCCGGGGGCACGGGCGCCGCGGTTGCGCCGCCGGGGCGGCGGCCCTAGACTCGCTCTCCATGTCGCGTCGTGACGGCTCATGGGGATCCGTCGTCAAGGAGGCGCTCGGCCTCGTGCCGCTGGTCGGTCGCGTGATCCGCGCGCGTGTGGGGGAGCTCGCCGAGGAGAGTCGCCAGGGCCTGTCCGAGGCGCTCCGCGAGGTGAAGGACGACCTCGGTCGCGAGCTCGACGCGCGCGCGGGCTCCGCCGGCGCGGGTGGTGGGTCCAGCGCGGACGCCGACGCGGTGCGCGCCGGGGCCGGGGCCGGCGGGGCCGGGGCTGGTTCGGGCGAGCCCCCGCCCCGTTCGGACGAGCGGACCTGAACGGCGGGCCAGCGGCGCGAGGGGAAGAACGCTGATCCCGCCGCCGGAAATTGGTAGCGTGAGCCGGGTGAGACGCACCACCTCGGTTCGAAAGGAGCAACGCATGGCGTTTTTCCAGCGACTCGCGCCGCTCGGCGCCTCGGTGGCGATCGGTGGGCTCTTGTTCTTCGGGCGCGGCGCGGAGGCGCGCGCGCAGGGCATCATCGAGAACCCCGGTGACCACCCCGACTACGGGGTGGAGCTCGACCCGCACCTCGTCCTCCAGTACGGCTACACCCCCGTCTGGTACGACGAGGGGATCGGGCTCGGCTTCCGCGCGAGCATCCCCTTCCTCGACGGTCCCATCCCCACCATCAACAACAGCATGGCGATCACCTTCGGGGGCGACTGGGCGTACTTCGGCGACGACGACTGCTACGACTACTACTACTGGTACTATCGGGCCGATCCGCCCGACATCTACTGGGGTGATCACGGCTGCCACGGCCACGCCTTGACCTTCCCGGTCGCCCTGCAGTGGAACTTCTGGCTCACCGACATCATCAGCGTCTTCGGCGAGCCGGGGCTCGCGCTCGGATACCGGCGGTGGGAGGGTCTCTGCCGCTATGGCAACACGTGGGTGGACTGCGACGACGACGACTTCGAGTTCCTCCCCATCGTCATGTGGGGTGGGGCGCGGTTCCTCTTCGGGGAGCGCGTGGGGATGACGGTGAGGCTCGGCTACCCGTCGGTCAACATCGGGGCGACCTTCCTGCTCTGAGCCGCGGGCGCGGCGCGGTCGCGCGCCCGGCGCGGGCGGCCGGCGCGCTTGCGCGCCACCTACGGGACGAGGGATGACGCGGGTTCGAGCCCCAGGTCACCGGCGCCGGCGGCGAGCGCGCCGCGCGCCGCCGGCGCCAGGCGCTGCTGCTCGTACCGCTCCCACGAGCTGGCACCGAGGGGGACGGGATCGTCCCGCCACAGACGCGCACCGCCGGCCAGCCCCTGGACGCTGCCGAACACGCGCACGCGGTCCGGGAGCCCGTCCGGCAAGAAGCGGGCGTTACCACCCCCGACGTGGAGGGCGTCGAAGTTCCAGACGCGATCGAGCTCGCGCAGGCCGCGGAGCACGCGCCGCCGCCAGCGGCGCTTGCCGATCCGCCGGAGGGCACGCTCGCCGACGCGCTCTTCGTAGGTTTCACCCCGCTCGAAGGGGTGATGGCCGAGCTCCAGGTTCGGCACCAAATGTCCGCTGGTGAAGAGCGCCGACCCCATGCCGGTGCCCAGGGTCAGCACGAGCTCGACGCCCTCGCCGCTGATCACGCCGTAGCCCTGCATGTCCGCGTCGTTGACTACGCGGGTGGGCGTGTCGGTCAACTCCTCGACGGCTCCCTGGAGGTCGTACCCGTGCCACAGCGGGGACCCGAGGTTCGGCGCCGTCCGCACGATCCCGTGGAGCACGACGCCGGGGAACCCGAAGCTTACGCGGTCGAAGGGGGGCTCGGCGGCGATCATCTCCCGGATCAGCGCCAGCAGGGCCGACGGCTCGGCCGGGTGGGGCGTGCGCCGCCGCAGCCGTGGCGCGACCGGGAGGCCCTCGGCGTCGAGCACGATCATCTTGGTGCCCGTGCCCCCGCCGTCGATCGCCAGGGTTCGGGGCCCCGGGGCCTCGGTCGCCACGATGGCGGTTGTCGCGGGCGCCACGTCTCCCCAGTACCCCGGCCGGAACGGTCCGCTACTCCGCGGGAAGGAGCTGCTCGAGGATGATCTCCGTCGCCACCAGCATCGCGTTCTTCTCCCCCTTGGGCGCGGACTCCTCCGGTCCCAGCAGGCGTGCGATGAGCAACCGCGGGTCCTCGGGGGAGCGACGCACGGAGACGCGCAGGGCGCCGAGCGCCGTCGGGCTGGTGGCCCGGCTCGTCTTGGCCGGGGCACCGTCGGCGCGCATCAGATCCGAGAGGGCGTCGGTGGCTGGCGATCGCGGCGCCCTTGCCGGCGCCGGCGCCGCCGTCGGTCCTGATTTCGGCGTCGGAGTGGGCCCGCTCGCCTGCGGAGCCGAGGGCAAGCGATCGGCCGCTGACGGCGACGATCGCGGCCCCGGCGCGGGGCTCGCGGGCGGAGGCGGGCGGGAGGCCGAGGGGGGGGGCGGCCGGCTC
>CAYVRP010000176.1:0-7725 GCA_964454025.1 uncultured Polyangiaceae bacterium | reverse complement strand
GCGCGCCGGCGTAGAAGAGCGGCTGCACGACGCCGCTGCCCGACACGAACTCGACGTTGACCTTGAGCTTGTCGAAGGTCTCGCCCTCCGGCGGGGGAGGGATCTGGATGTTGCAAGGCGGGCGCACGCTCCGCACGTTCCCGAGAGCCGCCGCGAGCTGGGCCTGCGTCACCGCTGGATCGCCGAGATCGACGATGAAGGCCTGCTCGGTGCCGCCGGCGGCCGCGATGGTGTGGAGCGGATCGGGCTCGACCTCGCCCATGCCGATCACGTAGGTCAGGATCCCCTCGGTCGCGGCGGCCTGGGCGGCCTGGGCGACGTAAGGGATCTCGTCCTGCTCGGGGCAGCCGGGCTCGCCGAAGCAGAAGCACTTCTCGTTGTAGTAGGTCCCGTCCTCGATCCGGGCGACGCCCGGCATGCCATCGGTGACCAGCACCACGACCGACGTGGAGCCAGGGTTGTCGGCCATGGTCTTGCGGGCGTACTCGATGGCGCCCTGCAGCGCCGGCAAGGTCGGGGTGCCGCCGCTCGGCGTGGTGTTCTCGATACGAGTGGCAAGGAGCTGCGAGGCCGCCGGGTCGTCGAGCGACTGGAGGAGCACGGCCGGGGTGGCATAGGAGGTGATGCTGCAGGCGCCGGTGTTGGGTCCGGTGGGATCGCCGCCCTGGGGGAAGAACTCGAGGGACGCCCAGAGCCCCTCGGCCCCGGGGTTCTGGAAGAACGCGACCAGCGCGGCGCTCACCGGATCCCAGCGGAAGGCGCTGTTGTCCCACTCCTGCTCGTCGTCGTAGTCGCCGTCCCGGTTGATGTCTTGGGCGCCCATGCTCCCTGACTTGTCGATCATGAAGATGATGTTGACCGGGGTGAGCACCGCGGGCTCGCTCTGCGCCTCGCAGGCGACGATGCCCCCGGTGCCCTCGACGCCGCCCGTCGCGAGGAGCGAGCCCCCGCTTCCGGTGCCGACCAGGCCGGCGCCGCCGGAGCCGGAGCTGCTGCTGGTGCCGCCGCTGTCGGTGATCTCTCTGTATCCGGGGCCCCCGGGGTCCACGGTGTTGTCGCAGGCGGCGACAGTGGCGAGGGCGAGGCCAACGGTGGCGGTGAGGGGGGGGGGCAGGATCCGGCTAAGCTGAGTCACGGTGTGGCTCCGAGGAGAGGGAGGGAAGGAGCGAAGCACCCGCGCGGCAGCGCGCGGCGACGGGAGATGAGGAGTCCACGACTGCGCCTCCTCGGGGTTGGGAGCGCCTTCACGGGCAGCAGGCGTAGGGGCTGTCGATCTCTTCGGTGCAGAGGCAGCCGTTGAAGTAGTGCGGGTGCATCTCCACGCAGGCCTCGATCTCGAAGTTGTTGACGATGACGGTGCCATTGACCTGACCGCTCCCATTCGTGCCAAAATCGGCGAACGGCGCCAGGATGGTCCCCTGCACGGCGGTCCCCGACACGCTCACCGAGGTCGCCTCGGGGAAGTTCCAGACGAGCTGGTTGCAGAAGTCGTCGAGCTTGACCGCCCCGGAGCCGCAGGTCACCCCGTCCGGCAAGCTGGTCGTGCCGTTCACGAAGCCGGCGGACGGGCCCGTGACGTTGATGATGACGGTCGCCGTCGAGGGCGTGTCGATGACGAAGCCGTTCGACGCGAGCATGTCGGCGCCGCTGATGGTGAACACGTTGATGTCCGGATCCGTCCCCGAGAAGACGGTCGCGCCATTGCCGGTGACGCTGGTGGTGCCGTTCACCGGGTACCCGCCGAGCAGGCGACTGTAGGCCTGCAGCGTGGTCTTCACGAACTCGAAGTCCACGGGCGGATCGTCCGGGCCCCAGACCCCGCCGCACTGGGCCGTGCCGGAGAGCAGATCGCCGCCGACCCAGATGCGGCCCTTGATCCCGCCCGTTGCCGCGAGATCGCCGCCCACCACCAGCACATAGCCCTCTGCGTCGCATGCGGAGAGCTGGGCGCCGACACCGTAGCCGCTGAGGTTCGCATCGCCGCCGACCCACATGCGGCCCTCGGTGTCGCAGCCGCTCGCGGTCGCATTCTCGAACACGACCAGGTTCACCGCCTCCTCGCCGAAGCCCAAAAGATCCGGCACGCAGGTGGGGATGCAGGTGTCGATCGTGCCGCCGCTGCCGAGATCGATGGTGCCACCGCTCGCCAGATCGATGGTGCCGCCGCTGGCGAGGTCGAGCGTGCCGCCGCTGGCGAGGTCGAGCGTGCCGCCGCTGGCGAGGTCGAGCGTGCCGCCGCTGGCGACGTCGAGCGTGCCGCCGCTGCCGACGTCGAAGGTGCGGCCGCCCTCGTTGCCGTCGTTGCCACCCGAGGCGTCGACCGACCCGGCGCCTCCGTTGCCGACGTCGCCGCCGGAGCCATCGATCGGGCCAGAGCTGCCGCTGCCGTCGACCGTGCCAGCGCCGCTGGTGCCGACGTCGCCGCCGGAGCCGTCGACCGTGCCGGAGCTGCCGCTGCCGTCGACCGCGCTCCCGTTGCCGCTGCCGTCGACCGTGCTCCCGTTGCCGCTGCCGTCGACCGTGCTCCCGTTGGTCACTCCCGCCTGGCCCACGAGGAGGGCGCCGCCGGACTGCGTGAAGTCGCCCATCGCGGAGGTCGAGCCGTTGCTACTGCTGCCCGCCTCATCGGAGCCCGAGCTGGTGCTGCAGGCGGCGAAGAGCGCGATGAGCGCCCCTACCAGGATCCAACGCGATCGCGAGCGATGAGATGACATCGGGAGGCTCCTTGGCGGCAGATGATCCGAACCCTACCTGCCTGGTCGACGATGAACCACGGGATCAGGCACTAGGGTACGATTTTTGGGGATTTCGAGCAAAAGGAAGCGCGCGGCACCGAGGCGGAAAACGAGCGCCAACTGGCTCCGAATCAGGGCCGCCGTGCGGGGCACGTCGCCCGGCGCCAGGCGCGAGGTTTCGCTCAACCGCTGCGGTGCGGCCCGCGCGCCTCCGGGGAAGGAGTGCTGCTCCCTGCTCGGGGCCGAACCTGGCCGTTGTCGCTGTAGGGGAAGGTATGCACCAGCGTCCTCTTGCAGCGCCAGCGAATGGTTACCGCCGGTTTGATACGGTGGTCGGGAGGGCCGATCGCGACGGCGCTCGCTGGCGTGCCCGGTCGGGGGGCAATTGTCGTCGCGCCGCTGGACGCGAGCGGTTAGCGTCCCGCCCCATGAACCTACGCCACCTCGCCTGCGGGCTCGCCCTCTCGCTCCCGCTCCTCTCGGCCTGCGAGGAGAGGAACTCGCCCAAGTGCAAGATGGAATGCGTCCGGGCGGGGCTCTGCACCCACAAGGGCGGCGCCTGCGTCGCGACGGCCGACGAGGACTGCGCCCGCTCGGACGGGTGCAAGATCGACGGCCGCTGCAAGGCCGAGAACGGCGCCTGCGTCGCCATCACCTCGGCCTGCCAGGGGCTGAAATCCTGCACGGAGCGCGGGCTCTGCACCGCGGTCGCCGGCGTCTGCCGGGCCGCCGAGAAGGGGGACTGTACCCGCTCGGACGCGTGCAAGATCGACGGCCTCTGCACCCCCAAGACCGGCGTCTGCGTCGCCGGTTCGGACGAGGACTGCAAGAGCTCGAAGCGGTGCGTGGAGGAGTCGCGCTGCACCCTGAAGGGCGACGCCTGCGACATCGGTTCGAGCAAGGACTGCGAGATGGCCAAGGACTGCCGGGCCAAGGGGCTCTGCACCTTCGCCGACGGGCGCTGCGCCCTGACCACCAGCGCGGACTGCAAGAAGACCGAGAGATGCGAGGTCCACGGGGAGTGCACCTTCTCCGGGGGGATGTGCGTGATCGGCTCCGAGGCGGACTGCCGCAAGTCGCAGGACTGCGAGCGCAAGGAGCTCTGCGGCTACAACGAGGGACGCTGCATCCGGATGTGACCGGGGTGGTACCGCGGCGCGGACCCCGTCCCCGGGGCCCCCGGGGCGAATGGCCCCGTTGCCGGGACGGCTACTCGGGCGCCTTCGGCTTTCGCTGGCCGTCCTCCGCGTGACCCGGGAGGCGCCGGAAGGTGGCGCGGGCGAAGTCGACCAGTGCGGGGCAGGCCGCTGGCCCGAGATCGTGGCGCTCCTCGGGGTCGAGCCCGAGATCGTAGCAGTGCCAGCTCCCGTCCCACTCCCGCGCCTCGACCTTGCGGGACCCCTGCAGCGCGCCCCAGTTCTCGAACGGACAGGACCATACCGCCGAGCAGTTGGTCAGCGGAACCGGCGCGGGACTCACCATCGGGCGGAGCAGGCTCGCGCCGGGCACGACGGCGAGGTGGCGCTCGATCTCCCGGTGGTCGAGCACGCCCATCAGATCGAGCAAGGTCCGGGTCAGGTCGATGTGCGTCACGGGGCGATGCCGTTGGCGCTCGAGGTGGTCGCGCTCCACGCTGGTGAGGGTGCCCGGCGGCGCGTGAATCCACCCGGGGACGTGGATCTCCTCGTCGAGCACGCTGAAGGTGTGACCCATGTTGCCGTGCTCGCGGAAGGCCTCGCCGTGGTCCGAGGTGTAGACCACCACCGTGCGGGGGCCCGACGGCAGCGAGTACAGGTGCGCGAGCAGGTCGCGCACGTGCCGGTCCTGCTGGTGCACCGCGTTCAGGTACCGGTTGAAGAACGCGGCGTTGTCTGCGGGGGCCTTGCTGGTCGTCGCCGGTTGGAAGGGCTGCGGCCCCGCGGGGTCGACCCAGAACGGGTAGTGCACGTTCGAGAGGTGCACGACCGCGAAGAACGGCTCCGGGAGCGTTTCGAGCTCGCGTGCGGCTCGGGCGACAAGGAGTTGGTCCGAGGCCCCGACGTCGAGGTCGGCGGCGGGATCGAGGTCGGTCGCGCTGCAGAAGCGATCGACGCCGAGGTTCTGCACCCACAGCCGGTTGTCGCCGAAGTCCAGGTTCTGCGAGGTGAGGTAGGCGGTGTGGTAGCCCGCGGCCCGGGCGTAGTCGAAGAGCAGCGGCTGCGTGCGGAGGCGCTCGCGCGACGCCGTGGGCGGCAGCCCGGACCAGAGCACCGCCAGGGTGATGGCCGTGGTGGAGTCGAGCGCGCGGAGCTGGGACAGCCCGATCCGCGAGGGGAGCAGGCGGTTGGTGTACTCCGTCCGGTGGCAGCCGGGGTCGTACTCGATGCAGGTCGCGTCGGCACGGACGCTCTCGAGCAGCACCAGCACGACGTCGTTGGGCGGCGCGCGGCGGACGACCAGCGGCGCCACGGGCAGGGACTGCCGCGCCATCGGGTCCAGCCGGCTCGCCGGCGCTCCCACGCCGGTCGCCACCCGGATCACCCCGCCCAGGGCGTTCCAGAAGAGCACGTCCGGCGTCGACGCCTGCTGCTGGCGGTGCTGCGTCGGGAGGAAGAGCGCCGCGGCCAGCAGCGGCGCCGAGAGGGCGACCGAGATCCGGGACCCGGAGCGCGTGAGGCGGACCCAGCGCCGGGCCGCGATCACCATCGCGCGCCCGGCCACGAGCGGGGGCAGCAGGGCACGCAGGTAGTTCGGGAGGTCCGCCGCCACCTGGTTGACGACACTGGCCCTGAACTGGGCGGCGAACGAGGAAACCTCGGGGTTGAGGTACGCGCTGTACTGCTGGAAGAAGTAGCGCTGGGCACCGAGCGAGGTGGTCAGCCCGGCGACGAACAGAAGGCCCAGGATCCAGGCGACGACGCTCCGCCGTCGCGCCGCGCCGGCGAGCAGCGCCGCCCCCAGGAGCAGGCTCTCAAGGACGGCCGCGGCGTAGGTCGCGCCGTGGCGGAAATCGAACGCAGCGATGCGGCTCGCCCGGTGGTCGAGGTCGACGGTCAGGGTGAAGAGGACCGGGGCGGCGAGGACGCACGCCGAGCGGATCCGGGCTCGCCGCCGCAGCGTAACGCGGTGGTCGCGGTGGGTGGCGGCGAGACTCCAAGGGGCGGCCCATCCGAGTCGGGCTGCGGATCGGGACAGACGTGAACCGAAGCCTGCTCTGATGAACACGACCTCTCCGGCGGGAGGACGGGGAGGCTAGCGCGCGCGCGTGCGCGCGGCCAGACCGCAGGGTCGCGTCACCCTCGGCACGGTCGACCGCGAGCGTCGCTCGGCCGTGGCGCGCGCCGGGGAGCGTTCGCACCGCGGCGCGCGGCGCCTGGTCCGGGAGCCCGACGGGTAGCGGGCGCGGACCCGGTTCAGGCGCTCGCGCGCTGCTGGACGCGGTGACGGGTTTCGGGCACCGGCTGGGCAACGTCGCCGGACGTGGTGCGGGCGAGCATCGCGGTTTCGAGGCGGACCCGACAGTAGTCTTCGGCGCGGTGGAGGGGGCGCACGCAGAGCACCGGAAGGGCGAGGTCGAGCTCGCGGATCTGGACGACGGACGCCGGGTCGTCTTTCACGTCGGCTACACCGGGCAACGCGCCGTGCCGGCGCTCGATCGCGTTCTTCACTGCGACCCCCTGCGCGAGCTGGGTCACGAGTCACACGCGTCGATGGGAGTCGGTGGGGTGGCTCATGACGTTGTCGCTGGATGGCTGGTCGTTCCCCGCGACGGTCGAGACGTCGTCGATCGTCGCGCTGATCGTCACGAACGACACGACGTCCTCGACGGTGCCGGTGATGCCGGCCGTGGTCACGAAGTCGCCGACCTCGATCGGGCGGAGCATGATGAGGGACAGACCGGTCGCGACGCGAGGGAGGAGGCCGCTCCACGCGGTGCCGATGGCGATGCCCGGCGGCGAGGAGGGCGGCGAAGGTCGTCGTCTCGAAGCCGAAGTGACCGAGGATGCCCGTGGCCAACGCGATGTGCAGGGTGGGCGGCCAGGGTCGAGCCGAGGTGCCGCGCGACGGTGGACGCCACCTTCTGCCGCTCCGGGTGTCGGCGGATTGTCCAGGAGGTCCAGTGGATGACGACATTGCCGACGATGAGGGCGAAGACCGCGCCGAGGAGCTTGACAACGGTGTTGGTGAGCGTCTGGGCGATGGCGCAGCACTCCCCCGGAGGTCCCCCTCGCGAGAGGGCCTCGCGCCCACCAGGGGACCGGCGTCCCCGGGACGAAACGCGACCCGCTTCTCCGCGGCGGTCAGGGGGTATCCAGCACCGGCTCCCTGACGCGGTGCGGAGTCGTCCTGCGTCGTGCGGCCCAGGGGATCGCCGGGTGGTTGTGCGTCTGGGTCGGGGAGGCCTATCGCGTCGACGGCGATCGCGCGGCGCCGGCGGCGCCGCGCGCCGGGTGTTCATGCGGCGCCGCTGGTGCGAGATCGGCCGAGCGCGCCGGTGGATCGCGAGCCTTGGCTTCGGGACCGGCCGCGGGCGCTGCCGGCGCCGCGCCGAGGGCGTCGCGGTTGATCGGAGTGGCGCGGGGCGACGGGGATCGCGCCTGGAGCCGGGGCTGCGGCGCGAGGCTCACGTCGCGCTGCCCGTGCTCCCCGCGCCGCGCTATGCTCCCCGATCGTGGCCCTGTCCTGCCCCGCCTGGCCCGCTCGTGTTCGGCTGCGCCGCGCGGGCGGGCCGCGGCGCGAGGCTCGCGGAGCTCGTCTCGGCGGCGCGCTCGCTCGTAGGTTCGCCATGCATGGCTCGACCATCGTGCTGCTCTCGTCGTTCGCGCTCTGGGCACTGGCCTGCGACTCCGGGGGTGACGACGGTGCTCCCGGCACTTCGGCCGGGGTGGCGGGCACGGCTTCGCTGGGCGGCGGCTCCGGGGGCCGCGGCGGTGCTGGGGCGAGCAGCGGGGTCACGAGCGGCGGCGGAACGAGCAGCGGAGGGGTCACGAGCGGCGGGGATGGCACGAGC
>CAYVRP010000175.1:0-7904 GCA_964454025.1 uncultured Polyangiaceae bacterium | reverse complement strand
GGCTCGACGCAGAAGAAGCGCTGGCCCTCGGGCACGAAGATCACCAGGTGATCGGTGGGTCCCTCGGCGGTGAGGCGCGCCTGCAGGCGCCGACTCGGCCAGGTCACCAGCGCGGTGCGGCTCTTCCAGCCCGTGAAGCAGTGGTCGAGCACCACCGCGCCGAGCGGGCGCCGCGTCGAGAAGTCCCACGCCGCGGGCACCGCGACGTGCTCGGTGGGGATGCCGTCGTTGAGGGCCGAGAGCCACACCCCGTCGAGGGCGACCTCGAGCTCCGTGTCGGCCGGCTTCTCGAAGAAGGGGTGCAGCCCGAGGCCGGCCGGCATCGGCTCGTCACCCACGTTCTCGACCGCGAGCGCGATGGAGAGGGTGGTGTCGGTGAGCGCGAAGCGCTGGCGTGCGGCGTAGGCCGAGGGGAAGTCGGCGCCCTGGTACCGGAAGCGGAGCGAGAGCGAGCGCGCGCTCTGGGCGACGACCTCCCAGGGACCGCGGTAGGCGTGCCCGTGCAGCGCGTGGGGGTGGCCCGGGAAGTTGGGCTCGAGCCGGTACTCGCGCCCCCGGAACCGGAGCAGGCTGTCTCGGATGCGGTTGGAGAAGGGGACCAGCGGGTAGCAGGCGGTGTCGAGCGCATTCTTGGCCGCGAGGGTGGCGGGGCTCGCGGGGCGCAGCAGCGCGAGCCCGTCGCGGGCGAAGGCGGTCAGGGAGCCCCCCACCTCCGGGTGGATGGTTGCCGTCAGGTTGCCACTCTCGAGGGTGATCGCGCTCATCTCGTCTCCTTCCGTGCGGGGTCCCCGCGGCCCCGTCGCGCCGGCCACGCCGGCCCCGATCGCCCGGCCGCTCCGGCCGGGGCGGATCCCTCGACTACCAGCCCCCGCGGCCCCAGAAAAGGGCGTTCTGCGCGGCGGTCGGTGGTCTTCCCCGAAAAACGGTGGCATCAAGCCGCCCGATGTCGGTTCTCAGTGCCATCGTGCTCGCCGCCGGTCAGGGCAAGCGCATGGTGAGCGCCGTGCCGAAGGTGCTCCACCGGGCCGCCGGGCGCCCGCTCATACACTACCCGGTCCGTGCGGCCTTCGAGGCGGGCGCCGGGCGTGTGGTCGTGGTCGCGAGCCCCGCGACGCGGGAGCCTCTCGGGCGCGACCTCGCCGCCGCGTTCGGTCGGGCGCGCATCGAGGTCGTGGTTCAGGCCTCGCCGCGGGGGACCGGGGACGCAGCGCGGGTAGGGCTCGAGGCCGTCGATGGCGATCGGGTGCTGATCCTGTGCGGTGACACCCCGCTCCTGCAGGGTGGCGATCTGGAGCCGCTCGCCGCTGCCCTCACCGCGGACCCGGCGCTCCGGTTGGTGGTTTCCAGCGCGCGGCTGGACGATCCCACGGGCTACGGTCGCATCTTGCGCGACGCCGCCGGGCGCGTCGTCGCCATCCGCGAGCACCGCGACCTCGCCGACGCCGAGCAACGCGCCATCCGCGAGGTCAACTCCGGGCACTACGCGGCAGACACCGCGTTCTTGCGCGCTGCGCTCGCCGCGCT
Organism: uncultured Polyangiaceae bacterium; assembly: GCA_964454025.1. Taxonomy (GTDB): domain Bacteria; phylum Myxococcota_A; class Polyangia; order Polyangiales; family Polyangiaceae; genus JAFGBI01. Next base: position 6,380 of record CAYVRP010000175.1, on the reverse strand, counting down.
CCGCCCGGCGAACGCGCAGGGCGAGCTCTACCTCACGGACACCGTCGAGATCGCGGCGCGCGCCGGGGCGGCGGCGGCGGTGATCGGCGGCGCCGAGGGGCTGCGCGGCGTCAACGACCGCGCGCAGCTGGGCGCGGCCGAGGAGCTGCTCTTCGCGCGGGTGGCTCGCCGCCTGGCCGCCGCGGGCGTGACGGGGCGCGCGGGGGCGCGGGTCGATGACACGGTGGAGATCGGCGTGGAGACGGTCCTGGAGCACGGCGCGCGGCTCCGCGGGGAAACCCGGGTCGGGCGCGACGTCGTCATCGACGCGGGGGCGGTGCTCGACGATTGCGTCGTGGGCGATGGCGCCGTGATCGGGCCCCACACCGCGCTGCGGGGCGTGACGGTGCCGGCGGGCGGCCGGGTCGCCGCGGGCGGCCGCTGAGACGGCCGGGCGCGGGGGGCCCCCGGGCGACGGCGCGCCCGCGATGGCGGGGCCGGCGCGGCGCGGGCCGCTCCCCGCGGAGAACTGGGCTAGACTCGCTCGCGATCGATGTCCGGCCCGCGCCCGCTCAGCGCCCGCATCGGGAGCACGACCACCCGCGACGCGTCCGCGGCCGCCAGCGCGCTCGCCGCGCAGATCGCGCAGCCGGACGCCGCGGTGACGATCGTGTTCGCGTCGCCCGACTACGACCTCGCGGCGCTCGGCCCGGCGCTCCGCGCGAAGCTCCCGGGCCCGGTGGTGGGCTGCACGACCGCCGGGGAGCTCACGCCCGCCGGCTACGCCCGCGGCACCCTCGCGGGGGTGAGCCTGGCCGGGGGCGACCTCGAGGCGTTCGCCGTCCGCCACGCCCCGCTGGCGACCGCGTCGCGGCCCGCGGTCGAGGCGACGCTCGACGTCACCCGCCGCGCGCTGGGCGAGGCGCGGCCGCGTCACCCCGGGGCGAGCGCGTTCGGCTTCCTGTTGATCGACGGGCTCTCGATCATGGAGGAGCAGGTCACCGCGCTGCTGGCGACCGCGCTCGACGATCTGCCGCTCGTCGGCGGGTCCGCCGGCGACGATCTGCGCTTCGGCAAGACCCACGTCCTCGCCGACGGCTCGTTCGTCCAGGACGCGGCCGTCCTGATCCTGTTCGTGACGACGCTGCCCTTCACGCTCTTCAAGACCCAGCACTTCACCGCCAGCGACCAGCGCGCGGTGATCACGCGCGCCACGCCCGCCCGCCGCCTCGTCCAGGAGATCAACGGGCGCCCGGCCGCGGAGGAGTACGCGCGGCTGGTGGGTGTGTCGCGCGACGAGCTCGGCCCCGGCGTCTTCTCGAGCCACCCGCTGATGCTGCGCTTCGGCGGGGAGTACTACGTCCGGGCCATCCAGCGCTGCCACGCCGACGGCGCCCTCACCTTCTTCTGCGCCATCGAGGAGGGGGTCGTGCTCCGCCTCGCCCGTGGCGTCAACCTGGTCGAGAACCTCGCCGCGGCGCTCGCCGCGGCGAGGCGGGCGGTCCTCCGGCCCGTGGTGACCCTGGCTTGCGACTGCATCCTGCGGCGGCTGGAGATCGCCAGCAGCCAGCTCGAGGCGGACGTCGCCGAGCTGCTCGCCCAGCACCGCGTCGTGGGCTTCAACACCTACGGGGAGCAGTTCGGCTCGCTCCACGTCAACCAGACGTTCACCGGGATCATGCTGGGGGATCGCGTTGGCTGACGACCCCGCCGCGGACCGGATCCGCGCGCTCGAAGCGGAGCTCGCGCGCCTGGAGCGCGTCAACGAGGTGCTGATGAACCGCGTGGAGCGCGCCACGGACGCGGCCGGCTCTGCCTACTCGCTCTTCGAAACCAACCTCCTGCTCCAGAACAAGATCGCCCGGCACGACCGCGAGCTGCGGGCGGCGCAGGCGAGCCTGCTGCAGTCCGAGAAGATGGCCGCGCTGGGGCGACTCGTCGCCGGCATCGCCCACGAGATCAACACGCCGGTCGGCTCGATCGCCAGCATGAACGACTCGCTCGCCCGCGCCCTCGCCCGGCTGGAGGCGAGTGTCCGCGCCCACCTGCCCCCGGATCCCGCCGAGCGGGCCGAGGTCGATCGCCTGCTCGGCTTCATCCGCGACGCCCACCGGGTGATCCAGCTGGGGACCGACCGGGTGAGCACCATCGTCCGGCGCCTGCGCTCCTTCTCGCGGGTCGACGAGGCCGCGCTCCAGTGCGCGGACATCCACGTGGGCATCGAGGACACCCTGAGCCTCATCGAGCACGACCTCCGGCGCGGTGTCGAGGTCGTCCGCCGCTTCGGCGCGGTGCCGCCGGTCTTCCACTATGTCGGGCGGATGAACCAGGTGTTCTTGAACCTCCTGGTCAACGCCCGCCAGGCGATCGCGGAGCAGGGACGGATCACCATCAGCACGGAGCTCCGGGACGGGATGGTGCGCGTCCAGGTGGCCGACACGGGGTGTGGCATCCCCCAGGAGCACCTCGACAAGGTCTTCGACCCGGGCTTCACGACCAAGGGCGTGGGCGTGGGCACCGGGCTCGGGTTGAGCATCTGCTACCAGATCGTGGGCGAGCACCGCGGGCAGATCACCGTGACGAGCGAGCTCGGACGGGGGAGCACCTTCACGGTCGCGTTCCCGGCCAACCTCGACCAGCAGCTCGGCAGCCCCTGAGGGTCGGGGGCGTGCCGGGCGCACCGCGCCGGGGAGGCGCGCGATCAGAGCGCGCGGAACGCGCGGGGATCGTCGGGGGCGTCCCGGCCCCGCCGCGCGCCGCCGTCGACCTGGGGCAGATCGTGGTGCATCCTGGCCCGCTTCACCTCGAGGTATTCGGCCGAGAAGGGGTTGGCCTCGATGAGCACCGGGATGCGATCGACGACGGGGATCCCCAGCGCCTCGAGTTGGGCGCGCTTGTCCGGGTTGTTCGTCATGAGCGCGACCGAATCGACCTCGAGGGAGCGGAGCATCTCCGCCGCCACGTCGTATTTCCGGGCGTCGACCGGGAGGTGCAGGAGCGTGTTCGCGTCCACGGTGTCGGCGCCTGCCGCCTGGAGCGCGTAGGCGCGGACCTTGTTGGCGAGCCCGATGCCGCGCCCTTCCTGCCGCAGGTAGAGCACCACGCCGAAGCCGCGGCGCGCGATCTCGGCCTGCGCCCGCTCGAGCTGGTCCTTGCAGTCGCACTTGAGCGACCCGAACACCTCGGCGGTCATGCACTCGGAGTGCACCCGCACGGGGACCGCCCGTCGCCGCCGCACGTCGCCGTAAACGAGCGCCACGTGCTCGTTGCTCAGCGCGGGGTGCACCGTCGGGTCATCCCACCGGAACACGCGCATCTCGAAGGTGCCGAAGCGCGTGGGGAGCGGGGCGCGGCCGAGCTCCTCCAGAATCGGGCGAGCTGGCACTAGACGGCGGGTCATCCTTGACCTCCACGAACGGCGCGAGCCCAGAGACAGTGTGCCCGGAGAGGATCGCTCGAGAGGCGGCCCCGGGGCTCGGAACAGGGCAAAGATGGGGCGGTCGTAGGCCGAGGTCAAGCGCGGCGGCGCGAGGCGACGGCCCGCGGCGCGCGGCGGACCTGGCAGGTGCGGATCAGCGCCTCCTCGAGCACGGCCAGCGCGGGGCGCCGGGAGCCGCCCTTGAGGGCGAGATCGACCCGACCCAGGGTGGCGAGCCAGGCCTCGAGCTCGGCCGGGCTCGTCCGTCGCGCGATGGCCTCCGTCTCCGCCGCCTTGAACGGCGGCACCCCCGCCTGGCGTGCCGCCTCGCTCGGGCTCGCCCCCGCGGCGAGCGCGGACTGGAAGCGGATCAGCTGGCGCGCCGACCGCGCCAGCAGCCCCACGAGCCGCGTGGCCTCGCGCGGGTCGAACACGGAGTGGAGGGCCTTGAGCGCGCCCGTGAGGTCTCGGTTCGCGACCGCGTCCACGAGCTCCCAGACCGTCGCCGGTCGGATCCGGACCAGGCACTCGCCGACGTCGGCCTCCGTGACCGGACGCGCGCCCGCGAACAGGCAGAGGCGGCTGACCGCGTCCGCGACGGGCGCGAGATCGGGCCCGGCGATCTCCGCGACGAGGTCCGCGACGCGGGGCTCGATGGTCCCGCCGAGCTGCTGCGCCAGGGCGACGACGAAGCGAGGCAACTCGCGGCGCGAGAGCGCCTCGCACTCCACCAAGAAATCGCCGCGCCGAGCCTCCTGGACCAGCTTGCGCCGCCGGTCGAGCTTGCTCGCGGACAGGATGAGGACCGTCTCCGGCGCCGGGTTGGCGGCGTAGGCGGCGAGCTTCTCGAAGGGGTCCGTGCGCCGCTCCCCGGTTTCGGAGCGAGACTCCCAGCGCTCCACGCCCCGCACCAGCACCACGCGTCGGCGGGCCATCATCGGCAACGTCCGAGCGATGGACAGCGCCGCATCGACGCTCGCCTGGGAGGCGTCGAGCTGGTCGTCGTTGAGGCCGGGGACGGCACCCGCGAGGGCGGCCTCGCGCAGCGCGCGCACCACGCGGCTGCGCTGGAAATCCTCCTCGCCCAGGACGAGCGTGACCGGGCAGAGCTTGCCCTCCCGAGCTCGGGCCACGGCTTCGTCGGGTGTCATGCGGCGGTCCCGGGGCCGTCACGGATATCCGCGGTCGCGCTCGGCCGCAAGCCGCGCGCCGCGGGGTCCGGCCGCCGCGCCCCCGCCGCCGCGGTTGGCCCGCCGGGGCGCGGCGTAGTATGCCGCCCGTCCGGTGGACGGCAGACGAATCGACGGAGCCGCGCAGGTGGGCGCCCGGCGCGGCGCCTCGCTCGTCGCCATCGGCAACTTCGACGGGGTGCACCGGGGCCACCGCGCCGTGATCGCCCTGGCCGTCGAGCGGGCGCGCGCGCTCGGGCTGGCGCCGCTCGTACTCACGTTCCACCCGCACCCGCACGTCGTCTTCGGTCGCGGAAACCCGCTCGTCTTGACCCCGCTCGAGCGCAAGGTCGAGCTGCTCCTGCGGCTCGATCCCGCGCTGCGCGTCGTGGTCGAGCCCTTCACGGTGGAGCTGGCGGCGCTCTCGGCGGAGAGGTTCGTCGACGAGGTGCTGGTGGCGGCGCTCGGCGCGCGCGTGGTCGTGGTCGGTCCTGACTTCCGCTTCGGGCGCGGGCGGACCGGGGACCTCGCGCGCCTCGCCGCGCTCGGCGCCGCGCGCGGGTTCACGGCGATCGCGCCCCCGACCGCCGGGGACGCCGCGGGGCCATTCTCGAGCACGCGCGCGCGCCAGGCGATCGTGGCGGGCGACGTCGTCGCGGCGGCGGGCGTGCTCGGTCGACCGCACGGGCTGACCGGGCGCGTGGCGCGCGGGGACGGCCGCGGTCGGTCGCTCGGGGCGCCCACGGCCAACCTGACGGACATCCCCGAGGTGCTCCCCGCCGACGGCGTCTACGCGGGCCTCGTCGACCAGGTGACCGAGGACGGCGCGGCGGCGCGGCTCGCCCTCGGGGTGATGAACCTCGGCGTCCGGCCCACCGTGGGCGCGGGGCGGAGCGTCGAGGTGCACCTGCTCGATCTGGATCGGGATCTCGTCGGCGCCCGGCTGCGGGTGCACCTGATCGCTCGCCTGCGGGAGGAGCGGCGGTTCCCGAGCCGCGAGCAGCTCGCCGCGCAGATCGCCCGCGACATCGCCGACGCGCGCGCGCTGCTCGGAGGTTGCACGCCCGACCCGGACGCCGGCGGCGCGTGGCGCTGAGCCAGCCCACGTGCGCCGCGCGCGGCCGGGACCGGGGCCGGGCGGCGCTGGTCACGCGCGCGGCCGGCGAGTAGAGTCGGCCGGCGTGGTGGACGTCGGACGACTGCAGGCCCTCTCACGGGACGAGCTGATCGCGCGGGCCCGCGCGGCCGGGGTCGGCAACCCGGAAGCGATGACCCGCCCGGAGCTGGTCGACGAGATCGTCCGCCGCACCGAGCAGGACGCGGGGCGTCGGCGCGCGGCGCGCGGGTGGTTCGGAGTGGCGCGCGATCTGCTGGCGAGCATGGTCGAGCAGGGGCTCCACCTGCCGGACGCCGCGGCGCTCATCCGCGGCGACGCCAACTTCTCCGTGCGGATGCGCCAGCCGCTCTCCACGGTGACGCTGGCCGAGATCTACGCGGCGCAGGGCCACCTGGGGCGGGCGCTTCGGATGCTCGACGAGGTGCTCGCGCTGGAGCCCGACCATCACGTCGCCCGCTCCCTGCGCGAGCGCATCGCGGTCGAGAAGGGCGCACGGGGGCTGCCCACCGAGCCTCCGCCCGGCGCTGAGGTCGAGCTGCCCGTGATCCCCATGTCGCCGCCGGCGCCGGACCCCTCGCCGCCGGACGGCGCGCCGGGGGACGGGACGGAGGACGGGCTCGCGTCCGGCGCGGCGGCGAGCGTCGCCGCGCCGCCGGACGGCGCGCCGGGGGACGGGACGGAGGACGGGCTCGCGTCC
>CAYVRP010000174.1:0-7937 GCA_964454025.1 uncultured Polyangiaceae bacterium | reverse complement strand
CCGCCTGCGCAGCCACCTGCATGGCGATCGCGTAGAAGCGCGTGTCGTCGCCATCGGCGTGGCTTCGAATGAGCGCTTTGACCTGGTCCGCGGTGGCCATGATGTCCTTCCTTGTACCCCGAGCCCCCGACCCAGAGCCATCGGAAGCGCGCAGCCCTTCGAGATTCTGCCCCGGAAGTCAAGGCGTTGCACCTTCTCGGCCGGGCTCGACGCAGGCCAGACGGCCCTTCAGCCCCTCCCACCGCCGCCGTTGCTTCTGCCAGTCGATCGTCCCGAGGACCGCCTCGCGGAGTCCTCGCTCGCTCACCGGCTGGACACCCGGGGGCAGCTCGAGGAAGAGGATCTCCTCCTGCACCTCGGGCGCGAGCAGGAGCAGATCCACGAGCTGGGTCACGCGGGCGCGGGTGAAGCCGAGCTGGCGGGCCATGTCGGCGAAGTCGTCGAACTCGCCGCGCTCGAGCCGGCAGCGCAGCGCGTGCGCGAGGGCGAGCTGGCGGGCGATGCGCGCGGGGTAGCGGCGCGTCGGGGCACGCTTGACGGCCTGCTGGTGCTGGCGCCATGCGCGCCCGCCTATGAAGGCGATGACGACCTCGGTCACAGCGTGGCCTCCGTTGTCGGCTGCGGGCCGGTTGACGGCGCGGGCTCGTAGAACGTGACGCGCAGCGTGCCGCTCTCGGGGTCGACGCCGACGCGCGCGATGAGGGCGCGCAGCACCTCCCGGCGCTCCTCGGGCACGAGTGCCTCCCAGACCTCGTCGAAGGCATCGAGCAGCTTCGCGACCTGCTCGCCCTCGGCGCGGAGCGCAGCGCAGGCGCGAAGACGCCGCTCGAGATCGGCGACGCCAGGGCGGTGCTTGTCGATCTCGCGCTCGAGCGCCCCGAGGCGCTCGGCGAGCAGGCGCCCTCCGGCATCGACGCTGCTGAACGCGCCGAGCAGACGCTTCGCCTCGGCGCCGAGCTCGGTGATGCGCGCCCCGAGCCGATCCTTCGTGGCGACCAGCTCGTCCTCGCCCTCGTCGCCCTCGGCGAGCGTCGCGAGGATCCGATCGCGCAAGGCGCCGCTCTTCGCCAGCGCCTTCACCTGCGCGACGACGGTGGCCTCGACGTCGCTCGCGTTGAGGAGGCCCGTGGGGCAGCGCAGCCCCTCCTGCGAGGCGCGGCAGCGGTAGTAGCGGTATCGCTGCTTCTTGTGGTTGTAAGCGTGGCTCGTGCTCATCGCCGCGTCGCAGGGCAGACAGCGGAGCCGCCCCGTCAGCAGCGACTCGCTCCGTCGCGGGCGTCGCGTGCCGGCTCCGGCCGCGCAGGTCGAGGGTGCGCTGCACGCGCTCGAACACATCGGGGTCGATGATTGGCTCGTGCTCCCCGAGGAACAGGTCGTCGTTGTGGCGGACCTTGCCGACGTAGAGCGGGTTGCGGAGCAGGCGGTGCACTGCGTTCTTGTTGAAGGGAGGCCCGCGGGTGGTGCCGTCCTCGGCAACGCGCGTCCGCAGCGTGAGCCCGCGCGCGTTGAGGCGCTGCGCCGTGAGCGCCACCGACAGCGTGCGCTCGTAGAGCTCGAAGGCGAGCTTCACGATGGCGGCCTCCTCGGGCACGGCCTCGAGCGCGCGGCGCTGGCGATCGACGCGGTAGCCGAGCACCAGGGGGCCCACCGGTCCATTTCCCCCGGCGCTTGGCGGCGGCGATTTTGTCGCGCGTGCGCTCGCTGATCAGCGGGGGCGCGGTCAGCGACGACGGCGCCTCGCGGTGCCCGCGCCCACGCCACGAGCGGCGCGCTGGAGGCAGGGGGACGCGCCGCGGTTGCTCCGCGAGAATTCGCGTGGTCTACCCTGCCGTCGATGCGAGCCCAAGTCCCCCGTCTGTCCCGCCGATGTCTCCTCGGCACGCTCGCCGGCGGCGGGGGGATCGTGGCCTGCGCCGTCGCCCCGCCCCAGGCGGCCCCACCGCGGCCCCAGCCCCTCGTGTCGAGTGCGTCCCCGGGCACCTCCGCGGTGCGCGCGCCGCCGCCGCTCTCGGAGGAGGAGCGCGCCGCCCTTCAGGCGCTCGCCACCGCGGAGCTCGAGCCGATCCGTGGCTTCTCCGCGCGCCTTCGGCCCCGGGGGATGCCCGGAAGCGAGGAGGCGCGGGACTGCGGGATGCCTTCCGCGGTGGGGTTGTCCTGGGTCGGGGGCGGGGAGCAGGTCGAGGCGCGCGAGGGCCGGGCGGAGTACGCGATCAGCCACTGCAGCGCCTTCTTCGAGGAGCTCCGCCGGCGGCGGGGGCGGGAGATCGGCGCCGCCCCCTATCGGATCCACCTCTCACCGGGCATGGTCACCGCCGGCGAGACGGTCCTGTTCAACCTCGCGGACGACTGCCAGGAGCTGCTCGAGAAGGACGGGTCTTGCCACGGCGATGGGATCTGGCTCGACTGGTCGGTGCTGTCGCTCGTCGGTCCGATCCTGTCGCTCGGCGTCCATCGCTCCGAGGCCCGTGGGGGCGGTCCGATGTATCACCGGGAGCGGTGGAACACCCTGGATCTGCGGACGAACCGCCCCGCGGAGCTCTCGGCGCTGATCCCGGAGTCGGCGCTGGTTTCCGCCTTCGCCCACGCCCCGGCGCTGCTCCGGTCGCTCCTGCCCGAGGCCCAGGCGCGGCTCGCGCGAGCCCAGACCCTCGAGGAGATCTGGTCCATCTGGGCGCCCCCGGGGCGTGACGAGTTCGGCGCCTACGCCTTCGCGCTGCCCACCGGCGGGGCCGGTCCCACCCCGGGCCCCGGTGAGGAGCTCCTGCGCTTCGGGTTCCGGTACTTCACGATGGGCCTGTCTCCCAACCACCTGAACGTCCTCGATCGGGAGGTCGTGCCCCGACCGGAGGCGAGGGAATGGTTCGAGCGAGCCCGTCGCGGCGAGGGCGTGCTGTCGCCCTGGGACGACCGCACCAGCGACGGAGGTTGGGAGTAGGAACCCGGATCGCATTCGGCCAGGGTGCGCTGACGAAGGCCGCGAGCCCGCTCGCGCCACGCCCGCGCTACCACCCCAGCGCTTCGATCATCGTGTGGCCGTAGCGCTGTCCCATGAGGACGACCGACGCATGGTCGAAGTGGTACTGGTCCATGACGTTGGTGCCCTCCTGGGAAACCCAGTAGCCCATGGGCAGCATCTCCGCCGCCTGGTGGACGAGGGTGTTGTGGCCGGCACAGCAGCCGCCGGCGGGGAGCTCGCCCAGGATGAACGGGACGTCGTAGTCCACCCCGAAGGCCGCCTTCACCTCGTCGTAGAGCTGCACCACCTTGCCCGGCCACGAGGTCTGTCCGCTGTCGGACTCACCCTGGTGGAAGATGACGCCGGCGAACCGCGCGTTCGGCGCGGTCTTCGCGAGGGCGATCTTGTTCAGGATCATCTGGTGATGGGTGCCACCGCTGATGAAGGTGTCGATGGACTCGCCGCTCTCGGCGGTGCCGACCAGTCCGATCGTGTCTCCTTCGGGGAGCGCCTCGAGCAGGGTCTTGCCGAACCAGATCCCGGGGTCGACGCTGTCGGAGAGGTTCCACCCCTTCTCCCCGGGGCAGTCGCTCAGCGGCGGGTTGGCGATGTTCCACTGCCCCGCTGGCTGCCCGCAGCCGCCCAGCACCAGCAGCCGCTCATCGGTGTTCATGTCGCTCGGCTGTCGGGTGGCGACCCCCGCCATGTTGGATTGCCCCATCAGCATGAAGATGTGGAACACCGGGTCCGTGCCGGGGTCGGTGCCGCCCTGAGCAGGCGTGCTCCCGGCAGCGCCGGCGGTACCCCCGCCGCTGCCGCCCGTGGTGAACCCGCCGGTGCTGCCGCCGCTGCCGCCCGTAGCGAACCCGCCGCTGCCGCCCGTGGTGGACCCGCCGGTGCTGCCGCCGCTGCCGCCCGTAGCGAACCCGCCGGTGCCACCGCCGATGCCGCCCGTGGTGGACCCGCCGGTGCCACCGCCGATGCCGCCCGTGGTGAACCCGCCGCTGCCACCGCCGCTGCCGCCCGTGGCGCGCCCGCCGCTGCCCCCGCCGCTGCCGCCCGTCGCGAGCCCGCCGGTGCTGCCGCCGCTGCCGCCCGTCGCGAGCCCGCCGGTGCTGCCGCCGCTGCCGCCCGTGGCGAACCCGCCGCTGCCACCCGTGCCCGCACCGCCGGTGACGGCCGGCGCCGCGCCGGTGCCGGCGACCGGGACGGCACCGCCGGTCGCGCTGGGGCTGGGCTGGGGCTCGGCGCTGCAACCGAGGAGCGCCGCGACGATCAGCCAGCGAGCGGGAGCGTGACGACTCGAGAGGACGTTCATGGCAGGATTTCCGTGGGATGGAGGAACGATCATCGCGCGTGAAACGCGCGCTCCCTGCCGGACCCCGAGCCATGCTGACGCGGGACGCCGACCCGTTCCAGGGGACCGGCTTCGCCCCGGGAAGGGAGAAGATTACACGAGAGGAGGAACGCCGTTGCGCTGAGCGCTCCCCGCGCCCGCCAGCGCCGCGGCGCGGTCGGCGGCCGGCTTCTCCTCGCTCGAGGCCGTTTCCCGATGCCTCGGCGAAACCGCACGGGGCCCGCCCTGCCAGGCCCTCTCGCGCTTGGGGACATGGAGGCCGGGGAGCTGGCGGCGGCGCTCGTTCGTCGAGCGCCGGCAACGGGACCGCACGTCAGCGGTGCGCCACCGTACGCACGAAGCGCACATCCCGGGGCGATCGGGGTTCACGAGAAGTAGCGGCGGCGCGTTGCCGCGACGCCGCGATGGCCGCAACATGACCGGCGTGGCGGCGGGGCGCCGCGCATCGAGGAGGCCGCACATGACGTACCCTTGCGTGCTCTACGGTCGTTGGAGGACCGAGGCGGGGCTCGCGCTGCTGGCGCCGCTGGTCGGCCTGGCGTGCAGCCCGCCGCTCGACGCCCTCGGGGTCGAGGAGGTCGTCACCGAGCAGCGCGCCCGCACGCTCGAGGACGACGACATCGCCGACAAGCACCCGACGTACGACCCCGACCGGACCATCGATGAAACCTTCGACGGCTGCACCGTCACGCTGAACAAGAGCGCGTCGGTCACGCGCCTGAGCATCTCCCAGCTCGAGGGGGACGACGCCCCGCTCGCCGGCAGGATCTTCGCCACCCGCACCGACGCCATCGAGGCGCTCGGCGCGCGACCGGTCATCCCGTCGATGGAGGTCGTCAACGGCGCGCTCAAGCCGTTCAACGACGGCCTCTACGCGGCGATCGAGCTCGCCGCCGAGGACGGCTCGTCGGGCTCGCCCATCGCCAAGGCCGCGCTCTTCCGCGAGCTCCTCGCCGCGCTGGTGGAGCGGTCGCAGAGCGGCCCCACGAGCGACCGGGAACCCGCGGCCCGGGCCGCCACGGATCTGGCCGCGGCCGCCGAGCTCGGGGGCGAGACGCCGAGCGCACCGGACGCGATCCTGGGCGGGGTCCCGGCGTTGATCGAGGCGTTCGAGGCAAGTCCCGGCCGGTCGCAACCCATCGGCTTCTACACCTGGCTCCCCGCGCTCGAGCGGATCTTCGCCCGCGATCGCTTCCTCCAGTCCGCGGGCGACCGCCCGACCGCCATCGGCGACTTCGCGGCCGCGGCGCTGGTCCTGGACGCCGATCCCGCCCTGCGCGAGCAGTACCAGCTTACGCTCGACCTCTATGCGGGGCTGACGAACCCCCTCGTGAGCTACATGCCGCTCGAGCTCCTCCCCCACCTCGACGGCGACTCCCTCGCGAACGTGGACGGCATCACCACGAGCTTCACCGCAGCTCACCCCGACTTCGGGTTCCAGAGCTGCGACGTGCGCCTGGCCTACCTCCCCGCCTCCTCGAGCCCGGAGACCGAGCTCTTCCAGTCGATCCTCTGCGGCGAAGGCCCGGACGATACCTCCGCCGGCAACTTCATCGACGCCCTGATCGAGGCCATCCGCAGCGGCGCGGTCGACCTGACGCCGACCGAGGAGAGCGGCTGGTACGACCGACAGCTCTACGCCCTCGAGACGCTGCTGTTGCCCGAGCGCGCCGCCGAGAACGACCACCTCCTCCTCACCCGCGAGTACAAGGAGAAGCTGGTCGAGACCTTCAAGAGCCTGATCACGCAGACCCGGGAAACCCACGTGAAGCAGCTCGCGATCGCCACCGCGGATGGCGCCGCCTCCCCCGAGGTCGACATCTTCCCCCAGCTCCCGCTCGAGCCGTTCCCCACGTTCTACCTGCGCACGGCGCGCGCCTATGCGTTCCTCGACCAGCTCCTCCGGAGCGTGATGGGCGAGGAGTTCCTGGCCGCCGCGGGGCGCGTCCTCGAGGACGGGAGCCGCCACCCGACGCCGCTCGGGGAGGAGCTCACCGAGAAGCGCCACCTGCTCTACGGGCTCTCCGTGGTGGCGGCGCGCTCGCTGGGCATGGCCCCCGAGGTCACGGCCGAGGAGCTCGCCGACACGACCCCGGAGGCGGTGGAGGCGCGCGCCCGCGACTGGCTCGCCTCCTGGCGCGACGACGCCGACGTCGCCCGCGATCCGCGCGTCATCGTGCCGGTCGCGCGGGTCGGCGACGTCTGGTCCTACTGGGCGGTGATCGGGGTGAAGGCGTTCCGGATGCGCGCCGAGTTCTACCCCGGCTACGAGCCGGAGATCGTGGGCGGCTGGTGCACCGTCAGGGACTTCGTGCCCTTCGAGCCGTACCTGCTCATGGAGCAGATGGTCGAGGTGGAGCGGACGGGTGCGCCGCTCACCCGCGACGAGCTCCGCGAGATCTGCGACGCCCACGACACGGTCGAGGCCATCACCGCGGCGCTCGGCAATGTCGAGTGAGCTCCGGCCGGGGGTGCGCCACCCAGAAGCCTGGCGACCCTCCGCGGCCGCGCTGGTCGCGCTCTCCCTCGCGGGGTGTGGCTACGGCGTGCTGCAGACGGCGCACACGGAGCCCCCGGGGCGGCCCGCGGTCACGGTCGGCGCGGCCACCGTGACCAACGAGTACACCGCGGAGGCAGCCCGGAACCTGGCCACCAACCTCGTCCCGGAGGCTTCGCTGCGGCTGGGGCTGACGGAGCACCTCGACGTCGGGACCGGACCGTACCTCTTCCCGGGGTGGCGGGCGGACGCGAAGTACAACCTGTTCCGTCCCGCGGCGCCCCAGGCCCTCGCACCGCGAGCCGGCGTCGGGTACGCGTCGTTCCTGGACGAACGGACCTTCCTCGCCTTCGTCGGCGTCATCGGCAGCTACCGGGTCGCACGGTGGTTCGAGCCATACGCCTCGCTCACCTTGGCGGACAACTGGGTGCGGATCGGGGATCCGACGCAGACCGATCTCGCGCCCAACGAGTCGTTCGCCGCTCGCGACGGCACCGGCAACGGGACCCTGCAGGCGGTGCTCGGCGCCGAGCTCTCGATCACGCGGCGCTGGGGGCTGCTCCTCGAATACGGCCACTGGGCGCCCCTGTGGAACGACCCCGGCGACTTCTACCGCTTCGCGCACGACAACCTGATCGCGGCCGGCGTACGCTGGTCGGCGCCGCGGTGGCCGGCGCCTTGAAGCACGCTTCCTTGCCTCCCGCTTCCTCAACCACCTCGCCACCGCCACCCGCGTCGAGCCATGGGGCTTGCCGCGTCACGGGCGCCCGCCGCGATTCGAATCGGCAGTCACCACTGACCGTGGCCTCCTTCCGTGCGATACTTCAGTCTACGCTCCCCTCTCGTGGCGCGGGTTCGCGCGGGCGCGCCCAGCCTCGATGCGCATGCACGACACCTCCTCGTCGTCCTGGGTCGCCGCCCTGGCGGTGGCGGCGATCGGTGCGGGAGCCTGCGGGAAGATTGGATTCGAGCGTCTCGACGCACAGGATGGTGTGGGAGGGCTGCCCGCGAGTGACGCCCAGGGGGGTACGGTCGGCGACGCCGGCGCACCTCGCAGCGAGGGCGGGTCGGGTGGGGATACGGCCGAGGGCGGAGCTGCCGAGGGCGCGGCATCGGCGACGGGCGGG
>CAYVRP010000173.1:0-8317 GCA_964454025.1 uncultured Polyangiaceae bacterium | reverse complement strand
AGGTGCTGGTGCCGGTGTCGTCGTCGGTGCCGCCCCAGGTGAAGGTGCTGGTGCCAGTGCCCGTCGTGGTACCGGTGCCCGTCGTGGTGCGGGTGCGGGTGCGGGTGCCAGTGCCGGTGCCAGTGCCGGTGCCGGTATCGTCGTCGGTCTGGCCCCAGGTGAAGGTGCCGGTGCCGTCGCCGGTGTCGTCGTCGGTCTGGCCCCAGGTGAAGGTGCCGGTGCCCGTGCCTTCGTCGGTGTCCGTGTCGTCGTCGGGACCAGTGTTGCCGCTGGTGCCGGTGCCGGTGCCGCTGCTGGTGCCGGTGCCGGTGCCGGTCCGAGTGCCGGTGTTCGCGCCGGTGCCCGTGCCCGTGTTGAGCACGGTCGTCGTGGACGAGTTGTCGTCCTCGCTGCCCTCGTCACCCCCGCCGCAGGCGGTCATGAGGGCCGCGACCAGGGGAAAGGTGAAGAGCGCCGTCGCGCGAACGTACCCGCAGCGAGGCGAAAATGACGATGTCCTCATGGTCAGACTCCTCCCACCTCGAAGCAACGAGCTTCGACCTAACGGCGTCATGGTGGTCGCTACGGGGTGGGAGCAGGCAGGTCTGGGTGAAATAGTTCCCGGTGGCGCCACCGACCGCGTCCGCGGGCGGCAGGCATTTCGGGTCATCGCTCTCCGTGGCCGCTCGTGCACCCTGGCGACGGTCTGCCCGCCGGCGAGGTCGGCTCCTGCTTGACGGGGCACGGCTCACCGGGTTCGTCTCTTGCTCCTCGTGGCGCCGATCGATCCCGACCTCTTGTGCCACGCTCGGCGCATCCGGGCGAACCGCCTCCTTCACGCCATCTACCTGGACATCTACGGGCGACTGCTGGCGGAGGTGCCCCGGGAGCGCTTCCCGCGGCTGCTCGAGATCGGTTCGGGCGCCGGCTTCTTGCGGGAGATCGCCCCGCACGTCATGACCAGCGATTGCGTCGCTGGGCCGGGGATCGATCGGGTCGTGGACGCCTGCCGGCTCGAGGCCTCGTTCGAGCCGGCATCGCTCGACGCCATCGTCGCCTTCGACGTGTTCCACCACCTGCCCGACGTCGAGGGGTTTCTGCGGGGCGCGGCCCGGGTGCTGCGCCCCGCAGGGCGGATCGCGCTCGTGGAGCCCTGGTTCACGCCGATCGGTCAGTGGTTCTATCGGCTGCTTCACCATGAGCCCTCGGTCCTCGATCCGGACGACTGGACCTTGCGTGGGGAGGGTCGCCTCGGCGCCGCCAATTCCCGCCTGCCGACGAGCGTCTTCGGTGACGGACTGGAGCGGCTCCGGCGCGTCGTCCCGGAGCTCACGGTGATCAAGCGCGCCCCGTTCCACAAGTGGCTCTACCTGCTGAGCGGTGGGCTTCGGCTAAACACCCGCGTGCCACGCGCAGTGGGTGACGCGTTGCTCTGGCTCGATCGGAGGACCGCCGCGGTCGACCCCGTGGCGGGGATCTTCGCGATCATCGTGGTCGAGCGCGGCGAGTCGCGGCCCGGCGGGGGGCTCGACTGACGATCTGGCGGCATGCTACGAGCGACCGAGGAGGACCCAGAGCATGACCTCCGCGCCTCCCACCACCCGAGCGTCGGCGCCGCCGGCCAGCGTTCGATCCCCGACGGCGGACGCCTGGCAGCGGCATTTCGAGCGCGCCGACGCCGGCCGGTCGCGCTACCGCTTCGCCGCGGCCGCGCGCGCGGCCGACCTGGCTGGCGCCCTGCGGCGGCTGGTGCCCGCCGACGCCCGGGTGCTCGAGGTCGGCTGCGGGCGGGGCACGCTGCTCGCCGCGCTGCCGAACCCGGTGCGACACGGGATCGACAGCGCCGCGCGCGCCGTGGCGCTGGCGCAGTCCCAGGCGCCAGGCTGCGAGATCGTGCTCGACGATGCGCTCACCTTCGACCGCCCCGAGCGCTACGACGCCATCCTTTGCGACCAGCTCTGCCACACCGTCCCGGACGTGCAGCGCCTCCTCGAGAACCTCTCCCGTCACCTCGCGCCGGACGGGCGGGTGTTCCTGACCTGCTTCAACGGGCTGCTGGAGCCCGCCTTCGGCGCTGCCGAAGCGCTCGGGGTGAAGGAGCGCACCCCCCCGATGAACTGGCTGTCCGAGTCGGACTTCGACAACCTCTTCCGCCTCACCGGGCTCGAGGTGGTTCGCTTCGAGGATCGCATGCTGATCCCCGTCGCGGCGGCGGCGCCCCTGAACCGCTACCTCGCGCCCCTGCCCGGGCTGTCGCGCCTCTCGCTGTACCGGATCTACGTGCTGCGACCGGCGCGACCCCCGCGGCGCGCCTCCGCGAGCGTCACGGTGGTGGTGCCGGCCCGCAACGAGGCCGGGAACGTCGCCGACATCCTGCGGCGCGTGCCGAAGATGGGCGAGCGGACGGAGCTCATCTTCGTGGAGGGAGGCAGCACCGACGACACCTGGGAGACGATCCAGCGCGAGGTGGCCGCCTACCGAGGTCCGCTCGAGATCGTCACCTGCCGGCAGCCCGGTCGCGGCAAGGGGGACGCCGTCCGTGAGGGCTTCGCGCGCGCCACGGGCGACCTGCTGATGATCCTGGACGCCGACCTCACCGTCACCCCCGAGGATCTGCCCAAGTTCTACGCGGCGGCCACCGCTGGGATCGGCGACTACATCCAGGGCACCCGCATGGTCTACCCCATGGAAGGGGGAGCCATGCGGTTTCTGAACCAGCTCGGCAACGTCGGCTTCAGCCGTCTGTTCACGTTCCTGCTGAACCAGCGCATCAAGGACACCCTGTGTGGGACCAAGGTGATCTGGCGCAAGGACTACCAGCGCCTCGCGGCGCGACGCGCGGAGTTCGGCGACTTCGACCCCTTCGGCGATTTCGACCTGATCTTCGGCGCCGTGAACCAGAACCTCCGCCTGGTCGAGATCCCGGTGAGGTACCGGAGCCGCACCTACGGGACGACCAACATCTCCCGCTTCCGTCACGGGCTGCTGCTCCTCAAGATGAGCGCCGTGGCGGCGCGCAAGCTCAAGTTCGTCTGAGGGAGGGCGCCGATGGCGGAGGTGACGAGGTGGAGCCGCTGGGGGAGGGCGTCGCTGCTCGCGCTGGGGCCGCTGGCGGCGGCGGGGCTGGTCGGGGTGACGCTGGCCAGACCGGCCTACAACGAGCCGTTCTTCGTCCACACGGCCTACTACGCGCTGCTGGTGCTGGTGGGGCTCTACGCGGGCGTGCGCCTCTCGGCGGTCGACGCGGCGTCCCTCCGCGCCTGGGGTCGAGAGCACGCCGCCGGACTCGCGGTGGCCGTGGTGGTGACGGTGATCACGGTGTTGACCGTCGAGCCGGGCTTCCGCGTGCTCGCCGACGAGGCGAACCTGGTGGGCGTCTCCAAGCACCTCTACTTCCACCGCGTCGCCAACTTCCCCATCACCGGCAAGTGGTACTTCGAGAACTACTGGACCCTCTCCTCGACCACCGATCGACGCCCCGCGCTCTACCCGTTCCTGGTGAGCCTGCTCCACTTGCTCCGCGGCTACCGCGTCGAGAACGCCTTCCACGTCAACGCCGGGACGCTCCTGGTGCTGGTCTTCGCGGCGTATCGGCTGGCCAAGGGCCTCGGCGGGGAGCTCTTCGGTCTCGCCTCGGCGCTGCTCGTCGGGGCGCACGCCAACGTCCTGGTCGCGGCGCGTTCGGCCGGCTTCGATCTGCTCGCGACGTGCATGCTCGTCGTCACACTGCAGAGCTACTGCGCGGCCTCCGCGGAGCCGACGCCGCGACGGATCGCGGTCACGGTGCTCCACCTCTGCCTGTTCGCCAACGTGCGCTACGAGGGAACGGCGCTGCTCCTGCTCGGCGCCATCTTGCTGGTCGCGACGCGCCTGGCCACGCGGGCGAGCCTGGCCGGATTCGGGTGGCTCTACTCCATCCTGCCACTCCTCCTCTTGCCCCGATATTGGCAGTCGATCGCGAAGGCTGACGACGCCGAGCAGCCGCTCAGCGCGTCGCTCTTCGGCTTCGGGCATTTCTGGCAGAACGCCTGGGAATTCCTGGGAATCCTGCGGGACCCGCTCGACGTGGGCGCCCTGCACGCGCCGCTCGTGGTGGCCCTGGCGTTCGGCGGGCTGGTCCTGCTGGCGGCGCAGGGCGGGCTGCGGCTCCGCGCCCGCGCGGTCACGTGGCACGGGCTCCGCGTGGCGCTCTTCGTCGCCGCCTTCTTCGGCGCCCAGACCGTCCTCTACTTCTCGTACTTCTGGGGACGGCCGCTGCACCCCGCCTCGGTGCGGCTGTTCCTCTGGCTCGACGTCGGCACCAGCCTCCTGGCGGCCTGGTTCCTGGCCTGGCTCGGGCGCTGGGTGAAGGTGCCGGTGGCCGCTCTCGGCCGCCGTGCCGCGGAGCCGGTGCCGCTGGCGCTCGCGGCCGCG
Organism: uncultured Polyangiaceae bacterium; assembly: GCA_964454025.1. GTDB lineage: Bacteria > Myxococcota_A > Polyangia > Polyangiales > Polyangiaceae > JAFGBI01. The sequence continues at coordinate 3,925 of CAYVRP010000173.1, read as the reverse complement.
CTGTTTTCGCTGGCGCTGCCGACCGCCAGCGAGGCGCGGCTGACCAACTCGCTCACCTTGACCCGACAGACGGCGATGGTCTGGCGTTACCTCGCGAGCCTCCGGGAGCGCCGCATCCTGGTGCTCACCGACCGCCCGGGCATGTACACGATCCACGACTACGGGGCGCTCGACATCTCCACCCTGCGCAACAACCGGCAGCCGCTCTTCGAGCTCTCCCGCCGGCTCTTCGAGGACATCTACCTCGTGCAGGAGGTGGAGCTCGAAACCCGACGGGCGCCGGCGAAGTTCGATCCCTGGCCCGACGTCGCCACCGAAACGGTGCTCGAGTTCCAGAACACCGACTCGGTGCTGGTGCGGATCGCGCGCGTGAAGCGCCCGTTGCCCGCCTCCGCCGTCAAGGGGCCACCTCGGGAGGTCAAGCGGGCGCCGCCCGCCCCAGCGCCGAGCGGAGGCCAGCCCTCGCCCCGTCCGGTCGCGAGCAGCGCCCCGGCGCCCGACGTCGCCCGGTGATCCTGCCCGAGGTCCAGCCGCCGGGTCGTCCGCTCGCCGGGGCCGCCCGGGGCGGAACCGACTCCGAGCGCGGCGGGGCGGAAGCCGAGGGACTTGCGGTGACGGGTCGGGTTGGGGAATAACCGCGCCCGCTTCCTGGTCCAAGCCCGGCGAGGCAGGTGCGCTCGGTGCCTGCAGCGGGGCAATCCAGCGGGTGGCGCCGTGATCGAGATACGCGAACTCTACAAATATTACGGGGACTTCCGCGCCCTCGGGCCACTCGATGCGACGGTCGAGCGCGGGGAGGTCATCGGGCTGCTGGGGCTGAACGGCTCCGGAAAGACGACCACGCTCCGCATCCTGGCCTGTGACCTGATGCCGACGAGCGGCACCGTCCGGGTGGAGGGGTACGACGTGGTGGAGGATCCCCGGGCCGTGCGCGCGCGGATCGGCTACCTGCCCGACAACCCACCGCTCTATGCGGAGATGACGGTGTCCGAGTACCTCGCCTTCGCTGCGCGCCTGCGGGGGGTGTCTCCGGGTGACGTGAAGGGCGCCGTCGAGGACGCCCTGCGCCACACGCGGCTGCGCAAGCGACGGGACGCGGTGATCGGGACCCTCTCGCACGGTTTCCGCCAGCGGCTGGGGATCGCCCAGGCCATCGTCCACCGGCCGAGCCTCGTGGTGCTCGACGAGCCGATCACGGGCCTCGACCCGGTGCAGATCGTGGAGATGCGCAAGCTCGTGCGTGGCCTCGGCGGCGAGCACACCGTGATCCTGTCCAGCCACAACCTGCCCGAGATCAGCGAAACCTGCGATCGGATCCTGGTCATCACGGACGGGACGGTGAGCGCCTCGGGGACCGAGGCGGAGCTCGCGCAGAGCCTCCTCGGCCGCTTCCGCGGCGAGCTCACGCTGCGCCTCCCACGGCCGGAGGTGGGCCGGGTCGAGACGCTGCTGGCGGCGATCCCTGGGGTAGGCGCCGTGACCGAATCGCGCCCCTCGGAGCCCGGCGCCGACGTGACTTCGTTGCTGGTGGAGGTCACGGAGGACGTGCGCGGCGCGCTGGTCGCGGCGCTGGTGCGCGACGGGGTCGAGATCCTGGGGCTGGCCCGGAGCCAGCGGGAACTCGAGCGTGTTTTCCTCGAGCTGGCGGAGGCGGGCGGCGAGCCGCTCGCGGAGGAGGCGGACGGATGATCAAGGCGCTGCTCATCGCCGGGCGCGAGCTCGGCGCGTACCGTCGCTCGTGGCTCGGCCCGGCGATCGTCGCCGCCGTGCTGCTCACCGATGGTCTTCTGTTCTACGGGTGGGTGCTCACGGAGAAGCTGCTCAGTGCCGAGGCGCTGTCGCAGTTCTTCTACATCGCGAGCGGGCCGCTGATGATCGCGGCGATCCTGCTCTCGATGCGCCTGGTCGCCGAAGAGCGCCAGGTGGGCACCATGACGCTGCTCAACACGGCGCCGATCACCGAGTTCGACATCGTGCTGGGCAAGTACCTGGCGCTGCTCGCCGTCCTCGTCCTGATGACGCTCCTGTCCGCGTACATGCCCGCGCTCCTGCTGGTGCGGGGGAAGGTGAGCTTCGCGCACGTGGCGACGGGGTACGCCGGGCTCATCCTCCTCGGCGGCGCGGCGGCGTCGATCGGCCTGTTCGCCTCGTCGCTGACGCGCTCGCAGATCGTCGCGGGGATCCTCGGGGCGGGGATACTGACGCCGCTCCTAGTGCTGTGGATGCTCGCCCGGGTGGTGGATCCGCCGCTGAACCGGTTCCTCTCGGGGCTCGCCATCCATCACGAGAACTTCCGCCCCTTCATGGATGGGGTGCTCGAGTTTCACCGGGTCGTCTACTACCTCGTCGTGACGGCGTTCTTCCTCCTCGCGGCGACCAAGACCCTGGAGGCGCGCCGATGGAGATGAAGAAGCACGAGGGCGACGAGCTCGCGCCGGCGGCGGACGCCGGCGCTGACGCCGCGTCGGCGGCGGCTCCGGCGTCCGCCCCGACGGAGGGCGCACCGCCGAAGGACGCGCCCGAGGGCGAGCCCGGTGATGTGGCGCCGACGGCGGACGGGGCGCCAGTGCCGGCCGCCGAGGGCGGTGCCGCGCCCGCCGCGGACGGGGGTTCGGGTGCGGCGCCCCCACGGGCGCCGCGCGCGGCGCCCATCTGGGTGCTGGCCCTCTACCTCGGCGGCCTCGCGGTGGTCTTCCTCGGAGAGCGCGTCCTCGACTCGTGGCGCAGCGTCGCCACGGCGCCCACCGTTCTGGGCCTCGTCGCCGTGGTTTCCGGCACCGTGCTCCGCTACTCGCCCCGGTTTCGGGTGGGCGGTGAGCGCCGGCAGATCGAGACTCTGCTCGGGGTGCTCAGCGTCGCCGGGCTGGTCGCCCTCGGGATCTACTTCGCGACCACGGAGGCCTTCGCCGGGCGCCTCGGGCTCTACCGCCTGGGGGACCGCACCTTCGATCGGGTGATGGGGGTCGCGACGGTCACCTGGGTGGCGCTCCTCATCCTGAGCACGGTCCCGATGATCTTCGCCGAGACGGCGGCCTTCCCGATGCGTCACGCCGTGCGGCCCGAGAGCCGCCGCGTCCGGGCTGCCGCGGTCGCCGGGGCGGCGCTCGCGATGGCGTCGGTCTACGGCTCGCTGTTCGTCTACGCAGCGCGCGGTTTCGACTGGCGCGCCGACTACTCGTACTTCAAGACCTCCAGGCCGAGCGAGTCGACGCGCAACATCATCGCCAGCCTCTCCGAGCCGGTGCGCGTGCAGGCGTTCTTCCCCGACGTCAACGAGGTGCGTACGGAGGTGGAGCGGTATCTGGCGGCGGCTGCCGCCGGCAACCCCAAGCTCCAGGTGGAGATTCGAGACCGGCTGCTGGTCCCCGAGGCGGCCCAGAAGCTGCGGGTGACCCAGGACGGGGTGCTCGTCATCACCCAGGGCGAGGCGAGCGAGCAGGTGCGGCTGGGTACCGAACTCGACAAGGCCAAGCCCAAGCTTCGTACCCTCGACCGGGACTTCCAGGAGAAGCTCCTCAAGCTCGTACGCTCGCGACGGACGGCCTACCTCACCGTCGGGCACGGGGAGATCAACGACACGCGCGGCAAGGTCGAGATGGCCACCCGCGACGCCACCGTCGTCGACAAGCTTCTCACTCGGCAGAATTACACGGTCAAGACGCTCGGCATCGCGCAGGGCCTCGGCACCGAGATCCCGGCGGACGCGGACGTCGTGCTCGTGCTCGGCCCGTCGGAGCCCTTCGCAGCGGAGGAGATCGCGGCCCTCCGGCGCTACGCCGAGCGCGGCGGCAAGCTCTTCCTCGCGCTCGACCCGGACGCCGAGACGAACACGGCGGCGCTGTTGCCGACCGACCGGTCCGGTGGCGCCCTCGACTCGGGCGAACCCGAGCCGGTGGCCGCAGGGGAACCGGCCGCCGCGGCGGCG
>CAYVRP010000172.1:0-8317 GCA_964454025.1 uncultured Polyangiaceae bacterium | reverse complement strand
CGCCGGCACGGGGGGCACAGCGGGCGGACCACCCGCCGCGTGCAGCGAGGGCGGCGCCGCGACGAGCTGCACGCCTGCCTGCCCCCCGGACCGGCCGAGCTGCGTCGACGGGCAGTGCGTCGTGCGGGGCCCCTCCCTGATCCTCGTGGAGCGACTGCCCGCCTCGGACTCGTTCTACATCGACAGCACCGAGGTGACGGTCCGGCAGTACCTCGAGTTCCTCGCGGCGACGAACGGCGAGGTCGGCTGCCAGCCGCGCGAATGCGCCTGGAACACCTCCTTCGCGCCGGCGCCCGGGGAGGTCACGTCCCCCAGCGACCTGCCGATGCACCACGTCGACTGGTGCGACGCGAGGGCCTACTGCGCCTGGGCGGGCAAGCGGCTGTGCGGTCGCGTCGGCGGCGGCGTGCTGCCCCACACCAGCGCCGACGACTTCGATCTGAGCGAGTGGCTGATCGCCTGTGGTGGCCCCGGCTACTCTTGGCATCCCTCGCTCGACGCGTCCGGGGAGCCGGCGGTGGAGTGCAACGACTGGAGCTCCAGCTACCGGCCGGCGGGATCCACCTGCGAGGGATCCTATCCGGGCCTCTTCGACATGGAAGGGAACGTCAGCGAGTGGATCGACTCTTGCAGCGACACCTCCGGCGCCGCCGACACCTGCGCCACCATGGGGGGGAATGCCGTCAGCAACAGCTCCGGCGACTACTGCTTCACCCTCGGGCCGCTCCGTCGCGACGACCGCTATTCGTTCCATGGGTTCCGCTGCTGCGCGCCGGCGGGCTGACGCCAGCCTGCGCTCACCGCCGACCGCGCCCTAGACGCACGCGGCGCCCCCCCGAGGAGGGGGCGCCAGCGCGGTGTCCCTGCGCGAGGCAACGGCGCCGCGCGCTCAGCTCGGCGCGGGGCTGGTGTTGCAGCAGAGGATGGCGTGGATCTCCCCCGGGCTCGGGTTGGCGCTCACGCCCTTGAGGATCTGGTTGGGGGCGCACTCGTTCTTCGAGTACCCGTAGGCCCAGTCGCCGGTGTCGCTGCCGAGGCGGAGGTCGGACGTCGTCGAGGAGGGTGACGTCTGGCAGGACACCGAGGTCGCCATCGGCTCGGCGTGGCAGGAGTCGCCGGCGATCGCGGTCATCTCGAGCGACGGATCCGCGGTCTGCGCCACCCCGCTCACGGCCTCGTGAGCGCCGCACTCGGCCTCGTAGGAGCCGGGCTGCCAGTCCCCGGTGCCGGTGTCGGCGCCATCCTCGGGGCCGGTCAGGCTGCGCATCGTCTCCATCCCCGCGCTCGTCAGGATCGTGAACCGCGGCAGGCAGAGCGCCGCTGGCGCGGGCGAGCCCGAGCCAGGCGCCACCGCGGTGGCCGAGGTCCCCACCACGCTGTGACCGGATCTGCACTGCCCCTCGTACGAGCCCAGTCCCCGTCGCCGACGTGGCCGCGCATGCTGCCGTTGTCGAAGCGCTGCACATGGCTCTTGGCCGACGTCAGGATCCAGCTGCGAGCGCCGTCGGTGGTGGTCGTCGTCCAGTCGCAGGTCCCCGGGCCACCGTTCGGGCCTTGGTTCCACTGCGCCCGGGCGATGCCCACCTGCTGTCCGTGGTGGCTGCAGGCACCCCCGGAGCCGCCGGGGAGGCCGGTCTGTCCCGCGGCGTTGGGGGCGACGTAGAAGGTGTATGCGTCGGGGACGAAGCCTCCGCTGGTCGAGGTCATCACGAGCAGCGCGCCCGGGAAGGCGCCGTTGACGGTCCAGCGCCCGTAGCCGTGACAGGTCACGGTCTCACCGATGAGGCACTGGGTGGTGCCGTGATACGGCGGGCGCAGTGTATCCGATCGTCTTGCCGTTCATGGCGAACGGGCGCGACGCGTGGGCGAGCGCGGCGTCATGATAGGAGTCGCCCGGCTGCCGGATGATGCGATCGACGGTGCGGGTCTGCGAGCCCATCTCGTCGGTGACGTTCGCGGGGTTGCTCCGTAGCCGTCGGGGCAGCAGTGGCGGGCGGTCAGCACCCGGTCGTTCGCTGGCTGGCCGGCTGCCGGACGGCCCGGACTGGGCGCCTTGGGCAGGCGCCCGGCGGCGGTCTACAATGCTCGGATGCGAACCTCTCACGTCGTGGTGACGCTCGCGGCGACGCTCTGCGTCGCGTGCAGCGAGGACGGCGCCGACGCTACAGACGGTCCCGGGATCGCGGGGGCCACGGGCGGGGACACCGGTGGAGGCATGGAGGGCACCGGCGCCAGCGGCGGCGCCGAACCCACGGGCGGCACCGCGACCACGGGCGGCATCGAGCCGAGCGGAGGCGCCGAGTCCACAGGCGGCGCCGGGACGAGCGGGGGCTCGAGCCCGAGCGGCGGCCGCCCGATCGGTGGCGCTCCCGCCGGCGGCAGCGGCGGCGCGGCGCCGACCGGTGGGGGGAGCCCCATCGGCGGTGCCCCACCGACCGGAGGCGCCGGCGGTGGCGACGCCGCTGGCGGTGCGAGCGGTCGGGTGACGGGCGGCGAGGGCGGCGCGACGGGCGGCGGCGGCCCGACGGCGTCCGGCGGCGCCGCGGGAGCCGCCGGCGCGCCGCCGATGGGGGGCGCGGGCGGCGGCAGCGCGTACTGCTCGCTGCCCACCGGCGCGAGCGTCGCCGCGGCCCGCGCCTACTACGACACCTTCAAGGAAACCGTGGTGACGGCCGACGGGGCCCAGGGCCACCTGCGCGTCTGGAAGCCGGACTCCGGCAGCGTGATCGGCTCCACCGTCTCCGAGGGGATGGGCTACGGGCTGCTGCTCGCCGTGTACCACGACGATCCAGCGACCTTCGACGAGCTCTGGCGCTACACGGCCCTCTACCTCAATGACAACGGCCTGATGGACTGGGAGGTGGATCCGGAGGGGCAGGTCATCGGCACCGGCGCGGCCAGCGACGGCGACGAGGACATCGCGTTCGCGCTCGTCATGGCGGCCCGGCGCTGGGGTGGCCGCGGCACGCTCGACGAGGACTACCTCACGCTCGGGGTCCGCATGATCGAGGCGATGTGGGAGCACGAGGTGGACGAAGGGCGCGGCTACCTGTGGCTCCCGGGGGACTCCTGGGGCGGCCGCGACGTCACCAACCTGTCCTACTTCGCGCCCGCCTACTTCCGGATCTTCGGCGAGGTGACGGGCAACGTCGACGGGTGGAACGCGGTCATCGACGGCAACTACGCCGTCCTCGAGCGGACCCTCAACGACACCCTCGGCAACGCGGACAACGGGCTGGTCCCGGCCTGGTCCGACTCGCAGGGCAACCTCGTCTCGGCCTACGACGGCGCCCCTACCCATTTCCAGAACGACTCGACGCGCACGCCGTTCCGCCTCGGGCAGGACTGGTGCTGGTTCGGCGAGCCGCGCGCCAAGACCTATCTCGACAAGATCGCGGCCTTCTACGCCGGGGTGGGGGTGGCAGCGATCGAGAACGGCTACGACCTCGACGGCACTCCCCGCCCGGAGAACGACTCGGCCGTGCAGTCGGCGTCCTTCGTCGGGCCCGCCGGGGTGGCGTTCATGAGCGATCCGTCCTGGCAGGCCGAGCTCGACCAGGCGTGGTCCCTGGTCGAGACAGGCACCCTCCTGAATGGGACCCTCTACTACCAGACCTCCTGGACCGCGCTGTCGCTCCTGATGATGTCGGGGGAGATGAAGGTCTACCCCTAGGGAGAAGACCACGATCGCCCCTGGGTGAGACCCGGAGGACAGTCGGCACGAGACCGACGACCCGCGACCGGGCGGGCCGGCCGCGCGTCGACAGGACGGTGGAGGGCGTCTATCCTGCGCCGCCATGGCGAAGCGAACACCCCACCGCTGGCGCTTCTTCCGCGCGGGCGGCGTCGATCAGGTCGTCCTCTCGACCGGCGCGGACCTCGCGCACCTCGACGAGCTGGATCAGAAGCTGTGGGTCGCGCTGGCGTGCCCGACGCGGGGCACGGCGCTCGACGAGAAGACCTTGGCGCTCATCGACGCCGATCACGACGGCCGCGTCCGGGTGCCCGAGGTCCTCGCCGCCGTGAACTGGATGGGCAAGGTGCTAAAGCGCCTCGATCTGCTCTTCGAGCCGGGCGACGCCATCCCCCTGGCGGAGTTCGACGGCTCGACCAAGGAGGGCAAGGCGGTACTGTCGGCCGCCAAGCGCATCCTCGCCGAGCAAGGCAAGAAGGACAGCAAGTCGATCAGCCTCGCCGACGTCGAGGCCATGACGGAGGTCTTCGCCGCCACCCGCTTCAACGGCGACGGGATCGTGCCGCCGGAGGCGGCGGACGACGACGACACGCGCCGGGCGATCGAGCAGGTGATGGCGGCGGTGGGCTCGGTCCCGGATCGCAGCGGGAGGCCGGGCATCGACCAGCAGCTCGCGGACCGCTTCTTCGAGCACGTGCAGGCGGAGCTCGAGCACCACGCCGCCGGCGAAGCGGAGGGGATCCGCCCGCTCGGTGACGGGACGGCCGCCGCCGCCGCGGCGCTCGACGCCGTCCAGGTCAAGCTCGACGACTACTTCACGCGCTGCCGGATCGCGACCTACGACGCCCGCGCCGCGGAGGCCCTCAACGCGAGCGAGGCGGCGCTCCAGGCGCTCTCACAGCGCGCGCTCGCCCGCGACGATGAGGACGTGGCCAGGCTCCCGGTGGCGCGCATCGAGAGCGGCCGCGCGCTGCCGCTCGGCGCCGGGGTCAACCCCGCCTGGGCGGAGCGGATCGCTCGCTTCGCGAGCGCCGCGGTCACCCCCCTGATCGGCGCCCGCACCGGGCTGACCGAGGCCGATTACGCCACCATCGTGGAGCGGCTCGCCCCGTTCCGCGCCTGGAAGAGCAAGGCCCCCGCCACGCCGGTCGCCGCGCTGGGGATCGAGCGGCTGCGCGAGCTGACCGACCGCGGGCAGCCGGCGAAGATCGCGGCGCTGATCGCGGAAGACGCCGCCCTCGAAACCGAGTACGCGCAGATCGCCACGGTGGAGAAGGCCGTCCGGCTGCGCCGCGATCTGTTGACGATGCTGCGCAACTTCGTCAGCTTCGCCGACTTCTACGGGCGCAAGGGCGCGGTCTTCCAGGCGGGCACCCTGTACCTCGACGGGCGCGCCTGCGAGCTCGTGGTCACCGTGAACGACGCGGCCCAGCACGCCGCGCTGGCCGGCCTGTCCAAGGCGTACCTGGCGTACTGCGAATGCACCCGCGGCGCGGAGAAGACGAGCATCGTCGCCGCCTTCACGGCCGGCGACGTCGACCACCTGATGGTGGGAAGAAACGGCGTCTTCTACGACCGGAAGGGGAACGACTGGGACGCCCGGATCACCAACGTGATCGAGAACCCGATCAGCATCCGGCAGGCGTTCTGGTCCCCGTACAAGCGGCTGGTGCGGACGATCGAGGAGCAGGTCGCCAAGCGCGCCGCCGAGAAGGAGAAGGCGTCCACGGCCCGCGTGGACCGCGCGGCCACCGCCGCCGCCACCGCCGACCAGGCCGCGCCCGGCGCGGCCACCGCGCCGCCCAAGAAGGTCGACGTCGGGATGGTCGCCGCGGTGGGGGTCGCCGTCGCGGGCGCCGCCACCTTCCTCTCCACGGCGCTCGGCATGTTCCTCGGCCTCGGGATCTGGATGCCCCTCGGCCTCGCGGCGATCGTGCTCGCGGTTTCGCTGCCGTCGATGCTGGTCGCGTGGCTCAAGCTCCGGCAGCGGAACCTCGGCCCGATCCTTGACGCCAACGGGTGGGCCGTCAACGGGCGGGTCCGCATCAACGTCGCCTTCGGCGGCGCGCTCACCAAGGTGGCCGCGCTCCCCGCCGGCTCGGGGCGAGAGGTCGACCCCGATCCCTACGCGGACCAGCCGACGCGCTGGTGGCTCTGGGCGTTGCTGCTCATCCTGGTCGCGCTCGGAGTCGGCTGGGCCGTGGGCAAGCTCGACCCGTACCTGCCGCCGTCGATGCAGGCCACGCAGGTGCTCCCGCGGCCGCTGGTCGGGGCCGCGCCGGCCGCCGCGTCTGCGCCCGCGCCGGCGCCCGCGGCCCCCTGACGCGCCGCCCGCGGACGGGAGCTCCGCGGGTCGGGGCGGCCGCCAGTCCTTGCCCCGCCAGCGCGACCCGTCACGCGTGGTGCCGCAGCCTGCCGCGAGCGCCCCGGAAATGCCGTCGGAAGGCGCCGGGGGTGAAGGGGTCGCCCCCGCTGGCCGCGGTCCCGTCGGTGCAGAGCGCGCAGCTTGACGCACGAGCCCACGGGCAAGTCCTCGGGGTGAGCCCCCCAGCAGCGCAGGCGTCTGTCGGTCAGGATGGCGCAGCAGCCACCCCCCATCCGGCTCGCCGCGATGGTGCGGACGGCGCGCTCGCATCCGTCGCCGAACGTACCCAGCTCGCGATCGCAGCGCGCACGGCCGCACCGGGCGACGCGGAGCGCGCCTGGCTCGCCGGGGTTCGACGCGCAGGGAACGGCGCTGGTCGCGGACGACGGAGCGCCCGCCCACCCGCCGCGCCGCCACCAGCGCCGCTCGCACCACCGCCACCGTCAGCGCCGCCGCCACGGCGAGCCCGCACCACCTTCGCCCCCGCTTCCACGTCGGATGCCTCCGTGACGGACTCCGCCCTGGCGGCGACCGCCCGCAGGGCGCGGCGACCGAGACGCTGGGGCCAGCAGAACCCGCGGCGAGCAAGACCGCCGCTTCACGGACGGCGCCGGCCGGCGATCGGCACCGTCACGGGACGGCGGTGGCCCCGCGAGCGAGGGGCGCCGCCGCGTCGGAGCTGCAGCAGGGACCGCAGGATCCAACAGGGTGGGCGGCGAGGCGAGCTCCTGGACGCGCCCGGCGTCGCCGAGCTCGCGCTGCCGAGCGAGGCGGTGCCCCTGCCCTTGCGTCCCCGCGAAGGCGTGGCTCCCCCGGGGCGCGAGCGCCCGCGACGCGACCGATCCGGCGCGCCCGCCGCGCACCATCCAGTCGCGCTGCCTCTCCGAGCTCGGGCGCTGGATCGCCGATCCCCGCGTCGTGCATGCCCCTCCCGACGCCACGCCGAGGACGCGACCACCGCGCACCCGCCGGGCGAGCCCAGCGGCGATCGACCGGACTCTCGCGGCGCCGATGGCGGCGCTGGCGCGCCGATGCGAAGAGCGGGCGGGCCTGCACGGCCCGGGGCGACGTCGCCGCCTGGCACGGCGGAGAGGGTCGAGTATGCTCCCTTCATCCTTGGGAGGTGAGGCTTGGCGAGACGAGGGGTGAGTCACGTCGCGGTTTCGGCGGCGCTGATCGCGGTGGGGAGCTGCTGCACCGATCCCGAGCTCGAGGTCCCGTCCCTGCGGGGCCGGCTCGACTTCGGGTTCGACGTGGCGTCCGACGTGGCGTTCGACGCGGACATGCGCGTCGATTTCGACGGGGATCTCGCGCTCTGGTGCGGCATCGACGCGGCCACCGAGTGGACCGTCGACTTCGACTTCTCCGGCCTCGACGCCTACGAGCAGACGCTCGACGTCGACATCGACGACGACGGGGTCCCGGAGAAGGTGGTGCTCATCGCCTTCGCCGCCGCCGATCCGGCCGATCCCGAGCGCGTGTTCTGCAGCTGGAAGGGCGACGAGTACACCTACGACGCAGGGCGCTGCTACCTGCTCTGGTGGGAGGGCGACACCGTGCGGATGCTGAGCGCTCCTTGCGGGCGCGACGAGCCGGCGCTGTCCTGCTCGAAGGAGCGTGACGACGCCGCGTCCTTCTCGTGCGGAGTGTGCGAGGAGAGCGGGCGCTGCGCACCTTGCGACGCGAGGACCGTCGACGACTGCGTGCAGGAGGGGGCGGACGCGCTCGGTACGACGACGCCCTCGACCGATGACACGGGCGGCGCGAGCGGCACGGGGGGCGTCGCCGGCGTGAGCGGTGAAGCCGGGGCACCTGCCGCCGGGCACGCCGGCGCGCCCGCGGGCGGCAGCGCCGGCGCCAGCAGCGGCGCGGCCGGCGCCGCGGGTGCCGCCGCTGAGGAGTCCTGCGCGGACCGGGCCGTCTTCCTGGCGACCCGGGCGAAGGCCTGCGACCTCGCCAACCTGCGCCCCATCTCCGAGCTCTGCTCCGCGCGAGTCGCGCAAGTTGATCAGTGCTACCTCGCGGTCAACGGCTTCGACCGGCTCGGGTCCGAGTGCGACGCGCTCACGACCGCAGTCTGCGCGGGGGTGTTCCCGTGACGCGCCGGATCGCCGTGGCCCGGTCGCTCGCGGCTGGCGCGCTGCTCCTCGCCGCGGGGAGCGCCCGCGCGCAGGGCGCTCCGCCGCCGGCCCAGCCCTACCCTGCGCCGCCGGCCCAGCCCTACCCCGCGCCGCCGGCCCAGCCCTACCCCGCGCCGC
>CAYVRP010000171.1:3597-8353 GCA_964454025.1 uncultured Polyangiaceae bacterium | reverse complement strand
GCGTGAATCGGCTCGCCCCAGTCAGCCGGCTCCGGGGCCGCGCGAAATCCAGGATCAACGACGAGTACGGATCCGACCCCACGATTCGGTACCGGAACACGACTCTCTGCGTGAGCACGCTGACGGCGATTTCGAAGCGCGTCGAGGATGGCGAAGAGGTCGACGTGGCCGATCTCTTCCGGGCATTCCAAGACGGGATCCAAGAAGCGATCCTTCAAATGGGCGGAACGGCGTAGCGTTCGGGCGGGCACGAAGACGGCGGAGCTGGGCCGACCGGCTAGGGCCCAAGCGGGCCAGGGCGGGGGATCGCGAAGTCGGGCCGGTGGAATGTCGGGCCACGCCCGGCCCGAACGCGCCCCGGGGCCCACCGAGACAGCAACATCCACATCCAGCGACATCACGTTCATCCCCGGACAGCGCGTCCGCGCTACATGCCAGGTCACCGAGGGCGGAGGCGGAGGTGGAGGCGATCCCACCAAGCCCTTCCTCGATGAGGACGGCTATCCCGACCCCGCATACGTGCATGCCGAGCCCGGCGAGGAGGGCGTGGTCGAGTCGATCGACAATGGCGACCCCTTCGTCCGGTTCGACCGGACGGGGACGGCGACGATCGTCAGTGCGGGCGAGATCACCCCGCTGTGATGGCCCCCGGGGTCAGCGACATCGTCGCCGTCGGCTGACGGCGTGCCCGGCCATGGCCGCGGTGGGGCCCCCGCCGCGGCCGTGGCGCCGCTATCGAGCTCGCCTGGGTACGATACGCGACCGCAGCGGCTCGCCGAGGCGAGCACGCCGGCGCAGCGCACGGTGTGTAACCGTGGGGGTGGGACCATCGGCACCAGCCGGCAGAGCAGCGAGCTCGCGCTCGCCTTGAGGCCGCGGCGAGGGCGGCGCCGATCGCTTACCTAGTAGCAGTAATACCGCTTCGCGACGTAGCAGCAGCCCACGGCGAGGCTCGCCGAGCTCGGGGCCGAGAACGGGCCTTCGGGATCTCCACACTGATACCCCGAGGTGCCGGTGCTGTAGGAGAACGTGACGTCCGCGGGCTCCGGGCAGATCCGCGTGTCATCCGCGAAGCGGCATTCGACGACGTTGCAGCAAGGCGTGCATCCCTCAGGATCGTCCCAGGGACAAAGGAGATCCAACGACTCGGGGACCGGAGGAAGGGGTTGCCCGGAAACCGTCACCAGCGCCCCCACCCCACCGTCACCGCTGCCTCCGAGGGCCTCGCCTCCCAGTGATCCGGCGGCGCCCGCGGTGCCCAATGCCCCGGCGGCCGATGACGCCGCGCCACCGCCCGCCCCCGCACCGGCGCCGCCGCTGCCCGGTCGGGTGCCGTCGCCTTCACGATCGACCGACCCACCGCAGGCGACGGCCATCACGACCGCGACGACGGCGGGGCGATGAGCCGCCGCCCCGGATCTCCGCCCTCGCGTGATCGTCCTCGATGACACCGCCAAGACAATACCACGCCACCGGCGCGCTCCCCGCCACCGGAGGCCCCCCGGCACGGGAGGGGCGATAGGGGGGGCGTTCCGTCGGCCGGCGCGCAAGCAAATAGCGCGGGTCCCCGTGCCAGCGGAATCGTCCGAGGTTGCGGGCCGGCGGTGCGCTCAGCTCCCAGTCTTGCCCCGAACGCGGACCGGCACCGGGCGCGTGGGTGCGGCTCCGCGGGCTGGGTGGGGCTAACGGGATGGCGGCCGGTGGTCCGACGGTGGTGCGGGACAGACCGCGGCCCTGGCTCCTCGCGGACGGACGCATCGACCTGCACCCCGCGGAGGACGGGGGCTACCGGGCCCAGTCGGTCATCTTCCCGCAGTCGCTGCCGCCGAGACGCCAGCCCCGAGATGCACCAAAGCCCCGGGAACCATCAGGTTCGGCCGGGGCTCCGGAGGTTGTAGGAAACGATGGTTGCGCGGGGTGGATTTGAACCACCGACCTTCGGGTTATGAGCCCGACGAGCTACCTGGCTGCTCCACCGCGCGACAAGGGTGGGGCAGAGAGGGTACTCTCCCCGCTCCTGGCGTCAAGACAGGGTCCCAGAAGATCCGCGGGCGTCGGGCATTCTCACGCACCGGCACTTTCCGGTTGACAGGCGCGAACCGAGCCCTAGTATAGCCGAAACCCTTACTCTTACGTAAGGGTTCGAGTGAGGCCGAATACGCGGAGCACGTTTCGTCCTTCTTCCCAGACAAGACCAAGGATCACGTACAGCCGAACCCCGGAGTCGTCCCCAGCCCAACGGCCCCGGCGCGAGGCCGGCGGTGCTGTCTGTCCCGACTACCAGCACATGACTACCCACAACCTTCCCCGCCACCTCGAGGTGCTGGCAGAGGCCGGTCCGGCCCCGGGCGACCTGTCCGGGAAAGCAGCGACCGGCAGCCCCACCCGCGCGGGGTCGGCCTCGGACCGAGTGGAGCCCGGCTATCTGCTGGTGGGGGAGCTGGCCAAGGCCACGGGGAAGACGGTACGGGCGCTGCACCTCTACGAGGCTCTGGGGCTCCTACGCCCACACGAGCGCTCCAAGGGGCGCTACCGCCTGTACTCGGCCGACAGCGTGTTGAGGGTGCGCTGGATCACCAAGCTCCAGAGCCTGGGGCTGTCACTGACGGAGATCCAGGAGCTCGTCCGCAGCCAGTCCGAGAAGGACTCGGCGATGTTCGCGGCCGCACACCTGCGCGACGTGTACGCGAGCAAGCTCAACGCCACCCGGGAGAAGATCCGGGAGCTCGAGCACCTCGAGCGCGAGCTCGTGGAGAGCCTGGAGTACCTGTCCGGCTGCGACATCGCCTGCCTGCCCGAGCTCCCGGCAGGAAGTTGTAGCTGCTGCGCCCTCCACCGGGATCGCTCCGACGCGCCCGACCTCGTCGCAGGTGTGCGTGCCCACTGAAGCGCGCGCCCTCTTCGCCCCTCCTGTCTCCCCCGCGCCATGGCCCCCAAGCTCCCCATCTTCATGGACAACCACTCGACCACCCGGGTGGACCCACGCGTGCTCGAGGCGATGCTGCCGTACTTCACCGAGGACTACGGCAACGCGGCGAGCCGGACGCACGCCTTCGGGTGGAAGGCGGAGGCGGCCGTCGAGGCGGCCCGCGAGACGATCGCGCGCTTCATCGGCGCCGAGTCGGGCAAGGAGATCGTGTTCACCTCGGGCGCGACCGAGAGCGACAACCTCGCCATCAAGGGCGTGGCCGAGTACTACGGCGAGAAGGGCCGGCACGTCATCACCACCGCCATCGAGCACAAGGCCGTGCTCGACTCCTGCAAGCGCCTGGAGAAGCAGGGGTTTTCGGTGACGTACCTGCCCGTGGGCAAGGACGGCCTCGTCGATCCGGCGGCGGTGGAGCAGGCGATCCGAAGGGACACCATCCTCGTCAGCGTGATGCTCGCCAACAACGAGGTGGGCACCGTGCAGCCGCTCGAGCAGATCGGCCGCATCACGCGCGCGCGCGGGGTGCTCTTCCACACCGACGCCGTGCAGGGCATCGGCAAGACGCCGTTCGACGTCCAGGCCATGAACGTCGATCTCGCCAGCCTGACCGCGCACAAAATCTACGGCCCCAAGGGCGTCGGTGCACTCTACGTGCGCCGCGGGCGGCCGCGGGTGCGCCTGGTCGCCCAGATGGACGGCGGCGGACACGAACGCGGCAACCGCTCGGGCACCCTCAACGTTCCCGGCGTGGTGGGCTTCGCCCGAGCGCTGGAGCTGTACGAGCGCGAGGGGGCGGCCGAGAACGCCCGCATCCTCGGGCTCCGCCGCCGCCTCTACGACCGGCTCACCGCGCGCCTCGAGCGAGTGGACCTGAACGGCGACTGGGAGCGGCGCCTGCCCGGCAACCTCAACGTCTCCTTCGCGTTCGTGGAGGGCGAGGCGATGATGATGGCGATCAAGGACATCGCCGTCTCCAGCGGCTCGGCCTGCACGTCGGCGAGCCTGGAGCCGAGCTACGTGCTGCGGGCCATGGGCCTCGACGAGGACCTCGCCCACTCCTCGATCCGCTTCGGCATCGGGCGCTTCAACACCGAGGAGGAGGTCGACTACGTGGCGGAGCGCGTGATCACCGAGGTCGAGCGGCTGCGAGCCATGTCGCCCCTCTACGAGATGTACAAGGAGGGCATCGACCTCAAGTCGATTCAGTGGTCCGCCCACTGACGAGTGACGCGAGCGAGCGAGGACACCGAGATGGCGTACAGCGACAAGGTCATCGATCACTACGAGAACCCCCGCAACGTCGGCAGCCTCGACAAGGCCGACGACTCCGTCGGCACCGGACTGGTCGGCGCGCCCGCCTGCGGCGACGTCATGCGCCTGCAGATTCGCGTCAACGATGAGGGCGTCATCGAGGACGCCAAGTTCAAGACCTTCGGCTGCGGATCGGCCATCGCCTCGAGCTCGCTCGCCACCGAGTGGATCAAGGGCCGGCACATCGATGAGGCCGCGAAGCTGAAGAACAGCCAGATCGCGGAGGAGCTCAACCTGCCGCCGGTCAAGATCCACTGCTCGGTGCTCGCCGAGGACGCGGTGAAGAGCGCGATCGAGGACTACCGCAAGAAGCAGGCGGCGCGCCGGGCACTGGCCGAGCCGGCGGCGCCGACGCCCGGCGCGGAGGCCGTCGGCGCGGACGCGAGCGGCTGACTCCCCCGGGACCGGCAGCGTACTCGCATCCCTCACCCGTCGAGCCCGGTACCCCCCCCCCCGGCGCCACGGCCGGGCCCCCCCCCCCCCACCCGCGCCCCCGGGCCCCCCCGCCACCCCCCC
>CAYVRP010000171.1:0-3587 GCA_964454025.1 uncultured Polyangiaceae bacterium | reverse complement strand
GCCGCGCGCTCTCGGTCGGCGTCCTCCCCCGGGACCGGGCCCGTACCCGCACCCCTCACCCCTCGGCCCCCGTTCCCCCCCCCCCCGAGACATCGCCATGGACCCCACCCAGCCCTACGCCGACACGTGCCACGCCATCACGCCCGCGGCGCGCGTCTCGCTGACCGATTCCGCGCCGCCCCCGCCCGGGGAGACCGGCGGCGCGGGGGTGTCGGCCGGGGCGAGTGGCTCGACCAAGGGCATCACGGTATCGGAGGCGGCGATCGCGTACGCCCGGCAGAGGCTCGCAGCGCGGGGGACACCGGACGCGGCCATCCGTCTCGGCGTCCGCGGGGGCGGGTGCTCGGGGTACCAGTACGTGATCGAGTTCGCGGACGACCCGCCGCGGGAGCGTGACCGCACCTTCGAGGCGGGCGGCGTGCGCTTCGTGGTGGATCGGAAGAGCCTGGTGGTGCTCGCGGGATCGGTCCTGGATTTCGAGAAGACCCTGATGTTTCAAGGCTTCAAGTTCCGCAACCCCAACGAGGCCACGAGCTGCGGCTGCGGCCACTCGTTCACCGTGCGGTGAGCCGGTCGACGCTGGCGCGGCAGGACGCGCCGGGCCACGGCGAGCCGCGAGGAGCCCCAAGCATGGCGGATGCCTTCGATACGCTCGGCCTCGCGCCGGTCTACGGGTTGGACCTCCCGGCCGCGGAGGCGACCTACCGCGAGCTAGCGCGCACCCTGCACCCCGACCGCCACGCGGGCAAGAGCGCGTCCGAGCGGCGTGCCGCGCTGTCGCGGGCCATCGAGGTGAACGAGGCCTGGCGCGCCCTGCGGGATCCGGTGCGGCGAGCCGAGGCGCTGCTCGTGCGCCTCGGGGTGCCGGTGGGCGAGCGCAGCGAGCCCGTCGGCGATCCAGCCCTGCTCCTGGACGTAATGGAGCGGCGGGAGGCGCTGGCCGAGGCGCGCGCGGCGCGCGACCTCGCCGCCGTGCGCCGGCTGGGCGCCGAGATGCGCGAACGCGACGCGGCCCTCCAGGCCGAGCTGGCACAGGGCTTCGCGACGCTCGCGTCGCCGCCCGAACCGGAGGCCCGCGACGCCCTGCTCCACAAGCTCGCCGAGCTCCGCTACGTGCGGCGCTTCCTCGAGGAAGTCGGAGAAATCGAGGACCTGTTCGGCTAGAAACCGCACGGCGGGACCCTTCATGCTGCTCGACATCTTCGACCCCAAGGCGCCCCCGAAGCCGATCGGCATCGATCTCGGGACCACCAACTCCATCGTCGCCCACGTGCGCGATGGGCGACCGGTCGCGCTGACGACCTGCGACGGAACCCCGCTGCTGCCGAGCGTCGTGTACTACGGCGACCACGGCGCGGTGGTGGTAGGGTCGGCGGCGCGCGCCTACGCCACCCGCGCGCCGACCCGCACCATCGCCAGCGTGAAGCGCTTTGTCGGCCGGGGCATGGACGACCCGCAGGTGCGCGAGCTCGGGACCTACCGGTTCGTGGAGCCCGAGAGCGCGGACGCCGCGCGCACGGTGCGCTTCGACGTCGGGGGGCGCGTCGTCACGCCGGTGGAGGTGAGCGCCGAGATCCTCCGGTCGCTGAAGCGGAGCGCGGAGGAGCAGCTCCAGGCGGTCGGCGGCGCGGTGATCACCGTGCCCGCGTACTTCGACGACGCCCAGCGGCAGGCGACCCGAGACGCCGGGCGCCTGGCGGGGCTCGAGGTGCTGCGCTTGCTCAACGAGCCCACCGCCGCCGCCCTCGCCTACGGGTTGCAGACCCAGAAGAGCGGGCTCTTCGCCGTCTACGACCTGGGCGGCGGCACCTTCGACGTCACCCTCCTGGTCCTCGACGACGGCGTCTTCCAGGTGCGCAGCACGGGGGGCGACAGCGCGCTCGGCGGCGACGACATGGACCGCCTGGTCGCCGACCGGGTGCTGGCGGCGATGGGATTCGGGGCGGGGGCGGCGCCGCCGCCGGAGATCGTGGGCCTCGCGCTCGACGCGGCCCGCCAGGTGAAGCACGCGCTCACCGACGCGGCGGAGGCGGTGATCGAGGTGCCGCGGCGTGGCGGAGGGGTGGCGGAGGTCCGCCTGGATCGAACCGATTTCGACGCGCTCATCGCGCCGCTGCTCGAGCGCACGGGCCGCGCCTGCCGCCGGGCGCTGCGCGACGCGGGGGTGGAGGCGACGGCGCTCGACGGGGTCATCCTGGTGGGCGGCGCGCCGCGAGTGCCCCGGGTGCGCGCCTACGTGCGCGAGCTCTTCGGCCAGGAGCCGCTGGCGGACATCGACCCGGACCTGGTGGTGGCCTACGGGGCAGCGGTGCAGGCGGACCTGCTGGCGAACCAGAGCGACGCAGTCCTGCTGCTCGACGTGCTGCCGCTGAGCCTCGGCGTGGAGACGATGGGCGGGGGCGTGGACCGCGTGCTGCCCCGCAACACCACCATCCCGGTGGGCGCCAAGAGCGTCTTCACCACCTTCGCCGACGAGCAGACGGGCTTCGAGATCCACGTCGTGCAGGGGGAGCGGGAGCTGGCGAAGGACTGCCGTTCGCTCGCCCGGTTCACGCTGCGGGGGATCCCGCCGATGCCCGCGGGGATGGCCCGGCTGGAGGTGCACTTCGCCGTGGACGAGAACGGGCTGCTCCGGGTGCGGGCCGTGGAGCTCACCACCGGGATCGAACAGCAGATCGAGGTGGTGCCGAGCTACGGCCTGACCGACGAGCAGATCGAGGACATGCTGATCGACGCCATCGACCACGGCGACGAGGACCTCGAGGCGCGGCGCCTCGCGGACGGGCGCGTCGAGGGGCAGCGGCTCCTGCTCGCGACCCGCAAGGCCCTGGACTCGGACGCGGACCTGCTCTCCGCCGAGGAGCGCGCGGCCGTGGACCGCGCGGAGGCCGTGCTCCGCGACGCGGTCGCGACGGCGACCCGGGCGAGCACCGTGCAACGCGCCATCGAAGAGCTCGATCGGGTGACCCACGACTGGGCGGGACGCCGGATGGATCGGGCGATGAAGGCGGCAATCGCGGGCAAGCGCGTGGGCGAGGTGGCCGCCGAGGTGGAACGCGCGGCGGGGGTCGACGCGCACGTCGCCGCGCACGAGGCGGCCCGCGCGGTCTTGCCGCCGGAACGGTGAGCCATGGCGAGGGTGCGCTTCATCGAGCAAGAGATCGAGGTCGAGGTCCCGCTCGGCACGACCGTGCTCGGCGCCGCCCGCCGTGGCGGGGCGCCCGAGGGCGACGCCTGCGGGGGCGTGTGCGCCTGCTCCACCTGCCACGTCTACGTGGACGAGGGGCGGGAGCTCCTGTCCGAGCCGTCCGAGGACGAGGAGGACGTCCTCGACAAGGCCTTCGACGTGCGCCCCCATTCCCGCCTCGGGTGCCAGGCGCGGATCGAGCGCGAGGGGCTCGTCACCGTCCGGATCAGCCAGGAGAGCCTCGCCGCCTACTACCACGAGCACCCGGAAACGGAGCGCCCCGAGGGGTAGCCCCGGGGCAAGCCGCGGCCGCGCCCGGCGGCCCACGGCCGGCGAGCATCGCTCAGCCGTTGCCGTTGTCGTGCAGGGGGCCGATCTCGAGCACGCGGAAGTCGGCGAG
>CAYVRP010000170.1:0-8484 GCA_964454025.1 uncultured Polyangiaceae bacterium | reverse complement strand
GGGCGGCGGTGACCACGGTGCGCAGAGGTGGCGCGGACATGCTCGCTTCCCTTGCGAGCGCCGTGCCGGCGCGGCGCGGGCGCGCCTCGCCGCGGAGCCCCGAGCAATTGCGGCGCGGCGACGGCGCCCAGCCGGCGCGCACGGCGACAGATTGGCCGGGCTCGCGCCGCCCCGGGACAGCCTGGCAACGGGGCGCCGCGCGGCGGTGTCGCGCGCGACACCTGCGCATCGGCGCCGTACCGGGCGCGCGGAGCCGGCGGCGGCGCGAGGTCGGAGCCCTCGCGGATCGAGCGCAGGCGCGCGCGAGGGGCTACGCTGGTGGAGCGCCGGCGAGGCGGAGCGCGACCGCGCGCACGGCCGCCGGGGGTGCGGACATGAACACCAAGCTCCTCATCGACGCCATCGTGCGCCAGACGACGGTGCTCATCGCCCAGCTCTCGACCGCGGCCGGGATCCGCGCGCCGCTCGCGCACATCGCCGATCAGGTCTTCCTCGATCTGTCGCGGGAGATCGAGGGGCACGGGGTGTCACGCAAGGTCGCCGCCGACATGTTCGGGCTCGCCATCCGCACCTACCAGAAGAAGGTGCAGCGAGTGACGGAGAGCGTGACCGCGCGGGACCGGACCCTGTGGCAGGCCGTGCTCGAGCACCTGCAGGCGTCGGGGGCCGCGTCGCGGCGCGAGCTGCGGGGCCACTTCGCGCGCGAGGATCCGGTCGTCGTCGGGTCGGTCCTCAACGATCTGGTGTCGAGCGGCCTGGTCTACCGGACGGGCGTCGGCGAGGGGACCATCTACGGCATCACGCGGGACGCCGATCGCACCCGGGCGCTCCGCGAGGGGCGGCGCGAATCGCTCGTCCCCCTCGTCTGGGCCGTGGTGTACCGGTCCGGCAGCGTGACCCGCGCCGGGCTGAAGGCCCAGCTCCCGGTGGAGGACGCCGAGCTCGACGAGGCGCTCCGGGTGCTCGAGGCGGAGGGGCGGGTCACGAGCGCCGGCGAGGGCGAGGCCGCCACCCACCGCGCCACCGAGTTCCTGGTCCCGGTCGACGCGGAGATCGGCTGGGAGGCGGCCGTCTTCGACCATTTCCAGGCGGTGGTCCGCGCCATCGGCAGCAAGGTGCGGCGCGGCGCGGCGCGCGCGACCCGCGACGACGTCGTCGGTGGCGCCACGCTCACCTTCGACGTATGTCGGGACCACCCGTACCGCGAGCAGGCCCTGGGCCTGCTCGGGCGGATCCGGGCCGAGGTGAACGAGCTCTGGGACGCCGTACAGCGGCACAACGAGGCGCACCCGATCCCCGAGGACGAGCTCGAGCGGGTTTCGTTCTACTTCGGCCAGTCCGTGGCCAGCCCTGACGAGGACTGAGGCAGCGAGCATGAGCGTCGAAGCGATCACGCCGCGTCCGCTGCAGACCCCGGGGTTCGTGGGCTCGTGGGTCGCCCCGCTCGCGCTGCTGCTCGCGGGCTGTGGCGAGCCGCCGCCCTCGCCTACCGTGGGGAGCAACTCGAACTGGCTGCGCGGCTGCAGCGACGACGCCGACTGCGAGGGCGGGCTCGCCTGCCGCTGCGGCGCCTGCACCCGCAGCTGCACGGCCGACGACGACTGCCGCGCGCTCGCGGGCGCCCGTTGCGTGCTCGAGGCGGACGCCTCCGTCCCGGCCTACTGCGGCGACGCCGCTCCGCTCGACGGCGGCATGTGCCGGCCGCGCTGCGAGGCCGGGACCTGCCCGGAGGGGTGGGCCTGCGCGCTCGGCGCCTGCACGCCCGTCGCGCTGCCGGACGCCGCCGCCTGCGCGGAGCTGCCGGCGCCGACCGCGGACGAGCGAGCGCGGGAGGACGCGCTGATCGACGTCGTGGAGCGGGCGCGCCAGGACGGCAGCATCGCCTGCGCGGGCGAGGCGGCTGCGCCGCCCGCCGCCGCGGCCTGGGTGGACCCGCGGCTCTTCTGCGCGGCGCGGCTGCTCGCGGCCTCCGTCGCGGCGGGCCAGGCGTACGGCCTCGTGGACGCGCAGGGGCGGACCACCACCGACCGGATGAGCCTTGCGGGCTTCCCGGCGGGGGCCTGGGCGGAGGGCTACGCGGTGCGCGCCGAAACCGCGCCGGAGGCCTGGTCCACCATGCTCGAGGACGAGGAGTTCTGCAGCGGCGCGGGAGACGGGTCGCTCTCCAGCCTCGGGGTCGGCGTGATCGGCCAGGCCTTCGTCGTCACGTTGGGGGCGCCGTAGGAGCCATCCGCGTCAGAGGCGGAGCCACGCGCGGGCTTCACCGTCCCGCGCGCCGCGCCGGAGCCCGAGCACACCGGCGAGGAGCGCCCCCAGCAGCGCGATCCGGAGCGGCGCCCCGCGCGCCGGCGCCGGGCGGCCCACCGCGCTGCAGGCGCAGCCAGCATCGTCGTCCGCCTCGGCGGGGTAGGCCGCGGCCTCCGCCAGCGCGCCGCCGGTCGAGGCGGGCGCCGTGGCGCCGCTGCCCGTGGAGGCAGCGCCGCCCGTGAGCGCGCCGCCCGTCGCCGGTGCGGCGCCGCCGGTGACCGGGGCCGCGCCGTCCGTCGCCGTGACCCCACCCGTCCACGAGAGCCCGCCGCTCGCCCCGCCCAGGGGCGCGAAACCGCCCGTGGCCGGAACCGAGCCGCCCGTTCCCCCGCCGCCCGTCGGCGCGGGAGCGGAACCGCCCGTCGCGATCCCGCCGCCGGTGCCCGGCCCTGCACCTCCCGTGTCACCCTGCGCACCGCCCGTCGCGGGCAGCGTGCCACCGGTCACCGGCGGTGTGCCGCCGGTGTCGGGCGGCGTACCGCCGGTTTCGGGTGGTGCTCCACCGGTGTCGGGCTCCGTACCGCCCGTCGCTGCCCCTCCCGCTCCGCTGGCCCCCCCGGTGCCCGCCACGCCGGTGTTGGCCAGAACGTGCAGGAAGCACCCCGCGCAGCTGGTCTGCACGGAGCGACGTCCGGCGCGGTTCTGCTCCACGATGGTGACCCGAGCCCCACCCGGATCGACCGTGTCGACCAGGGCGACGTGCCCGTAGTACCCGTCCGCCCCGCACTCGCCAGGCGGGAAGACGATCACGTCGCCGTGCACGGGCGTGAAGGTCTGCTCGACCCCGCTGTCGGCGTCGGGAGCGTCGTCGCACCAGGTGCCGGCGTTCCCGCGCGGGAGCCACTCGATCCCCCAGCGAAAGTACAGGTACCGGTGCGCGAGCTCGGTGCACTGGTAGCCCCCGCTCCACTGGGTGCGCACCCAGGTGTCGTCGAGCGCCGTCGTCGACGTGTCGACGCCGTTGTTCGAGTAGATGGCGGCGTCCATCGAGGCCGCGCACTGGTCGTAGGCCGGGATCCCGTCGACGAAGAGGTCGGCGGGCACGGTTTCGTCGCACACGCTGAAGGCGAGCCGCGCGCTCCGGATGGAATCGTTCTTTTCCCCTGGATCGCCGCAGGCGAGCAGACCCCCGGCCGCGAGGCAAATGCCCAGGTGCCTTCCCCGATGATGGCGCCGCATCTGGGGAGGCTACGAGCGGCCGCGGCCGCCCGTCAGATGTAAAAAACGACACCGCCCGCGGGGTAGCCGTCAAGGCCCGCCCGCGGGGCGCCCACGAGCGAGCGGCGCGGCGGCCCCCTGCGTCACCCGAGCAGTCCCCTCGCCTCCCGCACCAGGCGCCGCCAGGGGACGGAGCAAGGCCCTTCGCCTCACCGTGGCGCTGGTCGCGAACGAGGACGCGACACCCGGGCCGTACCAGCGCGCTCCAGCCATCGTCCAGGTACCCGCACTCGAAGCGCGAGGTCACCCTGGGCGCGGGCAGGCCGAGCTGCGCGCGGATGGCCACCTCGCGGACGGCCCTGGTCTGCGGGATCGCCACCGTGAACCACTGGGCGGACAGGACCTCGGGGTGCGACCAGTCCGCGTCGTTCGGAACGAGCCGATCCGGCGGCGAGAATCCGAGCCGTACGTGCGATCCATGACCGCGCACGGGGATGTCGTTCACGGTGCGCGCCAGCTCGCTGACGTTCACGGCGATGGTTGATCCGCGCGCCGCGGCCGCGGCCGCGCGCGAGATCCTCGACGACGAGCGGTTGGTAGCAGAGTCCGCCCCGGTCGGCGCGGCCGTGCTGCGCGAGCTCGACGGCTGCGTCGAACGCTACCCATTCGTGGGCCACGGGCAGGACGCGGGGCTCTTCTCGTGGGTCGAGCTGGCCGAGGACGAGACCAGCGAGGAGCCGCTGCCCCGGGCCGTGACCGAGCGGATCGGCCAAGAATGAGTGCGCCGCGGGCTTCTGACGTACACCGCCAGCTCCTGCTTCCCGCCATCGCCGACCATCGACGAACCGACCGCGAAGAACGCCCTGGCGCTCGTGGCCGAGGTGTTCGACGGCACGGCGAGCCCCGCGGAAGCCGTAACCGTCCGCTTTTACTAGTGATTTTGACGCAACCAAATGCAACAAGACCGTTATCAACAAAAGTGTTGTAAACGAACTTGTTTATCGTCACCCTGGTCGCATGGTCTGCCAGGCATCTCGAGACCGAATCGAAGAGGTTCTGAGCGCCAACCTCCCTGACGAGCTGCGCACGGCCGCGGGTTTTCGGGATTGGTATTCCCCGCTGCTCTTGGAGGTGCAGGTCGCCGCGGTTCGGCTCTTCGCCGACATGGGCCGGTGGCTGGACGAAGAGCGGGAGCTGATCCGGACGCAGGAGCGAACGAAGCGCGACGTCTGGTTCATGTTTCCTGACGACGCCGAGAGACTGACCAAGAGCCCGGAGAGTCTGCGCACGAAGCTCGGGCGCGACCTTCTGGACGAGCCTCCCGACAGACGCCTCACGCCGGCCGAAGTGGAGGAACGCATCCGCGCGATGCCCGACCTCGCGCGCTTTCGCATCGTGTGCGACTTCGCCAGCGATGCCGACCACCTGCTTTCTCGGCTCTTCGTGAGCGCAGGAGAAGGCGCACACTTCGGCGAGTACGAGGTGCGCGGGCCGCTCAAGGACTACATCTACGATCTGCGCCTGCGCCGTCCGACGCGCGGCCACCGAGCACGCCAGTTCGCGGTAGAGGTGCCGACCTCGGAAGCTGGCAAGGCCATCCTGGTGGAGGTCCAGATCATGACCCTGCTCCAGCATGCCTGGGACAGGCGCAACCATCCGTTCTACGAGTGGACTCGCACCGGTCACGAGCTTCCACCCGAGCTCACCATCAACGACGTCGCCTTGGCGGAGACGCTCCATCTCGTGGATCGCCAGGCCGCCGAGAACTGGCAGCAGTTCCTGAGCATCCGCAAGGAGCGATCATGAACCCGCTCGTGGTTTCGTACCTCTTCAGTGCAAAAAAGGTGGGACTCTCCATCCGCTTGGATCGCTCCGGCAGCCCTGCGGATCGCGTGCAAGAGCTTCATCAGGCCGTCGGAGCCTGGGCCAGAGACGCGCGGGTGAGCTTCGTCCCCGAGATCTCGGCGGCCCCCCTGCCCGGCGCGATCCCCACCGACATGGACCAGTACCTCTTCGCCGACGGCGCCTTCAACCCCGGCCGGCTCGGCCGCCACCTCTCGATGTTGCTGGAAGACGGCCAGATTCATCGGTACTCGATCCGCCCCGGCGCGCCGATGGAGGGTCGCGATCTGATGGGACGAGAGGACGTCATCGCGGAGCTGCGAGACGCGGCCGCCCAGGGACGCTCTTGCCACCTGCGCGCTCCCCGGCGCTACGGCAAGACCAGCGTGCTCAAGCGTCTGCAGAACGATCTCGGTCAGAGCGGACGGCCCTGCCTGTTCGCCGATCTGTCGCCGGGAACCTCGGTGGCGTGGTTCTGGGTGACGCTGGCGCAGTCGGCGGCGTCGACCGACGCGACCCGGGAGGCCGTGCTGGCCCTGCCCGAGCTGACGGACTGGCCCGCGATCGGCGCGGCGCCGTCGAGCGTGGGCGAGGCCAGCCGCCGCCTCGCCTCGCGGCTCGGCGCAAACCCCTGGAGCTTCGGCCAGCGTCTGCTCGCCGCGCTCGCCCAGGTCGAGGCCGCGCTCCTGCTCGACGAGTTCTCGGTGTTCCTGCGCGCATCGATGCAAGAAGACGAGCAGGGCCTGCGCCAGCTCGCCCGCATGCTCCAGGCCTCACGCCGAGCGAGCCCCGCGACCAGGCAGATCCTCTCGGGCAGCGCCGGCCTGGCCAAGTACATCTTGTTTCACGGCCTCGAATCGAGCTTCGACGACCTCCATCCCGTCGAGCTGCCACCGTTCTCCGAAGCCAGGTGCCGCGAGCTGGCCGAGGAGTTGCTGTATGGCGCGGGCGTCTCGCCCATGCCGGACGCGGTCACCAGGCTGGCCGAGCTCGGCGGGCCGGTGCCCTACTTCATCCATCTGCTCGCCGACGCGGTCGTGCTCGACCACCGATCCGGTCCGCTCGCGCAAGAACAGGTGGATCTGGCGTATCGCGAGCGCGTGCTTGGACCGTGGGCCAACGCCAGCTTCCGCGCCTTCAGCCTCGGCCACCAGCCGTATCCGCACGGGCTGCGACGGGTGGCCACGGATCTGCTGCGCCTGATCGCGCGCGAGGCCGACGGCGCGACCCTGGATTCCTTGCGCAAGCGCTTCGAGCAGGAACCCGAGCGCGAGATCGCGCTCGATTCGCTGCTCGCCTGCCTGCAAGAGGACTTCGATCTGGTGCAAGATCGCGATCGCCTGCGCATGCGCTGCCGGCCGCTGCGCGACCGCTGGGCCCTGCAAGAGGGCTGGCTCACGGAA
This sequence comes from uncultured Polyangiaceae bacterium, assembly GCA_964454025.1. Lineage (GTDB taxonomy): Bacteria > Myxococcota_A > Polyangia > Polyangiales > Polyangiaceae > JAFGBI01. The sequence continues at coordinate 1,774 of CAYVRP010000170.1, read as the reverse complement.
GGCGCCTAGCATGCCCATGCTGGTCTACACCCCGTCGCACGTGGACCCGGCCGCGCTGGCGGAGCTGACCGTGAGCCAGGAGCGACAGGACTTGCTCGACAGGCTGGTCGCGGCCGTCGAGGACGAGGTCGGCCGCAAGAGCCACCAGCACCACATCCTGATCGGGTCGCGCGGCAGCGGAAAGACCCATACGCTTTCCCTCGTGGTCGACCGCGTCCGCAAGGATCCGGTCTTGGCCGCGGCCGTGCTGCCCGTGGTGCTGGCCGAGGAAGAGGTCGTGCGCCAGCCCGTGGATCTGCTGATCCGCCTGCTCGAACAGCTTCAGAAGGACCTTGGGCGGGCCGAGGCCGCGAAGCTGCCGTCCGCCGGCGAGGTGGCCAGCCGCCTGACCGGCGATCTGGCGCAATTGCGCGCCGAGCGCGAGCACGGCCGCGCCATCCAGTTGGCGTCGGGCGCCCGCGAGCGTGCTGCTTCCACGCTCGGCCGGCTCCTTCTGGCCGTGGTCGAAAACCTGGATACCCTGATCGGGCTCGGCGGCGATCCCGCGCAGTTGTGGGAGCTTCGCAAGGCCTTGCAGGAGGGCGAGGGCCTCGTGCTGCTCGCGGCGGCTCCGAGCCTGTTCGGCGACATCGCGGCAGCGGAGGCCCCTTTCCACGGCTTCTTTCGCCAGCACACGCTCGGCGAGCTGTCGGCAGACGAGATGATCGCGCTCGTGGCCAGGCGGCTCGATTTCGAGCTCGGCCAGCCGAGCACGGACGATCGCCGACGCCAGCGCCTTCTGACCTTGAAGGCGAGCTTCGCGGAGCGGGCGCCCAAGCTGCGCGGGCTCATCGCCTACACCGGCGGGCTGCCGCGCTTCGGGCACCTGCTGTTCGACTTGGCGGCCGAGAGCGATGCCGGCGAGATGGCGACCTTGATGGCGCGCTTCCTCGACGAGCAAACGCCATATTTCCAGACGCGCCTCGATCCGCGCTGGGTGCCGGGCGCCGAGCTGGAGGTGCTCTTCACCTTGGCTCGCGCGCCCGGCCCGCTCACCACGCGCCAGCTCGCCGATGCGCAGCGAGGCGGCAGCGTGAACGCCACGGCCGTGCTGCTCAAGCGCCTGCGCGAGCGCGGGCTGGTGCGCGAGAGCCGCGCCGAGAAGAGCCGCGAGGTGCGCTTCGACGTGGCCGAGCCCCTGTTGCGCGTGTGGCGCCGCTTCCGCGCCGGCCGCTCGGAGCAAGAGCAGATCGTGTCCCTGGCCGAGTTCGTGGCCGCCATGTTCGCGCCGGTGGAGCTGCGCGCCGAAAAGGCGTGCCTGCCGGTGGACTCGTTCTCGTTCCGGCTGCTCGACCAGGCCATCGCGTTGCACGAGGCATCGCGGCCTACCGCTGCGCGTTCGGTCGCTGCCGATGCTCCTGGCGGCGACGAGCCGAGCCAGCAGGCCGAGGAGGAATTCCTGCACGGCTCGCTGGCCAAGGCCCGCGAGCTGCAAGAGGCGGTCGTTGCTCGACTGGCGAAAGGTGGTCCCAGTGAGGCGCTCGCGAACGCCTGTTCTCGCTTGTCGCACTTCTCCCTGCTCGCCGGCGATCCGGACCGCGCTCTTGCTGCCGCGGATCAAGGCATGGCCGCCGCGTCCGAGGTCGGCTCCGACCTCGGACGCGCCAACTGCATGAAAAGTCGCGGCGACGTCTTCTTCCTACTCGGCAGAAACGACGATGCCATCGCCGCCTACGACCAGGCCGAGCACCTATACCGCAAGGTCGGCTCCGACCTCGGACGCGCCAACTGCATG
>CAYVRP010000169.1:0-8833 GCA_964454025.1 uncultured Polyangiaceae bacterium | reverse complement strand
CCGCAAGACTCGTCCCTGCCGCGGCCCGCTCCGCGCGCGCCGCTCTCTTCTTCGCTACGGGCGCCTGGGCTTCGCTTGCCCGCGCCGGCTCGCGCTCCTTCGGTGCCGCCTTCACTTCATCCTTCGCCGCCTTCGCCGCCTTCGCCGCCTTCGCCGCGGTCGACGCCACACCAGCTCGTGGTCGGTCACCTCGAGCGCCACGTCGGGGAAGGCGCGCAGGCGGTCGCGGAGACGATCGAGTGGGACTCTCTCCTCGATCCCCGAGAGGAGCTGCTGCCGCACCGGGCCGAGCGTCACCACCCTGCCCTCGAGGAGGCCTGCCCGCGCGCGCGCCGTTGGCCGCCGGCCTCCTTGGCACCCGCCCGCACCTCGACTACGAGGCAGCGGCATGAACGATCTCTTGGGTGACGACCGGACCGATCCGCGCGGCTCCCGCGCCCCGCAGCGCCCGAACGCCTGGTTCCAGCGGGTGCTCCGGGGCGAAGGCGCCCCGAGCGACCTCGAGGAAACCCGCGCCGTGCTCGGCGAGATGGCGCGCCGGAAGGGTGGAGACGTGCCGCCGGAGCTCATGGCCGAGCTCGTGCTCGCCGTGACCGACGGCACCGACTGGCCCACGCGACGCGCGGCCATGGAGGCGTTGCTTCGTCGGGCTGCCTTCGCGGAGCGCGACGAGCTCTGCATCGACCAGACCCCCGGCGGCGGCCTCGTCCACGGCGTCTACCGCCTGAAGGGGCGGCCGAGCGGCGGTCACGGCCGCCGCACGCAGCGGCCCTACCAGGCCGAGCTGGTGTCGCTCGAGCCCTTCCGCGGGAGCTGCGACTGCGCGGATTTTCTCCGCGGCTCGCTCGGGATCTGCAAGCACCTGCTCGTCGTGCTCGGACACGTGCTCACGAGCGAGCGCCGGATCGCCGCCGCGCGTCGCGAGCTCGCCGCGCCGCCTTCCCCCCGGCTGCCGGTGCTCCGGTGGGACTCGGTGCGCCCCTTCCGCGGCGACGGCGACCGCCTGCTCGGGCTGCGGCTGGAACGCGCGACGACGAACGGCACCGGTCGGGGTCGAGGACGTGCTGCGGCCGCCCGCACCGACCTCGACGACTGGTGCGTCGATGGCCGGCCGGCGCCGTCCACGCTGGTGTCGGTGGACCGCCGCCGCGAGCTGCTGCGACGGCTCGCGGAAGCGCACGCGCGGCAGGCGCTCGAGATGGAGCCGGGCGCGAGGGCGCTCGTGGACGAAGAGCTCGCGCGCGCGGAGCGACGCCGCTCCGCCCTGGCGGCGGCGCCCGCGCTCCTCGCGCAGACGAAGACGCTCAAGCGCAAGCTCTACCCGTACCAGCGCGAGGGCGTGCGGCGCTGCTTCGAGGCCCGACGCCTCCTTCTGGCCGATGACATGGGGCTCGGCAAGACGACCCAGGCGATCGCGGTCTGCCACGCGCTGTACCGGGCGCAGCAGGTCGCGCGCGGGCTCGTGGTCGTGCCCGCGAGCCTCAAGGATCAGTGGCTGCGCGAGTGGATGGCCACCACCGACACCCCCGCCGCGATCCTCGAGGGCCGCGCGGAGGAGCGCCGCTCGACGCTGCGGCGCACCAAGCGCGGCTTCCTGCTGATGAGCTACGAGCAGCTCCTCCGGGACCTGGCGGAGGTGCACCGGTTCGCCCCCGAGGTCGTGGTGATCGACGAGGCCCAGCGGATCAAGAACTGGGCCACCAAGTCGAGCCTGTCCGTCAAGACCCTCAGCCCCGAGTGGCGCCTCGTGCTGACGGGAACGCCGATGGAGAACCGCCTCGAGGAGCTCGCGAGCGTCCTCGACTGGGTCGACGACGTCGCGCTGACGCCCAAGTGGCGCCTGACGCCGTGGCACACGAGCTTCGAGGGGAATGGCGGCCGCGGCCGCGCCGGCGCGCGCAACCTCGACACGCTGCGCGAGCGGCTCGCCCCCTGCGTGCTGCGGCGCGTCCGTCAGGAGGTGCTCGCCCAGCTCCCGCCGCGGACCGACACGCGGGTGCCGGTCCCCATGACGGAGCAGCAGCGCGCCGAGCACGACGAGCTCCTCGTTCCCATCGCGTCCCTGGTTCACCGGGCGCAACAACGCCCGCTGACCCAGGCCGAGTTCCTGCGCCTCATGTCGCTCTTGACGACGCAGCGGATCATCTCGAACGGCCTCGGCCAGCTCAATTTCGAGGAGGTGTGGCCGACGATCGCGGCGCGCCAGGCGAGCGACACCCTGCTCGAGGGCCTCTTCTCCCCCAAGCTCGCTGAGCTCCGGCGCCTGATCGAGGAGCTGGCCGTCACGCAGGGGCGGAAGGTGGTCGTGTTCAGCCAGTGGCGCGCGATGCTGCGGCTGGCCGAGTGGGCGATCCGCGACGTCCTCGCCGACGCGGGGCTCAAGTCGGCGTTCTTCACGGGCGCCGAGAGCCAGCGGCTCCGCACGCAGAACGTGGTGGACTTCCACGACGATCCGCGCTGCGCGGTGCTGCTGCTCTCCGACGCCGGCGGCGTGGGGTTGAACCTGCAGCGCGCGGCCAGCGCCTGCATCAACCTGGAGCTACCCTGGAACCCCGCCGTGCTCGAGCAGCGCGTGGGCCGCATCTACCGCTTGGGGCAGCAGGCGCCGATCGACGTCTATAACCTCGTCGCCGACTACGGGATCGAGGCGCGCATCGCGGGGCTGATAGCCAGCAAGAAGGCCCTGTTCTCCGGGCTCTTCGACGGGACCACGGACGAGGTCCGGTTCGACGGCACGACGGGCTTCCTCGCCGACATCCAGCGCATCGTCGAGCCGGCCACCCTCGAGCTGCCCGCGCAGGGCGAACCCGAAGCGGAGAGCGACTCGGGCGAGCTCAGCGGTCCCGAGGCGACGATCCCGCCGCCCGCCCTCCCCGCACCGGGCTCCACGCCCGTGCCGAAGGCGGACGAGGTGACGGACGGCGGATCGGCGCTCTCGCCGGGGGGCGAGACCGCGCCACCCGCCACCGAGCGCGCCGACGCCGCCCCCTCCACCCCCCTGCTCGGCCGCCTGCGCCTCCCCCGGACCCAGGCCGGCGCGGTGCGCATCGAGGCCCCGCCCGAGGCCGCCGACGAGCTGCTCGGGCTCCTGGAGGGCCTGGTCGCCCTGCTCCACCAGTCGCGGGCGGGGCGGTCGGCGTCGGTGGACTCTCCCCCATGAACCGACGGGAGACGTTCGCTCGGCTCGGACGCGTGCCACCGGCGCTCGACGGCAGTCGGCCGCGTCGGCTCTCGCGCTGGATCGCGCTCTTCAGCGCCCCGAGCGAGGGGACCATCCGGGCGGGGCCCGCAGCGGCGACGCCGGAAAGCTGGCGCAGCGGGGCGGAACGGCGCACCGATGCCAGCGCGAGGACGTCGCGACCGAGGGCCGGTTCCAGGCTGGCGTCACGCACGTGAGCCGACCAGCGGGGCCTGTCCTCGCGCAAGGGCAGGGCGCCCGGCTGGGGCCCGATGCGCACGGTCAGCACGGCGACCTCCTCACCCGGGATCCGGGGAGCGGCGCGACCGCTTGCACGGACCCATGGGTCGAGGTCACCCGCTCGAGTCGACCGGCGAGGCTCTCGCGAGAGGCCGCCGTGAGGCGCAGCCCGCTCGAACCGGTCGCCTCGACGTGTGAACGGCGTCTTCACTTCGCCGGAAGCGATCGCAGGCTCCCTTCGGGTGCGCGGCCCAGCCGTGCACCAGGTGGGCCTCGTCGAGAAGGAGGATGGCCCGTCCGTGAGCCGCGGCCGCGGCCTCGGCCCGGCCGACGACCCGTTCCCAGAAGCCCGGAGACTCCGCCTCCGGAGGGTCCGCCGCCGCGTAGACCGCACGCTCGCACGCTTGCTCGGCGCTCTCGAGCAGCAGGGTCGTCTCGCCAACCTGCCTGGGTCCCGCTAGCAGTGCAATGCGTCCTGGCGCAAGCTCGGCGAGCCGCCGCCCGAGGGGGCCCCGCCCAGTCTGGTAGCCGAGGCAGGAGTCCCCCGTTGCCTTCACATCTCCTCGCGCTCCAGCCTCATGGGACGGCAACACTCTCCCGAGTGATGGCATGTCCGCGCAGCACCGGGTCGCCGGCTTCAAGAGGTGTCGCCTGCCGTTCCTCCCGCATGTCGGATAGTGCCCTGTACCACCACTTCCCCTGGTCTGGTTGGTGGCATGCTTCCGGTCGCGCCCCATCGCGCGGACCAGACCTCGCCCGCTGCCCTGCAAGGCGACGCTGGTCGCCTGGATCACACCGACGGCGGCCATGACCCGGGACAGAGCACGCTTCGCGTGAAGCTCGGCCCCGAAAGCTGAACCGCGAGCTCGCGCACGCTCTGAGCCTTGATGCGGGGGGCGCTGGTCGGACAGCGGGTAGACCGGGACCTGTTTGTCTTCATGCCGTGGTGTACGGACGGCCCCGTGAATTCTTCCCCCATGTGGCCTGGCTTCGCGGCCAGTGCGACCTGACACCTTGACCTCCACCCGGCTGGAGTAGCGAACCGAACGGGGCTCGCTGCCCTCTTGTCCGGCCATGCGAATCCGACTCCCCGACACCGAGCGGCGCCGTCGGAAGTCGCCAGGGTAACCGCCGCTCCCCGGCTACGTCCGTAGTGGTGGCACGGTCTCCCGCCGCACCCACGGACTGCTGGCCGCGCCGGACCGCCGCGTGAATCCATGTTCGACTGCAAACCCGCGCATGGCGATAATCGCCTCCTCCGCGGCCAAACCGAGTTTTCATCATCAGATCGACTCTGGGTGACAGGAAGCAACATTTATTTGTTGACGGACCCGGTCTCGCGATGCATCGTGCCGCTCACACGAACACGGGAGGCACGCCTCGTCGCGCGTGAGCGAGACGAGGCGGAGGGTGCGCCGTGCCTTTTGGGGTGCGGGCCTGCCCGTGCTGCGGAGGCGCCAGTGGCATTTCCCCACCACGTGGAGGGAGGGACCGGCGGTCGGCAGTCAGGCCGTCCACGCCGATTCGCCGATCGTCACGGCCACCGGCCGGGCCGGAGAGTCATTGACGGGTCGTTCGGCTCAGGAGGAAGAGAGAGCAGGTATCCGCCGAGGGGTTTGGCAAAGTCGCTTTGATCCTGGCCTCCGGCCGAGTCGTATCCATTGTATGGATCTCGCCAGGAGTCGGCATGGCAGCGAGGGGCTTGCCGTAGCGTGATTTCGCGCGCGAGTCGCCGCTCCGTGGGGTCGGATGCGCCCGGCTCGCGGCGCGCAATCGAGTTTCCCGCGACATGCTGTCGCGGCTGTCTGTGAGGAGAAGAAAAGCAATGACAACACGAAATCTCGTTCTAGCCTCGGGAGCTGCTCTCGCCCTGGCCTTCGTCCTCGGAGGCTGCGCCACCGAAGACGAGGGGGGCGATCCTTCCAAGGTCCAGCAGGGTGTCACAGAGCCGTTCGATTTCGCGCCCGAGGTCGTCGACCCTCCCCAGGTCAAGGCGGCGGCGGAGGATGACCTGACGCCGAAGGGGAGCGTCACGCGCCGGCGCGGCGCCATCACGCGCATCCCCCTCACGCTCAATCGGAACGATCGGCTCATCTGCCGGACGAGCAACAACAGCGCGGACACGGTGCTGGCCGTCGTGAGATGCGAGGACGGTACTCACTGCTGGCCGAGTTCGCCGGCGACCTACAGCGCGCAGTTCAAGCTCCAGAACTTCGCCTTCGACGATGACTCCGCCGGGGGGCTGGCCTCCTACATCGACTACACCGCACCCTGGACCATGAACGTCTATCTGCTGGGATTCGCCTATGGCAACTCGGTCGGGACCGCCGACCTCGCCTGCTCGATCAACGGCAATAGCGTGGTGTCCGGGAGCTACAGCTTCCGGGGCGGCGCCGCGAGCAGCTACTCCTGCACCGGCGGCAGCGCCCACACGACCGGGGGCGGAGATCCATTCATGATCGGGATCGAGGTCCTCGGCAACAGCGGACGCATGAACGACGACTGCGACTACGCCGGCGGCAATCGCGAGTCGTGCCTGAAGGATCTGTATGGCGGCCCGATGTGGTACGTCTTCAACGGCTACAACGAGGGCGACACCACGTTGAATTGCCCGTGAGCAGGGGGCCGGGCCATTGAGGCTCCGTCCTGGTCCGTCGTCGGGCGGCGAGGTCGCCGCCCGACGGCGCCCGGCGGAAGGGTGTCGCCCCCTCGCGGAGCTCAATCGCCAGGCTCCGAAGGGGGGCGCCCCGCCTTCTTCTGGTGCGGCAGGACCGTGACGGACTGCGGTGCGGGGCGGGAGGTCTGGCGGGACGCCAAGCGGAGACACGGATGAACGAGACGAATCGCGTTCGGGTCGGAGCAGAGTCGCCGGCGGCGCGTTCGAACGGGAAGCGACCGTCCGGTGCGGCACTGGCGTACGGGCTCGTGATGACGCTTGGGCTCCCAGCGTGTGCCCTGGCGGATGGGGCGCCGGAGGCCGGCGTGACGGCGCAGGCGGTGCTCGACGGAGAGCGGGTACGCGACTGCGAGTGGCCGTCCGTCGTGTCGCTCGGCGGCTGCAGCGGCGTCCTCGTGCACCCGCGGCTGGTCGTGTACGCGGCGCATTGCGGGGATTGGCTCTCCGAGATCCGTTTCGGTCCCAACGCGGAGGCACCCGCATTCGTGGTGGCCACGGACCGTTGTCGGGCGATGCCCGGGGCCGCCCTGGGCAACGGCACCGATCTCGCGTACTGCGTCCTCGAGGAGGCCGTGGTGGACATCGAGCCAGCTCGCGTGCTGGCCGGTTGCGAGGTCGAGCGCCTCACGGAAGGGGCGGCGGTCAGGATGGTCGGGTTCGGGGCGGACGGCGCCGAGGGGCAGTATGGGACCGAGCGCGTCGGCTCGTCCGCGATCGCGGCGGTGGGTGTCGAGCTGCTCCTCGACAGCGACGGCGTCGATACCTGTCTGGGAGACTCGGGCGGCCCCCTGTTTCTCGACGTCGAGGAGCCGGACGGGACGGTTTCACCCCGCGTGGTGGGGATCACCTCCGCAGGGACGGAGGAGGCCTGCGGGTCTGGCCTCAGCCACTACGTCAACCTGACGCGGCAGATCGCTTGGCTCGAGGAGTCGTCGGGCTTGGACGTCACACCTTGCTTCGACGGTGATGTGTGGGCGCCGACGCCGGAGTGCCGGTCACTGCCCGGGATGGAGCTCGATGAGGATGACGACGATGGTCGAAGCTGCCGACTCGCCGCGGAGCCTCAACCCCTCGCCACCTGTGGCGACGCCTTCGCCGCGGAGCCAGACGAAGAGGCCCCTTCGCTCGAGATCACGGCGCCGAACGAGACAGACATCGAGCACGTTCTAGCCGCGGAGGAGGAGTACCTCGAGCTCGAGGTCGCCGTGGCCGCGAAGGACGAGGGATGGGGAGTCAAGGAGGTCCGGTTCTCGCTCGTCGACGCGCGCGACGAGCCGCAGCTCGAGCGGATCGATCAGGTCCCACCCTACGGCATCCCCGTTCTGCGGATACCCGAGGGGAGCTTCTCCCTGACGATCGAGGCCATCGACCATGCCGGCAACCGTACGACCGAGGTCATCGCGCTCGACGTCACCCGGCCCGGAACGGACGGCGCCACCCCCGAGGCCGGCTGCCATCTCGTTCCCGTTCGGGTCGACGGCTGGTCATGGTGGCTCCTGGCCATGGTCGGGTGGCCCCTGCTCCGGCTCGGTAGACGGCGGGGCCGAGGTCGCGCCCTCGCTCCATCCTCGCCGAGGGACTCCCGCCGTTCGTGCGAATCATGCCTCAGCATGCCACCTTGCGCGGCACCCTCGCGCCCGGCGACCACGCGCGGCTGAACGTCGCCAGTCGCGCCGAGGCGAACCCCCGCTCGGGCACCTGCTCATTCACGAGCGTCAACCTCGAGCCCCCGTCACAGGCGCGCTTCACCACCACTGACGTCCCCGTCCACCTCTACGTGCAGGACTCCTTCCCCCGCAAGGGCACCTTCGTGGACCCCGCGGGAAAGCACGACGGGGGTTCCCGGTCTACATGGCGACGGGCGGCACGTCGATCGGAACGCCCTGCTCCGGTATCCGTTCACGACCCCAAGCGCCGCTGCCGGCGTGAGCAACCAGCTTCAGGCGGCCTGAGCTGCGGGGCGATGAGGGGTAGAAGGGACGGGGGCCGAGGGCAGCAGCGTGGGCGGTGCCAGCCCGAGCAGGCGCGCATGGCAGGCGGTGGCGACGAAGGTCAGTATGTCTCGGTGCTGCTGCCGGAGCGTGGCGTGCACGGTCAGCATGGCTGCGAAGAACACACAAACACACCTGGCGCCCATGGAAGCGCTACCCTCGCCAGGCCGTGAACGGATACCCCTCCGCCGTCTCCGCAGCCGATCACGACCACGGCCGTCCACGCGAGCGCAATCACCGACGAGTGCAGCGACGAGGCGCGCAATCCACGCCAGCGCGAGGACCGTCTGGTCGATCGAGTCACCATTCCACGATCGACTCCGGTGCCGGGTCCGGCGGGTACACGCAGCCCGGCGCGATTCGCAGCGACCGAATCCGCTGATCCTGCTCGAACACGAGCCACGTGAGGTCCCCGCCGTCGCTCAACAGCTCCAGCTCGCGGTAGCCTTCGATTGCCGTGGGCTCCGGCACGTGCGTGGTGACCACGCGCGCTTCCGAAACCTCGTCACCGTCCACCTCGAACGCGTAGAGCGCACTGCCCGAGGACGCTACCAGCAGCGCCCGCGAGCTCGAATAGGCGAACAGGGCCGAGGTATCCATACCCCCGCGGTCACCTTCCGGTGTCCTGAACCACAGGAACGGCCCCGCGTTGCCCTCGGCGTCGTAGTGCTGCACACCGCCGATCACCGCCGGCGTCCGCACCGTCGACTGACTCCACGCCAGCCACACCCCGCCCTCCGGATCCGC
>CAYVRP010000168.1:0-8853 GCA_964454025.1 uncultured Polyangiaceae bacterium | reverse complement strand
GGGGGGACGAGCGGGAGCGCTGCCGGCGGCGGCGGGGGGGCGCTCGGGGCCTACCCGGTGCCCGCCTCGCCGGTGACGCGCGGGGGGACGATGACCTTCACCAACGTCGGCGCGCCCGGGTGGTGGCCGCGGAGGCTCGACCGCGAGGCGGGCGACCCCGCCTGCGACTACAAGGACGGCACCGACACCTGGGGCGGCCACTGCTGCATGAGACAGCACGCGACCGGCAGCACCACGCTCGCGCCCTTCGACGAGGAGATGACCGTCATCCTCAAGGCGATCGACGTCAAGCAGCTCGCCATCTATCAGCCGAGCGCGGCCGCGGCTGCGGACTGGACGCGGGTCACCGCCTACGATCGCCGCCTCGGGATCGCGGACAACCTCTGGTTCACTCAGCAAGGGGCCGGGAGCGCGAGCTTCCCCGGGGACCTGACCCACGACGACTGCGTGGGGTACCTCATGCAGGCGCCGCCCTTCGACTGTGGCGACGGGCGTGACTACTACTGCCCGGACGACCCGGGGATCCTGCACCGCGGCTACTCCGGCTCCAAGCTCGTCGTCCTGCTCGGTTCGATGACCTTCGACGACGCGGGCGTCGCCGCCTGCAGCGGCGAAGGCGCGGGTCACCCGGGACCCTGGGTGGCGGTCGTGGCCTCGGAGCTCGTGCGCGACGGTGGTCGCAAGTGGAACGGGCTCTGCAACTGCTACGCGAAGACGGGCGCGGTCGGCGACGGCTGCGGGGAGATCAACGTCTTCGAGGTGGTCATGGACGAGAACGAGTTCTCCAACCGCGAGTTCATGAGCACCGGCATGCGATCGTACCAGGCCGGACACGTCGGGGGCGCCGTGTGCATGGCGAGTTGCGATCGCGACGCCTTCGCGGCGGACGCGGAGGTGGTCGACGCGTGCGCGTCGGCCGCCTACGAGAGGGGCCCGACCATCGAGGTCGGCGGCGCGACCGACGGCTGTCCGGTCTGGCGGCGCCCCGCGGGCGATCGGTACTTCCTCATCCTGCTCGACGAGGTGACCCGCTCGGTCGTGGTCGGCGTCATCCACCCGCAGCGCCTGCCCGCGGCGACGGCGCCGCTGCTCCCGGAGCTGCCGGGCGCGCTGACGCGCGCGGCGATCGACGGGATCGCCGGGTTGCGGCTGCCAGGGTAGGCGTGCGTCCCGCCGCCGCGCCGTGTTGCGGGCGGGGTGCACCCCCACCGCCATCGGAGTCCGGGGGCAGGGCACGCGCCGGCGCGGCGCCGCCGGGCCGACCGGACTGGCCCCGGGTCCGGTCCGCCGGGAGCGCGCGCCGGACCGCCGGCTACGCCCGCGGCGGGGGAAGGTGGCGGCTCCGATGTCCAGTGCTCGCCAGGGCGCGCCGATCGTTGTACCGCATGCGAGGATGCTCCCCATGGGACGGGACTGGTGGCTGGCGCAGTGGCGCGCCTTCGAGGACTCCTTCGAACCGGAGCTGATCACCGCCATCTCGTCGCCCCTGGGCGCCCTCAGCGCGAGCGGCGCGATCGCCGGCGGATTGCTCGTCGTCGGATACGTGCCCCCGATCGCGGAGGCGGCCCGGCTCGACCACCCCTGGATCGGGGTGCTCCTGGCCCTGATCGGGGGGGGCCTGTCGTGGCTCGCCTGGCGGCGGCGATGCCTGGGTTGGATCGGCGTGGTGGGGACCCTGCTGGATACGCCCTGCTACTCGGCGGCGTTGGTCTACTCGGCCGCGACGGTCGAAGCGGGGGTGGGCCTGGTGCTGGCGACGTTGCACGGGCTGATGCTGGTGGGGGCGCAGGCGCAGCACTACGCGCTCACGCCGCTCTTCGGTGCCGCCGTCACGCTGCCCGCGTTGCTGGTGGTTTCCCTCCTCTCGCCGCCCCTGTCCACGTCGGTCGCGATCGTGGCCACGGTGGTGGTGGCCTTGATCGTGTCGTACCAGACCGGCCAGCGCCGCCGGTTGCTCCGCGCCAAGCGCCAGGCGGAGGCGGCGCTGGCCGTGTCCGCGCGCCTCGCCGACGAAAGCATGAACGCCGTGCTCGGCGTCGTGCTCCTCGACCTGAGCCACTTCCTGCACGAGCTCCGCAACGCGCAGGCGGTGGTGCGGGCCAACCTGACCCTCATCTCCGAGGAACGGACGCTGGGGGAGCTCGGGAGGACGGCGGTGCAGGATGCGCTCGAGGCGCAGCGCGCGGAGGGGGAGCTCGTCGCGAGCACGCTGGCGAAGCTCCGCCAGCAGGCCGGCCCCGCTTCGGAGCCGTTCTCGCTCGGGGCGGCCCTGGAGGACGCGCTGCGGAAGGGGCGCGAGCGGATCCAGGTCGTCCCGGAGCTGCGGGCGGACCATTTCGAGGTGCGCGGGAGCCCCTCGTACCTCGAGATCGTCCTGGGGAACCTGCTCCGCAACGCGGCGCAGGCGGGCGCGACCCGCGCGTGGGTCGAGGCCACGGTGGAGCGGGGCGCGGACGCCGCGCGGATCCGCGTCCATGACGACGGCCCCAACCTGCCGCACGAGATCCGCGAACGCATCTTCGGCGGCTTCGTGCCATCGGCGCGTCCCGAGGGTTCGGGGCTCGGGCTCTACCTCGTCCGCCGCTATGTCGAGCTCCTCGGCGGCACCGTCACCGCGCATCATGGGCCGCACGGTGGCGCCGAGTTCCGCATACGCCTGCCGGGTCGCGTCGCGCTGGGCGGCTTCGCGCCAATGGAAGACGTTCTGCACTGAGCCTCGGGCGCCGACGAGGGGGGTTGAGGACGGGCCGGGTCCGATCGGGCGGCACCGGGCGCGGCGCAGGCACGAGGAGCCGGCGCGGGCCGTGAACCTCGTTCTCCGCGCGGCGGCGGACCTGGCGCGGAGCGCGCGCGTCTGGGCAACCCCTCCCGTCACCTGAACCAGGAGCTCCCGGACTGGAGCCTGGACAGCGAAGCTCGAGCGGCGGCCCCGGGGAGCCCCGCTTCGCTGGCGACCGGGCGTGAGCCGGGCTCGGCGCCGCGATCCGAGCCGGAGCTCGCGCGCAAGAAACTTGGCCTCGAAACCCGAAGAAGGGGAGGATCGAGCCCGTGCGCTGGCAGTCACTCGGCTCCGTCGCTGGATCCAGCGCGCGGCTAGCCCTTGCGGCCCCCTTGGTGTTGCTCATCGAGCCCTCGCCGCTGGTGCGGATCTCGCTGGGACGCTACCTCGAGCGCCACTTCGGCGCCGTGGTGGCGGTCGCGGAGGCGGATCAGGTCGGGGCGGCGCTCGGCGATCGGATCCCGACCCACCTCGTCTGCGCGGGCCGGGTCGCTTGCCGTGTGCTCGAGTGGCGCGCGCGTTGGGAGCTCGATCGGCTCGTCGTGCTGACCGGCGCCGTGGACCCCCCGGAGGTGGTGCCGGGCGTGGACGCGGTGCTGTCCAAGCCTGTCGACCCGGCGCATCTGGTGCAGTGTCTGCGCCAGTCGCGGTCCGGGTTCGGAGTCTCCAATCGAGGAGGTGTCCCGTGATGAATGAGCCAGCAGAGAGCATCGAGCTTCACGAGCGCGAGGTGCTGGAGAAGAACCTCGCCGTCGTCATGCCGATCGAGGGCGCGGGGGAGCTGCCGTGCGAGGAGGACCCGTTCCCCTCGGCGAGCGGCTTTCTTTCCCCCTCGGCGAGCGGTTTTCTTTCCCCGTCGGCGAGCGGGTTCCTGTCGCCGTGAACCCGGGACGCACGAGGGCTCGCCAAGCGAGCCCTCGTGCTCTCGCCCCTGGTTCCCGTCATGTCCCCGACGCCGATCCGCAACGTGCGGGAGTTCCTGGCGGCCGTGACCGCGCGGACCCTGGCCGCGCTCGAGCCGGCGGGCCTCGCGGCGGGGCAGCGGGAGCTCCTGGCGCGGACGGTGCTCCGCTACGAGCCCCTGACGCGGCAGAACCCGCTCGGCAACCCGCTGGCGCTCGTCTACCTCACCGTCGAGGCCTGGCGCCGCCCGATCGACGAGGGCGCGCTCGACCTCGCGTGCTTCGCGAACCTCTACCTGCTGGCGGCCGACCTGATCGACGACGTGCAGGACGAGGAGCTCGCGCGGACTCCCCACGCGGCGGCAGGGCCTGCGATCGCGATCAACTCCGGGCTCACCCTCCTCTTCCTGGCGCTGGACTGCCTGCGCCGGTCGGCCCGGGACGGCGCGGAGCTCGAGGCGCGGCTCGCGCTCTTCAACCGCGTCTCGCTGCGCGCGGTCGCCGGGCAGCATCAGGATCTGCTCGGGGAGCGCGCGGCGCGCACGCCGGCGGAGGTGCTGGCGCTGCACGAGGCGAAGACCTCGAGCCTGGCCTTGATCGCGGAGTGCGGGGCGCTGGCGGCGGGCGTGGATGAACCCACCCGGGCGCGCTACCGACGGGCGGGGCAGGCCATGGCGCGACTCGTCCAGGTCGTGGACGATCTGCGTGATCTGTTCGGCAAGCCCTGCAGCCCGGATCTGGCGCTGGGGCGCCCGAGCTACCCGGTCGCTTGCTTGCTCGATGGCGCCGACGCCGGGGCGGCCGCTCGGTGGCGTGAGGGCGCGGCGCGGGGGGACCCCGGGGCGGTGCGGGCGCTGCTCTACGACTCGGGCGCGGTGCGGCGCGCGGCGGGCACGCTGGAGCGGCTGCGTCGGGAGGTCCACCGCGAGATCGCCGCCACCGGGTCCCGGGCCGCCGCCCACCGGACCTGGCTCGATACGGTGGACCTGCTGGTTTCTAGCGTCTACCGGCCCGCGCCCGTGCCGGACTCGGTCGCGCTCTACCGGCCGGAGGGCGCGTGGCACCGGGAGGTGGCGCGGCTGGTCGAGAGGTTCTATCGCCGCCTGGCGGCCTTCGACCCGCCGCCGCCGCCGCGTCTGCGGCCCTGGCACCTGCCGCAGTGGGTGTTCGACGCGCGCACCAAGGTCGTCACGTACCCGGACCTCGAGGAGCAGCTCGGCGAGGTCGCGCCCTTCCTGGCGGAGCTGCTCGGCGGCGCCTCGTTCGACGCGGTCGGGCGGATCCTCCGGGCGCAGGCGCCGGCTGTCCTGGCGCACGAGCTGTTCCACCATTGGCGCGACGCCTCGGGCCACCTGACCGCCGAGCACTGGCACGAGGAGCACGTCGCGAACCGGCTCGCCATCGCCTATTGCCGGGAGCACGAGCCCGCCGCCCTGGCGGCGGGGCTCGTGCTCGCGCGGGACGTGCTCGCGCGGACGCCGCCGACGGCCGCGATGCTGGAGGTCGTGCGGGCGGCGGAGAGGCCCGGAGCCCTCGGCCCGGGCTACCACATGAGCCTGTCAGCCATGGCGCTCGCCCAGCTCGCCATGGTCTGTGAGCTGAGCGAGCGAGTGGGCACCCTCGAGAGCGAGATGGAGCGGTGGCTCCGGCCGTGGTGCCAGGTCGGAGCGGCGGAGTAGCCCGCCCTGCTCTACAGGTTCACTTCAGCGGCTCCAGGCGGGCGCGGCGAGCTGGTTGAGGTACTCCTCGAGGTTGGTGTAGCCGTCGCCGTCGTCGTCGCCGTTGCGGTCCGCGGGGTCGCGCGCGTCGAGGCCTCGACCCCGCTCCCCGGCGTCCGGCATGCCGTCGGCGTCGGTGTCGGCGGGGGCGGTGCCAGCCGCCAGGGTCCCGTACCCGTCGGCGCCGCGGCCCAGGTCCGACTCGTCCTGGATGAGGATGCCGCCCTGGGCGCGGATGCTTGCTACCAGCCCCTCCTCGAGCTCGTCACGCGCGGGGACGCTGGCCCCGGCCAGCGCGAGGACGCGCTCGTAGGCGGTGAGGACGTCATCGGTGCAGACCTGGGGCGCCGCGATCCGCTGGTCGAGGCGGGTGGCCGTCCCCACCATGCTCCAGTCGGTCTGGGCGGCGTCGAGTACGCCGTTCGCGTTTCCATCGAGGAGGTTGTCTTCGAAGTACAGGTTGAAGGTGGGGACGCCCGCGTCGTTGGTGCCGCCGGAGACGAAGGCCTGGCTCGCGCTCCGGGCGCCGTGGGAAACGAACGCGTTGCCGACCGCGTTCGCGTAGTGCATCCCGTTCGAGGTGTCGCCCATGATGAAGGGGTGCCCGCTGATGCTCCAGCCGTTCGCCTCGCCGTACGGATCGGGGGCGTTCCAGCCGTAGACGACGTTGTTGACGAAGTCGAGCGGGCGCCCGTCCTCGGAGCGGGCCTTGGGGTTGCGCGTCTTGTTGAAGGCGTAGATGTTGTGGTGCAGGGTGGTGTTGCTGGCGGTGAGGAGCGAGCCCGCGGAGTGGTTGTTCCGCTGCAGGCCAAAGGCCACGATGCTCCACTGCACGGTGAAGTCCCGTGGCCCCACCGCCTCGTCGCCGGGCATCGAGAAGTTCTCGTCGGTGCCGAAGGCGACGGAGCAGTGATCGAGGATGACGTTGCTCGCCGCGGAGCTGACGGTGAGGGTGTCGTTGCGGTCCTCGGTCACCAGGATGCCGCGCCGCACCCGGAGAAAACGGACCACCACGTCCGAACCTCCGATCGAGAGCTTCTGCCCCCGCAGGCCGATGCCGCCCCCCGGGGCGGTCTGGCCCGCGATGGTCAGGCGATCCGCGGTGATCCCGAGACCGCTGGCCAGGGTGATCCAGCCCCCCACGTCGAACACCACCGTGCGGTTTCCCGCGCTGACGCAGTCACGGAAGGAGCCGGCGCCGGCGTCCTCCAGGTTGGTCACGTGGCAGACGTCGCCGCCGCGACCCCCGCGCGCGAGGCGTCCGAACCCCTCGGCGCCGGGGAAGGCGAGCTGCTCTCCCGCCGGGACCGGCTCGCAAGGCGCCGGTTCCTGCGGTTCCGAGCCGCCGCCGCCGGTCTCCGCGCTGCCGCCCCCGGTCCCGCCCGCGGTGGCGCCGCCGGCCGGGGAGCCGCCGCTCGAGCCGCCGCCGGTGGGTGACCCGCCCTGGGAGGCGGCGTTCCCAGCGGCCCCGCCTCCGCCCGTGGTGAGCCCTCCGGTCGGCGCACCGCCCCCGGACCTCTCGCCCCCGGTGGCGCCGCTCGCCGGTACGCCGCCCGTGGGCGCGCCGCCGCTGGATCCAGCGCCGCCGCCTGCGTTGGCGCCGCCGTCGTGGCCACCCCCCGTCGCCAGCCCGCCCACCGCGGCCTCGCTGGTCGTCCCACCGCTCGGGGCGGTGCCGCCCGCGGGCGCGCCACCGGTCGTCTCTGCACCACCGCTCGCCGACGCCACCCCGCCGTCCCCCCCGCCGGGGTCGGGCGCTGCCCCGCCGAGCCCGGCGCTACCCCCCGCTGGATCGGCCGCGGCTCGCTCTCTCCCGTCGCCACCGCAGCCGGCGAGGAGCAAGAGCAGCAGCCGGGTCCATGAGCGGGACAAGCGGGCGCCGAGGGGTCGCGTCATGACCGCGTAATGCCGGAGCGAGCGCGACCGATCGGGGCCGAGTGGTCGCCCCGGGGGGCGCCGCGCGCGCGGGCGATTGCCGCGCCGGTCCGGTGGCGATACGCCGCGGGGGCGTGTGGGGCCGCTCGCTTCGGGACACGGTGGCGCCCTCGCCGCGTCGCCTCGCGGTGGGCGTGAACTACCCCTGGCCGCGCAACTACTTCGGCACCCACCTGGTGGGCTTGCCCGACGAACGGTGGCTCGAGGTCGAACTCCCCGCGGATCTCGCGTTCTACCGGGCGCGGGGGATCACCGTGGTTCGCTTCTGGCTGCTCTGCGGGCTCGACGGCCCGCACGCCTGGGGCGTCCAGCGCCGATCCCCCCGCGCGTGGAGCCGGTCCCGCTGGACCGTCGAGCCACCGGCGGCCGCCGATCCCAGGTACCTGGACGTCCTGCGCCGGATCCTCGCCGTGTTCGCCGGGTCGGGGGGCGTCCGGATCATGCCCTGTCTTGTGAGCTTCGAGGCCTTCGCGCGCCAGAACCGCGCAGGGATCGTGGATGATCCCGTGCGCGGCGGCGCCGTGGGCGAGGCGTTCGTCGCGCAGGTGGTGCGGCCGATCACGCGGGTCCTGGCGGAGCACCACTCCTGTGTCCACTCCTTCGATCTCTGGAACGAGCCGTTCTGGAACGATCGGTTGAGCCTGCTGCACCCCGCGCGCTCGCAGGTCCGCGGCCGCATCGACGCCTTCCTCGCGCGCTGCCTCGCCGGTGTCGCCGCGGAGCTCGCGACCATCCACGCCGAGCGGCCGCGCGGCGCGCAGCGGATCGCGATCCCGCCCACCGTGGGTCACGCCGGCCACCCCGACCTGGCGCGCTATCGGACCGGGGATCTCCCGCAGTTTCACTTCTACCCCCGCAGCCACCTGCTCGACGCGCGGCTGCCGAGCTACGTCGGCGCGCGGGCGCCCATCCTCGGGGAGTTCTCCACCTGCCGAGCCGTGGCGAGAGCTCCCTTCCAGCCCGATCCGGTGTTGCGTCCCTGGCCCGAGCTCGGCGGGGGCGACTGCGCCAGCCAGCATGCCAGCGTGCTTCTTCGGCTCTGGCGGCTCAACGACAAGGGCTACGACCTCGGCCTGCTCTGGCCTGACATCGACAAGGACCAGGAGCCTCACCGTCCG
The DNA here is from genome assembly GCA_964454025.1 of uncultured Polyangiaceae bacterium. Classification (GTDB taxonomy): domain Bacteria; phylum Myxococcota_A; class Polyangia; order Polyangiales; family Polyangiaceae; genus JAFGBI01. Next base: position 401 of record CAYVRP010000168.1, on the reverse strand, counting down.
GGCCGGGAGAAGTACTCGCCCGCGGTGTGGCGGGCCGTGGACGACTTCTTCGCGGGGCGCCGCGCGTAGGCGTGGGTGTCGGCGCCGGCGCTCCGCGGTGAGGCGAGGTGGCAGAGCGGTGCTTGCTGCGCGCCGCCCCCGACCGCGATCGAACGGGCGCGCGCGCCGGCGGTCGACGGCCACGGCGCGGGCGGCGTAGGATCGGCGCGGAGGATCAGGGCATGTGCAGCGGACTGCGGGGCTGGTGCGGGGCCTTCACGGCGTGGTGCCTGGGGCGCGTCGCCTGCGGGGCGGCGGACGAGGCCGGTCGCTCGGAGCCGAGCCGTGGCGCCGCGTCCGGCGATGCCGGTGCGACGAGTGATGGCGGTTCGCCCGGGAGCGGCGGCGGCACGAGCGACGGC
>CAYVRP010000167.1:0-8855 GCA_964454025.1 uncultured Polyangiaceae bacterium | reverse complement strand
TACGGGAGCTGGCACGGTTGCGCCTGGACGGGCATCGACGACACCAACGTCGGCACGACCATCACGCCGCAGGACTTCACCGGTCACGTTGCCGGTGAGCCCTACTGCGCGTCCGGCACCGTGGGCGCGCACCCCGAGTACGAGTCGGTGGCGTTGCTCGGCTTCAACCTCAACGAGGATGCGGCCACGGCGGACTGCAGCTACGACCCCGCCGCGGCTACCTCCGAGGGCCCCCCTGGGGTGGACCTCGGCAACCTCGGCATCGCCGCCAACATCGTGAAGCAGGGCAGCAGCACCTCGTTCGTCTTCCGGATCCAGATCCAGGGGCCAAACGGCGCGACCGACGCGAACGATCGCTGGTGCGCCACCATCTCGGCGACGCAGGGCAAGATCTTCGTCCCGTACAGCGATTTCAACACCAAGTGCTGGGACAACAGCGGCAACCCCTACAACGGCGAGCCCATCTCGGCCGTGGTCTTCCTCGTCCCCGGCGAGCCCACCGCGGTGCCTTACAGTTTCTGCGTCAACGGCTTCGCGGAGGGCGACTCCGCCGACGACGCCCCCGACGGGACGGCGCAGATCGGCGACCAGACCGGGAGGGTCGGCTTCACCGAGCTCTCCCCCGACGGCGACTTCGACCGCGAGAAGGTGCTGGTCGACGGCGAGGAGTACGTCATCCAGAACAACAACTGGGGCAACCCCTCGGGGACCAACCTGATCCTGGAGTACTTCAACAACAGCTTCACCATCGTGGAGGGCAGCGGCAGCAGCCCCGGCGGCGGCGTGCCCGCCTCCTTCCCCTCCATCTTCATCGGCGCCAACGGCGAAACCGAGAACGGGGCGGTGTCGACCTCGGCCACCGACAACCTGCCGCGGCAGATCTCCCAGATCAGCAGCGCCCAGTCGACTTTCGCCTGGAGCGGCTCGACGGGGTCGTTCAACGCGACCTACGACATCTGGTTCGCGAACTCACCGCCGACGGGCATGTACGAGGACGGGATCGACGGGTTCATCATGATCTGGGTGCACGACCCGGCCGACGCGCAGCCCATCGGCAGCGACCAGGGCGACGCGAACGTGGCCGGGCAGACCTGGGACGTCTGGGTCGGTCCCCGCGGCGATGGGCCGGCGGGCTACAACGACGCTCCGGTGGTGTCCTTCGTGGCGCGGTCGGACATCCACTCCGGCAGCTACAACTTGAAGGACTTCTTCACCGCGGCGGCGAGCTACGGCATCGGCTCGAACATGTACCTCACCGACGTCTTCTTCGGGTTCGAGATCTGGAACGGCGGTGCGGGCGGCAACCTGAAGGTGGAGGAGTTCACCTGCGTCGTGCAGTGACCGCGAGCGAGCGGCCGGCGGTGCCCTGAGCGACGCCGCCGGCGAAACCGGGGCCGCCTCGTCCGTGACGGGGCGGCCCGCTCGTCTCGCGCGCCTTCGCGGGTCGACGGCTCGCCAGCGCCGCTTCCGGAGCGCGACTCTCCGCGGCGGGCAGACCGGGGGAACCCTCTCCGGGGCGCGGCGCTGGAACCCGCTCAGGTGCCGGGCGGCGCGAGCCAGCCGTCGCCGTGGAGGATGGCTCGCGCCGCCTCGACGAACGCCCGGGCCGCCGCGACCTCCTCGGCGGCCCCGGCGGGGCTGAACAGGAACTCGGCGCAGTAGTCCGCGTCGAGGCGGAGCTTCTGCAGCCGCGAGAGGAGCCGCGCGACGTCGGGGTCGAGCTTGCCGGGGCGCACCAGGTCCCGGTAAAGGAGGCGTTCGACTCCGGCGTGGGTGACCGGCTCTTCGCCGAGGGTGAGCAGGAGAGCGCGCGCGTAGTGGAAGGCGCCGTAGTAGGCGCGGCTCACCGCGTCCGCGAGCTTTCCCGCCCTGAGCAAGAGCTCCGCCGAATCGAGCGAGGCGTCGCCGCGCGCCGTCTCGAGGGCGAGGTTGGAGCGGCGGTTCTCGTGGGTCACAGCGCGATGCCGTCCTTGGCGATTTCGCGCGGAAGGCGCCGCTCGCGGCGGCGCAGGTCCGCGATCTGGTCGCTGGAGTAGGGGAGCGGGGAGAGGCAGACGTACTCGGCGCCGGCGGCGCCGGCGGCCCAGGCGAGGTCGAGGACCTCGCGGCGCTCGGCTTCGGTCAGACCCTCCACGATCACCAGGAGGTCCACGTCGCTCTCCTCGGTCGCCTCCCCTCGGGCCTGGGACCCGAAGAGCACCAGCTCGCGCAGCCGGTCCCCGAAGCGCTCGCGGAGCGCCGCGCGGAAGCGCCCGAGGGCCTCGGCGATGAGGGCGGGGAGGGGCACCGCGGAATTGAACCGCGGCCACGGCCCACTGTCGAGGTGGGGCGAGCCCGGCGCGGGACGACCCGCACCGGCGGCCGCCCGCCGCGCCACTTGCAGGAGGGAGGCCGCCGCGCCGGGATCCCGACCCGGAACCGGACCGGGACCCGCTACCGGGCCCGGACCCGACGCCGGAAGGCGGGCGTGCCCATCACCGCGCCGAAGCCGAAGCGCGGCGTGCGCTCGCTCAGGGCGCCGGGAAGTTGCCGCTCATGATGAGCAGGGTGATGAAGCCCACCGTGGAGGGGAAGTAGGTGGTGTTGAAATCCGGGCTCTCGAGCACGTCGAGCATGGTGCGGAAGGCCCGGTCGCGCACCGTGGGGGCCGACGTGACGGTCGCGCCCATGGCGCCGACCCCCATGGGGCCGATGAACGAGCCCTGGAAGTCCTTGGCCACGGCGCCGTCGCCGGACCCGGCGGGGTTGCCGGTCGACTTCACCCAGCCGGCCTTCAGAAGATCGATGCTGGCACCTTGGTCGTACTTCCCGGCGAAATACTGCACGATCGAGTTGACGAGGTCCCTGGCCGTGGCGTTGCCGCCGCAGGCGTCGAGGCCGATCCGCCAGGGCACGCGCGCGGCGTCGTAGCCGAAGACCGGCACCGTGAACCCGGCCGTGACCTGCGCGCCGAGGCTCTGCCCCGTCACGGGGCCGCCGCTCGCGTCGGTCCAGTCCGTCGGGAAGCGGCCCGTCTGCGCGTTGACGTTGGTCGTGAGCAGGGAGTAGCAAGCGGTGGTCACCGCATCCATGCCGCCGAACTCGCGGAAATAGGAGGGCGCGAAGTACGAGGGGTTGAAGCCCGGATCCCAGTTGCTACCCGCCTTGAGGCGCGTCCCGCTCACGTCTTGGGACTTGATGGCCGAGATCATGGTGGCGGCCGACGAGGCGTAGCTGCCGCCCCACTGGGCGCCCGCCATCAGGAGGGCGTAGGCGATGTCGACGTCCCCGTCGGTGGCCGAGCCGGTCTGCCCGTCCTTCCAGGTCATCAGCCCGTTCGAGAGCTTGCCCTGCACGTAGCCCCAGAACTTGTCGAAGGCGGTCTTGTCACCCATGGCGGCGGCGATGAGCATCCCGTAGCCCATCGCCTCCGAGGTGGTGACGCCGTTCTCCTGCTCGGGGGCGATGACCTTGAGGTTGTTGCCGTCGGTGCGGACGAAGTTGCGGGTCCAGGTGGCGTAGATCCGCGAGATGGCCCCGTTGAACGCCGCCGCGGTGCCCGCGCCCGCCGTGGCCGGGGTGCAGCTGCCGATGTTGGCGTTCTGCGGGAAGGGCTTGGCCGTGCCGGAGGACGACTGGAAGGTGGACGTGTTGGGGCAATCGCCTTCGATGAACTCGAGGTCGTTGATCCAGAAATCGAAGGCGAGGTTCGCGGCCATGTCCTGGTAGTTGCTCTCGGCCACGAACCCCCGGTACCAGTCCTTGCCCTTGTTGAACTGGAACTGTAGCTTCAGGATCTTCGAGGGGAGCTGGTTTCGCTGCTGGTTGGTGAGGTTGCTCGGCAGGGACAGCGGGTAGAGGTCCCGGTCGAAGCAGTAGGTGAATTCCTTCCACTCGGTCGTCAGCTCGTTCTCGGCGTCGATGCCGCTCTCCACCTGGAGGAAGCGGCCGAGGTGCTGGTAGCAGTCGCGCGCGGCCTTCTCGGTGGTGGCGCCGAGGGTCGCGGCGTCGCAGGTGCCGCCCGAGCCGGTGCCCTCCGTCTCCGGGATCGAGATGTTGAAGCGGACGGCGGAGTGCTGGTCGTGGCCCGAGCCCTTCTTCGCCTTGAAGCGGACGCCCGTGTACTTGCTGGCGTTGTAGGCGACCGGTCGGGTCTTATCGGTTCCGAAGTAGATCCCGCCCCCGCCCCAGTCGCCCCAGTCGCCGGCGGAGCCCTTGGCGTGGAGCGCGTACCGGTCACACTCCCCGGAGTTGCCGGAGGCCTCGACGGTCGAGGTGAAGCTGCCGGGCTTGGTTTCGTCCCAGAACCGCTCCCAGGATCCCACGCGGCTGTCCTGCGCGATCACGACGGGATCGCCCGGGCCCTGCTCGAAGTTCGAGATCATGCCGAGCGGGACGTTGCAGCCGTCCGGGCTGCAGCTCGTGCCGGTGACGCACGCGCCGTCGCAGAGCACCTGGCCGGAGGGGCAGGCGCAGGTCCCGCCCGTGCAGATCTGCCCCTCGGGGCAGGCGGGCTCGCAGCAGGTGCCCTCGGTCACGCAGGTGCCGCCGCAGTCCTCTTGCCCCGCGGGGCAGCCGCAGGCGCCGCCCGCGCAGGACCGGGGTGCGGCGCAGGGCACCCCGCAGGCGCCGCAGTTGGCGGCGCTGACGGCGAGATCGGCGCAGGTGCCGCTGCAGTCGGTCTGGCCAGCGGGGCACTGGCAGGTCCCGCCGACACAGTCCTTGCCCCCGGTGCAGGCTGGATTGCAGGCCGTGGTGCAGGTGCCAGCCGGGACGCAGGTGCCTTCGCAGCTCTCCTGGCCCACCGGGCAGGCGCACGCTCCGTTCGTGCAGGTCTTGCCGCCGGTGCAGGCGATGCCGCAGCCGCCGCAGTTGGCCGCGTCGCTCGCCAGATCGACGCAGGTGCCGTTGCAGGCCGTGGTGCCCGCCACGCACACGCAGGTGCCGGCCTCGCAGACCTGCCCCGCGCCGCAGGCGGGGCTGCAGGGGCAGGTGGTGCCGGTGACGCAGGTGCCGCCGCAGTTGATCTGGCCTGCCGGGCAGCTACAGAGGCCATTGGTGCAGGTCTGGCCGCCGGCGCACACGATCCCGCACTGGCCGCAGTTGGCGGGGTTGCTCAGTGTGTCCACGCAGCCCGCGCCGCAGTCGAGCTGCCCGGCGGTGGCGCAGTTGCACTGCCCGAGCGCGCAGGTCTGGCCGGCGGCGCAGGCCCGGCCGCAGGTGCCGCAGTTGGCCTCGTCCGTCTGGATGTCGACGCAGCTCGTACCGCAGGAGGTCAAGCCAGCGGCGCAGCTCGCCGCGCAGAGCCCCTGCGAGCAGAAGGGCGCCGAGGCGGGGCAGACGTTCCCGCAGGCGCCGCAGTCGGTCGCCGTCGTCGCCAGGTCCACGCAGCCGGTGGGGCAGGCCGTGGTGCCGGCCTGGCAGGTGCACTGGCCGCCGACGCAGTCCTGGCGCGCCGCGCAGGCCGTGCCGCAGGTCCCGCAGTGGGTGGGGCTGGTGAGCGGGTCGATGCAGGTGCCCGCGCAGAGGAGCTGTCCCGCGGCGCAGCCGCACACGCCCGCCTGGCAGAGCTGCCCGAGCGGGCAGGCCACGCCGCAGTTGCCGCAGTTGGCGGGGTTGTTCTGGATGTCCACGCAGGCGCCGTTGCAGGGGGCCTGACCCGCTCCGCACACGAGGCTGCCGCCGAGGCCACCCATCGGGCCACCACCCGAGGGAGCGCCGCCCGTGGCGCCGGCGCCCGGCGTTCCGCCGGTGTCCTGGCCGAAGTAGTCATCGTCGCCGCCGGTGCAGGCGACGGCGAGCAGGAGCAACGTGGAGGCGAGCAGCGCAAGAATTCGGCTGTGCATGGGGTGATCTCTCCGCCGGCGGCGCCGAATCCGCGCGCGAAACCACCCATCGGTCCCGCAAGCCTGCCGCCGTTTCATCACCGAGGGTTGCATGGGCGCGCGCTTGGGGCGAGCGGATCCGGGTCCTCGGGGCGCCGTCGGCCACGGGGGGCGCAGTCTCGTGAGAATTTTTCGCGAATGCTGTTCGGGTGGCGAGGCGGCGCTGCACCGCCGCTCGTCCCGCCGCCGGGCAGCGCCTGGGCCTCGCCGTCAGTCGAGCTCGAACGCGCCCGCGCTGTCGGTGCCCGCGCGCGCCGCGCCTCCCGCGGGCGCGCGGTACTCGTACTCGACGGGGTACGTCGCCGCGGCGTCCGCGAGTGGCACGGTGATGCCGTCCGCCTCCGCGCCCGCGGTGAGCGTGAAGTCCCGGGCCGCGGCGTCGGTGAAGCCAGGTTCGGTCCCCTCGTGATTGTCGGTCGCGGTGACGGTGCCGTCGTACGAGGGCGAGCCCTCGCGCCAGCCCGACACGAGCCAGTTCCCCTGGAGCGACGCGGTGCCAAGCTCCTCCAGGATCCCGAAGGCGTCGCCGCCGGCCGCCGCGTAGAGGATGTTGTTGCGCGCGTCGAGCGTCGCCTCTGCGCTCGAGAGCCGCACCAGGATCGCGAGGCCGCTTCGCTCGGAGACGACCGTGTTGTGATAGAAATGAAGCGTCCCCTTGCGGAAGTACGCCTCGTCCTCGTCTCCGCCGTAGTGCACGAGCTGGCGGTTCCCGTCGTCGTCGAGCTCGACCAGCACGTTGCCGTAGACGAAGCTGTCGTCGTAGTCGCCGGCGCCGCAGATGGCGTCGTAGGTGGAGTCGACCAGATCCAGGGCGCGGTTCCCGCCCACGATGGTGTTGTACCGTACCACCAGGCCGCTCGAGCGGTCCTTGAGGTTGTTCCCCCCGCACCCCGCGCAGAGCTCCCCGTAGCGGTTGAACTCGAACACGATCCCCCGGGCCTCGGTGTAGCTGTTGTGCTCGTAGATGCTGCCGGGGTTGCCGTTGTCCCAGAGCTGGTTGCCGCTCACCAGGACCTGGGAGCTCTGGCTGGCGACGAACAGGCCGTTGCCGCAGTCGTGGAAGAGGTTGTTCCGCAGGATCACCGAGGCGCCGGCCTCGACGAAGACGGCGGAGGCGTTGTCGTCGTAGTTCGTCGTCGCGCCGCCCTCGTCGGTGAACTCGTGATCAACCCGGGCGCCCGAGATGTCGAGGCACTCGACGACCACGTGGCTCGCCGTCTCCACGTCCGGCGCACTGCTGCCGCCGATCTTGATGATCCCGCGCGTCTCGCTCCAGTAGTCGAGCTCGGGGCGGGTGACGGCGTTCTCGCCGGTGATCTCCGGCAGGAGGCCGCCCTCGGGGACGCCCAGCACCACCACGGGCGCCTCCGCCGTGGCCTCCACCGCGAGCACCCACTTGTCCGCGTAAGGCGTGTCGCGGCGGTGGATGCGTACGAGCGTACCCGGACCGATCGACTCCCACGGCACGTCCGACGGCGTCGCGTACTGCTGACCTGGCCCCACCTCGTACACGGCGGCGAAGTCGGCCGGATCCCAGGGCGGGTCCTCGCAGGAGGGGGGCGCGACGGTGACCGGCCCCGCGCCGCCGCTGCCGGTCGCCCCGGCGGCGCCGCCGGGGCCGGCGCCGCCGCTGCCAGTCGTGCCAGCTTCACCGCCGGTCGCGCTCCCGCCCGCGGCGGCGCCGCCGGACGCATCACCACCGGCAGCGTCGCCGCCCGCGGCGCCGGCGCCAGCCGCGCCGCCGGGCTCGGGTGCGCCTCCGCTGTCGCCGCCGCTCGCGGCGGCGGCGCTGCCGTCTCCGGCCTCGCCGCCGTCGGTCGCCTCGGCACCGGCGTCGCCCCCGCTGGTCGTGTCACCGCCGGTTTCGGGCTGGCCGCCGCTCGGCGCGGTGCCCCCGCCGCTGCGGGGCGAGCCGCCCGTGCCGCTGCCGCCCGTCGCCCTGCCACCCGTCGCGGCGCCTTCGTCCTGCTCGTCGTCCTTGGAGCAGGCGAGCAGGGTCGCGCTCGCGATCAGCGCCGATAGAAGGATGCCCCGCGTCGCCGTTCGTCGTCGTGCCATGGTCGCGCCTCCTCACCCGCCGCCCCGCCAGATTTCCGATCCTATCACCGATCGGCCCCGGGTCAGCGGGGGCAGCGCTGGGAGCTCGGCGCCTCAGCCGTCCGACCAGACCACGGCGCAGCGACCCGCCGCGCACGCGACGCCCGACATCTCCACACCTTCGTGCTCGCCGGCGCGACCGGGCCGCTCGTGGCGGTTGACCAGGCGCTCCGCCTTCGCCTCGGCCTCGTCCACGTCGGACACCATCACCGCAGCAGCGCTGCCGAGCGGGCAGCCGGGGTAGGCGAGCGCGCAGTCACCGTCCGCGTCGCAGTCGTCGTGCTTCGATGGCCGGTCCTCCCATCGCGCGGAGGCGCCCACCTCCGACAGGCAGCCGGCGAAGAGGAGCAGGAGAGACGCGCGGCGACCGGCGCATTATCGAGCGGTGCCATGGCGCGGTGGCCGCGCGAGGAAGGCATGCGGTCGACGGTGGGCCGGCGCTCGCTTGCCGGGAATCCGGTGACCGGGCACGATCACCGCCATGCGGGGTGACGAAAGGACAGGGGACCAGGGCGGCGTGGTTCGAGTGCGGTGGGTCGGGTGCGCGTCGGGGATCTTGCTCTCGCTGCTGGTCGCGGCCGGTTGCGGCGGCGACGGGACCGAGGAGGACGGCGGCGCCACGAGCGGTGGCGGCGCCGGAGGCGTGGCGTCGGGCGGCCGCGACCCGGGTGGCGCCACGACCGGAGGGCGCTCGAGCGGCGGCGCTGCGAGCGGTGGCGGCGGCACGGGCGGCGCCGCAGTGGGCGGCAGCGACTCGGGCGGTGGCGCGCCGGGCGGAGATGAGCCCGGTGGCGCCGGCGTCGCGGGGGCGGCAGCGACGGGGGGCGAAGCGGGCGGTGATGACGCCAGCGGAGGTGCGGCCTCCGTGGGCGGCGCTGCGGGCGGGGGCGGTGG
>CAYVRP010000166.1:0-8899 GCA_964454025.1 uncultured Polyangiaceae bacterium | reverse complement strand
GGCCGCGTCGGGATCGGGCTGCAGGGCGCCCCGGCTGGCCGCGTCGATGGCGTCGAGCCACCGCGACTGCTCGGGTCCCAGCGGCCGCGCGACCGCTCGGGCGACGACCCCGATCGCGACCGCGGTCGTCGTCCCGACCAGCACGATGGTGCCGGAGCTCTCCGGCATGGCGCGCGCGAACAGCGCCGAGACGAGCACCGTGGGCGCCCCGAGCATCACGACCGCGAGCGTCCCGCGCAGCACCACGGCGATGGTGGCGCCGTCGCTGGCCGTCGCCGCCCAGGCCATGAAGACCGCCGTGATCAGCGCGCCGATCGGGAGCAGGCGGTCGGGCGCGGTCACGTCGAGGAGGGCGGCGGGGACGGTCACGATCAAGGCGGTGAGCGCGATGGCGAGCGCGGCGGTGGTCCGCTCGGTCACGCCCAGCTCCAGGCGCCGCAGCCGCTGCGCCCGGAGCGCCGCGATGACGAAGACCAGCAGGGTGCCGGCCGCCGCCGTGGTCGTCGCGTAGTCGACGGCGAGCGGATCGAGCCGGATCAGGCGCGCGGGGACCACCGCGCGGGTGCCGGGCAGCGCGGCGGCGATGCCCCAGAGCACGCCGACGAAGGCGGCCGCGTCGAGCGAGCGGGCGAGGGGGTGCGGGCGTAGGAGGCCGCCGAACGAGCCGATGCGAGCGAGGGCGACCAGGGCCCCGACGGCGGCGGCGCCCACGCCGACGGCCGCCGCCGCGTCGAGCGCGGCCACGCCGGCGGGGCCGGGCCGGGCGGCGAGCCACGCGCTCGCGCCCCAGGCGGTCGCGCGGAGGGCGCTCCGCGCGGTCGGATCGATGCGGTCCTCGCCGCTCGGCGGTCGTCGCGTCCGGCGCCAGACCTCGCCCAGCGCCAGCGGCAGCGTGACGAGCGCGATCCAGGGCCAGGGACCGGTCGCTCCCGACGCCAGCGCCGTCAGGCAGAGGTACGCGATCGCCAGGCCAGGGAGCAGGGGCGACCGGAGCAGGGTGGGCACGGCGTCCCACTTCTGCCACAACGGCGCGACGCCCGGGGCCATCTCCGGGGCCGCTGTCGCGGCGACCAGGATCCCGCCTGCCCTCAATCTCGCGATATGCCGCGGGATTTCATCGCCGCCGCGCGCTCCCACCGCGCGTCCCGAGCCGCGCCGCCGCGCGGCGACGCTCGACGCGCGGGCCGGTGGGCTTTCTTCTCGGGGTCCGCCCTTTTGCGCTATACGGGTTTCTCGAATGAAATCCCAGGCCTGACTGCCACCGGGGTCCGCTCCGCCGCGTCGATGCCGGCGCGGTCGCCCCGCGGTTCGAGGTCGGTCGCCGGTGCTCTGGGTGAAGGCCAGCGATGAAGAAGAACTACGTCCTCGACACCAACGTCCTGCTCCACGACCCCCACGCGATCCTGAAGTTCGAGGACAACGATCTCATCATCCCCATCTATGTGCTGGAGGAGATCGACAACTTCAAGCGGGAGGCCACCGAGCGCGGGCGCAACGCGCGCACCGTGACGCGGCTGCTCGACACCCAGCGCGCGCTCGGCTCGCTCTCGACGGGGGTGAAGATCGGGGAGGGGGGCACCCTGCGCGTGCACGTGCCGGAGCGCCGCAAGGAGCTGGCCATCGCCCTCAACCCCGGCTCGGGGGACCACGCGATCCTGCAGACCGCGATCGAGGTCCGCGACCAGTCGCCCGGGGTCCCGACGATCTTCGTCACCATGGACGTGAACCTGCGGATCCGCGCCGACGCGCTGGGGCTCGCCACGGAGGCCTACGAGAACCAGTCGGTGGACATCGATCACCTCGACACCGGCATCGTCGAGGTGGGGATCACCGCCGCCGCCTTCGATCAGTTCTTCGAGGCGGGTGTCGCCGAGCCCCCGGCGGGGGAGCGGCTCTACGCCAACGTCTCGGTGCTGCTGCGCGATGACAGCCCGCGGCCGCGCACGGCGCTCGGGCGTTTCCACGCCGACAAGGGGGACATCCGGGCGCTGAAGGTGCCGCGCGACGGCGTGATGGGGATCCGCCCGCGCAACAAGGAGCAGTCCTTCACGCTCGACCTCCTGCTCGACGACGCGGTGCGGCTGGTCACGGTGGTCGGGAAGGCGGGGACCGGCAAGACCCTGCTCGCCCTCGCGGCCGGGCTCAAGCGCACGGCCGAGGACGGCGCTTACTCGCGCCTGCTCGTGAGCCGGCCGGTGATGCCCATGGGGCGCGATCTGGGGTACCTGCCGGGGAGCATCGAGGAGAAGCTCGATCCCTGGATGCAGCCGATCTTCGACAACCTCGAGTTCTTGCTGGTCAGTGGGGGCGCCAAGCGCCGGGGGATCCGCGGCTTCGACGAGCTGTTCGAGAGCGGGCAGCTCCAGGTCGAGCCGCTCACCTACATCCGCGGGCGTAGCCTCCCGCAGCAGTACGTGATCGTGGACGAGGCGCAGAACCTCACCCCCCACGAGGTGAAGACGATCATCACGCGCTGCGGCGAGGGCGCCAAGATCGTGCTCACCGGGGACCCGTTCCAGATCGACAACCCGTACGTCGACAGCGCGAGCAACGGCCTGACCGTGACCGCCGACCGCCTGCGCGGGGAGGCCCTGGTGGGGCACATCCTGCTCAGCAAGGGGGAGCGCAGCGAGCTCGCGAACGTCGCCGCCAACAAGCTATGACGGTCGCCCTGGCGGCGATCTCGGGCGTCCTCATGGCGGCGGAGCGGCGGATCGCGCTGCTCGATCGCTGCCGGCCGCGCGGGCTCGCGGCCGAGCGGGCGCGGCTGGTGGCGGCGTGGGAGGCGGGGCACCCGCTGGCGCCGCGGTGGGAGGTCGAACGGGACCCGACGCTGGACGGGCTCGACCACCGGCTCGAGGCGCTCGCGTCGGCGCTCGCGGGCGGCGGCCCCTGGGGCCTCCTGCACGCCGCGCGGGCGCAGGAGCTCGCGCTGGAGGCGAGGATCGCGGCGCGACCCGGGAGCCCGCGCGGGCGCGCGGCCGCGGCGGGCCGGTTCCCGCTGCCGCGTGGCGGGGAGGGCGCGCAGGCCGCGCGGCTCGCGGAGGAGTGGGCCCGGGCCGCCGGCTCGGGGCCCGACGAGCCGCGCGCGCGATCCGACGACGAGCGGTCGCCCGTGAGCCTGGTCTGCTCGCTCCGGGCGGAGATCAGGCGGCGGGGGCTGCCCGTGCGGGTGGAGGTGGTCCACGATCTCGCGAGCACGGTCGGGGTGGGTGAGGGCGTCGTCCGTGTCCGCGCCGGCGTCACCCTCAGGACCTCCGACGTCGCCCGGCTGCTGGCGCACGAGATCGACGGGCACCTCGTCCCCCGCCTCCGCGCGCGCGCGGAACCGCTGGGGCTCTTCCGGGTCGGCACGGCGGGCGGCGGCGACGACGAGGAGGGGCGGGCGGTGGCGCTCGAAGCCGCGACCCCCGGCTTCGACGCCCGGCGGCGCCGCGCGCTCGCCCTCCGGCACCTGGGGGCGCTGGCGCTCCGCGACGGCGCCACCTTCGTCGAGCTAGCGCGCTGGCTCCGGGAGCGCGGCGCGACGGCGCGCGAGGCGGTCGAGCTCGGGCTGCGGCTCGACCGGGGCACCGCCCTCGGGCGGGAGATCGTCTACCTGCCGGCGCTCGTTCGCTACCAGGCCGCGCGGCGGTCGGGCCTCGATCCCGAGCCGTGGCTCCGCCGCGGCCGGATCGCCATCCACGCGGTGCCGCTGCTCGCGGCGCTCGGTCCTCCGCCGCCCCGCCTCGAGCTCGGTCGCGGGAGCGCGTGGTCGGTCGCCGGGACCTGAGCCGGAGCCACGCCGTTGCCGACGTCAGGCGTGGCCGCGCCGCCGGATGAAGGGCGCGAGCCGCCGCAGGGCGGCGGCGGTCAGCCCCGGGCAGCGGCGGGCGAGGGCCACGCCGACCCTGGCGTGGGCGGTGATCACCGCCTCCCGGCGCCGCCGGGCGCGCGCGCGGAGCATGCGGCGCGCGGCGCGATCGGCGGGGAGCTGCACCCAGCGCGGGATCGGATCGGCGCGGTCGGGCCGGAGCTCGCCGTCGCGATCGACGCGACGGAAGTCGGTGGCGACGAAGCCCGGCGCGAGGTGGGTGACGTGGATCCCCTCCCCGGCGAGCTCCGCACGCAGGCTCTCCGCGAGCCCCCTCACGGCGAACTTGCTGGCGCAGTATGCGGAGTACCCCGGCAGCGCGAGGTAGCCGTTCGCCGAGCCCACGACGCCGATCACGCCGCGTGTCCGTCGCAGGTCGGCGAGCGCCGCGCGGACGCTGCGGATCACGCCCAGCACGTTGGTGTCGAGCTGACGCTGGTAGTCCGCGACCGTGAGCTGCTCGAGGTCGCCGCCGACGCCGAACCCCGCGTTCGCCACCAGCACGTCGATCGGGCCGAAGGCGTGCGCCGCGGCCACCGCGCGCTCGAGATCGGCGTCCACGGTGACGTCGCAGGGGACGGCCAGCGCGCGATCCCGGCCGAGCTCGTCGGCGAGGGCGGCGAGGCGCTCGGCGCGCCGGGCGGCGAGCACGCCCCGCGCGCCCGCCGCGGCGGCCTCGCGCGCGAGCGCCTGGCCGATCCCGGCGCTCGCCCCGGTGACGAGCACCACCTTGCCCCGAAAGAAGCGGTTCACTTGCGCCTCGTATCCCCTTTTACGATCGGAGGACCACCCCGCGCCGGCTAGAGCTCTACCCGATCACCGAAGCTCGGGACGGCGACCTCGCAGCGGAAGCGGGACGAGACGAGGCTCGCGCAGCGATCGGTGCCCTGCGCGCCGCCGTGCACGACCGCCACCCGGCGGGGCCCGCCGGGGGACCTCGCGAGCCAGGCGAGCAGCTCCTGCTGGTCGCCGTGGCCGGAGCAGCCGCGGATCTGCTGGACCTGAAGGCGGACCTCGCGGCGCGCCCCGAACAGCCGCACCTCGCGGGCGCCGTCGAGGAGCTGACGGCCGAGCGTACCGGTGGCCTGGTAGCCGACGAAGAGCAGGGTGGACCGCTCGTCGTCGAGGCGGAGGGAGAGGTGATGCTTGATGCGCCCCCCGGTGCACATGCCCGAGCCGGCGATGATGATGGCCGGGCCCCGGTGGTCGTTGATCTGCTTGGACTCCGCGCGCGACGCGCAGAGCACCAGCTCCGGCAGGCTGAAGGGCGTTCCGCGCCGGACGACGCGGCCCTGCGCCGCCGCGTCGAGCGCCTCCGGGTGATGCGCGAACGCCTCGAGCATCCGCACCGCCATCGGGCTGTCGAGGAACACCGGCACCCGCGGGACGCGGCCGGCCTCGCGCAGCTCCTGCAGGTAATAGAGCAGCTCCTGCGCGCGCTCCACGGCGAAGCCGGGGACCAGCACGGTGCCGCCGCGCGCGATGGTGGCGCCGAGCACCTCGGCGAGCTGCGTCTTCACGTCGACGCCGTCATCGTGGAGCCGGTCGCCGTAGGTGGACTCGATGACGATCAGATCCGCCGCCGGCGGCGCGGCCGGGTCCGGGACCAGCGGGCGATCGTTCCGACCGAGGTCCCCCGAGAAGAGCAGCGTGCGCCCGGAGGGCTCGTGCTCGAGCCGGATCATGCTCGCGCCGAGGATGTGCCCCGCGGGCAGGAAGGTGGCGCGGAAGCCGGGTGCCACCGGGCGGGCGACGCCGAACGGAGCCCCGCGCAGAGCTCGGCAGGTCCGCTCGACGTCTGCCTCCTCGTACATCGGCTCCACGGGCCGCACCGGCGCGCGCCCCTCGGACGCGTGGCGCTTGCGCTTGAAGGCCGCGTCCTCGGCCTGCAAGCGGGCCGCGTCGAAGAGCACCACCGGCACCATCTCGGCGGTGGCCAGCGAGCAGTGCGTCGTGCCGCGGAACCCCTCGCGCACCAGGCGCGGCAGCCACCCCACGTGGTCGATGTGCGCGTGCGTCAGGAGCACGGCGTCGACGCTGGAGGGCGGAACGGCGAAGGGGTTCCAGTTGTGGGGGGCGTTCTCGCGCTCCTGGTACAGGCCGCAGTCGACGAGCACGCGCACCCCGCCCGCCTCGACCAGGTGGCGAGAACCCGTCACGTTCTTGGCAGCGCCGAGGAAGGTCACCGAGAGGGTCATGGCGCGGGTCCCCGGGAGGGATCGGGAGCATAGGCGAATCGGGCGCCGAGCACACCTCGCGCGCCAGCGAACCGTCGCTCAGGGGCTCACGGACGGCCAGCGCGGCCCGGGCGCGGGTTGCTGAAAAAACCCCGTGCCGCGGTCGGGGTGACCGCAGCGCACGAGCAGGACCCGGTTCCGCGGGGGGCTCGAGGCGTCCAGCGTCGCGGCTTCGCCGCCCGGCGCGCCCGCGCCCGTCCTCGGCGCCGCCGCCGCGACCTCGCCCAGCGCCGCGTCGTCGATGACCACGTACTCGCCGCAGCGCCGGGCCGCGATCCTCTGGCATTCGTCCAGATGGGCGCACTCGATCTGATGCGCCCCGGCGCCGAGCCCGGCGGCCCGCCGCACCCGGGGCTCGCCGAGGGACGCGCGGCATCCGTGCAGGACGACGACCGCGACCAGCGCTCCGACCCAGCACCGGGCTTTCATGCCGGGGACCATGCATCGGTGATCGCAGAGCATCAAGCCCAGGCCGTGACGCCGGCCTCCACGTCGAGGCCGCGCACGGGGGGGGGGCGAGGGACTGACCGCGCACCGCCCCCGCGCGGTCGCTCGGAGAGGAGCCGACCGGTACGATGTCGGGGCCGCGCACGGGGGGGCGAGGGACTGACCGCGCACCGCCCGCGCGCGGTCGCTCGGAGAGGAGCCGACCGGTACGATCGAGCTCGGGGTCGAGCGCGGGTGTTGGGGCGCGCAGGAGCGGGTCGGTTCGGGATCACGGTCGGGTTCGCGTGCCGCGGCGCGGTGGGCTGCGGGCGAGTGGGGTTCGAGCACCTCGACGCGAGCAGCGCGAGCGCGGCCGAGGCAGCAGAGGCCGGGGCCAGCGACGGGACCGCCGGCGCCAGGGGCGCGCCGGACGCCGCGGGCGGCCCGGCCGCGAGCGCGATCTGTCGCGAGCCGTCCTCGCTCGGCGGCGCGCCGGCAGCAGCACCGAGACATCCTGTGCTTCGTCGCCACCGCCTGCCATGCGCGCCTGCTCGGGCTGGCACCGCCCACGCTGCTGCCCTCGGCCCCCGTCCCTTCTACCCATCATCGCCCGCGGCTCAGGCCGCCTGAAGCTGGCTGCTCACGCCGGCAGCGGCGCTTGGGGCCGTGAACGGATACCCGAACACGGATGCCGTCTGACTCATTTCCATCTTTCCACCATGTTACGCGCGAAGGATCCGGGGATGCCCGAGCGCCTCAGTGTCTTGACTGTACGGGGACACTGCACCGGCGCGGCCCCGCCCGCGCACCGCTCGGCTCAGCGCAGCACCGGGTTGACGATGGTGCAGGCGAACTCGACGTCGAGGGAGGCGGAGGGATCCCGCTTTGCGGTGGCGCAAGCGCCCTCGCACAGGTGGAGGGTCGTGGGCGCGGCAGGATCGTCGTAGTGCCAGCCGTCCGCGTTCGCGCAAGCCGCGTCGTAGCCGAGCTCGAGCGCGGTGGCGCCGCTGGTGTAGGTCACGCGGACACGCCGCGGGTCGAGCTCCTGCCCCGCGGGTGGCGGCGGCAGCGTGAGGTCGCAAGCGAGCGCGGCGCCGCGGATCCCGTCGATCACCGCCAAGAGCTCGCTAGTCGTGGCCGCGGGATCGCCGGTGTCGATCAGGAAGGCCGCGCCGGTGCCGCCCGCCACCGCGATGGCAGCGAGGTCGGAAACCGTGTCGGGGGCGTCCTCGAGGGGCGGGTTCCTCACCCCGATCACGAAGGTGGGGAGGAGATCGGCGACCGCCGCCGCGGCAGCCGCCACCGACTCGATGGAGTCGTCGTCACAGTCCTGCGGATAGCCGTCGGTGACGAGGACGATCGCGTGGGCCACGTCGGGCTCGGCCTCGGCCGTCGGCCGGAGCGCGGAGATGACCCCGCCGAGCGCAGCCAGCGTGGGCGTGCCGCCGCGCCAGTCGTCCTCGGACTCGGGCGTGACGGCGGCGATGGCCTCGGCGAACAGCGGGGACGGGAGCGCCGTCAGTGGCACGTCCGGGGTGAGGTAGCTCTCCGTGTCGCAGCGGTCGTCCTCCGCCGGGAAGAAGGTCAGCGTCGCCTCGATCCCCGCGGCCGCCGGATCACCGAAGAACGCCTCGGTCCCGGCAACTACGGGCTCCCACTTGAGGGCCGGGTCGTGCCAAGGGTGGTCGAGCTTGCCCATGCTGCCAGACACGTCGAGCAGGAACGCGAGCCGCACCGGACGCAGCGTGGCCTGCGCGTGCGTCGCCGCGCAGGTGGCGGCGCCCCCCTCCCCGAGGCCCTCCGCGGACTCGGCGCCGCCGGTGGCAACCAGCAGCGCGGGCGAGCTACCCCCGACCGCGCTGGGCGCTGCGGGCGGCGCGCCACCGGACCCGGCCGGAACGGTGTCAGCACCTCCCACGGCAGGAGCCTCGTCAGCTTTATCTCCGCCGTCCTGGCCGCACCCCGCCCCCCACAGAAGCCAGACCACCCCCAACGCCGCCTGACACTGCCAACCCGTTCTCACACCGGCGGTAATGCGCAGCCCCGGCGGATTCATTTCTCCGGCGTGAGGGATCTCATCCCCCGCACCGGTGCGCGGCCCGTCACTCACAGACAAATAGGATCGCTTCCGGCGTGGTTTCTTCCGGGTCGACGGCCTGGAAGGACACCGGGTAGTCGCCCGCCGCCGTGAAGTCCTGCTCGAGCGCGTACGTTGCGTCCTCTCCCCCGGGGTGGTCGCGCTCGCCACGCTGGCCGAAATACCAGCATCACTCCCCGATCTGGATCGCAACGCGCGATCATGTAACCTGGCCCCGCGGCCAGTGCGGTTGAACCTGGATTTCGCGCTGGGGGGGGACGCTGGATCGCGCGAGCGGACGATTTC
>CAYVRP010000165.1:5046-9012 GCA_964454025.1 uncultured Polyangiaceae bacterium | reverse complement strand
ATCGCTGAGGTTCCCGTCATCGCACTCCTCGGCCGCGTCGACCCTGCCGTCGCCGCAGCGCGGCGGGGGCTTCTCTTCGTCGTCCTTGCCGCAAGCGCCGACCAGCGCCAACAGCGAGATCCCAGTCACGACCGTCAACGAGCGAGCAGCGAGCTTCATCAGGACCTCCAGCTTGGGTTCGGTTTTTCGACGCCACGACCCTCGTGGCCGAACCGACGTGACCGCGCCCCCTCGCACCGAGGTGGCGACCCTCGCCGATCGACCGTCGATTGCCAGACGACAGCGGGTTCGACGAGAGGCCGAAGAGTGTGGTTCCCCGGGAATCCGCGATCACTGCATTTCTGGAAGAGCAGCACATGCCGCCCGAGGACGGGCGGGGAAGTCTGACCGGAATCTTCCGGGAATTGCCGTCCGCCTGCGCCGGGTCACGGAGCGCAGTCACGGTGGGAGAGCGCGACGTGCACGGGGGTGCGAGCGAGGGCCCCGATGTGCGGCAGCAGCGCACCAGCAGGCGCCGCGAGAGCGGGAAAGAGGGCCTAGCGCGCGTTCTTCAGCACCGCTTCGAGCACGGCGCTCGGCGCGTAGGGGGCGTAGCGGGAGACGTCGTGACCGGTGTCCCAGAGCACCGGGACCATGCGCCGCGAGCGCGCGGCCGCGATGACCGCCGACATCCAGCGGATGCGTGACGCTGGCTCCTTCTCGTGGGATGCGCCGAGCTCCCCGATGAAGACCGGGACGTCGGCGCGCGCGCTGTACTCCCCCATCATCCGGAAGAGCCGTTCGAGCTCGGCCACGTCGCTGGGGCTGCCCCAGGTGGGCATCATCTTGCCCCAGCTCGCGTCCTCGGTCAGGCCACAGAACTGCCAGGGGGTGTAGTAGTGCACGGAAAGGAAGAGGTGACCGGGGACCGTGTCCTTCGGCAGCCGGTAGAGGGAGCTACAGGTCTTGGTGATGTCGGTGGAGTAGCCGGCGACGATCAGCAGGCGCCGCGCGTTGTTGCCCCCGGACTGGCGCACCGTGTCGACGAAGAGCTGGTTTACCCGGGTCAGGGTCGCGTACGCCTGCTCGGTGGTGCCCGCGTTGCTGAAGTTCGTCTCCTCGTTGAGGGCCTCGAAGAGGAGCCGCTCGCCCTTGTCGGCGAAGTACGCGGAGATCTGCTCCCAGTAGGCGCGGTACTTCCGCTCCGCCTCCGGGCTGAAGGTGGCGAACGTCTCCGCGAAGCGCTCCCGGTTGCTCGAGTCGATCCAGCCCCCGTCCCAGTGGATGTTGACCACGCAGAACATCCCCGCCCCCGTGATCCAGTCGACCACCTCGCCGACCCGCTGCATCTTCTCGGGCCGGATGCGACCGTCCACGGCGTAGGTGTCCCAGGCCACCGGCAGGCGGACGGTCTTGAACCCGAGCTCCGCCAGTCGCTCCACGAAGCCCCGGGTGATGGGCGGGTTGCCCCACCCGGTTTCCCACTGGGTGGTGTTCTCCAGGGTGTTGCCGATGTTGATGCCGGGGCTCATCCGGCTCGCCGCCGTCCAGGCGTCGAGCTCGGCCATGGGCTCCGCGCGCACCGACGCGCGCCCACCGGGCGACGCGCCGGCGCCCGACCGAGGCGGCGGCGTGAGGCATCCGAGCGGCAGGAGCACCGTGAGGGCGAGGCCTCCGAGGAGGGATCGCCTCGACGGCCTCGCGGCGTGGAGCCACGATCCGGTCCCGGGGAGCGACGCCATGGGCGACCCTCTTATCATCATCGAACCCGCCTCGGGGAACAGGGTGCCACCCAGCGCGGTGACCAGGCCTCGACGGCGGCCTGGGGCGCGGGGATCCGTCGCGGGCCGCTGGTCGATCGGGATCGGTCAGTCGCTGAGGCAGCCACAGAGGCTGTCGTAGGGGGTGCAGTCGCAACGGGGCCGCTGACCCGGCTCCGGGTGGTCGCCGTAGCAGCTGCACAGCGGATCATCCGGTTTGCATCGGCAATGCCCCGAGCCGGACGGCACGGCAACGGGCGCCGATCCCGCCGGCGCGGCGGAAGCCGACGGTGCCGCTCCGCCGTCCTGGACCGACTCGCCGGTACCGCTGTCTCGCCCGACGGCAAACGGCGTCGCGCTCGCCCCGGCCACGGTCAGGCTGGCGCCAGGCGCCAGGCCATCGCTGAGCGGACCAGCGCTCGCGGGGTCCGCCGCCTCCGCGTGTCGCTGCCGACAACCCCCGAGCGCAGCCACGGCGAGCGGCCAGAGCCCCCACCCCACGCGAACCAGAACCCTGCGAGCGTGCATCGGCTCGGTCAGCTCCGCCGGGCCTCGGCACGGCGCTCGATCGGAGCGACCCCTTTCGGCCCGAGCATGCGAGGCGCCGAGCGCGGCAGCAAGGCAGGCGGCCACGGGTCGCGCCGCGGACGGGCGCCGGGCCCGCCCCCTTGCGGTCCCCGGCACGAAGGTTGCTGGACTCTCGCCCATGACTGCTCGCCGTGTCAGTTCGTGCCAGGGTAGTCGTCGGCTCTCGGGGCGCGCGGCGCTCGGCTTCGGGTTCGCGTAGATCGCGACCTGCATGGCGCTCGCTCTCGGGTGCCAGGAGAGCACGCCGGAGGTCGCTGCCCCGCCCCCTGGTTCGCCGGGATCGGGGGGCACGGCCTCCGCTCCCTCGGGCGAGATCGCCGGCGAGGCGGCCGAGGACGACGCGGCGAGCGAACCCGGCGGCTCCGGGTCCAGACGTGACACGGATGTCACTCCGAGCGACGAGGCGGCCGCCGGCGCGCCCGGCGCGCGGACCTCCGTGGACTCGTCGACCGCGACGGGGACCGCGAGCGGCGTCGAGACGGACCCGGCCAGCGCCGGCACCGGCTCCACTCCGCGGACCGACTCCGCGACCTCGACGTCCACCGGCGCCGTGACCGGCACCGGCGGTGAAGGCGGAGCCGGCGGCGCCGTCTCGCACCCAGCCGGCGGCGTCGCTGGCGAGGTCACGGTGGGGGGCGTCGTGGACGAGTGCCTCCCCTATGCCGGCGATCTCCCCCGGGGCTGGGCCGAGTCCCTCGATCCACCGCCGGACGTCTCCGCGGCGCGCTTCATAGAGGGCGTGCGGCTGTCCATGATCGGGGACTGGTGGGGCGTCGCCACGACGCCCTGGGTGCCAGAGTACGCCGTCTTCTTCCGCTTCACTGAAGACGGGCACTACTCGGCGCGCTGCATCTACCAGGAGCCCGCCGACTGCCCCTGCCGCGCGCTCTATTACGGGACCGATCTCGAGGATCCGCTGAAGGTGTGGTCGCTCGACACGACCGACGGGGTGACGGCGAACGGGCTCATCGACATCATCTACTGGTACCCGCCGGACGCGGCCTACGAGTCGGGGCACCAGGGGTACCTCGCGGACGTCGAGCTCGACGCGACCGGCGACCGCCTCCGCTTCGACTTCATGTACGACGAGTACGGGCCCATCCCCTACGAGCTCGAGCGTCGCTAGGCGGTCCCGGCCGCGGCCGGCGCGCCAGCGCGCGGGTCGAGATCTGGGCGGGAGGCTCCGGATCCGCTATGGGGAGCCCGACGGCAACCCGGAGCGCAGCGCGGAGCATGGGCAGCGATACGGATCTCGACCTCGACGCCGGCTGGGAGGACCCCTCGGAGCCCGGGCCCGCCGCCCCCCCGCCGCCGGGGCCGATCCGGTCGCTGGCGCCCGATCCGCGTGACTTCGAGGATCTCGACGCGGCCTGGGAGCCGTCGCCGCGCACCGGGGCCGGACCGCTCGGCGGGGCCGCTGCAGCGCCCGGCGCGCGATCTTCCCCCGACCGCCCCGCCCGCACCGCTCCGGCAGCGGGGGGCGGTCCGCGCGCACCCGTCGCGTCCGCGCGACCGCCGGCCGTAACCAAGAAGGAGCTCCGGCAGCTCGAGCGCGAACGCAAGACCCACGCCCGGCTCCGTGCGCGCGAGCGCAAGGCGGAGCGCAAGGCAGAGCGCAGGGCCCAGCTCGCGGCCGAGC
>CAYVRP010000165.1:0-4946 GCA_964454025.1 uncultured Polyangiaceae bacterium | reverse complement strand
GCCGAGCGGCAGGCCCAGCGGCGGGAGGAGGCCGCCCGCGCGCGGCTCGCGCGCGAGGCCAGCCGGCGCGCGCAGCAAGACGCCGCCCGGCGCGCCAGCGCGAGGCCACACGCGGAGCGATCCCCGTCCGAAGCCCCGCCGCTCCCGCGGCTCTCGCGCGCCGAGCCCGCGCGGGTGCGGCGCGCGAGCGCATCGCTCCCCCGGCCCCGTCGCGGGGCCGCGACCCCCGAGCGCGACCGAGGACCGGCCGCGCCGTCGGCGCCCAAGCCCTCTGCCCCGCCGCCGCGCCCCTCGCTCCGCGCGCGCGACGTCGTGATCGGCGCCACCGTCGCGATCGCAATCGTGCTCGCGACGGTGCTGGTCTTCCGCCGCTAGCCGCGCCCGGGGGCTCTTCGCCACGACGACCCCGGCGCGACCCGCCGCTCAACAGAGGAGGAACACGTCCACCCGCACCGTCGCCGCGGTGGCGCTCACGGTGCCGCTGCTGTCGCGCGCCACGAGCCGGATCTCGTGGCGCTCGGCGGGGCAGCCCGCCGGCGCCGCGTACAAGCGCACGGTCACGCTCGACCCCGTGCCGAGCAGGACCGGCTGCAGATCATCGCGATCGGTGTACCACGCGAGCCCGGACTCGGCGACGGCGCCGTCCTCGGCGTCGGTCGCGTAGCCCTCGAGCGTGAGCTCGGCGTAGTAGCTGCCCGCCTCCTCGTCGAAGAAGTCGAGGTGCACCGCGGCGCCGCCGAGCAGGTCGCCGGCCGGCTGGGTGATGAACGGAATCGGCGCGGTGCTCGCGCAGGCGATGGCGGACACCGTCACCGTGTCGGAGCCCCCGTAGGCGCTGGCCGTCAGCGTGTGAGCGCCCGCCGCGAGCGTGACCGAGCGGGCCGCCCCGACACCGAGCGCGGTCGTGCCCTCCGTCCACGCGATGGCGGAGCTCGGCACCGTGAAGGCGGGGAAGGCGCCGTAGCTCGCGGTCGCCCGGGCGGTGAAGGCCTCGCCCGCACAGACGGAGGCGCCGTCGGCGGGGGAGTCGATCGCGACCGTGGGCGCCGCCGGCGCGCTCCCCGCGCGCGAGAGCCGGTAGACGCCGTCCTGCCCGCTCCCGCCCGCCACCGCGAAACGCACGGTTGCGCCCGCGTCCGCGAGGGTGCGGTACGTGGCCGCGGTCGTGTCGGGCGCGCCGCCGCGGGAGACGAGCGCGAGGTTCTCGCCCTCCAGGAGGAGGCTGCCGATCGAGCTCGGGTAGGTCAACGTCACGACCGTCTCGTGAGGGACCGCCGGGCTGGCGGGGACGGCGAAGCGGTAGTGGTCCTCGTCCTCGGCGGCCGTCGCCGAGCCGGTCGCCGGCAGGGTGAGGATGGTGCCGGTCACGGTCACCCCCGCCGGGAGCTCGCGGGCGTCCTCGGGGTGATCGTCCGCGCCGGTGAGCTCCGAGAAGCCGAGCGAGGTGTCGTAGCCGAGCGCGGCGAGGTCCGGGTATCGTCCCCGGGCGGCGGCCAGCACGGCGCCGAGCGGATCGATCAGACGGCGGCGCTCGACCGCGTCGCTCGTGAACCCGAGCGCGACCAGCTCGGCGTCGTCGAAGGTGCTCGCGTCATCGAGCAGCAGGGACCGGATCCGGTCCACCATGCCCGCCCGCTGGTCGTCCGTGGTGCCCGGCGCGCGCGGGTCCAGCTCGGGGTTGACCGCCTGCATCGCCGCGACGACCCCCGCGACGTAGGGGGCGGCCGCGCTGGTCCCCCCGAGCGTCTGCGGGACGAGGGGGCTCGTGAGGCGGTCGGGATCCTCGGGGGCGACGTACCCCGACTCGATGGGCGCCCAGACGTCCACGCGATCGCCGAAGAACATCGCGTTGGTGCCGTCCTCCCACACCGCGCCGACCACGATGGCGCCGGGGATCATCGCCGGGACCATCCCCCAGGTTTCGGTGCGGTGAACGTCGACGTTCACGTAGTCGCGGAGCACCTCGGGGAGCACCTCGGCCGGAATCGGGTTGCCGGCGACCGTGACCACGGGGACGCCGGCGCGCCGCGCGTAGCCGACACCCGACGCGAGCGGGCCGCGGACGTCGCCGAGCGCCAGCTGGGCCGTGCAGGCGGTGACCGCCGCGGCCGCGCCGGTCATCGCCGCTCCACAGGCGATCGCGCCCGCGATCGGGATGGGACCCGAAACCGCGCAGACCAGGCCCGCCGCGGCCGGCCCCGCGGCGGTGCCGCCCAGGCAGCTCCCGGTGCGGCCCGCCGGCGAGCACAGATCGAAGTCCGGTCCCCCGTTGGTGAGGACGCGGCAGGGGTATCCGGCGCTCACGTTGATGACCGAGGCGCCGTCGTCGGTGGCGCGGCGCAACCCGGCCCCCATCTCGAAGGCGTAGCTCGCCGTGTCGTACTCGTAGAGCATGGGGACGGCGACCTGCCCCGCGACGCCAGCGGCCCCGAACCCGTCGTTGACCACGCCACCGAGCGTCGTCACCACCCCGGTCCCGTGGTAGACGCGGCCGCCGAAGAAGCTCGCGCCCACGGTCGGCTTCCCGGTCGCCGCGCCCGGACCGCAGGTGGCGGTGAGCCCGGTGAAGTCGCACTCGACCCGCGCGCCCGCCGCGGGGGGCCGGAAGTCGTCGTTCGGAGCGAACCCCATGTCGAGCACCCCCGCGTTCACGCGCGCTCCGTCGCGATCGACCAGGGCGAGGTATGCCCACAGCGCCGGCACGTTGAACACGCAAGGGCGCTCCGGATCGCCGACGGCGCAGCCGTGGGGGCCGAGCTCCATCGTGTAGGTGAGGCGCTCCGCCTCGTCGGCCGAGATGGCCGGCGCGCCGGCGGCGAGGAGGCGCGGGTTGACCGAAACCAGGAGCCCCTCCGCCTGCGCCTCGAGCGCCAGTGTGAGGACACCCAGCACCTCCACCCGGCTCACCAGGAGGTCATCGGCCTCCTGGTAGAGGGCGCGAAGCAAGGGCAGGTGGTCGAGATCCGCCTGCCCCGGGTCGACGGCGATCAGGTGCGCTACGTACCCGGTGGGCGCGCCGTCCGCGTCGAGATCGGTCTGCGCGGCGAGGGGCGTACCGCCCGTGAGCTCGAGGAAGCGATCGAGATCGGCGCCCGAGCGCGCGTGGAGCACCAGTTCCTCGGTGGCGATCTGTACCGGCAGGCCGCCGCGAGCGAGGAGCGTGCCGACCCGCTTGCCTCCGGGCGGGGGCGCGGCCTCGTCCGGGGTGAGCGCGAGCGCGGGCTCGACGAGATCGAGCACCGACTCGTCCGGAGCCGCTTCGAGGAGCGCGGTGTCGGTGAGCAGATCCTCCGCCAGCCCCGCGAGCCCGGCGTCGGACCGATCGACGAGGTAGAGGGCGACGAGCTGCGATCCCGGGGGCACCGTGAGGGTGCCGTCGTGGGGGACGCCGGTCGCGCCCGCGGCGATGGGGATCGGCGTGAGCGTCCGATGGACGCCGGCGCCGGTCGGCGTGAGCTCCCGCGCCTCGACGTCACCGGAGTCGGGCACGGCGAACGCGACCCACTGCGGGCTCGCCTCGGGGACGATCCCTCCGAGCAGGAGCGTCGCCGAGGCGGCGTCCCCGTCGGCGTAGAAGAGCCGGTCGAGGCGGAGCTCGGCGCCCGAGGGCTCGACGGCGGGCGTGATCGCCACCGGGGTTTCCCCGGCACCGCCCGCCCCGCCGGTCGCCGCGGCCCCCACGCCGCCGCCAGACTCGCCCGCAGCACCAGCCGTGGCGACACCGCCCGGGCCGGCGCCGCCCGTCGCGCCCGGGTCCCCCCCCGCCTCGCCGGCGCTACCCGCCTGGGACTCGACGCCCGCCACCGATCCGCCCGCGGACTGCTCGACCCCGCCGCCACCATCCCCACCGGCGACGCCGCCGTCCTCCGCTGCGGCCGCGGCCCCCGCCCCGGAACGAGCTCCCCCCGCTTCGTCACCGTTGCGGCAAGCCATGGCCGCCGCGGTGAATGTGACGACCGCGACTGACTGCAACGTTCGGCGAGCCTTCGACATGCGCGTTCCTCCGCTGTGCGCGCCCCGTCCGACGCGCTGCGGGAACCTGGAGACGTGACCTCGAGGTCACAAGCCACCTCCGATCGAGAGCGGTCGACCACAGCGAACCCTCCGCCGGACCGCTCGTGCGGAGCCGCCCCCCGATGAGCGGTCCGCCGCCAGCCGAGCGCGCTACTCGGCGAGGCGGATGGAGCGGCTCTGACCGTTCACCTCGAAGGTGAGGTCGCGCACCGTCACCGTGCCGCTGGTGTTGTCGTCGATCTCGCTGCCGACCTCGATCCGAGTGAGCCACAGGTCCCGCGAGTAGCCCCGGGTGCTGACCACCCAGTCGAGGAAGGCCTTGATGTCGACGCGCCCGGAGAAGCTCCGGCTGGGCCCGCCCTGCATCCAGAACTGGAAGTACCGCCAGCGACCGTCGGCCCAGTTGTCGCTCTGGTGGCAGAGGTCGTAGGACTTGTCGCCGGCGGCGACGGTCATGCCCTGGTACTCGTTCTGGTTCGGGTTGCCGTCGTCACCGCAGGGCCAGCGGCCGTTCTGCCAGCCCCACATCCCCAGGATCTCGGCGTACACGCCCGGATCGGGATCGCGCACCGGATCCCGCAGGCTCAGCCAGAACTCGAACGCGATGTTCCACGAGGCCTGGTTCTGCAGGCTGATGGATAGACCGTCGATGACCACGCTCGCGCTGGTGACGTCCTTGATCTGGAGCGGGAGCAGGGTCGTGCTGGTGAACCCCGGCGAGGTTTCGAGCGCGTCACCGACGCCGAACGGATGGATCCCGAACTCGAGCTCGGGGAAGTCGGGCTGGGTGCCCTCCCCGCCGCAGGCGCCGCGATCGAAGCTCCACCCCACCGAGCCGTCGTCGTTGACGAAGACGCTCATCGGCGTGTTGCAGCCCCGCTCGTCGGAGCCCCAGGCGTTGTTGAGCAGGCGGATCTCGCCCAGGTTCAGGT
>CAYVRP010000164.1:7598-9071 GCA_964454025.1 uncultured Polyangiaceae bacterium | reverse complement strand
CGAGCCGGAGAGCGAGTACCAGACCATACAGGCCGCGGTCGAGGCGGCCGGCCCCGGTGACCGGGTCGCGGTCTTCGCCGGCACCTACGCGGGGTTCAGCGTGGAGCGGGGGGGCCAGGAGGCGGCGCGGCTGCGCATCTCCGCCGTGGAGGCCGGCGTGCTCATCGACGGGGATGGCCCCACGACGGACGCCATTCGCCTCGAGGACGTCAGCGACGTGACCATCGAGGGCTTCACGATCGAAGGCCCGACCGAGGCGTGTATCGGCGCCCGGGGGGCGGATCCCGAGCGGCCCATGGCGCGCCTCGAGATCCGCGGCAACACCTGTCGTCGCTCCGGCCACGAGGGGTTCTACCTTTCGGAGGTGTCGCGCTCCCTGATCGAGGACAACTCGATCTCCGAGACCGGGCAGAACGGCGAGCCCCGCGGCCACGGCATCTACCTAGCGAACGCCGGCAGCGACTCCACGACGCTGCGTGGAAACCAGATCCACGACCTCGCAGCGGAGGAGTCCGCGGGCATCCACTTCAACGGCGACCTGAGCGTGGGCGGCGACGGCATCATCGAGGGCCTCGTGGTCGAGGGGAACGTCCTCTTCGGACTCGTGCACAACGCACTCAACATGGACGGCGTCCAGCGGTCGCTAATCACGAACAACCTGGTGTTCGACGTGCAGGCGCACGCGCTGCGCGCCTACGCGATCGACGGGGCGGCGGGGCCGGTCGGGCTCGTCGTGGTCAACAACACGTTCGATCTCTCGGCCGGCGGGCGTTCCCCGTTCAAGGTCACGGAGGAGGGGGGCGGCCACGTCCTGTTCAACAACATCCTGCTCACCGACAACGAGAACGACGGGAGCATCATGGTGGAGGATCCGGGCGGGGTCGTGAGCTCGCACAACGCGGTCGTCGATCGCTTCTCGCCGGACGGTGACGTCATCGTCTCCCTTGCCGAGTGGCAAGCGCTCGGGCTCGACGCGGGCTCGCTCGTGGTGGAGTCGAGCCTCTTCGTCGCGCGGGGCAGCGACTATCACGTCGGCTCCAGATCGCCGACCCGCGACGCCGGCCTGGCGGATTTCGCCGGCCACGCCGCACCTCCGCGCGACATCGAAGGACGGCCACGACCCGCCGGGGCGGCCTTCGATCTCGGTGCGTACGAGGGCGACTGAACGGCGGCGACGGGGAGCGCGGCGCCGTGGCGACGGTGAGGGGGCTGACACCGACGCCGGAGTCGGCCGGTTCCGCGAGCCTGCGGCCGAACCGTCCTATCCCCAGCCGGATCCCCCCGAGGGGGCGTGTGGCAGGGTCCACTTCGCTGTCGGCGGATCGAACGGCGCTCCGGCGCGGCGCCTGCGCTGCCGCGATCACCGGGGTCCGCCCGCGGGGGCGCGGGCGCCGCCGCGCCCGCGGGCGGCGCGCGGCGGCGGCGGGGCGGCGCCCCGGCGCGGGGGCCGCGGTGGCCGCAACGGCGGCCCGC
>CAYVRP010000164.1:0-7588 GCA_964454025.1 uncultured Polyangiaceae bacterium | reverse complement strand
GACGTCACCGTGCCGGTGCCGGACCTCGGCCGCGGGGGGGGGGCGGCGGGGGGGGGGGGGCGCCCGGGGGGCCCCCCGGGGGGCCGGGGGCGCCGCCGCTCCCGCGGGCGGAGCGCGGCTGCGTCGTGGCGGCGCACCGAAGCGGGGACCTCTGTCACCGCAACAGCGACCAGCGACCACCTCGGACAACGATGTGCGCGGGACTCCGGTCGTGTGTCATCCACGCCCCGTAGCGCCTGGATCCGTGATACTCCTCGCCTTGACCTGCACGTGGAACTGGTTTAGCTCAAAAGAGAGAGTCGGCTTCGGAAGGGAAGGAGCTTGTCGAAGGTCAGCGCGCTGCTTCGGTGGTTCACGTCGCAGATCGTCGCGGACGTTCCGATCGAGATCCACGCGTGCGAGCAATGCCGTGAGACGGACTGCTCGCCGGAGCGCATGCGGGCCTGCGCCCTGCGAGCGGAGGCCGCGGCCGCCGAGCGCGAGCGGCGGGGCATGGCCCCGCGCCCCGACCCGGGAGCGGGGGGCCCCGCGCCGCGTCTGCGCACGGGCTCCGCGCCGACGCTCCGGGTGGTGAGCAGCCCAGTCTCCGACGACGTCGAGGGCGAGGTCGAGGACCAGCCGCTCGAGAGCGAGCAGCAGCTCAGTCATATCCGACCCGTCCGCGGCCCGCAGGAGGAGCGAGCGGAGCGCTCTGCCGGCGGCGTCGGGGCGACGCAGAGGAAGTGAGCGGGCCTTCGTGCCCCGCCCAGGGTGATCGATCTGACCGCCCTCCGCTCCTGCGGCGGCGGCGCGGTTCGTTGCCGCGCAGGTGCGCGAAAGCGCGCCGCTCCGGGGCGCACTTCCGCACGTATAGCGCGAAGGCGTGGGCGCGACGGCGCGCCGGCGCCGCCCGGTGGCGGCAGCAGGCCTCCGGGGCCGCCAGCGCGCTGCTCGCCAGGTGACGAAGGGCGCGGCGTTCCGGAACCAGTCGGGCCGAACCGGGCGGGGAAGGCGTACGTCTCGTTTCGGACCGGCCCGGGATCGACGGCGGGGGATCCATCGGCACCCGGCGAGCGACCCCGCGCGTGGACGGCAGGGCACCAGGCGGCCGTTCGCACCGCCGGCGCCGCGATGCCCCCGCCCCGCCCGGGTAAGAGAAAGCGTTTTAACAGGCCCAGATCCGCCTTGCTGGCGCGAGCGGCATCCCGTGCGGCGGGCACGAGCGAGCGCGGCCATGGTAGGCTGCGGCGCCATGCCCCTCTCGGAGCTCTCCGCCCGCCTCCTTCCGTTCACGCTGCGCTTCGCCGCCGGCTGCAGCGAGGGCGGGGGTGCGCCGCGCGGGCCCGCGAGCGGCGGCGCCGTCGACAGCGGAGCGGCAGCCGAGGGCGGCGACGCGGGTGAAGGCGCGAGCGGCGATGGGGAGGATGGGGGCGCGGGCGCGTCCCCCGCCTGCGCCTGGGACGTCGCGGGAGCGGGGGAGGCGGCCGGCGGGGCGGCGAGCGAGGAGCTCCGCGTGCCCTGGGACTGGATAGGGGTGATAGGCACCGGCCAGAGCCTGGCGGTGGGGCAGTCCGGGACCCCCGCGCAATCCACGACGCAGCCCTACAACAACCTCCAGCTCTCGACGGACACGCTGGCCTGGCCGATCGATCCGGCGGATCCGGCTCTCGCCATGGCGCCGCTCATCGAGCCGATCGGGCGGCGCTCGACCGGATACCCGAGCTCCTGGCCCGAGAACATCGCGGGAGAGCCCATCCACTCGGCGATGGCCAACCAGATCACCGCGATGGTGCAGGCCGCGGCGGGCCGCGACTACGTAGGCGTGCACGGGGAGTTCGGCGAGAACGGTCAGTGCATCACCCGGCTTCGCAAGGACTCTGTGGTGGAGGGGGTGACCGGCCGCGCCTTCGCGGCCTCGCTGATCGCCACCGAGGCGGTCACGCGCCTGGCCGCCGCCGAGGGCAAGACCTACGGTGTCGCCGCGGTGACCGTGGTGCACGGCGAGTGCGATGCCGGCAACGCGAGCTACGAGGAGGAGCTCCTGACGCTCCGCGCTGACTACGACGCCGACGTGAAGGCACTCACCGCGCAGGCCGAGGACGTCGTGATGCTGGTGTCGCAGCAGAACTCGACCAACGACCGCTCGGCATCGACCCTCGCCCAGTGGCGGATCGGGCTCCATCACCCCGAGCTCTTCACGTGCGTGGGGCCGACCTACCAGTACCGCGCCGCCCTCGACGGTACCCACCTGCACGCCCCCGGCTACCAGATGCTCGGGGAGAAGTTCGGGCAGGTGTACTTCGAGCGCGTGGTGCGCGGGCGGCCGTGGCGACCGCTCCAGGCGCTCAGCGCCGAGCGCAGCGGCGGGCGCGTCATCCGCATCCGCTTCCACGTCCCCGTGCCACCGCTGGTCTGGGACGAGGTGCTCCAGGCCCCGCACCCGAGCCGCGAGGCGTGGTCCAACGGCAAGGGGTTCGAGGTCCGCGCCGGAACCACGAACGCCGTCATCGAGTCGGTCGCGATCGTGTGCGACACGGTGGAGATCACCCTGGCCGAGGACCTGCCCGACACCGGGGTGTGGGTTTCGTACGCGCTGTACGGCGAGGCCGAGCCCCGCTCGGAGCCGGAGCCCGGGATGCCACGCTGGGGCCTCCTGCGCGACTCCGATCCCTTCGTCGGCAGCAGCACCGGCGCGGCGCAGCCGAACTACGCGCTCGCCTTCGAGTTCGAGGTGCCCTGACGCCGGCCGGCAGGGGACCGCCGCGCGCGGGGCGGCGCCGTCGCGGGTCGGTCGCGCTTCAGGAGCCGGCGCCTTCACGCGCGCCTTCGACCAGGGCGGTCACGACCTCGGGGAAAGCCCAGGTCGGCGGCGAGGCGTCGCGGTCGAGCAGCCCGAAGCCGTCCCGGCCGCGGGCGGTCGCGCCGTTGTCCCACCAGATGGGGCACATGCCGCGCTCCCGTACCAGACGCGCGTAGGTCCGGGCGTGGTCGGCGCGCACGGAGGTGTTGTCCAGGTTCACGGTACCCCACTCGCCGATGATGGCCGCGCGGCCGCGCGCGGGGAGCAACCCGTGGATGCGGTCGAGCTCCGCCTCCATCGCCGCCCGGTCGGCGTCGTCGCCCCAGCTCGGCGTGTCGCCGAAGCTCAGGTCGTTGGGGTAGTAGGTGTGCAACGATACGATGATCCGGGGATCGTCGTGGGGGATCTCGAGGTCCGCGATGCAGGCATCGGAGGCGTTGGCCGCGTGCGTGGGGATCATGAGGTGGCGCAGGGCGTTGTTGCCCCCGGTGGCCCGGATCGCGTCGACCGCCGCCAGGTGGTAGGCGTTGAGGATGGCACGGGCCTCCGGGGTCCCACCTGTCCACTCGGTCGCGTCGCGCGTCCGCGGCTCGTTGAGGTCCTCGAAGATCAGGTGGTCGTCGTAGTCGCGGAAGCGCGTCGCGATTTGCGTCCACAGCCGGGCGATCCGCTCCGCGATGCCCGCCTGGTCCACGCCGGGCATCAGCGACACCCACTCCTCGTGGTGGGTGTTGAGAATCGCGTACATGCCGGTGGACAGGACGTAGCCCACGACCTCCTCGACGCGGTTCATCCAGGCCGCGTCGACCGCGTAGTTCGGCGCGCCGCCCATGTGGTGCGCCCAGGTGACCGGGATCCGGACCACGCCGAACCCGGCGGCCTTCACGGCGTCCATCATGGCCTGCGTCGTCAGCGGGTTGCCCCAGCCCGTCTCGTCGGGCTCGGCGTCGAGGGTGTTGCCGAGGTTCCAGCCGAGGTTCATCTCCTCGACGATCTGGGTGGAGGGGATGTCGCGCATTTCCGTGTCCGTTCCGCCGGTGGCGGTGGCGCCGCCGGCGCCGCTGGAGCCGCCCGTCGCCTCTACGCCGCCGGTGCTGGCGCCGCCGGTGCTGCTGCCGCCGGAGCTGCTGCCGCCGGAGCTGCTGCCGCCGGAGCTGCCGCCGCCGGAGCTGCCGCCGCTGGAGCTGCTGCCGCCGGCGCTGCTGCCGCCGGTGCTGGCGCCGCCGGAGCCGCTCCCGCCGGAGCTGCCGCCGCTGGAGCTGCTGCCGCCGACGCTGCGGCCGCCGGTGCCGCTGCCGCCGGTGCCGCTGCCGCCGGTGCCGTTCCCGCCGGAGCTGCCGCCGCCGGAGCTGTTGCCGCCGGAGCTGCCGTCGCCACCAGTCGTGCCACCCGAGGAGGAAGGGCCACCGCTGGCACCGCCGGTGTTCCAGGAGCCGCCGTCGCCCGTCGAATCCGAGCCGGAGTCTCCCCCTCCGCAACCGGTGGCGAGCAGGAAGGTGAAGGCGATGACGGCGGGGAAGGGAAGGATTCGAACCAGCACGATGCTCCGGGGTTTTTGCCACGGATCCCCCGGCGCGCAATCCCCGCGCGGCGGAACCCGTCGCTCCTGACGTCAAGAACCTACGACGGCGTGCGCGCTGATTGTCAGTGCCCACCTGAGCCCACATGGCGGGGTCCAGGATTGGACATGCGAGGTCAAGACGCGCCGCGAAGACGGGGCGGGCGCCGACGGCGGGGATTCGGCTCGCCGCCGACGTGCCATCGTCCACGACGACCAGCGACCGGCGCGCCGCGCCGTCAAGGCACGCAGCCAGCCTGCAGGCGCGCGAGCTCGCCACCGAGGTGCGACAGCGCCCGGGGCAGATCGGCCCAACCGGCCACGGTGACCTCAGGGAAGCGCGCGGAGGGCGAGAACCGGTACGTCTCGGATCGCGAGTAGTTCGCGGTCGGCGGCGGGTGGCTCGAGGTCGAGTAGCTCGCGGCGCCGATCGCCGCCTGAGCCTGATCGACCAGATGAGCGAGCTCGTCCAACTCGGCCGCACTCAGCGTTCGGCACGGGTGCACCGTGGGGCTCGCCATCCTCCCGTCCTCGCTCCAGCTTCGCGACTCGACAACGACCTCGCCGGTCCGCGCCACGAAGACGGTACGTACGTTGCCCCCGTCCCCCAGGTGGCTCGCCTCGAGCACGGAGTGTGAGACGAGCAGCGGCTTCGTTGCGGCGTCCTCGGGCGCCGGTACCGGCGCGGCAGGGACCAGCTCCGCCCCTGGCGCCGGCTCGCTCGAGCTCGGCTCGCCCGCAGGGGACGCGACCGGACGCGACGACGTGCACGCGACGAGCGCCGCTGTGACCAGCAGCCTGGCGATCGACCTCATGTTCGGCATCTCCCCCGCCAGGTTGCTCCGTCCTCGCGCCAGATACAACGGCCGGTGTGCGCGCACACGCCGTGTGGACAGGCCCTTACGCCCGCGTCGTCTCGGGCCAAGCGGGCGCGTCGAGCACCGGCTGTGGCCGCGCCCTGGCGCTGCGCACGTTCGGCCCCCATCGCACGCAGTGCCGGTTGCCTTCCGATACGGGCGTGTTCGGTCATCACGCGCCCTCGAAGGAGCGTCACCCCACTGCTACTGAGGCGGCGCGTGCGCCCGGTCGGGGCGCGTGCGGGCCGTCAGCAACGACGGAAGAATTCGTGCCCCCCGGACACGCGCCCCGCGGTAGGGGGGACAAGAGCCAGCGTGTCGACGCCAGCAGTCAGGAGCCACGGTTCCTGGAGCATCGGGCGCACGATCGGGGCTTCGCTCATCCTCTCGGTCCTGGTGCCGGGATGCGCGGACTTCGATGAGAGCGCGGGCATCGACGCGGACGCGGCGAGCTGCCCCCCGGGGCAGCAGTCCTGCGACGGCCGCTGCGTCGTCACCGCCACCGACAAGAGCCACTGCGGAGCCTGTGGCGTCGCCTGCCCGACCGGGCAGTCCTGCGTCGCTGGGATCTGCGTCGGGGGCGCTGGCGACTCCAGCGGCGCTGCCAGCGGCGCCATGCCGGGGACCGGAGGCGCCGCGGCCGGCGGCGCGGCGACCGGCGGTGTCGTGGGCGCGGGCGGCTTTGCCACCGCCGGTGCCGCTGGCGGCAGTGTGGCGAATGGCGGCGCGCCAGGGACGGGCGGGATCGCGACGGGCGGTGCGACGACGGGCGGCACGGCTGGGACCGGCGGGATCGTGACAGGCGGTGCGACGACGGGCGGAACGACGATGATCGGGCGCGCAGCGATGGGCGGTGCGGCGCTCTCCGGCGGGGCGCTGACGGGTGGCGTCGTGACCGGCGGTGTCGCGGGAGAGGGGGGTGCCCAGCTCGGCGGGGCGCAGACCGGCGGGGCGCAGACCGGCGGAGAGGCGACCGGCGGAGAGGCGACCGGCGGAGAGGCGACCGGCGGAGAGGCAACCAGCGGCAACGTCCCGATCGGGGTCGCCGCTGGCGGCGTCTGCTCCCGAACCGTGGGGAGCTGCATCGCGCCGGAGGTCGTCGTCACCGAGGTCGACGTGGGCTCCTCGGTTGCCTGGTGTGGCGGCGAGGGCGACACGGAGCCGTTGCCGAGGGCCATCGCGGCGATGCCGTCTGGCGGCTCGCGACCCGCCTGGCTCGGCACCGACGCGCGGGTGCACGTCGCAGAGCTGGACTGTGACGACCACCTGGTCGGCACGCCCTTCGGCCTTCCCGGGGTTGAGCTTCAGGACGTCTACGCCGACGAAGGCGGCGGGGTGGTGCTGCTCACGCGCGACGCGAGCAACGGCGGGACGGCCAACTGTGGCAGCGGCCGTCTCTGCGGCGGGACCTCCAGCCCCTGTCGCGGCATCTGGATGGTGCGGTTCGACGGCGCGGGCGACGTCGCGTGGGAAACCCAAGTCACCAACCTGAGCGACTCCCGTGCGGGGTACGACGACGGGGCGATCTTCGTCTGGTGGTACCAGCACCACGGGCGCCTCGCCTCCGACGGCTCCAACTACGCCGACTACTTCGGCGCCGCCATCTACGACGGCTCGAGCTGCGTGGACGACCACGAGGGCGACCGCATGCAGGCGGTGGGGCCGAGCGGGACTCTGCTGTCCTCGCACCCGGGCGCCTTCGACTGGGGGCTGTGCCACGCGTGGACCTCGCGCATCGTGTGGGACCCGCGCTCGAGCCACTTCGTCATGGCGGCAGCGACGGACAACGAGCGCCGGATCGTGAAGTCGAACTACACGACCATCGCCGCCGGCGCCTGCGACGGCACCGTCTTCAACGGAGATCAGGTGCCCTCGCGCAGCGGCGGCTACTGGGACGCGTGGAGTCAGGGCGGGACCATCCGACTCGAGCATTTCGGTCCCACCGGCCCCTTCGACCAGACCATCCCCGGGCGGGCAGCTCGCAGCACCCCCACCTCGTCTCGTACCGCGCCAAGCACAGGCTCCTCGCCTGGGCCTCGGGCGCGTCGATGGCGGCGCAGGTCGGGGATTCGGGGGACGGCTCCCCTGTGGGCTCGCAGTTCACCATCGGCGTCTTCGACCACCAGTACCAGACCTGCGAGGCCTTCGTCGACGGGGACGTCGCCTACCCGGCGGCGGGCAGCAGCGCCACGTCCATCAAGATCGCGCGGGTGATGCCTTGCAACTGAGCCGCCGAGGGCGCTGAGTCAGGTGCCGCCCCGGGGCTCTGGCACGGCGTCGTCCAGTCGTCGCGGCCCGGCGGTTCGGCGACGGTCAGCTCCGGCACGCAGCCCATCGAGCGCTGAGGGATCCCCCCAAATTTTCGGCGAATCTGCGTTTCGAGGGAAGAAGGCA
>CAYVRP010000163.1:0-9445 GCA_964454025.1 uncultured Polyangiaceae bacterium | reverse complement strand
CGGCTGGCTCGACCGAGGTGGTCCTCCGGGAAGAGCCGCCGCCGCTCGACCCGGCGGTGGTGGCGGCGGCAGCGAGCGCGAGCCGCGTCCTCATCGCCGGCCCGGTCGTGCTGGTCGACCCGTCGTCCGACGAGCAGCTCGAGGTCAGCGCCGCCGACCTCGGCGCGGCTCTGGCGGGAAGGACGGAGCTTTCCCCTCGCCCGCAGCTCGTGGCCTTCTTCCGCCCCGAGGTGATCGCGGACCGCCTCCACTCGACCATCGCGCGACTGGAGCGTGCGCCCCGGGACGCACGCTTCGAGGTCGACCACCGGAACCGAGTGCACATCGTGCCCGAAGCTCCGGGAGTCCGGCTCGATCCCGCGCTCTTGGCGGACGCGCTGGTGCTGGCGGCGCGGGCCCCCGGCCGGATCGGGACGCTGCCCCTGGACCGCGCCGCGGAGCCCGCGAAGAGGGAGGCGGACCTGCGGGCGCTCGGGATCAAGGGGCTCGTCTCGGAGTTTACCACCTACCACCCCTGCTGCCGGCCTCGCGTCGAGAACATCCACCGGATCGCGGACCTGCTCGACGGCACCGTCATCGAGCCGGGCCAGACCTTCAGCGTGAACGCCGCGGTGGGTCCGCGGACGACCAAGAACGGGTTCGTCCCCGCGCCCACCATCGAGGAGGGCGAGATGGTGGACAGCGTCGGCGGCGGGATCAGCCAGTTCGCAACCACGCTGTTCAACGCCGTGTTCCACGGCGGCTACGACATCATCGAGCGCACGCCGCACAGCTACTACTTCGCGCGCTACCCGATGGGGCACGAGGCGACCCTGAGCTACCCCAAGCCGGATCTCGTGTTCAGGAACGACACCGCCGCGGGGATGCTGCTCGTCTGCAGGTACGGCAAGACCTTCGTGAAGGTGCAGGTCTTCGGGGACAATGGCGGGCGCAAGGTCCAGGCCAAGGTGTCGCCGCGCCGGGACATCCAGAAGCCGCGCGTCGAGTACGTCGCCAACGCGGCGCGCCCTCCGGACGAGGAGAAGGTGCTCGAGCCCGGCTCGATCGGCTGGACGGTCACCGTTTCCCGCGTGATCGCCTTCCCCGACGGCACCAGGCGGGAGGAGACGCGGAAGGTGACCTACAACCCGCGCGTCCGCCGGGTGGAGGTGCACCCCTGCCGTATCCCGGAGGGCGAGAAGGGCTACACGGGCGAGGACTGCCCGGTGCCCGAGGACGATTCGGAGGACGCGCCGAGCGAGGACGGCGGCGGCGCCATCCCCGACTCGATTGCCGAGGACTCTCCGCTCGACGAGGGCTTCTGAGCGGCGTACCCTACGGTCGTCGACGGGTCGCCGGAAGCCAACCGGAACCCTCCGCGGGCCGCTCGGGGGCGCCCGACCGACTCGCAGCGCGTTTCCGCGTCCGCGTCCGGCCGGTCCGGCGGCGGCCCGACCACCAGGGGGTGCCCATGCGACGAATCGACTACTTCGTGGGAACGGCAGCGCTCGTGCTCGCGGGCGCGACCGCGTGCAAGGACCGGGAGGCCTGCGAGCGCTCCCGGATGAAGATGGAGCAGACCTGGGCCGAGCTCCGGAACACCGCGGCGAAGCGGAAGGTCCCGGCCAGCTTCGAGGAGCTCTCGGAGAGCGACAAGGCCAACCGCCTCGCGCAGTGGACCCCGATCGAACAGGACGCGGAGCTGTTGCGCAGCTCCTTCGAAACCAGACAGATCACCTGGCAAGCCGCCGAGAAGGCGCACCGAGAGCTGAACGAGCACGCGAGCACGCTCGACACGAAGGGCCAGCCCCTGACCGAGGGGTTCGCGCGGCAGCTCCAGGCGGCCAACGCGGCGTTCGATCAGATGCGCAAGGACTGCCGCTGAGGCGCCCCGGGGCACCCGCGCCACGGCCACCCGACGCGCCACCGCCCGGGCCGGGGGGAGCCGCCCCCGGCCCGCACCAGGGCTGGCCGCGGCCCCCCGAGGTGCGCCGCGGCGGCCCCGCTACCCCTGCTCGGACCCCGCCGCGTCCAGCGACTCGTAGTCGCCGCTCTCGCGCTTGCTCTGCCACACGGCCCAGGCCACGACCGCGCCGCCGAGGAGGGTCACCAAGAGCCCGATCACGCGGTTCGTGGCCGACACGTCCGGGGTGACCAGGTTGAAGTTGAGCACGAGCCCGAGGGCGAGCAGGCTCACCATGTTCATCACCTTGATGAGCGGGTTGATCGCCGGCCCGGCGGTGTCCTTCAGCGGATCGCCCACGGTGTCACCGGTCACGGCGGCCTTGTGCGCCTCGGAGCCCTTGCCGCCGTACACGCCATCCTCGATCATCTTCTTCGCGTTGTCCCAGGCGCCGCCCGCGTTCGCCATGAACACCGCGAGGAGCTGCCCCACCAGGATCATGCCGGCCAGGAAGCCGCCGAGCGCGTAGGGTCCCAGGACGAACCCCACGATGATGGGGACCAGGATGGCGAGCGCCCCGGGCCCGATGAGCTCCTTCTGCGCCGTCTCCGTGCAGATCCGCACCACCCGGTCGTAGTCCGGCTTCTTCTTGCCCTCCCAGATGTCCTTGTCGCGGAACTGGATGCGACACTCCTTGACGATGTAGAACGCCGCGCGCCCGACGGCGCGGATCAGCATGGAGCTGAAGAGGAAGGGCACGGCGCCTCCGATCAAGAACCCGATGAAGACGGTTGGGTCCGCCACGGTGATGTGCCCGGCCTGCTCGAAATACTGCTCCACCGACATCTCGTTGATCTTGTCCTCGCTGCCGACGGCGATGACCGCGATGAAGCTCGAGAACAGTGAAACCGCCGCGATGACCGCGGAGCCGATGGCGATCCCCTTGGTTTCCGCCTTGGTGGTGTTGCCCACGGCGTCGAGGTCCGCCAGGATCTGCCGGGCGCGCTGGTAGCTCCCGGCCTTCTCCCGCTCCATCGCCTCCGCCTCGTAGCCCATCTCCCCGATGCCGTTGGCGTTGTCGGCGACCGGCCCGAAGACATCCATGGAGATGGTGTTGCCCGTGAGCGTGAGCATCCCGATGCCGGTCATCGCCACCCCGTAGGCGATGAACATGGGCGGGGTGCCCGCGTAGCACATCACGCTGAGGAACACCGCACAGGCGATGACCACGATGCTGACGACCGTGGACTCGTAGCCGACCGCGAAGCCCTGGATGATGTTGGTCGCGTGCCCGGTGGTGCACGACTTGGCCAGGCTCTTCACCGGCTGGTGGCTGGTGTGCGTGTAGTAGCTGGTCACCTTGTTCAGCACCACCGCGAGGATGACCCCGATGAGGCAGGTCAGCGCCGGCCGCATGTCGAGGCCCGCCACGCCGAAGCTCGCCCACGCCGGGAGCGCGAACGGATCGTTGCCCGGGAACCCCGCCGCGGACATCGGGTACCGGCCGACGTACTCGGCGTCGAAACGCAGGTACGAGAACCCGAGGACGAAGAAGCCGATGACGCTGATCGCCGATCCGATCCAGAAGCCCGTGTGCACGCTCTTGAGCGCCGTGTCCGAGGTGTCGTTGGGCCCCGCCTTCACGGTGTAGGTGCTGATGATGGAGCCGAAGACGCCGATGCCGCGCACGAGCAGGGGGAAGATGACGCCCTTGTGCCCGAAGCTCGCCATCCCCAGGATCATGGCCGCGACGATGGTGACCTCGTAGCTCTCGAAGATGTCGGCGGCCATCCCGGCGCAGTCACCGACGTTGTCGCCGACGTTGTCGGCGATGGTGGCGGCGTTGCGCGGATCGTCCTCGGGGATGTCCTTCTCGATCTTGCCGACGAGGTCGGCGCCCACGTCCGCGGCCTTGGTGTAGATCCCGCCCCCGACGCGCATGAAGAGCGCGAGCAGCGTCCCGCCGAAGCCGAAGCCGAGCAGCGCCTCGTAGGCCTGCTCCCCGAAGGCGAGGAAGATCAGGGTCCCGCCGAGCAGCCCCAGGCCGTCGGTGAGCATCCCGGTGATGGTGCCCGTGCGATAGCCGAGCTGCATGGCCTCGCCGTAGCTGCGCTTGGCAGCGGCCGCGACGCGGAGGTTGCCCTCGGTGGCGAGGCGCATCCCCACCCACCCGACCAGGGTGCTGAAGATCGCGCCCATCAGGAACGCCACCGCGCGCCCGAAGCGGAGGTACAGATCCTGGCCGCCGTAGGTCGCGAACAGGATCACCGCGATGATGACGATCAGCGGGCCGACCTTGCGGAACTGGGCCGAGAGGTAGGCGTTGGCCCCTTCCCGCACGGCGGCAGCGACCTCCTGCATCTTCGGCGTCCCGCGGTCCGCCTTCATGACCTGGGACACGAGCATCCAGGCGTAGAGGAGGCCCGAGATCGCGATGCCGAGGACGACCAGCAAGGCGCCTCGCTCGAGCGCGTTGTAGGTGTCGTCCGTGAAGACGGAGAAGAGGCGCACCGAGGGGTGCTCGCCGCCGCCGCTGGCGAACGCGAGGTCCCGGCCGGTGACGAGCAGCAGCCCGGCGACGAAGAACGACAGCAGGAGGAGCGGGATGGTGCGCCGACGCGGCTGCGGGCGGCGTGTTTCGAGGCTTCGAGTCATGGATTCACCCAGAATGGTTCGAGCGATGGGCGCTCCCCGGGGGCGGGAGAGCCGGAATGACGGGATCCGCGCTCGCCGAGGCGGAGCGGAGCCGGGAGGGGACCTGCGGCCAGACGCGGTGAGCTCATGCGCTCCCCTGCGCGCGTACGAGGATGGCACCGCGGGCAGGGGCGTGACGCCCCGTTCGTCGAGGGGACCCCGACGACGGTCGCGCCGGGCCGGGGCTCCTCCGACGCGGGCCCCCCGATCAGACGCGGAGGAACGGTGGAGCACGTCGCGCTCCCGTGCGAGCCGCTCGCGACGTCCACCCGCGTCCCGAGCGCGGGCACGCCGGGATCTGGTCGCGAGGACGCCCGCGGCTCGAGGCGGCGACATGGGGGGTGAACGCACAGGTCCATCGTGAATCGTCGGCGTGACTGCCGGGGGGCGAGGGCTTCGTGACCGGTGGCCGTGAGGGTTCGTCGCTCGCGACCCCGTCACCCACGCGCAAAGGCCACACGCCCGCCCCGACGGCAGGATGCCGCCGCGCGAAACGCGGCGCGAAACCGCGAACCGACCTTGCACCGCACATCACCGGGGGCACCGAAGCGGTGTCCACGCCGACTGAGGGAGTCGCGGCCGGCTCTCTTTGGATGGGCTCTTGGGGGCCTCGGATGCCCCGGGCACCGGTGGGCCAGGGACGTCCTGGGAGCGTGACTGTCTGCGAGCCGCTCTAGGCTCGCGTGCAATTACTCCCTAAGAAGTGTCCACGTCAACGCCTCGTGCACGCCTTTCGGACCGCACGGCGGGGGCGGCGATCCTGACTCGACGCGCGCCGTCGCCTTCGCCGGTCCGGCGCGAACCCCGGCGAGCGGACCTCGCGGCCGTGCGGGGGCAATTCAGCGGTGAAATGAGCCCGGGGCGGGCCGGTTTCGGGCCGCCGGTCACGCCTGCCGCGCGAGCGGTCGCCCGTCGTCGGAAACGAACCGTCGGAGCGCACGGAGCCTGGCCGGGAGCCGGTCGCCCTCGCCCGACCGGAGCCGGCGGCGACGGGATCGCGCTCGCGGCTCGCTGCCGCTCAACGCTCCGCCAGGAGCCGCACGTCGCTCGACGCCACGTGCCCGCGCGTCGTGCCCCATTGCACGAAGAGGAGGCGGCCTCGGCGCTCGGTCACGAAGAGCAGCGCCCCCTCCGGCGCGGCGAGGCGGCGCTCGAGCGCGGTCTTCGGATCGAGGGGAGCGCCGTCCGCGGTGAGCAGCCGCGCCTGGGGGACCACGACGACGGCGGGGGTCGAGCCGCGACGGTAGTGCCCGGCCGCGGCGGCGAAGGCCCCTGCGACGAGCAGCAGCCCGGCCCCCAGGCTCGCCGCCACCCCACCGGCGAGGCGGACCGACGGGCGAGCGGTCCCGGCGCGGGCGCCGAGCCCGAGCGCCGCGAGGAGCGACCCCAGCGCAGCGGTGACGAGCCAGGTCGCCTCGTCGAGCAGGCCCACCACGGCCCGGCCGATCGGGACGCTCACCACACCTGGCTCGAGGCCGGCGCGCAGGCGGCGGTTCGCGATCTCGGCGCGCACGAGCTCGAGGGCGCGCGCCGCCTCCGCGTCCTCCGGCCGCAGGCTCACCGCCTCGGTGAGCGCGGCCACCACCTGCCCCAGATCGCCCGGGCGCGCCTGGGGCGAGCGCGCACGACCGAGGTAGGCCGCGGCGCGGTCGAAGCTCGCGTCAGGGTGGACGAACCCCCCGTCCGCCAGCGCCTCGAAGCGATCGACGGCGTCGTCGAACGCCCCGCGCTCCAGGGCCGCGACGCCGTCGGCGAAGAGCCGCGCCGGGTCCGGCGGCGCGGCGCGCGCGGCGGCCGCGAGCAGCAGGACGAGCAGGCCCGCCGCGACCGCACCACGGCGCCACCTCGCCGTCACGGCGCGCCCCTCCGGGTGGGCGCGGCCCGCTCGAGCTCGCGCAGGAGCGCCTCCGTCCGACCGAGGAGCCCGGACGCGTCGAGGGTAGTGGCGCCCTGGAAGCGCACGGCGTCGAGCTCGTCGAGAAGCGCCCCCGCACGCGCCACGCAACCGTCGTCGAGCCCGGCTGCCCGGAGGCGCGCGGGCAGCTCGGCGCGCAGGGCACCGCGGATGGACACTCCCGTCGCGGCCAGCAGGCCATGGTGGACCGCGCGCTCACAGCCGCCAGCGATCGCGTCGAGCCTCCCCTCCTGGGCCGCCCGCCGCGCAGCGGCGAGCTCGCGCCGCGCCACCGCCCGCGCCGAGGGCTCCCGTCGGACCCACCGGGCCGCGAGCTGGCGAGCGCCGCGCGCCCCCGCGCCGAGTAGCCACACGCCGAGCGGTCCCCCGACGAGGAGCCCCCAGAAGGCCGGTCGATCGCCCCAGTCCAGGCGCGGGCGCGGGGGCGGCCCGAGCGCGCGGCGTACCCCGACCAGGCCGGCCAGGGCGTCCCCCTCCGCCGCCGCCGACCCGGCCGGCGCGGGACCGGTCACGCGCACCACGCCGAGCCGAGCCCGCGCCACGGCGTAGGCGCCGAGGGCGGGATCCCAGTGGGGCAGCGTGAGCTCGCCGAGATCGACCGATCCGGGCCGCTCGAGCCGGACCACGTGCGAGAGGCGCCGCCAGCCGCTCGGACGGCCATCGGTCATGGTGATGCCGTCGCTGGTGGTCGGGGGCAGCCACTCTACGCCCGCCTGCTGCGGCACGCGGATCCGCAGCGGGAAGTTGCCGCTGCCGCGGACGGTGACGACGACGCTCACCGCCTCCCCCGCCGCGACCTCGCGAGGCTCGACGGTGGCTTCGAGCGTGAAGCGGCCGACGTCGCCCACGACGTAGCCCGGCGGCCGTCCGGCGACCGGGGGCTCCTCGACGATCACCTCCAGCGCGGACGTCGACCTCTCGAGGGGGCGCCGCGA
The DNA here is from genome assembly GCA_964454025.1 of uncultured Polyangiaceae bacterium. Classification (GTDB taxonomy): domain Bacteria; phylum Myxococcota_A; class Polyangia; order Polyangiales; family Polyangiaceae; genus JAFGBI01. The sequence continues at coordinate 2,019 of CAYVRP010000163.1, read as the reverse complement.
GCCGAAGACCCGGAAGGACAGCGCCATCGGCGAGATCGTGAGGCGTCCGGCACGCACGGGAAACAGCGCGTCCTCGCGTATCTTCAGCGCAGTCCAGAGCTCCTCGCCGATCCGGACGCGGTACTCGGCGCGATCGCCGCTGAGCTCGACGATGGGGTGGGCGATGAAGTCCGGGTACTGCGCCAGCTTCAGCACGCGCTCGAGCTCCCACCGCCGCCGCGCGTACAGCAGCACCGAGTAGGTCACCTGCTCCCCGATGACCACGCGCCGCGGGCGCGCGAGCGCGCGCAGGAAGACGTCCGCGTCGAGCGCCCTGTCGGTACGGAGCTCGTCGGGGTACCAGGGCGACTCCTCCGGCTCCGCGGGCGCGTCGTCGAAGGGGGCGCCGAAGCCGGGCAGCGCCGGGAACGGGGCGGAGAAGGGATCGAAGAACCCGAACGGATCCCGCGCCCGCCCACGCCGGCTCGAGCCCGTCCCTTGTCCCGCCGGAACCACCTCCACCGTGAGCGGAGCGGAGCGGACGGTGTAGGCGCCGACCCGGGCGGTGGCCGGCCCGAACGTGATCGTCCCCGCCTTGGTGGCGATCGCGACCCAGGTCGCGGCGATCCCGACGGACTGCGCGATCTGGTTGTTCACGATGGACACCTGACGCTGCGAGGACACCGTCGGCCCGCGCAGCGTCACCCCGTTCGGGGCCGGCAGACTCGGCGCGGAGGGCTCGGCGGCGCCGGCCTCCGCCAGCACCGTGAAGGTGATCCGGAAGGGCTCTCCCACCTCGGCCACCCGCGTGTCGGCGGCGAGCGATTGCCGCACGCGCGGCTGGGCCCGGAGCGGCAGGCCCCAGAGGAGGCCCACGACCACGAGCGTCCAGCACCAGGCCCGGCTCATTTGTCAGCCATTCCGCGGCCCGCCGGGCGGCCCCGCCGGGCCCGGCGCTGGGCGTCCTGTTGCTGGAGCGTCGGGGCCTCCTCGAGCTGGTCCAGCACGCGCTCGTCCTGGGTGGGATCCTGCGCGGACTCCGGCTCGGGCGAGGGCGGCGGCGCATCGCCCGCATCCGGCGCCGACGACGGGGCGGCGCCCGCGTCGACCGCGCCGCCGCCGTCGGGCGAGGCCGCGTCGCCGCCGGCGTCGGGGCCCGCGTCGGGCGGCCCCGCGTCGGGTCCCGCGTCCGGCGGCGACCCCGCGTCGGGTCCCGCGTCCGGCGCCGCCGCGTCGGGTCCCGCGTCCGGCGGCGGCTCCGCGTCGGGTCCCGCGTCCGGCGGTCCCGCGTCCGGCTGATCCTCGATCCGCCTGAGCGCGATGGAGCGATTCCAGGCCGCGTCCTCGCCGATGGAGTCGCCCGCGTCGGGCCGGCCGGGGATCAGGCGCAGCGCCTGGTCATACTCGGTCACGGCGTCCCGGTAGCTCCGCCGCAAGAACTCGAGGTTGCCGGCGAGGTAGTGGGCCCGCGCGCGGAGCTCGACCGGGACGCCATCGTCGTGGCTGATGGCGCGGACGATCTTGAGCGCGCAGCGCACCTGCTCGCCGCGCTGACCGATCGCCGCCTCGTCGGGAGCCCCCGCGTCGACCTCCTCCTCGCCGAAGCGCCGCCCGTACTGCTCGCCGAGCCGGAACAGCCCCAGGCCAAGATCGAAGGTCGCGTTCGGGCGCTGGGACAGCGTCTCCGGCGCGCCGATCTCGCCCGCCTCGCAGCGCCCGGGGGCGAGGTACCGCGCCAGCTGGTCCACCGCGGCCCCCGCGTCCCCGGCGTCGAGCGCTTCCAGCGCCTGGTCGACGGCGGGCGCGTGGCGCACGAACGGGGCGGTCCGCGCGTCGCAGCCGGGCAGGTGGACCAGCGCCCCGCCCAGGAACAGGCCGACGACCAGGGAAACCCCCGCGCGCGCCGCCCCGTCCGCCCGCACGGCGGCGCGCGACCGAGCCCGCGCCCCCCCCCGCCGCGGCGGCGGCGCCGGCCCCCCCGGCGGCGGCCCGCGCCCCCCCCCCCCCCCCCGCCAGCCCACGCGCCCCCACGGGCCCGCC
>CAYVRP010000162.1:0-9689 GCA_964454025.1 uncultured Polyangiaceae bacterium | reverse complement strand
CCGCGCGCGCGGCGGCACCGGAGTGGGTTCCCTGAGCAAGGGGTGATATCTTTGGCGCCGATGGACGCGAACCGCTCGGCGAGCGGCCCCCTGGTTCCACTGGAGGTGTTCCGCGCGCTGCCCAAGACCGACCTGCACGTCCACCTCGACGGCTCGCTGCGCCTTGGCACCATCCTGGAGCTCGCCGATCAGCAAGGGGTCGAGCTGCCCGCGCGCGACGAGGCGGGGCTGCGGGCCGCCATCGGTTGCGGGCGCGAGTGCGGCTCCCTGGTCGAGTACCTGCGGGGCTTCGACATCACGCTGGCGGTCATGCAGACCGAGGAGGCGCTGGAGCGCATCGCCTTCGAGCTCGCCGAGGACGCGCACCGCGAGAACGTCCGCTACATGGAGGTGCGGTACTCGCCGATGCTGCACACCCAGCGGGGGCTCAAGCTCACCGCCGTCGTGGAGGCAGTGCTGGAGGGCCTGGCGCGGGCGGAGCAGACCCACGGCATCACCGGGAACGTGATCATCTGTGGGATCCGCAACATCTCGCCGGAGTCGTCGTACCGGATGGCGGAGCTCGCGGTGGCCTACAAGGGGCGGGGCGTGGTGGGCTTCGATCTGGCCGGCGCCGAGGCAGACTTCCCCGCCAAGCACCACCGGGAAGCCTTCCAGCTCGTCCGCGACAACAACATCAACACCACCATCCACGCCGGTGAGGCCTACGGGCCCGACTCCATCGCCCAGGCCATTCACGTCTGCGGGGCGCACCGCATCGGGCACGGCGTCCGCTTGCGCGAGAACGGCGACCTGCTCCACTACCTCAACGACCACCGGATCCCGCTCGAGTGCTGTCCGTCGAGCAACGTGCAGACGGGCGCGGTCAAGGACCTGGCCGCGCACCCGCTCAAGCTCTACTTCGACCTGGGGCTTCGGGTGACGGTGAACACGGACAACCGACTCATCACCGACACCACGGTGTCCCGGGAGCTGTGGCTCGTGCACACGGTGATGGGGGTCCCGTTCCGCGAAATCCGCAGCATGATCGTGGCGGGCTTCAAGTCTGCCTTCCGCCCCTTCCACGAGAAGCAGGCCGCGCTACGGCGCGTCTCCGCGGAGCTCGCGCGGTACGGGGATGATGGTCGCGTCGTCGACGACGGTACGGCCGCCTCCTGCCCGCCGCCTCGAGCTCGGGCGAGCGCCGAGCTCGAGCCGCGCCGCCCTGCCGGTTGACAGGGTCAGAAGCGGATGTCCTGGCGCAGGTTGCGCGGCGCGGCCTGCTCGAGCAAGTCGATCGCGCGGGCGATCTCGGGGGTGTCCTGCTCCGGCAGGCGGACCAGGAAGCGGACGTAGAGGTCCCCCTGTTCCTTCTTGCGCCTGACGCCCTTGCCGCGCAGGCGCACCGACTGGCCGCTCTGGGCGTGTCGCGGCACGGTGAGGGTCACCGGTCCGTCGGGCGTCGGGACCGCGATCTTGGCACCGTGGTAGGCCTCGCCGGGGGTGATGGGCAGGTCGAGGGTGAGGTCGAGGCCACGGCGCCCGAAGTAGGGGTGCGGCCGGACGCGGATCACGATGATCAGGTCGCCCGGCTCGCCGCCGAGCTGGCCGGGCGCGCCATGACCGCGCACCCGGACCTTGTCGCCGTCGTCAGCGCCGGGGGGGATGCGCACGGTGACCTCGGAGCCGCCCTGCTGGACCTGGAGGCGGAGGCTGGTGCCCTGGATGGCCGCGGTGAAGTCGACGGTGACCTCGCTCGTGACGTCACCGCCCCGGAGCGGCGCCCGGCGTTGCTGGAACAGGTCCCCGAACAGATCGCCGATCCCGCCGAAGAGATCGCCAGGTGACCCGGTTTCGAACCGGACGCGGGACCGCCCCCCTCCCCCGGTCCCGCCCGCCCCGCGGCTCCGGCCGTAGGCGCGCATGAGGTCGGGGTCGAAACCCTCGCGGAGCCCGTCCTCTCCGAACTCATCGTACAGGGCGCGAGTCTTCGGATCCGAAAGCACCTGGTGGGCGCGGTTCACGCGCTTGAAGCGCGCCTCGGCCCCCTTGTTGCCGGGGTTCTTGTCGGGGTGGAGCTGGGAAGCGAGCCTGCGATACGCCTTCTTGATCTCGTCCGCCGACGCGCCGCGCGAGACGCCGAGCTCTGCGTAGAAATCCTGAGGCATGGCGGGTCGAAGTTAAGGACGGGTTCGAAGGCGAGCAACCCGGGCCCGCGGCCGCGGGCGAGCCTGGAGCAAGAGGGAATCCGCCGCGTCGTGAGCCGGCTCGCGGGAAAAATCGGCGGTGAGGCTCGTTATTTCCCAGCCGAGATCCTCGATCAGGCCACGGAGCTCGGCCGGGAAGTACTGGCGGTGGGTGAGCGGCACCGTGAAGGGGGGGCCGTCCACTGGCGCGAACTCCATGTGCACGAGCAAGAGCTGCCGGAGGGGGTCATACTCGAACCGCTCAGCGTACGGGACCGGCGCCGCGCTCCGCGGGTGGCGGACCGGGCGGCTCGAGTAGCGCCGCGTTGGGTCGCGGGCGAGGTCCGCCGGGACCGGCAGGGACCAGTCGAACGCGAGCTCGCCGCCGGGTGCGAGGTGTTCACGCACACGGGCCAGGAAGGCCGCGAAGTCCGCGTGATCGTAGAGGTGGAGCACCGTGTTGAAGGGGGCGATCACCAGGGGGAAGCGGACGCCGAGTCGAAAGCGGCGCAGGTCCGCCCGCTCCGCGCGGACCCGCTCCCGGACCGCACGCGGGGCGCGGGCGAGGCGGTACGCGAGATCCTCCAGCATCGGCTGCGAGCGATCGAAGCCGACTACGGGGATCCCGGCCCGCGCGATGGCCAGCGCCACCCGCCCGTTGCCAATCCCGCACTCGAGAACGGGCCCGCCCGAGGCGGCCGCGAGCTCGACGTAGCGCCGGACGTCGTGGCGGCGGCCCCGGTACGCGGCCGTGTAGTAGGCGGGCTCCGCGTAGTGGGCCGAGGCCCCGATGTCACCGGCGCGCCCAACCGCCGCGAGACGGATCGCGCCCGACGTCGGCTGTCCGGCGCCGGCGGGCACGGATCGCGGGGCCTGGGCCGTCCCGGCGTGGCGCCGGCTGCCCGCTCGACGCGAGCTCACTCGCCGGCGGTAGCGGCTGCGAGCTGGGCCAGGTACTCGGCCACCACCTCCGAGCTGTCGCGGTGGAAATGGACCTTCCCGGCGGCGATCTCGCGCAGGGCGGTGACCGCGGGCTTGTTCTTCGAGTGCACCAGCGGGCCTCCGCCCTTCATCAGCGCGCGGCAGCGTGCGGCTGCGAGGACGACGAGGGCGAAGCGGTTCTCTTCCTGCTCGAGGCAATCTTCGACGGTGACTCGTGCCATGCGGTCGATTCCTGGGCGGGGGCGGACCATAGCCCCCGGCCGGAGGGCACGCAAGGCGAGCGGCGGCAGGACTGAACGGGTGAGCGGGTGCTGGGCGGTGGCAGCGTGGCTGCCCGCTTCGCCGCCCGCTGGCCGTGCGCTAGGCTGCCGCTCCCCCCTCGGAGGAGTGGCCGAGTGGTCGAAGGCAGCGGTTTTGAAAACCGCCGTACCGGGAACGGTACCCAGGGTTCGAATCCCTGCTCCTCCGCCGAAAACGTGCCTGGGCCTTTGGCCGGCACCCCTGTTTTGGTCGGGACCAAGACCAGACTTCGGACCAAACCTACTGGGCCCGCAGGAGTTCGAACCCCTCCGTCGCGGCGGTTTTCGAGGGGTTCACCTTCCTCACGGCGATTTGCGGAACCGCCGTCGTCCCCTTCCTCTTCACGGGAGCGGCCAGACTGGCCGGGTCACCGCGCTCGCGGGGGAGGCGATCCGGAGCGGGATTCCGGTCCTTGCCATCGACGTGAAGGGCGTCCTCACGCGCGGCGATGAGGAACATGAGGTGAGGACTGCTCCTCACGTTCGCGACAGCGGCCCGGGCGTGCGCATCGCGGCCGAGGTCCCTACCCGCTCCTGGGTTTTTTCTCCAGCCTGCTGCTCCCCGCAGTGGTTGGGAGCTTGAGGTCGGTGTCCGCAATCGGCGACGCGCTGCGCATACGGAGCGTCCAGGCTTCGATCCAGGCTTGAGTGGAGGACGTCATCGGTGGCTCCTCGTTTCCCGGACTCGGACGGGTGTCGGCCATCACCTTGGCTCAAGCCAGGCGGAAGGGATCGGAGTCGATCCGTCGCGGAGGCCCGCGGTCGTCTCCCACGGGGGTGCCCGTGGCGACCACGGGCGCGACGCGTTGCCGTCATCGAGGATGAGAGCCGGGGCTGGTCGTTCCTGGCATGAAACGTGCTCCTGGTCAGGATGTGCTGGCATTTGGCACAGCGAGGGCGCGGCTCTGGCCGGCGCCCGGTTGCAGCGGGCTGGGATGTGCGAGCGATGGCACAGCGTGGAGGCGCCGCAGTACGGTCTGCGGCTTCGGGCCCGACGAGGCGGAGGGAAAACATGAGGAAGTACCCGATGTACGGCAGGGGGTCGTGGTTCGGAGTGACGATCGCGTGCTTTTTTCCTGCGCCGCCTGCGGCAGCGCGAGCGAAGACGGGAGCCCCGGGCAGACCGCCTCCGGCGGTGTACTCGGGAGCGGTGGGAGCCCACCGGGCAGTGGCGGTGATCCGAGCGGGGGCGCGGGGGGCGACGAGCCGGAGACGGGTGGGATCGGCGGCGCGGGCGGCGTACCGGGGAGCGGTGGGAGCCCACCGGGCAGTGGCGGTGATCCGAGCGGGGGCGCGGGGGGCGACGAGCCGGAGACGGGTGGGATCGGCGGTGAGGGCGGCGCGGGACCCGCTCTAAACTCGTGTCTCCACTACGCCATCGCCGACTCCCTCTGCGGCGCGAACCACGGCATTCCCGGCCGCATGCTGGCCTGCCGGTACCCTTACGTCATGCCAGCCGAGGACTGCGTGCTCGTCGACGCCGACGGAGTGGACGATTGGTACTGCTGTCCCCAGTGAGGAGACGACGCGAGCTCGAGCGGTGATCCGCCGTTGTCGCGGCGGCCTCTTCGTCACTGTCTGCCACCGACCCCGAGCACCGCACACGGCGAGACCGAGCGCATCACCCGAGGCCGTGGATCGAAGCCGTGGCGAGCGTGCTGGAGCACCGATCGATCGGCCCGCTGCATTGGCGCCCTGGTAACGCCCCCTGGCACCACCGGCGGCCGGGGGCCAGGGGGCGTTTCGCCGGGCTCTTCGGGCGCGATCCGCCGCTCGGTCGGTGCTCTGAGTCGGTTCTTCTTGGCAGCAATCGAGGTGATGGTCGCTCCGGGCGCACCGCAGCGAGCGGCGGGGTCTTGCGACCGATCCTCACGGACACCCTCGGCGGCTCGGTGAGGATGAGCCGAGGCTCATCGAAGTCAGCGCCAGGGAAGATCTCGACCAGTTCTGTTCGGGTGCGCGGTAGCACTCGCATGTCGAGGTACTCGATCGACGCCTTCTTCGGAACGCCATGCGTCGCGGTCGCGATCAGGTACCCACCGCGGTGAGAGGTGCGCGAACAAACCTCTGGCGAGCTCCACCGAACGTGCCATGTCGGCGTACTCGAAGACCCCTTCGGCGAGGACGACATCGTACTCGCTGTTCGAGCCGGCAAGCCAGGTCAGCGCGTCTCCCTCGTGGATGGCCACGATGCCGGCGAGGCCCTCGTGCTCGATGATTCGCGAGGCGGCGTGAACGACCCGCGGGTGCAGATCGACGCCGACGAGCTCGACCGCGGTCCTGCCGAAGCCCGCCTCGTTCGAGCGTCTCATGGTCCTGGTGATCGGGTGTGGCGGCAAGACGAGCAGTGACGCGGGAGGCCCGAGCGCGGCGTCGGCCTTCGCCGGCGTCTACTGGAACGTGATGTTGGTGACGCCGTTCGCGATGTTCCAGCTCGCATCGGGGTCGGTCTGGCTGGTGACGGCGTTGCCCTGGATGGTGAGGTTCGTGAAGTGGACGCCGTCGATGGTGCCGGTGGTCCCCGATCTGCCGTGGAGCTGGACGGTCCGGTTCGACTCCGAGCTCACATTGGTGAAGTAGGTGTCGACGTAGGTGCTCTGGTTGGCGGCGTCTCGCCAGTCCGGAGGCTCGTCCAGCGCCAGCTTGATGAAGACGCCCGCCTCTTCGACGCGGACGTCTTCGAACCTCGTGTTGCGCACCTCCGCGGTGTCGTACCCCTCCATGGTCAGGGCGCGTCCGGCCTTCACCACGTCGATGTCGCGGAACACTACGTCTTCCATGCTCTGGCCCATGGTCTTGGTGCCGATCTTGCAGCCGACCGAGTTGCTGTAGGCCACCACGCGCTCGTGGAGGATGTTGCTCGTGTTCACGGTCCCCGAGGGCTCCTCGTTCTTGGTGGCCATGCTGTCGTCACCGGTATAGAGGAACGCGTTGTACAGGACCCCGTTCGTGGATTCGTCGAAGTCGACGCCATCGGTGTTGTTCCAGTCCTGGTTGGGCCGGCAGTTGATCATCTTGTAGTTCCGGAGGGTGACGGCGTCGCTCCGGTAGACGAGCGTGTTCCAGAAGCTCGAGTCGCGGACCAGGATCCCGTCGATCAAGAGGTCGGAGCTCTGCTCGATCTTCAGGAGGTTGATCTTGGTGTCGTTCTGCGCCCGGATGGACTTGCCGTTGCCGTCGATGACCCCCCGCCCGAGGATCTTCGCGTTCCGGATCTGGTACATCCGGATCACGCCGTGCGAGCAGCCCTCGATGTTGATCCCACCGCCCCCGGTGTTGTAGTCCCCGGTGCGGTTGGAGCCGTAGAGGAGGGCTCCGCCGGCGAGGTAGAGCGTCATGTCGCTCTTCAGCCAGAGCTCCCCGATCTGGTAGCGGCCCGGAGGGAAGTAGAGGACGTTCTGCGCCGCGCCGGAGGCCGCGTCGATCGCGGCTTGGATCCGCGTTGTCTCCAGCGTGGCGCCCGTGTTGTCCACGCCGTAGTCGGCGATGTTCTTGACGTTGGTGTCCCCGAGCTGGGGCGGGTTCTCCTCCGGGGGGTCGAAGAGGAGGAAGAGCAGCTCCTTCGAGTCGACCTTGAGGATGAGGTAGTTCGGGCCGGTTTGGAAGGTGATCGTCGAGCCGTTTCGGGTGGCCGCGAGGCCCCGGCTCGTGGGGCTCAGCTTGAACGAGCTGAAGCTCTCGTTGACGGTCACCTCGACGGTCGCGGGGCCCGACAGGGAGCAGTGGGCGTAGTGGACCTGCATCTCCGGGGAGTACTTGGTGAGCTTCTCGACGAAGAGCGGCGTCCCGTCCACGGTGACGCTGTAGAGCGAGCTTCGCTCCGCGCCGGGGAGGTCGGGGTAGGTGATGACGGTGGGCAGGTCGCCGCCGGTGCCCCCGGCGGCAGCGCCCGCCGCGCCGCCCGTTGCGGTTCCGCCCGCCGCTTCGCCACCGGTTTCGGCGCCGCCGGTCGCGGTCCCGCCGCTGCCGTCACCCCCAAGCGCGGTCCCCCCGGCGGGGGCATCACCGCCGGTCGCGGTGCCGCCCGCGGGCGCGCCGCCCGCGGGCGCGCCGCCCGCGGCGTCCCCTCCCATTGCGCTACCCCCACTCGGCGTCCCCCCGGTGCTCGCCCCACCGGCGGGGGCGCCCCCCCCCGGCGGCGCCCCCCCCCCGGGGGGGGCCCCCCGCCCGTGGTCGCGGCGCCGCCGATGAGCGGTGCCCCGCCGGTTTCGGGGGCGGTGCCGCCGCTCGTCGCGAGTCCTCCGGTGGGTGCGCCGCCCGTGCCGAGCGCCCCGCCCGCGGCGACACCGCCCGTGGGCGCTACCCCCGCCGTGGCGCCCGTGGAACCCGGACTAGCCCCGCCGGTCACGTTGGCGCCGGTGTCCACGTCTTCGTCACCTCCGCCGCAGGCCATGGCCACGAGAAGCGCAGCGACGAGACAGGCACTTCGCAAGAAGGTGGGGAAGCGCGGGGAGTTCATGATGTCTTGGCCTTCTATCTGGGCACGTGGTGGGGCTCCCGTCGTGGGCGAGCCGAGAGCCGTGTCCATCCGCTTCGAGTCTAGCGCGGCCGGGCGCTTGTGGGCAGGAGCGCGCCTGCTCCCCCGCACAAGGAAAAATGCACCCAGGGGGGAGCGCCGAGGTCCCGTGTGCGCCCGACCGCGATCCTCTCCGGGGCAGTCGTGCCCCTACGACAAGGTGGGAGACTTCCCGACAAGCGCGCGGTGATCAGGTGGGCCGTAGCGCTCACTGGGAGGTTCTTCGAGGGCGCGATGACCTTCGGCGCCCCGCCGGACGAGGTCGACGACGCCATGCAGGCCAAGATGGTGGCCGCCGCGGCGATGTCGGACGCTGCGACTGCCGGCGCCGTGCGGTGCCCGCCGGCGCGCGAGAACCCTCATCGCACGGTGCCTGCGGGTCCGATCCGCGCGCAGCATGAGCTGCCGTGACCGCTAGGCTGCGGTCGGCTCCTCCTCGCCCGGGATCCGGCTCTACAGAACGGAATCTGTCCTTGCTGGAGGTCAAGGCCGTCAACCAAGGCCGTCAACCGGCCTGGCCGTGGGACCACGGCAACGGGGTGCCCGACATGCGAGCAAGTGCTCGTCTGGATCGGAGAACCGGGAGCCACTGGCGTTTGCTCCGCGGCCCCGGTGGCCCCGGACCGGAGGGGCGATACGAGCGGTCGTGTGACCTGCAACAGGGGGTCAGCGGTCGCTATCGCCTGGCCGGGAATTCGGGTGGCTCGTACGGAAGAAGGCCGATGAGATCGGCCAGGGAACGGCGCTGCCCAATGCCTCTCACGTCTTTCGTTGCGACGGTGCCACCGTCAACGGAGCGGACTTGTTCGACCGGCCAAGTCGCAATTTCGGGGTCAGCAGGCACCCCTTTCAGGGGGGTCGTGATTCTGCCCGGAGTCGAGCCGTCGGCGCAGGAGTCTTCTCCGTGCAGCGCGTGCGCTTGGGGACGGGCTTCTTCGGGCCCCGTGGGGGTCGCTCGAGCGCACGGAGGTTCACCGGCTTCGCGCACCGCAACCGGTGGCGGGCGAGGCTGGCGGTGGTCATGGTCTGGTAGGGGACCCAGCAGGGCTGCTCCAGCGCCCCGGACATGGCCACCTGCATGATGCGGACCTCGTTGGCGATGTAGTACCCGGGCACCTCGTCGTTGACCTCGTCCGTGCCGTGGTTGGCGCGAAGGGCGGCCTGGAACGTCGACAAGACGTCGTGGGCGGCCAAAGCCACCGCGAACCCGAACAACGCGGCACGGGGGTAGCCGAGAGCCTTCTGTTCTCCGTCGAGCAGCATGGTGAACGACTGGAACATGGTTTCCAGGGTTCAGCGGGCGCGGTACAGCTCGGCCACCGGCACGCCAGCGGCGACACCTTTCGGGAGGTTCGTGAGCAGGGCGATTTCAGGATCATCAGCGCCGGATCCAGAACCACCAGGGCGTACCCCGGCAGCGGCCCCGCTTGACATCGATGCAGCACCTTCAAGCGCCGCTCGGTGGCGGCAAGGTGATTGCCGTCGATGATGCGCACCCGGTACCCGGGAAGGGGGTCGCACGCCTCGCCCCCCATTTCGGTCACCACCGGTCCCAGCCGTGCCGCCGTGTGCTGCACCAATGCCGCCGCGATCGCCGGCTCCAGCCCGTTGAGCTTGTTGTACACGGACGTGAGCGACACCGGAAGCGTGTCTGCCACCCGCTGGTACGCGGCGTGAACGGACGGTTCAATCCGCGCCACCACGACGCCCATGAGGTCGACCAGGGAGGAGAAGAGCAGCTCGCGCGTGTACTGCTGCTCCGCGTGC
>CAYVRP010000161.1:0-9801 GCA_964454025.1 uncultured Polyangiaceae bacterium | reverse complement strand
GGGGGGGCGAGGGGGGCGAGGCGGGGTCCACCGGCAGCGGGGTGACCGTCACCTCCACGGTGGCCGGCGGGCTCTGGCACGATCCGGCGACCTGGGCCGACGGCGTGGTCCCCACCGCCGCGGACGACGCGGTGATCCTCGGCGAGGTGCACGTCGATCTCTCCGCCACCGGCGAGATCGCCACTTGCCGGAACCTCACCCTCGACGCCGGGGCGGTCCTGCGCTCGCAGCCGTACGGGTACCGCACGGTGATCGTCCACGGCGATCTCCACAACGAGGGGTCGGTCCGCAGCGGCCCCGACTACGCCTCCTACGACGACGCCACCCTCGAGGTCGAGGTGGGGGGGGACCTCTACCAGGGAGGCACCCTCGCGGTCCTCGCGACCCGCTTCATCGGCACTGGCGCGCAGCGCCTCGAGCTCGGCGCCGGGGTGAGCCTCGGCGGCAGCTTCGTCGACGTCGAACCCTCCTCGCCGCTGGTCGCCGTGGGACCCCTCTCCGTCAGCGGCGCCACGTTCACCCTGGGGGACGAGGCGGCGCAGGGGCGGCTCGACCTCGCCGGTCACGAGCTGACGCTGGCCGCGGGCGATCTGCGCGTCGCGGGCGGCGTGCTCGAGGTCGCCCGCGTCACCGGCGTCGCGGGGGCGACCCTGACCGCGGACGCGCTGGCGGCGGACGACGAGGTGATCGAGCTCGCGGGCGACGTCCGCATCGCGGCGACCACGGCGACGGGGACCATGACCCTGTCCGGTTCCGCGCACGTCCTGCCGGGGGCCGTCCTCTACAATCAGGGCTCCATGGACCCGGTCCTGGTCATCAGCGGCGGCCTCGTGAACGATGGCGTCGTTCGCTGGGGGCCCGGCTACGCCGCCTACGGCGAGGGGACCCTCACCATGCACCTCGGCGGGGATCTGACCGTGGGCGGCCCCTACACCCCGACCCAGACCTTCTTCGACGGGGACGCGGAGCAGGTCTTGACCGTGACCGGCGAGAACACCCTCGCGGGCGCCTTCACCGACACCACGCCCGCGACCGCCCTGCTCGCGGGGAGCGATCTGACCAGCAGCGGCGCCTCGTTCACCCTCGGCGGCGGGTACCTCGACCTCGGCCAGCGCGGCCTCACGCTCGCTGCCGGTGATCTCCGCGTCGCGGAGGGAACGCTCGAGGTCGCCCGCGTCACCGGCGTCGAGGGGGCGACCCTCACCGCCGATCGCCTGGCGGCCGACGAGGAGGTGATCGAGCTCGGCGGCGACGTCCGCGTCGCGGCGACCGAGGCCTCGGGAACGATGACCGTGACCGGCTCGGTGCACGTGCTGACCGGCGCGGCCCTCTACAACCAGAGCTCCCCCGATCCGGTCCTGGTCCTCAGCGGCAGCCTGGTGAACGACGGCGTCGTCCGCTGGGGGCCCGGGTACGCGGCGTACGGCGAGGGGACCCTCACCGTGCACCTCGACGGCGATCTGACCCTCGGCGGACCCTACACTCCGACCCAGACGTTCTTCGACGGCGACGTGGAGCAGACCTTGACCACGACCGGCGGCACCGTGGTGACGGGGACCTTCAGCGACACCACGCCCACCTCCGCCCTGGTCGCCGGGGGCGATCTCGTCATCGGGGAGGCCCGGTTCGACCTCGGCTCGGCGGCGGCGGGGGGTAGCTTCGATTTCGGCGCCTTCGCGCGCAGCCATCCCCCGGGCACCCTCTCGGTTCCCTTCGGCACCGTCCTGGTCGACACGATCACCGGCGCGCCCGACAACTCCGCGCCCTTCGCCATCGCGGCCATCCAGCCCCCGTCCGGCACGTTGACGCTCCACGAGCACGTCCCGACCGGTCCGCTCGCGGTCGACGGCAATCTGATCGTCGCCGCGGGCGCCGTGCTCCACAACGCGTACAACGTCGAGGCTTACGTCACCGTCAGCGGCACGACGACGCTCACCGGCATCGCCGGCACCGGGCAGGGCTACGCCTCCTACGACGGCGGGCACCTGTACCTCAACGGCCTCGAGCAGCCCGGCTGGGCGGCGGAGTAGCTGGGTCGCAGAACGGGCGGGGCGCCGCGTCGAGGCGGCGCCCCGGCCCGGGCGCCGCGGGCGGGCCTCACTCGAGGAACGCGGGATCCGGCCCCTCGGCGTAGGAGGTCGCGAGCTCCGCCGCCGAGAGGGCGGCGTCGTAGATGCGAAACTCGAGGTAGGTCCCGTCGAACCCCCGCGCCGCGTCGTCCGCGAACTGGGAGCGGCCGAGCCAGTTGTTCTTGTCGTTGAGATCCGACAGGTGATCGGGGAACGCCAGCGTTCCCCTGGGGGCGCCGTCGACGTAGAGCTGGATGCGGTTCAGCGTGTCGTCGACTACCACGGCGAGGTGGAGCTCCACCTGGGTCGGGGCCCGCGGTCCGTCGAGCGCGATCCGATCGTCGGGGTGCTCGCCCGGCTGCTTCATGAACGCCGTGCGGAGGACGGACCCCTCGTCGGCGTCCGTGCTCATGAGCAGGTAGAGGTAGGTGCGCCCGCAGGCTCCCGGCTGCCCCTCCAGCGCCGAGGCCCCGCCGTAGGTGCAGCTCGGGCTCATGGCGTCGCCGAAGTCGAAGACCGGCTGCCAGGGAGCCCCGCCGTTCCACACCAGCCACGTCTCGAAGGTGGCGTCCGCGAGCGCGCTCACGATCCCGTTCGGGAGGTCCACGTAGTCGGGTTGGAAGACGCTGCCGCCGACCAGGGTGAGCGCGCCGTCGCCGCCGAGCGTGGCTCCGCCCATCACGGGCCCGTCGGCGCCACCGACGGAGGCCGTCACCGTCGTGCCCGTGCCCTCGAAGCGGTACCGGTGCACCAGGGCGCTCCGGAGCGCCTCGCAGTCCACCGGCGAGCTGGCGCAGATGGCGCCGCCCTCGCCGCCGCTGGCACCGCTGCCGCCCGAGCTGCCCCCGGTGGCGCCGCCCTCGCCGCCGTTCGAGCCTCCGGTCTGGGCGCCGCTCGCGCCGCCCGACCCGGCGCCGCCGGGTTCGCTGCCCCCGGACCGGGCGCCGCTCGCGCCGCCGGTCTGCACGCCGCCGGACTCGGCACCTCCGGACTGGGCGCCGCTCGTGCCCCCGGCGCCACCGGGATCGTTGCCGCCCGTGCCTCCTCCTTCGGGGGAGCCGCCGGCGCCGCCGGTCGTGCCGCCCGCTCCGCTGTCGCCCCCGGAGGCGACAGCGCCACCGGTCGTCGTCGCGCCGGCGAGGGGCTGACCGCCCGACTCGGCGCCACCCGGCGAGGGCTCCTCGCCGCGCGTGTCTCCGACCTCGCCCGCGGAGGAGGCGCCGGCCTGGGCGCCGGCACCCGCGGCCGGTTGCTCGCGGGAGGCGCCGCCCGCTGACCCGTCGACGGCCTCGAAGTCGTCCTCGAGGAGGGCGGGGCAGGCCATCAGCAGGCTCGCGGCGGCCGGCAGGAGCAGCAGGCGGCGCGTTCGTCTCACGGGTTCACCAGGCCTCGCCGGGCAGTGTACTCCCAGCGCGCGGCGTCGCACCGGAGCCTCGGCTCGCGACGCGGCCGGCGGCCGAACGGCCCGGGGGCGGCCTCGCTCCGGCGCCGGTTGACGGCTGCGGCCGCGCCATTGTTCCCTGCCGGGACCGCGGTCCCGTTCCGGGATCGGCGCTCCGTGATGTCCCGTCTCCGGCTCGGTTTCCCCTTCACCGATCACCTGGTCCTGCAGCGCGACCGCCCTAACGCGGTGTGGGGCTGGGACGAGCCGGGGCAGCTCGTCACCCTGCGCGTCGAGGCGTCGCCCGGACCACCCCCGGTGAGTACCCGCGCCGACGCGACCGGCGCGTTCCGGCTCCGCTGCCCGCCGCTGCCCGCGGGTGGACCCTACCGGCTGGTGATCGAAGGGAGCGAAGCCGTCGTCGTCGAAGACATGCTGGTGGGCGAGGTCTGGCTCGCCTCGGGGCAGTCGAACATGGAGTGGAAGCTCGGGTCCGTGACCGACGCTGACGCCGAGATCGCGGCCGCCCAGGACCCGGCGATCCGCGTGCTCACCGTGGCGGACCGCGCCGCCTGGGAGCCGCTCGCGACCAGCGAGGGCGCGTGGGTCCCGGTCACCCCGAGCACGGCCGCGGAGCTCACCGCCGTGGGCACCCTCTTTGCCCGCGAGCTGCGCCGCCACCTCGGGGTGCCGGTCGGGATCATCGACGCGGCCTGGGGCGGGACGCCGATCGCCGCCTGGCTCAGCCCGGCTGCCCACCGTGCCCTCGATCCCGGCATCGACCAGGAGCTCGCGCGCCTGCGCGCCGGGCTCGCCGAGCTGCCGGAGCTGGAGGCCGCGTACGCCGCGGCGGTCCAGGTCTGGGAGCGCGGCGCGTTCCCGCCCGATCCCCCGAACAGCGCCGCCGAGCGCGGGTGGGCCCGCCCCGACCTCGACGACGGAGGTTGGGCGACCATGCGCCTCCCCGGCTTCTGGCAGGACCACGGCATGCGGTTCAACGGGGTCGTCTGGTTCCGGCGGGCGGTGGAGATCCCCGCCGCCTGGGCGGGGCGGGAGCTCACGCTCTCGCTCGGTGCCATCGACGACTTCGATCACACCTACTTCGATGGCGTGCTCGTCGGCGCGCACCCCTCGGGCCACCCGAGCGCCTCCCAGATCCCGCGCGAGTATCGGATTCCGGGCCGCCTGGTGCGCGCCGGACGCAGCGTCATCGCCGTGCGCGTCTTCGACCACTACGGGCAGGGCGGGTTCGCGGGGCCGAGCCGCGCGCTGTGGCTCGGCCCGGTGGGCGAGCCCGGGGAGGCCGTCTCGCTCACGGGGGACTGGCGCCTCTTCGCCGAGCACCCGATCCCGCTGGTGCCGTCGAGCGTCTGGGCGACCTGCCCGACCCCGCCGCTGCTGCTCCGGCCGCACCACGTGCCGGGCGCGCTCCACCACGGCATGATCGCGCCGCTGCTCCCGTACGGTCTTCGCGGCATCCTCTGGTACCAGGGCGAGTCGGACGTGGAGCGCCACGCGCGCTACCTCGGGCTGCAGATCGCGCTCATCCGCGATTTGCGCGCCGCGTTCGGGCAGGGGCAGCTCCCGTTCCTGCTGGTCGAGCTCGCCGGCCACCGCGGGGGACCCGCCTGGCCGTTCCTCCGCGAGGCGCAGCAGCAGGCCCGGATCGAGCCCGGCACCGAGCTCGCCACCGCGCGTGACCGCGGCGATCCGGACGACATCCACCCGCGCGACAAGCAGGAGGTGGCGCGCCGGCTCGCGCTCGTGGCCCGCGCGCGGGTGTATGGCGAGGCGGGGCTGGTCTGCTCGGGCCCGGAGCTCGACCGCGTCGCGATCGACGGCAGCGTGGCACGGATCTGGTTCCGATCGGCCCGGGGCCTGCGCTCGCGCGAGCCCGGGGCCGTGACCGGCTTCGAGCTCGCGGGCGCCGACGGCATCTACCACGCCGCGAGCGCGAGGCTCGTCGACGATCACGTCGCCGTCACCAGCGCCGCGGTGCCGGCCCCCGTGACCGTCCGCTACGCCTGGAGCGACACGGGCGAGGGCAGCCTCGAGAACGACGCCGGGCTCCCCGCGCTCTCCTTCCGCACCGACGGCGCGCCCTGCCCGGTCGGGTAGGCGCGGCTGGCGAGAGCGGCGGGGCCGGACGCGCTGCTGGCTGCAGCGGCCCGGCTCGAGGCGCACCTGGCGCCCCCGGTGGGTCTGGTCGCCGTCGAGCCGCTCCGCCCCGAGGCGGCCATCCTCGGCGACGGGCGTCCCCGCCGGCTGGTCGCCGCCGGGGACGGCGAAGGTGACGGTGCGCCCGATGTCCGCGCAGAGCGGCTCGTCCGGCGCGGTCGCGGGAGCCCGTCCGCGGCGGCGACCGCCTCGAGGATGCCAGCGAGCCGCGCCGGCTCCGCGGCGACGCCCGCGCGCCCGGCGGCCGTGCCAGTGACCCCCACCTCTGCTAAGGGGTCGCCGCCATGCTCGCGGTCGATCTGCACGCCCACACCCACTTCAGCCGCTGCGGCCTGCACAGCCACGTGGAGTTGCTCGAGCGCGCCCGGTCGCTCGGGATGCACGGACTCGCCATCACCGATCACGGCCCCGCGATCGGGGGACGCGTCTGCGGCGCCTTCTTCGACCGGCTCCGCGCCCCCGTTGCCGGGGTACGCCTCCTCAAGGGCATGGAGTGCAACCTCGTGGACGAGGACGGCGCCATCGATCTTCCACCGCAGCAGCTCCCGTTCATGGACGTGGTGCTGCTCGGGATCCACCCCAACACGCCCACTGGGCTCGGCGCGGGGGCCTACACCGCGCGGCTGCTCGCGGCGCTCGCGCGCAACCCGGCCGTGGACGTGGTGACGCACCTCAACGACCCTAGCTACCCGGGCGACTTTCGGGCCGTCGCCCGCGCGGCCCTCGCCTCTGGCGTGGCCGTCGAGCTCAACAACTCCAAGACCGCGCTCGCGCGCTCGCCGGACGCGCTGACGCGCGAGCTCGTGCGCGCGGTGCTCGACGTCGGCTGCCGGCTCGTGGTGACCAGCGACACCCACGCGCTCGACGAGCTCGGCCGCGACGACGCGGTGCAGCCCTTCCTCGATGAGGTGGGCTTCCCGCGCGAGCGGCTCGTCTCGAGCTCGGCCGCGAGCGCGTACGCGTTCCTCGAGGAGCGTCGCCACCTCAAGCGGGGCTGAGCGCTTCTCCGGCGCGCGGAGCGGGGCGCGAGCCGCGTCCCGCGGCGCGGCGGTCGCTGGCCGGCGGGTGAGCTCGGCAGGGCGCGGCGCCCGGGCGCCGGTTCCTCGCCCCCGGGTGAGCCCGGCAGGGCGCGGCGCCCGGGCGCCGGTTCCCGTCCCCGGCGGTGCGGCGGTCTTCCTGCACCGGCGCGCGGAAGGCCCGCGAGCCGGCACGAACGGTGCCGCGGGCTCGCGCCCGGCGGTGCATGTCGCGGGCCGCCGGGCTGTTCCCCCCGGCGGCGCGCCCCCGGAGCCTGCCGCGTTGGCCTTCCGCTGCGCCGTGCCCCCTGGTACCGTCCGTGCCGTTTCCACGGCGCCCCGAGGTTGGCGGGGGGCCCGGGCGCGCAGGCCCTCGGCCTGTTCTCCGCCCAAGCCCTGCACGACGCGTGCGCACGGAAGGATCTCGGATGACACAGCTCGACTGGGTCGTGATCGCCCTGTACTTCTGCCTCATCGGCTTCGTCGCCTGGTGGTACGGGCGCAACCAGAAGGACACCAAGGACTACTTCTTGGCCGGGCGCAGCGCCGGCTGGGTGGTGATCGGCGCCTCGATCTTCACCTCCAACATCGGCTCCGAGCACATCGTGGGGCTGGCGGGGCAGGGCGCCACCACGGGGCTTGCCATGGCCCACTGGGAGATGCAGGCGTGGGTCCTCATCATGCTGGCCGGCCTGTTCGTGCCCTTCTACTACCGGTCGGGCGTGGAGACGATCCCGGAGTTCCTGGAGAAGCGCTTCAACGCCCGGACCCGCTGGATCCTCTCCTGCGTTTCGCTCGTGGCCTACGTGTTCACCAAGGTGAGCGTGACCGTCTACGCGGGCGCGGTGGTCTTCCAGGCGCTGCTCCCCGACGCCTTCGGCAGCCCCGAGAACGCCTTCTGGATCGGGGCCTTCTCCACCGTCATCCTCACCGGCGTCTACACCGTCTTCGGCGGCATGCGCGCCATCATGAACACCGCCACCCCGCAGGCGGTGATCATCCTCTTCGGGTCCTTCGTGATCACGGCGGTGGGGCTGGGCAGGCTCGGCGGGTGGGGCGAGCTGGTGCAGCTGGCCTCGGCCAACCGGGATTCCTTCGCCCTCTGGCGGCCCCTCGCCGACACCGGGTTCCCCTGGCTGGGGGTGGTCATCGCGTCGGTCATCATCGGCATCTGGTACTGGTGCACGGACCAGTACATCGTCCAGCGCACCCTGTCCGCCAAGGACCTGACGACGGCACGGAGGGGGGCCCTCTTCGGCGGCCTGCTCAAGGTGTGGCCCGTGCTGATCTTCATGATCCCGGGCATGATCGGCTGGGCGCTGCACCAGAAGGGCCTGGTCGTGCTGCCGACCAAGGTGGTGGACGGGACGCGCCAGATCAACCCCGATCTCGTCTTCGCGACCCTGGTGCGGGAGCTGCTGCCCTCGGGCATCCGCGGGCTCATCGTCGCCTGCCTGCTGGCGGCGCTGATGAGCTCGCTGGCCTCGCTCTTCAACTCCAGCGCCTCGCTCTTCACCGTGGACGTGTACCAGAAGCTCAGGCCGGGTCAGTCGGAGAGGCACCTCTTGAACGTCGGGCGCATCGCGACGGCGACGATCGTGGTGCTGGGGATCCTGTGGATCCCGGTGATGCAGATGGTGCAGGGCGGAGGTCTGTACCAGTACCTGCAGAACGTCCAGGGCTACCTCGCGCCGTCGATCACGGCGGTGTTCCTGATCGGGCTGTTCTGGAGGCGGGTCAACGCGGCGGGCGCCGTCTGGGGCCTGAGCGTGGGTTTCGCCCTGGGGATGCTCAAGTTGACGCTGCAGACCTTCTTCGGGTTCGGGCCGGGGGAGCTCAGCTCGCCGGCGGTCCTGGCCGTCATCGGCGACTTCAACCCCTACTACTCCACCGGTGTGCTCGCCGTCCTGAGCGCGCTCGTCATCGTGATCGCCTCGCTCCTGACGCCGCCGCCGTCCGAGGACCAGGTCCGGGCGCTGACCTACGCTTCGATTCACCAGGAGGCAGCGGCCGAGATCAAGGCCAGCTGGGACCTCGGCAACAAGCTCATGGTCGCGGCCATCCTCGCCTGCGTGCTGGGGATGTATCTGTACTTCACCTTCTGGCTGGGCTAGGCGGGCCGGGCGCCGCCGTGGCGCCGGCGCTCACCAGGCCGCGAGGCGGTAGCCGACCCCGGGCTCGTTGAGCAGCAGGCGCGGGCGCGCGGGGTCAGCCTCGATCTTGGCGCGGAGCTGGCCCATGTACACGCGCACGTAGTGGGTGCGTCCGGCGTGGGCGACCCCCCAGGCCTCGCTCAACAGCTGGCGGTGGGTCACCACGTGGCCCGCATGCTCCACCAGCGTGACCAGGAGCCGGTACTCGGTCGGCGTGAGGTGCACCTCCTGCCCCCGGGCGAACACCCGCCGCGCCGCCAGATCCACGCGCAGATCTCCGCTGGTGAACTCGAGCTGGGGGTTGCCGCTCGCCACCTGCGCCGCGTGGCGCAGGGCCACGCGGATGCGAGCCAGGAGCTCCCCGACGCTGAACGGCTTGGTGAGGTAGTCGTCGGCCCCCGCGTCGAGCGCCCGGATCTTGTCCTCCTCCTGGCCGCGCGCGGAGAGGACGACGATGGGGGTCCGGCACCCTTCGCGGAGCGCGCGGGCGACGTCGATCCCGTCGCCGTCGGGGAGCATCAGATCCAGCAGGATCACGTCCGGCGCTCGGGAGCGCGCCTGCGCCAGGCCGTCCGCGGCCGTCTCGGCCTCGCACAGCCGATAGCCGTGCGCGCTCAGCGACGCCCGCAGGAACCGCAGCATCTGCCGCTCGTCTTCGATCACGAGGAGCAGGGGGCGCTCGGCGCTCACGCCTCACCTCCCGCGGGGAGGGGGACCTCTTCGAGGGGAGCGCCCGCGTCCGGCTCCGCCAGCGGCAGCCGCACCGTGAAGGCGGCCCCGCCGCCGGGACGCTCCCGCGCGTCGATCGAGCCGCCGTGCGCGGCGGCGATCGCCCGGCACAGGGCGAGCCCGAGGCCGACGCCCCCCGCCCGCCGGCCGCCGCGGTAGAACTTCTCGAAGACGCGCTCGAGCTCGTCGCGGCCCAGGCCCGGGCCTCGATCGGCCACCGTGAGGTGGACCTCGCCGTCAGCGCGGCCGGCGGTCACCGTGAGCTCGGTGCCGGG
>CAYVRP010000160.1:0-9998 GCA_964454025.1 uncultured Polyangiaceae bacterium | reverse complement strand
CGCGGCCGCCGGGGGTCGCGCCGGACGCCGTCGAGCCGCTCCACTCGCCCCGGATGGTGCTCGACGAGGCGGCGCTGCCGGCGGGCGTGGCCATGCATGCGGCGGTGGCGCTCCGCGCGCTGGGCGGGGGCTAGCCGCGACGAGGGGGCGGAGCGGATCGGAGAAATCCGTGTGAGACCCCCTTGCGCTGGCTGGTGGGCTGTTGGACCGTTCGCCGGACGACTCGCTGGTGGAAGGTGATGGCCGAATCGACGACCGGACGAGGACCGACCGACCCGCCCCGCGGGGCATCGCCGGCGAGCCCGGTCGCGCCCGGCGCGCCGCCAGCCGCACGGCCCTCGCCGTTCCCTGCAGCGGGCGCTGCTGGCTCCGGCCCGGCGCGGCTCGCGAGCCTCCCGCCGCCGCCCGAGCTGCACGAGCTCGACGGTGGCTGGGGGGAGTCGGCCGCGGCCGAGTCGACGGAGCAGCGCGCGGTGGCGACGGAGCCAACGGGCCAGCCCGCCGTCGCGCCGCCCCCGTCCGAGCGTGTCCCGGCACCGTCATCGCCCCCGGGGGTCACCGCCTGGGCCGGCGGCGAGCGCGAGGCCGAGGTCGCGGCCCTCCGCGCGGCCGCCGAGGCCGCCAACGCGCGCGTGGGCGAGCTCGAGGCGGAGCTCGCTCGCTGCGCGGCGGCCCTCGCCGCCGCGGAGCGGACGATCGCCGAGCTGCGCCTCGCCGTCACCGCCGACGCGGCCTCGGTCGAGCAGGCCGTGGCCGCCGCGCGCGAGGAGCAGGCGGCGGCGCTCGCGGCGGCCGACCGCACCATCGCGGGCCTTCGCTCCGAGCTCGCCGCGGCGCGCGCGGCGGCCTCCACCTCCGCGCTCCCGGTCGGCGCCGACGATCTGCAGGCCGTCAAGGGAATCGGCCCCAAGCTCGCCGCCAAGCTGGTCGCGCTCGGGATCACCTCCTTCCGGCAGCTCGCCGAGCTCGGCCCCGACGACCTCGCGCCCCTCGCCGAGCTGGTCGGCGTCCCCCTCAAGCGCATCGAGCGGGACGGCTGGGTCGAGTCTGCCCGCGCGCTCGTCGCGCGGGGTTCGTCGTCCGGGGGCCCACCGCCATCGGATGGTGGTGACGTCGCAGCCCGGACGCCGCCGCCGCCGTCCCCCGAGGGCGCGCGCGGCGCGTAGGAGCGCCACGCCGCCGGGCCGTTCGCGCGGCCCGCATCGCAGGAACTCGCCATGAACAAGCCCGCCCCCGTCGCCCACCCCGTCCACGACCTGGTCGCCCAGCGCTTCAGCCCCTGCGCGTTCGCGGCTCGCGCGGTCGAGCCTGCCGTGCTGCGGTCGCTGTTCGAGGCCGCCCGCTGGGCGCCCTCCGCGGCCAACGGGCAGCCCTGGCGCTTCGTGGTGGCGACGCAGGCGGATCCCGAGGTCCACGCCGCCTTCGTCGGCGCGCTCGCGGAGGGCAACCAGCGCTGGGCGCGCGCCGCACCGGCGCTGGTCTTCGCGGTCGTGGAGCCGACGCGGGGGGACGGCAAGCCGAACCCATACGCCCGCTACGATCTGGGGCAGGCGGTGGCGTGGCTGTCCGTCGAGGCGACGGCGCGCGGCCTGCGCGTGCACCAGATGGGTGGCTTCGACGCCGATCGCGCGCGCGCCGCGGCGGGGATCCCCGCCGCGTTCGACGTGGTGACGGCCATCGCGCTCGGTCACCCCGGCGATCCCGAGGGGCTCCCCGACGATCTCCGGGCGCGGGAGGCCGCGCCCCGCCAGCGGCGGCCCCAGGTCGACTTCGTGTTCGGGTCGCGCTGGGGCCAGGCCCTCTAGCGCGCGGTCGCCTCGCTTCGCGGAGCGGCGCCGCGCGCGCGTCGGGCGCGTCCCGTCAGGGGACCTCGAGCGGGTTGGGGAAGTTGCCGGTGACGAACAGCAGCGAGTAGACGCCCAGCGCCTCCTGGAAGTAGCGGTCGTTGATCACCGCGGTGGAGACGGACTCCTCCAGGGCCTCGCGCCGGATCGCCGGCGTCGTGTCGCCCCCGTTGTCCCACGCCACCACGAAGGCCGTCAGCGGGTTGTTCACGAAGTTCGAGTTGTGGCCAAAGGCGGGGTCGCAGCCCGTGACCGCCCCATCCGGGCGTAGGCCGTCGCAGAGCGTGCTGAAGCGGTTGGCGTTGGGCTCGGGCGGGTTGTTCCGGTGAAACTCGGCGAAGAACCCCTGGATCGCCTCGATCTTGGCCTGCATCCGGGTCTTGCCCGGGAAGGCGTGCGAGGAGTTGGGCTGGTTCTCCGGCAGGTCGGTGCGGTTGCCGAACCAGGCCGCGTCGATGCTGGTGCGCCACAGGGAGCGCGGCCAGTCGTAGTTGTTGCCGCCCTCGCTGCAAGGCGCCGAGTATCGTCCCCAGTCGTTGACCAGGGCGGGGTCGATGGCCGGATCCTGGTAGCAGCGCTCGAACAGCTCGTAGACCGTCTCGGCTGTGCGGTACCAGAACCGCCGGTGCTCCTCACGCTCGGCGTCGGCGTAGGCGGTCGGGTCGAGGTGCGCGGCGAGGAAGTCGCCGAAGACCCGGAAGTACCCCGGCGGGTAGTACGAGAGGTTGACCCGCCCGTCGTTGCCCGGCGTGTACGAGCAGGGCTTGCCCGGGTACTCGGCGCAGTTCTTGTCGAAGGTATCGCCGGGGGTCGGGTAGAAGAAGACCCCGTCGTACACGGTGTTGACCTCGCACTCCATCTTGAGCAGCCAGTCGAGCGCCGCCGGGACGAACTCGGGCCACTGGCGAGCGGCGAAGACCAGCCCGATGGCGATGTCGACGTCGCCGTCGAACGCGCTGTCCTGATTGCCCGACGATTGCCCCGGGGTGGCGGGCGTGTCGAGGGGCATGCAGGGGCTGGCGTCGTCCCAGTTCCACCCCATCAGTCCGCCGCAGTACTTCTCCGCGCTCTGCGACAGGTAGTGCCGTGTGAAGCGCCAGAGCTGCTCGAAGGTCGGCCTGTCGCCGATGGCCGCGGCCATGGCGATGCCGTAGCCCTGCCCTTCGCTGACGGTCATGCCGATGTTCGTCTTCACCCGCGCCGTGTCGGGGTCGCAGCCGAGGGCGTGGGGCTCGACGTACTTGTCGCGCCAGTAGACATAGCGCTCGTGCACGAAGGCGTTCAGGAGCGACTGGACCTCGTCCGCGCGCTCGTAGACCCGGGCCAGCGAGGAGCCGAACGGGTACGCGTAGCCGGTTTCGTCATAGGGGAACCAGCCGCCGAAGCCGACGGCGGGCGGGGTGGGGGGCGGCTTGGGGGCGCAGGCCGCGTCGTTCCAGTCGGCGGTGGCGCTCCAGTCGCCGTTGGTCCCGTCGGGGTAGTAGTCGTAGAACTTGAACTGCTCGGGGTTGGTGAGCGGGCCGTTGGCGGCGTTCTCCGTCATCGTCGGCTCGAGCGGGATGTCCGGCTTGCCGTAGTTCCAGCGTAGCCAGTACTCCCCGGGGGTCGCGGGGAAGTTGTCCCGCGGCATCACGGTGTTCCACTCCGGCGTGTGCGTCTTGTCGACCAGTCGCCAGGTGGCTCCCGGGAAGAATTCCGCGTCGGGGACGGGACAATTGTACCAGGGGCGATCGGCCTCGCGGAAGCAGATGATGTCCTTGTCGCCGCCGCCGCCGTTGACCTCGAAGACGAGCCAGGCCGGCATCAGATCCGGGCGTGGGAAGAAGGTGAAGGTCTTCTGTCCCGCCCAGATGTAGCGCACGTGCACCGTCTGGTAGCCAGCGGGGACGGGGGGGTTGCAGGGATCCACCACCACGTCACCCTCGCCGCCGCAGCTCGTGTAGCCGGGGCCAGGGTTGCCGGGGAAGAAGACGTAGACGTTCTTCCGGTTCGAGAAGTTGTTGCAGGGCGTGCCCTGGGAAGACAGGTTGTCGGGCGCGCCCGTGTAGGCGAGCCAGAACTCGTCGTGGTCGCGCGGGGGCAGGTCGACCGGCGGGGAGGAGAGCCCCCCGGGGCCGTCCTTCCCGTAGATGACCTGGACCGTGCCCGTCCACTGGTCGTTGGGGATTAGCGCCGAGTACCAGGGGCAGTCCCCATTCTGGAACTCCAGGGTCGCGGGGATGGTGCAGCTGCCGCCGTTCACCTTCAGCGACAGCGACGAAGGGTAGGGCGGCGTCGAGACGCCCAGGATCGACTCGCCACAGGCGGTGCCGGGGTAGCCCGTCTCCGTCGGGTCGCCCCAGAACCAGCGGACGTGGAGCCTGGTGTGGCCGGCGGGAGTCTCCGTCGGCGGGTCGCCAGGGGAGCAGAGCAGCGCCTCGACGTCCGCCCGTGTCGCGGTGACGCGGAAGCCGGCGGGGCCTACCACCACCGTCCCGCCGTAGTAGCCGTACTCGTTGCTGGTGAGGGTCGGACCCACGAAGTCGATCCAGACGTCACTGGCGCCGGTGAGCTCGCCGAGGTCGAAGGTGCCCGAGACTCCCTGGTCGGTCGCGCATTCGCCGGGCCCGACCGCGGTGAGGCCGAAGCGCGTCAGCTCCGGCGGCAGGCAGACCGAGTACCAGTCGCAGCCCACCGACTCCACGCGGGCGCCGAACTGACTCCCCGTCATCACCTGCCCCGTCACGTCTACCACCTGCACGGTCACCGGGCGCTCGGGGAAGCGGTTGAGGGTCGGTGACGCCAGGCTCGACCAGACGTCACGGACGTGGAGGCGCGTCGACCCCGCCGGGCACTCGAAGGTTTCTGTCGCCGGAGGCGGGTCCGGGTCAGGGAGCTCCGCGACCGGGGGCGCCGTCCAGTCGAGCGTCTCGACGCACTCGTCGTCCAGCCCGGGGTCCGCGTCATCCGCGGCAAGGGGGTACCCGAGCTTGCGGATGGTGACCTCGACGCTGCCCTCGCAGTCGGGCTCCTGGGGGATCAGGCCCGGGACGTAGGTGGGGACGGCACCCGTGTTCGTGTCCGTGCCCGGGCCCGGTCCGTCGCCGGGGAGGGGCGCTTCACCCTTGCCGGCGGCGCAGCCGCTGGGCGCCCCGATCAGGGCCATCGACAGGATCGTGCTCGCCGCGGAGGCCAGCGCCTCCGGCTGCCATCGTCGTCGGTTCTTCATCGGCCTACCGTGTTCGCGGCCTGCACCTGCCCCAGCGCGGCCGACTCGAGGATGCGTTCGACGGCGCTCAGGTTACGCGACCGGTCGGGTTGTCGCCACCCGTCGGCGGTCGGCCCGTGCCCGGGGGCTCCACGGTCGGGACAGCGGACGGGCGGCGTGGAACGCCGCGCCCCGTCCCCACGTCGGCCCGGGTCCGGGCTGCCCCGACGGCCGGCCCGGGGCCGCTCCCGGGCGCGGCTCCGAAGCAGGGCGCCGGGGTGCTCGCCAGGCCGAACCCGAGCCGGAGCGAGCTCGGTGGTCGGGAGCCGCGCTCGCGCGGGGGGCCCCGGGGCGCGCGGGACTACTCGAGCTTCGGGGCGGGGCAGCCGTAGACCACGTCGATGTCGGCGACCTGATCCTCTTGCAGCATCTGGCAGGCCTGGCCGTAGAAGGCCAGGGTGTTGGAAACCGGATCGTAGTCCCACCCCTCGACGTGGGTCGGATCGTGCGCGACCTGGGTGATGTCGTCGAAGAAGACGTACAGATCGTCGGCCGGCGGCGTCTCCCCGAGGACGAAATCGCAGTCGACGATGGCGCCGGTGATGTCCTGGAGCGCCGCGAGCAGCTGCGCCCCGTCGGCGGCGTCGTAGTAGGGCTTGTCGGCGGACGGGGTGGTGCCGCCGCTGGCGGCGTAGCGACCGAGCGCCTCGGGATCGACGTCGACCACGTCTCCGAAGCCCACCACGAAGGTCGGGACGCCCCGCGCCGCGAGGTCGGCGATGACCTCGTTGATCAGCTGGTCGTCGGCCTCGTTCGGCTGGGAGCGGTCGCTGCAGACGGGCTCGCCGTCGGTGATCAGGACCACGTAGCTCGCCCGTTCGGGATCGGCGAGGGCGGCCTGCTGCGACGCCTGGGTGAGGGCCGCCCAGGTGTTGGTCTGGCAGGGGGCGCCCGGGTAGATGGGATGGGTGGTGTCAGTGCGTGCGGCCTGCAGCGTCGCCGCGATCTGGGCGCCCCCGTCGGGGCCGACGGGCACGGCGATCTCGCCCGTGGGGTTCTGGAGGCACTCGCTCTCCTCGCTCAGCCCATCCGGGAAGACCTCCAGCCCGAAGCGGATCTCGGCGTTCAGCGCCGATGTGACCTGAACGAGCGCGTCCACGACCGGGACCCACTTGGTCGCCGAGACGTCGCTCAGATCGCTCCGACCCTGGATCATCGAGCAGGATCGGTCCAGCACCAGGAGGAGGTTCGGCGGGACGCTCGTGAGATCGAACTCGGAGGCGCCGCACTCGCCCCCCGTCATGCAGATGCCGTACTCGTCACACACCTTGCCGCCGGCGCAGTCGGCGTCGTCGAGGCAGGTCCCTGCCGGAATGCACTGGAGCCGCACGCTGCAGAAGGTTCCCGTCTCGCACATCCCGCAGTCGGTCTCGGGGACGAGGGTGGTGCCGCCGCTCGCGACCG
The DNA here is from genome assembly GCA_964454025.1 of uncultured Polyangiaceae bacterium. Classification (GTDB taxonomy): domain Bacteria; phylum Myxococcota_A; class Polyangia; order Polyangiales; family Polyangiaceae; genus JAFGBI01. Next base: position 3,503 of record CAYVRP010000160.1, on the reverse strand, counting down.
GCACCTGTCCGGCCCCGCCCGTCGCGGTCGTCGTGCCAGCGCCTCCGCTCGCGCCCGGCGATGGGGGCAGGTCAGCTGGTGTCTCCGGGGCCGCCGCATCCGAACAGGCAAAGAGGAAGATTGCGACGAGAGAAGACGAGGCCGAACCCAGCAAGCCTGACCTATCTCTATCGAGGACGGACATCGAGCACCTCCCGCGTCGGCCCCGGCGCGAACCTTGCGCCCCTGCACGTCGGGGTCGGTCATGGCTCTAGTCGTGGGCCTGATGGGATTCCCGTCACGACTCTCGTCGATCGCGGCGGTCAGGCTCGGTTCCCATTTTTCTGGCGCCCGTCCAGCTCGTTCCCGCTTCCGACCTGGGGTTCGCCGGTGGAGGCGCCGCCCGTGCTCAGCCCGCCGGCGCTCGCGACCTCGCCGCGGCCGTCAGAGCGACGACCGGCCCGGCGTGCAAGCCGGAGGCGTTGGGGGCAGGCCGCGTCGGTCCGGTCCGGGGACCGTCCGCGCGATACGCACCGTCCCCAGGGCTTCTTCCGGCTCGGCCCAGGCCGGAAACCGCGCTCGCCCGGCGTCCCGCCGCGCGGAACCTCACTCCAGCGCCTGCGCGCGGAGTCGCTCGACGTCGGACGGCGAGACGGAATGACGCCTCAGGTAGGCCTCGATACCGCCCGCGGCGGCGACCCGCTCGAACAGGCCGTCGAGCAGGTGCGGATCGACCTCGCTCGCCTGATTCTCCGCGAAGTCCCGGGCCACGTCCGTCGTGGACACCCCGAGCGCGAGGAGGACGACGGCCAAGCCCACGCACGCGCGCCCCTTCCCTGAGCCGCAGTGCACGAGGACGGGCAGCGCTCCCGGGGAGCCGAGGTGGGCGAAGAGCTGGCCGAGCTTGGGCTCCAGCGCGTCGAGCATCCGCAGGAAAGAGGCCGCGTCCGAGGGCAGGACCTCGGGCAGGTCGAGGGTCAGGTGGCGCGTGCCCCGCTTCACCCACGGTGCGTCTGGCGCCACCTTGTCCTCGCGCAGCGACCGCAGGTCGACGACGGAGGCGATCCCGAGGTCGACCATCTTCGCGTATCCCTCCTCGTTGAGCAGCCCGAGGTGGCCGGAGCGGAACAGCAGGTGGGGCTTGAGGCGCTTCCCCCCCAGAGCGGGCAGCGCGCCGATGGACCTGACGTTGTTCACGCCCGCGATCTCGACGCTCCCTCCACCCACGATGGGCGCGTCCTGCGCGGCACCGGCCCGGGACGGCGAAGGAGCAGGCGATCCGGCGGGGCCGGCGCCGCTCGGGGGGCTCGAACGGCGATCACAGGCCGGAGCCAGCGCCCAGAGGATCGCGGTGAGCAGCCCGATCCATCCACGCCGTGCTCTCCACCGGCGCGGCCGTGCGGCGTTGGAGGTAGTGAGCGCCATGCCCGCCGGGCCAGGATCGAGCGGCGGCAGCAGCCGGTCAATCCGCGGCCCGAAGCGCCGTCATTTCGTGAATATGCACGCCACGGGCGGCCCGAAGCCCGCGACCGGCGGGGTGACGGGCAGGCCGGGGGGCTCGGCGGCCGGTCACGCAGCCGCCCGCGCCAACGCCGGGTCCCCCGGGATGGGCCGCGGCCGCGTGCGCCGCGCGGGCGGGGGTGCGCCCCGTTTGGGGCGCGGCCGCGCCCCGAGATCGTGCTATCGATGCCCGTGGCGCGAGCGTGCACGCGAGGGCCGCCGCGCAGGAGCGAACATGGGAACCAAGGGTAGAGAGATCGTCGGCATCGACGTCGACCGCGTGCTCGAGCTGCTGAACCGGGCGTATGCCAGCGAGTGGCTCGCCTACTACCAGTACTGGCTGGGCGCCAAGGTCATCAAGGGACCGATGAAGGACGCCGTGGCGGCCGCGCTCAACCTGCACGCCACCGAGGAGCTGAACCACGCGTTGCTGCTCGCGAACCGGATCATCCAGCTCGGCGGCACGCCGGTCCTCACCCCCACGGGTTGGGGCGAGCTCAGCCCCTGTCAGTACGATGCCCCGGAGGATCCCTACGTGGCCGTGCTGCTCGATCAGAACATCGCCGGCGAGCAGTGCGCCATCATGACCTACAAGGGGCTGATGGACGCCACCAAGGACAAAGACATGGTCACCCACAACCTCGCGCTCACCATCCTCGAGCAGGAGGTCGAGCACGAGGAGGACCTGCAGAGTCTGCGCGAGGATCTCGATCTCATGGTGCAGCGGGGGAGCCGCTAGAGCGAGTCGAGCAGATACCCGCGGAGGACCGGCGCCGCTCCCCTTGCCACCGCGGGCGCCCGAGGGCCGCGGGGTGTCGTGCCATCCCGCGGGCGAGCGGGGCGCGCTCCGACGATGCTGGCTCGCGGCCCGGACGGTGGGCCGCGGTTGACGACCACGAGGTAGGGCAGGCGGCCTGCGGGGCTCGCTGGACGAGCCGGTCGCGGGATCCTTCACGGGGGCCGAGCAGCTCGCGGCGCGGCTCCGGTTCGGCCCCAGAGGCAGCGGCCCTCGTGCTTCGCCGAAGAAGCCATTCGTGTACCATGTTGGGGAGGCGACGGATGGCGCGAACGGCTATCGACGACGGAGCGCGAGGGCACTGGCGATCGCGCTCCTGCATCTTCCGGGGACTGGGCGTGTTCCTGACGCTGGGGATCGCGGCCTCGACCTCCGGCGGCTGCGGCCCGACCTTCGACGACACCGGGACCTGCGAGAACTCGGTGGATGCGTGCGCTGAGCAGGAGGTCTGCTGGCCCGATCGATCGCAGGCAGCCTTCACCTGCCTGCCGGAGCCGGACGGTGCTGGCGACGTCGGAGACCCCTGCGAGATCCGGGCGGGCGTACCGGACTGCCGGCACGGCCTCTTCTGCTTCACGCCGGTGGGCGGGAGCGACGGGATCTGCTCGCAGCGCTGCGACCCGGCGGCGGACTCCGCCGTCTGCCCGAGCGGGGTGTGCACCCGCCTGCACGTCGGCGACGTGGGCGTGATCGGCGTCTGCCGCCTCTGACGTCGCGCGCGCCGCGTCGGCGGCGCCACCCCGGTCAGCGGCGCCGGCGGCGCGCGGCGGCGAGCCCGAGCAGCGTCGAGCCGAGGAGCGCCCACGGCGCGCCCCGCCCTGCCGCCCCAGGTACGCCGCAGGCGCAGCCACCGCCCCGCACCTCGGCCGCGTAATAGAGCTCATCCGTCGCGTCGATGAGCCCGTTGCCATCGACGTCCGCGTAGCCGTCGGCCACTCCATCGCCGTCGGTGTCCGCCAGGAGCGGCGAGGTCACGGTCGCGCCGAGATCGGCGTCGATCCGGCACATGTCGCGGTCCGTGTCCGGATCCTCGCAGGCGGTGCCGAGCTCGACGCCGTCGAGGAGCAGATCGGCGTCGGAGTCGACGTCGACCACGGCGATGAGCCCGTCGTCGTCGAGGTCGTCGGTCGGGTTCGGCTCGTCGCCGTCGCGGGCCCCCGGGGGGGGGGGGGGGGCGGGGGGCGGGGGGGGGGGGCGGGGGGGCGCGCGCGGGGGGGGGCGGGGCGCC
>CAYVRP010000159.1:0-10033 GCA_964454025.1 uncultured Polyangiaceae bacterium | reverse complement strand
CGGTGGGCGGGACAGGGATCGAACCTGCGACATCCGGCTTGTAAGGCCAGCGCTCTGCCGCTGAGCTACCCGCCCGAGCCTCGACACCGTACCGTATCGGTCCCCCGCTGACCAGCGCGCGAGAGGCGCTGACGGACACTGCACGGCGCCGCCCCTCACGCCGAGGGCTGCTCGGACGGACCCTCCGGGGGCGGTGCTGCCACCGGGACCGGATCGGCCTCCCCCTGCCAGAGCTCTCCGTTCCGGTACTCCACGACCGGTCCCCGCGGACCGAACAGCGCGTCGGCGTCCTCGAGGACCAGCGCTTCCCGGAGCACGTCGTCCATGTGGTCCACCAGCACGATCCGCATGGCGCGCAGCACGCGCCGCGGCACCTCCCGCAGATCCTTCCGGTTCTCCTTCGGGATCAACACCACCTCCACGCCGTTCCGGTGCGCCGCGATGAGCTTCTCCTTGAGCCCGCCGATCGGCATCACCCGACCTCGAAGGGTGATCTCCCCGGTCATGGCCACGCTCGTCCTGACCGGGATCCGCGTGAGCGAGCTCGCGATGCTCGTCGCCATGGTGACACCCGCGCTCGGGCCATCCTTGCGAACGAAGTCGGGGAAGTGCACGTGCACGTCGGTCTGCTGGTAGAAATCCCGCTCGAGCCCGAGCGTCGCGGCCCGCGCGCGGATGTAGCTCATCGCCGCCTGAGCGCTCTCCTCCATACCCTTCTCGAGCAGGCCCGTGATTACCAGCTTGCCCTTCCCGGGCAAGACGGTGACCTCACAGTCGAGGATGTCGCCCCCGTGGTCGGAGACGCTCAACCCGTGCGCGAGCCCCACCTGATCGTGCTCGTCCTTCTTGCCGAGACGATACTTCGGCACGCCGAGATACCGGGGGACATCCGTGCCCTTGATCTCGCGCGGCTCGGTCGCGCCTTCCTTCACCACCTCCAACGCCACCTTGCGGCAGATGCTGGCGATCTCTCGCTCCAGCGAGCGCACCCCCGCCTCTCGCGTGTAGTGGTGGATGATGGTCCGGATCCCGTTCTCCGAGAACTCGACCGGCACCGACTCGATGCCGCACTCGCGACGCTGGCGCGGCACCAGGTACCGGCGCGCGATGTTGAGCTTCTCGTACTCCGTGTACGACGAGAGCTGGATGATCTCCATCCGGTCCTGGAGCGGCAGCGGGATCCCTCCGAGCGTGTTCGCCGTGGTGATGAACATCACGTCCGACAAATCGTAGTCCAGGTCGAGGTAATGGTCGTTGAAGGTGTGATTCTGCTCCGGGTCGAGCACCTCCAGCAGGGCGGACGCCGGATCCCCGCGGAAGTCGCTGCTCATCTTGTCCACCTCATCGAGCAGGAACACGGGGTTGTTGGTGCCCCCCTTCTTGAGGTTCTGGATGATCTTGCCGGGCAACGCCCCGATGTACGTCCGCCGGTGCCCTCGGATCTCCGCCTCATCCCGCACTCCGCCCAGGCTCACCCGCACGAACCGCCGCCCCGTGGCGCGCGCGATGCTGCGAGCGATGCTGGTCTTGCCGACCCCCGGGGGGCCGACGAAGCACAGGATGGGGCCCTTCAGGGTCTTGGTGAGCGCCTGCACCGCAAGGTACTCGACGATGCGCTCCTTCGGCTTCTTCAGCCCGAAATGATCCTCTTCGAGGATCTGCTCCGCCGCCTTGATGTCGAACTGCTCCTCCGTTCGCTCTCCCCAGGGCAGGCTGAGGATCCAGTCGACGTAGTTTCGCACCACCGTCGCCTCGGCGCTGGTCGGGTGCATCATCTTGAGCTTCTTCAGCTCCTTCCTCACCCGAGAGTCGGCCTCCTCGCTGAGCCGCTTCGACTTGAGCTTCTCCTCGATCTCCTGGATCTCACTCTTGAGGTCGTCACGCTCACCACCACCCAGCTCCTTCTGGATGGCCTGCATCTGCTCGTTCAGGTAGTACTCCTTCTGCGTCTTCTCCATCTGCTTCTTGACGCGGGAGCGGATCTTCTTCTCCACTTGGAGGATCTCGATCTCGGCCTGCATCAGCTCGAACAACCGCTCGAGCCGCTGCTTGACGTTCAATGTCTCGAGCAGGCCCTGCCGATCCACCAGCTTGATCGTCGGCAAGTTGGCGGCGATCGAGTCGCTGAGCCTCGACGGATCGTCGACGCTCTGGACGCTCATCAGAACCTCTGGCTGCACCTTCTTGTTGAGCTTGACGTAGATCTCGAACGTGCTCTGCACCTGCCGGGTCAGCGCCTCGACCTCCACGTCGGCGGGGATCTCGTCGCTGAGTTCTTCGACCTCCACGACGAAATGCGTCCGCGACTCCACGTAGCGCCGGACCTGCGCGCGACGGCGGCCCTCGATCAGGACCTTCACCGTCCCGTCTGCCAGCCGCAGCAGCTGCATGATGGTGCCCACCGTGCCGACCGAGTACACGTCGTCCGGCGTCGGCTCGTTCGTCTTCGCGCTCTTCTGCGCCGCGAGGAACACCTCCTTCTCGCGCGCCATCGCGTCGTCGAGGGCCGCGATGCTCTTGTCGCGCCCGACGAAGAGCTGCGAGCCCATATACGGGAAGACCACGATGTCCCGCAGCGGAAGCGCCGGGAGCGTGCGTCGGGGCGAGGCGGGCCGGTCGGGTTCGTTCTTGAAAAACATCGGGGCAACCGTCGGGGTGCTGCTTGGCGGCGCCAGCCGGAGCGCCGGCTGAGCGCGGAGGCGCTGGTGGGATCGGAGTTGACCGCGTTCGAGGCGGCGACGACGCGCGCGGTCCCGGCCGGGCCAGGCCGCGCTCGGCGGGGGCTCAGCCCGCCGCGCCTGCCTCCTTCTGGTACACGATCAACGGGGCATCGCCCTTGGTGATGACCTCCTCGTTGAGGACGACCTCCTTGATGCCGCTCTTCGAGGGGACTTCGTACATGATGTCCAGCATCGCCTCCTCCAGGATCGCCCGGAGGCCTCGCGCACCGCTCTCTCGCTCGATGGCCTTGCGAGCGACGGCGGCCAGCGCGCCCTTCGTGAACTTGAGCTTCACGCCGTCCATCTCGAAGAGCTTCTGGAACTGCTTCACCAAGCTGTTCTTGGGCTTGGTGAGGATGTCGATGAGCGCCTCCTCGGTGAGCTCGTGCAGGGTGGCCACCACCGGCAGGCGACCGATGAACTCCGGAATCAGGCCGAACTTCAGCAGATCCTCCGGCTGCACCTGGTTCAGGAGCTCGCCGACGTTGAACTCGTCCTTGCTGCGAATGTCGGCCCCGAAGCCCAGCCGCGCCACGCCGAGACGGCGCTGGACGATCTGCTCGAGGCCGACGAACGCCCCGCCGCAGATGAACAAGATGTTGGTCGTGTCAACCTGCAAGAAGTCCTGCTGAGGGTGCTTGCGTCCCCCCTTGGGCGGCACGTTCGCCACCGTGCCCTCGATGATCTTGAGGAGCGCCTGCTGGACCCCCTCCCCGGACACGTCTCGCGTGATGGATGGGTTGTCGCTCTTGCGGCTGATCTTGTCGATCTCGTCGATGTAGACGATGCCGCGCTGCGCCCGCTCCACGTCGTGATCGGCGTTCTGGAGGAGCTGCACGATGATGTTCTCGACGTCCTCACCGACGTAGCCCGCCTCCGTGAGCGTCGTGGCGTCGGCGATGGCGAACGGCACCCGGAGGATCTTGGCCAGCGTCTGCGCGAGGAGGGTCTTGCCGCTTCCGGTGGGTCCGAGCAGCAGGATGTTGCTCTTGCTGAGCTCCACGTCGTCGGTCGAAACCTTGGAGTCGATCCGCTTGTAGTGGTTGTGGACGGCGACGCTCAGGACCTTCTTCGCGCGCTCCTGCCCCACCACGTACTCGTCGAGGACCGCCTTGATCTCGGCCGGCTTCGGCATCGGATCGCCGCCGCCGCTCGGCTCGTCCTTCTCCACCTCCTCGGCGATGATGTCGTTGCAGAGGGCGATGCACTCGTCACAGATGTAGACGGTGGGCCCGGCGATGAGCTTCTTGACCTCCTTCTGTGATTTTCCGCAGAAGGAGCAGCAGAGATTTCCGTTCGACTCGTCGCGCCTGCGCTCCACTGTTCGACATCCTTGGCGCCGCGGCCCGCGGCCCGGCCAAGACCGCCGCGCCGCCGCGACCTACGCGAATACTCCTAGGCGGTAGTCTAGGAGCATGGGGCGATGCTAGCAACATCGTGGGGCCGCGCACCTCGCGGAGGCGCGGACCCCTCCACGGCGGCGGCCCCGGCGCGCGGCCACCCCGGGGCCGGCCCCGTCCCGTGAGCCGAACGTGTCCCGCCGCGGAATCCTGCGGCCAGCGCCCGTTTCGAGACGCGACGTCGTTGACGACCGGCGAGACGCACCTCGACCCCCGGGGTCGCGGCGGTCAGGGGCGGGCGCCCCCCGAACGGCGCGCCCCGGCGTTGACGGCGCTCAACCGGTGGCCTTCTTCTTCGGATCCATCACCTCGTCGATGAGCCCGTACTCCTTCGCCTGAACGGGACCCATGTAGAAGTCGCGGTCGATGTCCCGGATGATGTCGTCTCGAGCGCGGCCCGTGTGCTTCACGAGGATGTCCGTCACGACGTCCTTGGCGTGGCGGATCTCCCGGGCCTGGATCTCGATGTCCGTAGCCTGGCCCCGGGCGCCTCCGAGCGGCTGGTGGATCATGATGCGCGAGTTCGGCAGCGCGAACCTCCGCCCGTGCTCGCCCGCCCCGAGCAGGAGCGCGCTCATGCTGGCGGCCTGACCGATGCAGATCGTGCTGACCGGACAGCGGACGTACTGCATCGTGTCGTAGATGGCGAGCCCGGCCGTCACCACGCCGCCCGGCGAGTTCACGTAGAGCTGGATGTCCTTGTCCGGGTCCTCGCTCTCCAGGAACAGGAACTGCGCGATGACGATGTTGGAGACGGCGTCGTCGATGGCGCTCCCCAAGAAGACGATGCGGTCCTTGAGCAGCCGGCTGAAGATGTCCCAGGTCCGCTCCCCGCGGTGCGTCGTCTCGACGACGTGGGGATAGATGATGTTGCCGTGCGCCCCCTGCCCGCCGGTGCCGTCACCGCCCCCCATGCACCCGGTGGAGGGCGCCGCAGCGACCAGCCGGTTCAGGTTTCGCTCCAGGTACTGCAGGGCGGCGCGGGCCGTCTCAGGTCGCTGGGTCATGGTTCTGCTTCCTCCGCACGTCTACCTGCGCGCCGCCGCACGCGTCAGGCCTCCTCGATCTTGGCGCTCGCTTCGATGATGTCGAGCACCTTGTTCTCGAGGATCATCCCGATCAGGATCTCGCGCTGCTTGGCGCCGGCGTACTCGGCGCGGAGCTTGGCCAGGTTCTTGCCCGTCTGCGCCGAGAGCTCAGCGAGCGCCTCCTCGATCTCGCGGTTGCCGATCTTGATGCCCTTCTGCTTGGCGATCTCGGCCATCAAGAGCCCGGCGCGAACCTTGACCTCGGCGTCCGCCCGCACCCGCGCGCGGAGGTCGTCGCCGAGCCCCCGCGCGTCGTTGCCCTGAGCGCGCGCGCGCTCCAGGATCTCCCGCTCGGTGGCCCGCATCTGCTGCTCGACCAGCGCCTGGGGCACCGGGATAGGGTTGGCCTTCACCAGCTCCACTACGAGCTGCTCGGCCAGGGAGTTGTCCGCCTGCTCCTTGAGCCCCTTCTCGATGCTCGCCTTGATCCGCTCCTTGAGCTGGTCGAGCGTCTCGCACTCGCCTACGTCCTTGGCGAGCTCGTCGTCGAGGGCCGGCAGCACGCGCGTCTTGAGATCCTTGATGGTCAGGTGGAAGTGCGCATGGGCGCCCCGGAGCTTGGGGATCGGGTGCGTCGGGGGCAGCTCCACCTCCGCCATGACCGTGGCCCCCACGGATTGCCCGATCAGGGCCTCGGCGATGGCCGGAATCAGGTTGTTGGCGCCCAGATCCGCCTGGAAATCCTGGGAGCAGGCCTCCTCCACGACCTTACCCCCGACCTTCACCACGACGTCGAGGGTCACCACGTCCCCGGCCTGGACGGGGCGTGGCGACGCCGGCGCCTCCAACGTCGAGTGGGCGCGGCGCACCTGCTCGAGCTCGGCGGCGACCTGCTCCTCGGTGACGGTCACTCGAGCCCGCTTGCCGGGGAGCCCCTCGTAGGTCACCGACTCGATGGTGGGCAGCACCTCGAAGCGGGCCTTGTAGGTGAAGCGCTGGTTGTCCTCGAGCTTCTGCGGCTCGAACGCGGGGTCGGAGATCGGCTGCACCTTCTGCTCCGCGACCGCCTGCTTGAACGTCTCGTCGACGAGGCGCCGGGCGACGTCGGCGGCGACCCTGGCGCCGTACACGTGACTCAGCACCCTGCGGGGGGCCTTCCCGGGCCGGAAGCCGCGGACCTTCGCGGAGCGGGCAAGCGCGGTGTACGCCTTCTCCACCTCCGCGTGCACGCGCTCGGCGGCGACCTCGACGTTGAACTCCACGAGCACGGGGCTGAGTTTCTGGACGCTGACCTGCATGACGGGGCCCGGCGTTCTTCCATGCGGGGTGGTCGCGGTCAAGCCGCGATTCCCCGGACAATCACGGCTGATCTCGGCGAACACGGCGCCAGCGGGCAGAAAGATGCCGGCCCTCGTGGGAGGCAGTCCACGAGGGCCGAGGGGTCCCGGGAAGGGGACTGGATCGGCGCCGCGAGGAGCGCCGGAGAAGTCACTCGCCCGCTTCCTCGGTCGAGGCGGCGCGGGCGGTAGCGAGCGCTCAATCGTCCTCTGACTCGTCGTCCCCGTCGTGGTCCTCCTGCTCGGCCTCCCAGAGGCTCTGCTCGAACGGGTCGGCGTCGAAGTCCAGGTCCTGGCCGGGCGTCTCCTCGAGCTCGTCGATGGACCAGCCGATGCGCAACCCAGGACGGATCTCCTCACGTTCGAAGTCGGCGAAGCTGCTATAGGATCGGGCCATCTCTCTCGCTCTCCTCGGGTGCTCAAGGGGTCCCGGAGGCCGCAGGAGTCCGACACCGCAGCGAAAGCACCGCCGCAGACCGTCGCCCCTCCAGCTTGGGAACTTGCCAGAATTGCTCGCGTAGCAGGCGTTCACGGGCCTCCCGCGCGGCGCCCGCGAGCCCCCAGCCGAGCGCGCGTCGCATCGCGGCGCGGACGGAAGCTGGACCCTCTGGCGTCGCCCTCAAGAAAACCCACTCCCACCTACATCTGTCTACATAGTATGACACCAGGACGAGCTGGCCCAGCAAACGGAGATCCCGAAGTGCAGTTCGATAAGTGCCGCCTCTGAGCCCGGCGTGCCGGCCGGAGCGAGCCGAGCCCGGGGGCAGCGCGGAACCCGAGCCACACCCCGTGCACCGACGGCGGGCGCCGCGGCGCCCGCCGCCCTTTCGCCGGCGCTCCGCCTTGCCGAGCGATCCGGGGACTGGCAAAAGCGCTCGAGCGCCACCGGCCCTGCGCGCGCGCTCCATGCCGAAGCCCCCTGCCATCATCGCGATCGCCAACCAGAAGGGCGGCGTCGGCAAGACCACCACCGCGGTCAACCTCGCGGCGAGCCTGGCGGCCGCCGAGCGCCGCACCCTGCTGGTCGATCTCGATCCCCAGGCCAACGCTACCAGCGGGGTCGGCATCGCGCGCGGTTCGGTCGACCACACCGTGTACGACGCCCTCATCGGCGAGGCGCCCTTGGAGGCGGTGATCCGGAGCACCTCCATCGGCACGCTCGACGTCGTGCCCGCGAGTCAGGACCTCACTACCTTCGAGTACGAGCTGTTCGAGGGCGACGTGCGCGGCACTCACCTGCGGACGCTGCTGCAGGACCCCCTGCTCGGCCGCTACGAGTACGTCGTCCTCGACTCGCCGCCATCCCTCGGCCTGCTGACCATCAACGTCTTGGTGGCCGCCGACCGTGTCATCGTCCCCCTCCAGCCGGAGTACTTCGCGCTCGAGGGCATCACGTCGCTGATGGCGACCATCGACCGCGTCCGAGCGACCCTCAACCCCGCGCTCGCGGTCGAGGGCATCGTGCTCACCATGTGGGACGCCCGCAACCGCCTGGCCCTGCAGGTCGCCGACGAGGTGCGCCGGCATTTCCGCGTCTTCGAGTCCGTGATCCCCCGCAACGTGCGCCTGAGCGAGGCGCCTTCGCACGGGCTGCCCGTGTTACTCTACGACGTGCAGTGCAAGGGAGCGCAAGGGTACCTGGGGCTCGCGCGCGAGATCATCGAGGGGCAACGTGAGCGCGATGGAACGGCGATCGGGTGACCCTCCGCGCAAGCTGCGCGGCCTGGGGCGGGGACTCGACGCGCTCCTGCCCGCCCCCGCTCCCCCGCGCCCAGCCGAGGCCGGAGTCTCGAGCGACGTCTTCAGCTGCGCGCTCGACAAGATCACGCCCCAGCGCGGCCAGCCACGGCAGCACTTCGACACCGCCGCGCTCGAGGAGCTCGCCCAGTCCATCCGGGATCACGGCATGATCGAGCCGCTCGTGGTCCGCCGCGTCGCCGGGTCGGACCGCTTCGAGCTTGTCGCCGGCGAGCGCCGCTGGCGGGCGGCCCAGCGCGCCGGCCTGCGCGAGGTCCTGGTCGTAGTCCGCGAACTCACCCCCCAGGAGGCCTTCGAGCTCGCGCTGATCGAGAACGTCCAGCGCGAGGATCTCGATCCGATCGATTTCGCCGAGGCGCTCCAGCGACTCCTAGACGAGCACGGCTACACCCAGGAGAGCTTGGCGCGCCGCGTCGGCAAGGACCGCTCGACCATCGCCAACGCGCTGCGGCTCCTCCGGCTGCCGGGCGCCGTCCGCGCCCGGATCCGCCAGGGCGCCCTCACCGAGGGCCACGCGCGGGCGCTGCTGGGAGCGCCCCGCGACGCGGCCCTCGTCGCGCTGGCCGAGAAGGTCGTCCGCGGGCGGCTCTCCGTCCGCCAGACGGAGGCCCTGGTCCGCTCGTCCAAGACGGCGTCGCGCGACCACAAGACGACGGAGCCGGCCAAGAGCGCGGGGACCCGCGACCTCGAGCGCCGCCTCGCCCAGAAGTTCGGAACCCGCTGCGAGGTCCGCGACCGCGGCGGTGCGGGAACGCTGGTGATCCGGTACTCCTCCCTCGACGAACTCGACCGTCTCCTCGACCTGCTCCTCTGACGGGGCCATCGCGGCCCTCGACGCCCCTCGCTCCGCCGGCGGGCCGCCCGAATACCCTTTGAAATGGCTGGGCGACACGGCTATGGTGCCGCCCTTCTCGTGAGCGGAGGCACATCTCAGGTGACGCCCGACAAGATCCGTAGTTTCACCCTCATTGGCGCATCCGGCAGCGGCAAGACCGCCCTCGCCGAGGCGCTGCTCTTTCGCGCCGGCGTCTGCCATCAGCTCGGACGATCCCCCACCGGCGGCAGCTACCTCGACAACGAGCCGGAGGAGGAGAAGCGCAGCGCGACCGTCGTGGCCAAGATGCAGAGTCTGATCTGGGACAAGCACCGCCTCCACTTCGCCGACACCCCGGGCTTCGCCGACTTCATCGGCAACGCGATCGCGCCGCTCTCGGTGCTCGACGCCGCGGTGCTGGTGATCGACGCGGCGAGCGGCGTCAACGTCGCGACCAAGCAGCTCTACGACCTCGCTGTCCAGTGCAAGAAGCCGATCCTGTTCTTCCTCAACAAGATGGATCGCGAGCGGGCCGACTTCTCCGGTACGCTGGCCTCGATCCGGAAGAACCTCTCGAAGCGCGCGTTCCCGGTCACTCTCCCCGTCGGCCAGGGCGCAGACTTCAAGGGGGTGATCGACGTCGTCGACTCCCGCTACCTCAACTACGAGAACGACAAGATCACCGAGGGCCCCGTCCCGGCCGACCTCGAGGACGAGCTCGCGATCGCGCACCAGGAGCTCGTCGAGGAGGTCGCGGCGGGCGACGAGGCCCTCTTCGAGAAGGTGGCGAACGGCGAAACCCTTCGCAAGGAGGATATCCTGCCGCAGCTGAAGGATTGCATCCGCCGCGGCGACATCCAGCCGGTGATCGTCGGGAGCTCCTTCCCCCCCAAAGGGACCACGATGCTGCTCGACACGCTGGTCCACCTCGTCCCGTCGGCGGCCGAGCTGCCGCCGCCCCCGCTGGCCGAGGGCG
>CAYVRP010000158.1:0-10431 GCA_964454025.1 uncultured Polyangiaceae bacterium | reverse complement strand
TGGCCCGAACGTGGAAAAGCTCTGACGGGCTTCGCTGACGAACGCAGGCATCGAGTGCCAGACCGGCGTGTCTCGGAGCGGAAATGGCGTCGAATACACGCGAGCCGGGCGTGCCGGCCGGGGCCGAGGGCCTGGCTCCGGCCACGGCAGCCCTCCGCACCGCGGAGCGGTGCCAGGGGGGCTCGGCCGACCGAGGCGCGAGCCGAGGACGGGCGGTGATCCCCCGCGATCGGTCGAGAGGGGAATCCCCTCGTCCATATCCCACTCGTGCCTTCACTTGGCGACGAAGCCACCCCAATCCAAGTGTAGCTCGCCACAGGCGGGGTTCGTAACGACGGCAAGATTGAGGCTACACGTGAACGGCCCCGCTCGAAGCGCCGACTCTGGTGCCGTCGCTCGCCAGGCGCCTGCATCGGGCAGTCACGCGCACCCGCTACCGCATCGTCGAACTCTCCCCCCCGAGCGCTGGGCGGTGGTGTTCGAGCGAGCGGCGCGGGACCTACTGCAGCTGCTCCGCGCGCCGCGGCTGCTCCGCGCCGCCCTCGAGTACGGCCTGGCGCGTGTGCGGAGTCACGAGGCGCTCGACCCCAACCGCAGCCGCCTCCCACTCGCCGCCCGCGCCCAGCTCGGTATCCTCGGGGCTCGCGCCGCGCCACGCTCCGCGTGACGAGGTCACGGAGGAACCGGCGGTAGCACGGGAGCGTGAGCCCGCGCCCTCCGCCCCCGCACCGTCCGGACCTCGTCGCGAGCCTCACCATCGTCGTCGTCATGCTCGCGACCAGCCTCGACCGCGATCCACCGGAGCTCCTGCCGCTGCTCGGCGTGGCGGTGCTCGCCGTGGCTTACGGGGTGGCGCGGCTCAGCGCGAGCCGCGTCCGGCCTCCTCGAACGCACGCGTGAGCAACGCCGTGACCCCGATCCGATCGGCCCACTCACGCAGGAAGGCCAAGTCGAGCCGGGGCCCCTGGACGTCCATCACCCCCAGGAGGTCCCGCCACTGGCGATCGGAGACCTCACCTCCCGCCCGGTACCAGAGGAGCTTCTGGAGGACGATGTCCTCAGGGCTGGCGACGAAGATCGGCTGCGGTGGATCGCCGACCTCCACGACCTGACGCCGTTCGAGCTCGCCCTGGACGAGCTCGCTCCGATCGGCCACGAACACGTCCACCTTGTACATCGTACGGAGGTGAACCACGTTGAACGAGGCTGCCCGCCGCACCGCGTCGAGGATCATGTCCCGGTCGACGTAGAACGCTCCCTCGAGGGCGCTCACCAGCCCGTCGACCGAGCGACCCGGCAGCTCCACCAGGAGGTCGATGTCCTGGGTGGCGCGCGGGACGCCGTGCACCGAGCTCGCCATCGATCCTCCGACGAGATACCGGAGCCCGAGCCGCTCCAGCGCCTCGACGACGGCCAGCGTGACCTCGATGGGCTCCGCGAGCGTCAAGCGCCGTGCTCCCTCGGGTCCCAGCCGAAGGCGCGCACCATCGTCTCCCTGTCGAGCCAGAGCGCAGCCAGCCGCAGGCGCAGCTCTCGATCCGCGACCGCGCCATGTCGGCGGCGGATCCCAGCGGCGGCGAGCTCGAGCACGGCCGCGTTGAGCTCGGCGACGCGCTGGAGCTTCTCGGCAGGCGACATCCGGCGGTACCCTTCCGCCAGCAGCGCCCGGACGCGGGGAGAGGTGTCGTCCACGACGCGATCAGGGTACCCTGGGCCACCTCACCGGACCATCCCCCGCTCGCCAGCGCCGTCCCTGGCCCGCCGATGGCGTCTTCCAGGGGCACGACGCGCTCAGCCTGGACCGTGAGCGCGATCTGGACGGTGCTCCTCGCGCCGTTCGCGGCGCGGTGCGGGGCTGACGCGGCCGACGCGGGGGAGGGCTCGGCGCTCGCCGCGGGCTGGCTCGCAGCCGAGGCGCGCCCCGGGGTCCCGGCGCGCGCGATCTGGGCGCAGGCGCGCGTGGAGCGTGGCGCTGGTGCTGAGCGGCGGCTTCGACGCGCTCTTGCAGATGGTGAGCGTCGCCATGGTGCTCACCGGCTCGCTCACCGTCGCCTCGCTCTTCGTGCTGCGCCGGCGCGACCCGGCGGCGCCGCGACCGTACCGCGCCACGGGGTACCCCTGGCTGCCGGCGTTCTACCTCGCTGCGAGCCTGGCGCTCGTGGTCGTCATGCTCGCGACGAGCCTCGCCCGCGACCCGCCGGAGCTCCTGCCCCTGCTCGGCCTGGCCGTGCTCGGCGTCGCCAACACGGTGGGGCGGCGCGGCGCCCGGAGAGCGCCGGGGCGCTCACCGCGCGCCGGGACCGACCGGGGCGGCCTCGCGCCGACGACGGCGTGCGGCTCAGCCTGGCGGCGGACCTGCCTCGCCGGCGTCGCACAGCACGTGGAGGCCGAGCGGGAGCCCGGTGCACCGCGCGACGACCGGGCACTTCACCTTGAACAGAAACACCACGTTCTCCGCGATGCCGCTCAGGCTCTCGTAGTTGCCTTGCCCCTTCGACACGACGAGATCCGCCGCGCGGAGGCGCTCTTGCAGCTCCGCGCTGCAGTCATCCAGGATGGTGCCCGGGGCGTCGGAGCCGTTGCCGATGACCCTGACCAGCTCATGAAGACCGGCCGCGCGCGCGTCCTCCTCGGTCGCGTCGTTGATCACGGGCTCGCCGCGGACGCCCAGCGTCACCCGCTCGGGCCCGAGCTGCTCGATGAGCAGCCGATCGATCACGATCTCGCCGGCGTTGTCGGCCAGGTACAGGATCTCGCGGGCCGCGCGCGCTCGTCGTCCGAACCCCTCGAGATCGCCGTGCACCGCGGTGCTGCAGGCCGCGAGCAGCACCCCCCGGGCCTCGTCCACGCCCAGGCTGCCCTTGGCTCCGAGGTCGATCACGTTGGCCGCGATCGCCGCCTGGACTGCCGCCAGGAGGGGATCCCTGGCGCGCGCGACGTTCGCCCGGAGCTCCGGCAGGAGGGCCAGGGCCATGCCGTTGAAGCGCTCCTTCTTCTCCCGGTACGGATCGCGCACGCCGGTCAGCTCGCGCAGCCGGCGATGGATGCGCTGGGCGACCCAGGGGGGCGGTCGCGCGAGATCGAGGTCGGCCGCCAGCAGCAGGACCTCACGCACGATCCGCTCGTGCACGCGGCCGTCATCGGTGACGGCGCGCGCGGCGTCCAGAGCCTGGCGCAGGAAGCAGGGGATGCAGTCGAGGTAGACGTTCACCTGCGCGTCGCTCCCGCGCGAGCGGGCCGGCCGCGACGCCGCCCTCCGTCACGCCGGCGCCGGTGCGGCTCCGCGCGGACCGCGTCCTCGATCGTGAGACGTCCCTCGATCGCGGGGGCCCGGAGCGTGAGCCGGGCGCCCGCGGCGCCGGGCCCGACGCACCGTGCGCCGGGGGGGCGCCGTCCTCTCCGCTTCACGACGAGCTGGGTGACGAGCAGGCTCCCCTGCCGCGAGCCGGGCCGGTGCGGGCTGGTGCTGATGGCGGTTTCGACGCTCACCGAGTAGGTGGCGGGGGCCGCCGTCCCGATGGGCCGGGTCGAGTCCGCGGTACCGTCGGAGATCCTGGCGCCGTGGGTCCGGGTCACGCCGGGGAAGGTGGCGGTGTCGCCCGGGAACGCATGCTCTTCTGCGCAGCGAGCCTCGAGGTTCGCCGGATCACGCAGGGGGGCAGCGGCCTCGTTGCCGATGACGAGGTGGGGGACCTCCACGCAGTCGCCGGCCGCGCGGTCGTCCGGACGCGAGGTCTGCGCGTGCTCGCTGACGGCGAGGGTGGCGGCGGTGTCCAGCTCCAGCTCGGCCGCCTGGGTCGGGATGAGCCTCTCGCAAGGGGGCTCGTGCTCCCGTCTCGTCTCCAGCGACCGCGCCGCGACGGCTCCGATCGCTCGAGCGAGGTCCACCACCGCGGTCTCGGTCCTGGCGGTGAGCCGCCTCGCCTTCAGGAAGAAGCCCGGCGAGCGCACCACCCCGGCCAGCTGGCACGGCAGCCGGTCGCGGCCGGCGAAGGAGCCACCCGCTGCGTGCCGAGAGCCGCGGGAAACCATCGAGAGAGCGGGCGGTCGCTGCAGGACGGGGAACGCGGCGTGGTCGCCGCGGCGTCGCGCCCCCGCCGCGGCCTTCGATCCGGCAGTCGCTCCGCCGATCACGATGATGCGCTGCCTCGCCGCCGGCTCTGCCGCGTCGCACGTGCTGGCTCTGCTGCCTGCCCTGGTTGGGGACCCGGAAGATGCACGAGCTGCTCGGTGATGGCGGTCGGTCGTCGCCGGATTCGGTCGCTCTTCGCTCACGACGCGCGCCTCGGTTCGAGGCGCCCTCGGGCCTCGCGGTTGCCACCGCGGTTCCCGGCCTGCCGAGGGGGACGCCCGGCCGATGGACGGGGCGCCACCAGGGCAGCTCGGCTCGGGATGGTCGCTCGCCGCGGCGAAGCCCCGAGCTGCCCAGGGCCCGGGTCTGGTCACGTTGGTCGGCACCTCCCGGCTCGGTTATGTGCATTGGCACGGATGGGGCGGAGTGTCCAGGCCAACCGACGCTCACCCGCGCGCGCGCGGCGCCTCGCCGCGGGTGCCGATCGAGCTCCGCGGACACCGCGCGTGCGCCGGCCTCAGGCGCACCCATCGCATCCTTCTCGCGTCAGCGCGGCCGGGCAACGACTCCTCGTCGTCGCGGCCGCGCGGGACGAGACAGCGCGCGGCCGGCGCCGTCGTCGCCGTCGCGGCGGTGAGCCCCACGCCGTCCTGAGCGGGCCGCGCGCGGCGGCCCTCCGTAAGGCGGGGGCCCCGCCGGAGCCGCTCAGCCGTCGCCGAGCTTGCGGAGGCGCGCGAGCGCAGCCGCGTTCGTCGCGTCGAGGGCGAGCGCCCGTTCGAACGCTTGCCGCGCCCCCGCGCGATCACCGAAGCGGAGCCGCACGTCGCCCAGGGCGAGCTGGGCCTTCGCGGAGCGAGGGTCCCGCTGCACGGCGGCCTCGGCGGTGGCCAGCGCGTCCTCGCGGCGATCCTGGGCGGCGAGGGCGCGTGCGACGCCGATGGTCGGCGCGACGTCGTCCGGGCGCAGCGCCGCGGCGCGGCGGTAGAAGCGCTCGGCCTCGCCGTAGCGTCGCTCATCGAGCGCCACGTCGGCGAACGCGAGGTAGCGCCGCTCGAGGCCGTTCACTGCGGCCGCGTCCGTCGCCTCGATCTTGGCGGCGCGAGTGAGCGCGGCCCGGGCCGCGTCGAGGCTGCCGGCGAGCGCGCGTGCGTCGCCGAGCAGGGCCAGCAGGTCGAGGTCGTCAGGGTGCTGGCCGACGGCCTGCTCGGCGAAATGCGCGGCGACGGCCGGGTCCCGGCGCAACAGGAAGAGCTTGACCAGCCCCGCGTGGGTCGCGGCCTCCCTGGGGTAGCGCCGGACGGCGACGCAGCTCCACCGCTCCGCCTCGTCCAGATCGCCGCGGATCAGGGCGCGCCGGGCGTTAGGGATCTCCGCGCCCACGCCGCCGCGCGTCTCCTCACCGAGCCTCTCGCAGGCCGCGATCCGGGCCGCCGCCGCGTCGGGCGGCCGCGGCGCGGTCGCGGTCACCGCCGCGGAGGGCACCGGGGCCGGCGGTGGCGCCGACGCCGCCGCGCGGGACGGCGAGGGACGACGCGCGGCGGCCGCCACGGTCGCGCCGGCCGAGGACGGCGGGGGCGCCGGTGCGGCGCGGTGGCCCCGGGAAGCGGCGAGTCCGAGCGCCGCCACCACCGTGACGACGCCGACGCTCACGCTCACGCCCGCGACCGCCCAGGCCCAGGCGGGCACGCCGACGCGCTGGCCTCTGCCGGGTGCGGGGGCCAATGCCGCCGGGCCCGGCGCCGGGATCGACGGGGCGATGGGGGCCGGCTCGGCCCCCGCCACCCCCAGGGCCACGTCGGGTGGGGCCATCACGTTGGTGACCGCCGGCTGCGCCACGGGCTCCACGCGGACGCGCCCCGACGCCAGCATCAGCAGGGCGCTCAGCGCCTGGGCCCCCTGCAGCGTGGGCGCCCCCTCGCCCGGCGTCTCGGCCGTGGCCCCCGCGATGATCCCGTCCGCCAGATCGACGCGCACCCGGGCGCGGGGGTTGTCCACGGTGGCCCGCAGCGAGCGCCCCGAGTCGCCGAGCGACCGCAGCGTGCGCGCCGGTCCGATGGCCTCGAGGCGGAGCTCGAACGGGGTCCCCTCCGCCGCCCACTGCCGGATCGTGCGCTCCGGCTGGCCCAAGGACTCCACCTGGCCGAGCAGACCACGGAGCGACGTGTCCTGGGGCTCCTCGGGCCAGAGCCTCTGCCACGGGACGACGAGCAGGGAGGCCCAGCGCAGCCTCACGTCCTCGCGGAGCGCCTGGAGGAGCGCGAAGCCCGCTCCTTGCAGCGGCCGCTCGCCGATCATAAGGACGGTGGGGTCGAGCTCACGCAGCCGGGCGAGCCGCTGCGGGGAGGGCGTGAGATCGGTGACCACCACGGTGGCGCCGTGCGACCGTAGCTCCTGCGCGACCAGGTCGGTGCGCGCGGTGTCATCGTCGGCCAGGAGCACGCGGAGGCCCCGGAGGTCCGCCGTCGCACCGGCGGGCGGTGCCGCGTCGGCGTCGAGCCAGGCGACCGTGCCGCCCGCGCGCTCATCGAACTCGTACTCGAGCGGTTCGGCCGAGAGCACCTGCGACCCCATCCGCTGGATGAACTCGTCGATGATGGCCGACACCGGTCGTCCGGCGCCGAGGACGATGCGCACGGGCGCCCGCTCCGGGGCGGCCTTGGCGCGGACGCTCACGATCCCGGTGCGGAGCTCCTGGGCGAGGGTGGCGACCAGCTCGTCGAAGGTCACCTCGCCGATGTCGCCGAGGCCGCGCTCCGCGTGGCTCGGCAGCTCGCCGATGAGCGCGGCGACCTGGGTCGCGATCGCGTCGAAGCTCGCCGCCCGCCGCACCACCGCGGCCACGCCGTGACGGAAGGCCTGGAGCCGGGCCTCCAGTCCGGTGTCGTCGGTCAGGATCGCGATCGGGACGACGGAGCTCATCGGCGAGGCGTTGAGCAGGCCGATCGCCTGCACTCCGCCGTCCAGGAGCGCGTCGTCCGCGAGGAGGACGAGGTCCGGCGCCCGGGCCACGACGGCCTGGCTCGCGGCCGCGACGGAGCACGTCTGCACGCCGACGCCGTGGCGCGCCATCGCCTCGGTCAACGGGATCAGCAGCGCCTCGCGCGCGCCCACGAGCAGCACCGTCGGCTCCGTCTTCGCGCGCGCCGGCCCGACGGGCCGGGGGTGGAGGCTCGGGCGCACCCAGAGATCGCCGTCATGGCCCGCCTCCTGGCGCGAGGCGGTTTCACCGGGATGCGGGCTCATCGGCAGGATCATCGATCAGGTGTCCCGGCGCGACCACCCTGAAGCGCGGGCGACCGCAGCCGCCGCCGGCCACGCGCGGGCCGCATCGCGCCGGCATCGGCCGCGCGATGCCCCTCGGAGGTGAGCCGTTCGGCGCGACGTCCCGTGCACCCATCCTGCCCGTGTCGCCGGGATGCCGCCCCGCGACCGGGCCGCACGAGGGTGGACTCGGCCAGCGACCGACGGTTAGAATTCGGCCCCGCCAGGCGTCGGCGGCTCCGGGGAAAGATGGCTCCTCGCGCGCGGCGCCGCCGGCTCGAGGTTGGCCACCGACGGCGGGGATCGGGCGCCGGTCCTGCGGCGCGTCTCCACCGAAGCTCTCATGGCTCCGCCCGTCACCCCCCCTTCGATCGGTCGCTTCGAGCTCTTGACCGAGCTCGCGCCGAGCCACCTGGGGCCCATGTGCGTCCTGCGGCCCCGATCGGACGACGGCGCGAGCGACCCCTGCCTGGCCCGGCGCGTGCAGCCCGGCGTGTCGGAGGGGCCCGTCCTGGACCTCATCACCGAGGCCGCCTGGACCGCGATGGAGGTGAGCCACCCCCTCTTGCCCCCGGTCCTCGAGGTGCTCGCGCAGGGCTCAGAGGTGACGGTCGTGTACGGCTACGTCGAGGCCGTTCCGCTCCGCGCCCTGCTCAGGGCGTCGGCAGCTCGGCGCCGTCCGCTCGCGCCCGACGGGGCGGTCCGCCTCGTGCGGGACCTCGCCGAGGCGCTCTCCGCGCTCCACGCGCAGGCTGGAGGGCTGGGAGAGGCAGGGCTGGGTGCGTTCGGCGGCTTCACCCCGGACAGCGTGCTGGTGGGGACGGATGGGCGGGCGCGGTTGATGGACGCGCTCGTCTCCGGCGCCGCCAACCGGGCGACCGCCGTCCGGGCGCACGCGGACCGGATCGCCTACACCGCCCCGGAGCTCCTCGCCGACGTGGCGGCGGGGGCGAACGATCCGCGCGGCGACGTGTTCGCGCTCGGCGTGCTGCTGTGGGAGCTGCTGGCCAAGCGACGGCTCTTCACGGGGTCGGGGCGCGACCTGGAGCAGCAGGTCCGCTCGCTGGAGGTCCCGCGCCTCGACTCCCTCGGGGGCCACGAGCGCGCTCGGATCTCGCCGGCGCTCGTCGAGGTCGTGGCGCAGGCGCTGGAGCGGGATCCGCGCGCTCGCCCGCAGGACATGGCGGAGCTGATCGCCGCCGTCGTCGCCACGGGCGCGGACTGCGCTCGGTCCGAGGCGGTCGGCGCCTACGTGGAGGAGGTGGCGCGGAGCGACCTCGAGCGCCAGCGGCACGCCATCCATCCGCCCCCCCCTGCCGCCGAGCGCTCCCCGCGGCCCGGGTTGGCTCGAGCCGCGCTCAGCGCCACGGCGCCGCGGCCGCTCCCGGGTGTCGTCCGGGCTCCGCCGGAGGGCGTCGCGCGTCCAGTCGCCGGGGTCGTGAGCGAACCGAGGGCGGCGAGGGAGCCCCCGCCGCCGCCGCCGCGGGCGGTCCAGCTAGAGGCCCGAGCGGGGAGGAGGCAGCTCCCGCCGCTGCGCCGTTCGACCCTGCTGGGCATGGCGCCACCCAAGCCCGAGCCGCGCGCGGAGGCGGTGTCGACCGCTCGGGAAGCGGAGCGCCCTGCCGCGCCGGTGCCGACGGCGCCGGAGCCAGCGCGCCTTGCCGCGCCGGCGCCATTGCCCGCCGCCGGGGAGGAGGAGCGCGCCGTGACGCCGGAGCCGGGGCTGGCGGCGCGGGAGGAGGAGCGCCCCGTGACGCCGGAGGCGGTGCCGGCGGCGCGGGAGGAGGCGCGCGTCGGGACGCCGGTGACGCCGCGCCCCGAGATGGGGCAGGAGGCGACCGACAGGAGCGCTGCGGACGCTCCGCTGCGAGCGATGGCCGTGTCCGCGGTTCCCCTCGTGCACGATCACCGGCTCGACGAGGTCCTGGCGTCGCGGCATCGTCCCCGGCTGCCGCCGGCGCTCCTGGTCATCGGCGGCGCTGCCGTGTTCCTCGTGGGCGCGTTGTCGATCGCCGCCGTCCTCGTTCGGCGTCCCGCGGCGCTCCCGGCGGCGGGGAGCGCCGTGGCCGCCGCGGCCGCTCGCCCGGGCGCGCCGCTTGCGCCTTCGCTCACCGCGAGCACGGGCGCGCCGCTTGCGCCTTCGCTCACCGCGAGCACGGGCGCGCCGCTTGCGCCTTCGCTCACCACGAGCACGGGCGCGCCGCCCGCGCCATCGCTTACCGCGAGCGTGGAGCCATCGCCAGCCGTCGCTCTCTCCGCCTCCGGACGGCTCCCTGCTCCGGTCGACGTCGCGCCCCTGGCCGCCGCGCCCGAGGAGCCGCGTCCGCCCACGGTGAGCCCCCCGCCCGCGGCTCGCTCCCGAGCCCCCTCGAGCCCGACCGTCCCCGCGCGGAGCGCGCCCGACGCCACCCGTCGTCCGGCGAAGACCACCTACGTACCGGATGGGATCTGATGACGCGAGCGTCTGGAGTGAAGCCCTCGATCCTGGCTCGAATCGCGGCGCGGCGCCGCGCTGGGCTGCTCGTCCTGGCGAGCGCGCTGGTTTCGACGGCGGCCCTCGCGGCCGGGGTGCCGGTGGACGAGGCGAGCTGGGCGGACAAGAACGCGGCCAAGAAGGAGTACACGGCCGGGACCGCGGCCTTCGAGCGGCGAGAGTTCGAGGCGGCCCTCGCGCGCTTCCGCGCGTCGTACGACATCGTCGCGAGCCCGAACTCGCACCTGATGATCGCCCGAGCGCTGATGGAGCTGGGGCGCCCGGCCGAGGCCTACGTCGAGCTCGGCGGCGTCATCGCGGAGGTCGAGGCGACCGCGGCTCACGACAAGTACGCCGAGACCGCCCGCGCCGCTCAGGCGCTGCGTCAGGACCTCGAGGCGAAGCTCGCGTTCGTCACCGTGCAGGTGCCAGCCCAGGTCACCGTGGGTGAGCGTGAGGTGCCGGTCGTCGCCTGGGGCCAGCCGCTCCCCTTCGCGGCGGGGCCGGTGAAGGTGACCGTCACGCCGCGCGTCGGCGAGGCGCGCACCGAGGAGCTGTCTCTCGTGGGAGGTGCGCGAGTGGACATCGACCTGCAGCCGCCGCCCCCCGTCCCGCCGCCCGCCCC
>CAYVRP010000157.1:0-10534 GCA_964454025.1 uncultured Polyangiaceae bacterium | reverse complement strand
ACGGCGACACCGACTGCGCCGACGCCGACTGCATGTGCGCCATGCCGCTCTACGCCGCGCCGTCCGATTACGGCGGGTGAGCGGCCGCCGCGCCCGGCCCCTCAGGGCGCCGGTTGCGCGGCACTCGGCGCGGGAGCGCCCGCGCGCTCGACGGCCGCCGGTGAGAGCTCGTCCTGGAACACCACCTCGACGTCCGCGTACCCGAGCTGGCGCACGAGGGCGCTGACGACGGTGCGCGCGTTGCGGCGCGCCTGCCCCAGGATCCCGGCGGAGACGGCGGCCTGCTCGAGCGTGGCCTCGGCCTCCTGGCGCGCGCGCGTCTCGAGCGTCTCCGCGCGGGTCGCGAGCCAGTCCTTGCTCCGCGCGTAGACGTAGCTCTGCTGGTTGTCCAGGCGCGCGACCAGCACCTTGGGCGGCGGGAGCACCACGCGGACGCGCCGCCGCTCGACGTCCACCGTGAAGTCCTGGTCGCGGAGGTTCGTGAGATCGACGCCGGCGCGCACCTGCCCGTGGGCGACGAAGAGCAGCTTGTCCTCGACGGTGAACCCGAGCGTCCCCAGGCTCTGCTGCCGCTCCGAGACGTCGATGACCCGCCCGAGGGTCTGCTCCACGGTGGCAAGCTCCGCCAGATCGCGGACGGCCGCCGCGAAGTGGGGGGTCGGGCGGACCACCACCGACGCGGTGGGCGCGGGGGCCGCGGGGGTCCCGCGCGGCCAGGCGGCGCCGAGCAGCGCCCCCACCAGCGCCGTGGCTCCGGCGATGGCGACGACGATGCCCGGCCGGAGCCCGCGCGGCGCGCTTAGGCGCGACTCGGAGCGCGGCGCGGGGGTCGCGGGGGCGTCGCTCACGGACGGGGACGGTACCCCACGCCCCGCGCGCCGCCAACGCGGCCGCGACCGCCCCCCCTCCGCTGCCCGAGCACGCGCCCCGGGTTCACCTCGTGCCGCCACCAGCCGGGCGAGTTCGCTCGCCCCGCGGCGCCCTCGCCGGCAGACTTGGATCGGCCCGGCGCGGGCGGTGCCCGCGCCGGCGCGCCAGGGCCCGGGGCGCCGCGGGCGCGTGCCCCGCGCCCGCGCCGCGCGCGCGAGGGTCGGCGGGGGGGGGGGCACCCTGGCCGCACGCCGCACCGGGCTCGCGCCAGACCGCCACGCGATCCGCGCGCTGCTGCTCCCGCTCGCCCTCGGCGGCGCGGCCTGCGGCGGCGAGAGCGACGAGGGGTCGGCCAGCGCCTCGGGCGGCGCCGCTCCCACCGCAGGCAGCGGGGCAGCAGGGGTGACCGCGACCGGCGGCGTCGCGACGGGCGGCACCACGAGCGGTGGGGACGGCACCGGCGGCGCGGCGACCGGCGGGGTCACCTCCGGGGGCGCCACGTCCGGCGGCGCCCCCGCGGGCGGAGCGACGATCGGCGGCGAGAGCAGCGACGGCAATGCGACGGGCGGCGGCGCCCCCGCAGGCGGCGACGCGACCGGCGGCGCCGCGCCGGGCGGCGACGGTGGCGGCGGCGCCCCCGCGGGTGGGGCGACGACCGGTGGCGCGAGCAGCGGCGGCGCCCCCGCGGGTGGGGCCATGACCGGCGGCGCGACGACCGGCGGCACCGGCGGGCAGAGCGGGGAGCCGGTCACGCTCTACCTGAGCGATCTCTGCGCGAGCGAAGGAGCCACCAACGCCTGGGGCCCGATCGAGCGGGATCTGAGCAACGGCGAGGAAGCGGCGGGCGACGGCGGTCCCCTCACCCTCGGCGACCAGCTCTTCTCGAAGGGCCTCGGGATGCACGCGCCGGCCGAGATCGCCTACGCCCTCGGCGGGGCCTGCACGAGCCTCGCGGCCACGGTCGGCGTCGACGACGAGATGCGGGACGCGGGGTCCGTCGTGTTCGAGGTCTGGGGCGACGGCGCACGGCTGTGGGAGAGCGCGGCCCTCACCGGCGCCGATCCGGGGTTGCCGCTCGAAGTGGACGTGCGCGGCGTCGCCGAGCTCCGCCTCGTGGTCGGCGACGCCGGCGGCAACGGCAGCGACCACGCGGACTGGGCCGACGCGCGCGTGACCTGCGCCGGCGCGCCGCTCCCGAGCTGCCCCCGACCCCCGACCGAGCCCCCGGTCCCCGACGGCTACCACCTGGTCTGGTCCGACGAGTTCGAGGTCGAGGGGCGCCCCGATCCCGAGAGCTACTCCTGCGAGGTCGGCTTCACCCGGAACGAGGAGCTCCAGTGGTACCAGGAGGAGAACGCCTGCGTGCAGGCGGGCTTCCTCGTCATCGAGGGGCGCCGCGAGCGGCGCGAGAACCCGAACTACCAGGCCGGCAGCAGCGACTGGAAGCTCAACCGCGAGTACGCGGAGTACACCTCGTCGAGCCTCCACACCCGCGGCAAGCGGAGCTTCCAGTACGGTCGCTTCGAGCTCCGGGGGCGCATCGTCGCGAGCGCCGGGCTCTGGCCCGCGTGGTGGTCGCTCGGCAACGAGGGCGAGTGGCCCGCGGGCGGCGAGATCGACATGATGGAGTACTACGGCGGGGCGCTCCACGCCAACGTCGCCTGCGGGACCAGCGAGCGCTGGGTCGCGCGCTGGGACTCGGCGAGCCGCGCCGTGTCGTCGTTCGGGGTCGAGGACTGGGACGCGAAGTTCCACGTCTGGCGGATGGATTGGGACGCGGAGGACATCGTGCTCTCGGTGGACGGCGAGGAGCTGAACACCACGCACCTCGACGACATGCTGAACCCGGACGGCTCGAGCCCCTTTCGCCAGCCCCACTACCTCCTCATCAACCTCGCCATCGGCGGGACCGCCGGCGGCGATCCCTCGAGCACCGCTTTCCCGTCGCGGTACGAGGTCGACTACGTGCGCGTGTTCCAGCGCTGACCGCGCCCGCGCGCCGCCCCCGCGGCGCGCGGCCTCAGGGTGCCGCACCGCCGACCAGGGCGTACACCCGGTCGAGCCCGACCCCGAGCGTCGGCCGGGCGAGCGCGTCGAGCGCCGCGCGCTCGCCCACCAGGTGGAAGGTGCGCTGCGTGTGGACCAGCGACTGCCCGGGGGCGAGCAGGGCCGCGGGCGAGCTGGTCTCGATCTCGTAGAAGCCGCCGAGCGGGGGGGCCCCGGGCTCGGTCGGGCCGTCGTTGTAGCTGTTGACGACGTCGCCCGCGAAGGGCTCGGCCTGCTTCTCCCACATGCTGTTCACGTAGTCGCTGGCGCCCGCCGGTCGGTCGTAGCTCACCAGCGTCAGGAGTCGCGCCGACTCGGAGTGGCTGCCGAGCCACCGGCGGGCCCGGGTCGGCCCGAGCCCGATCTTGCTCCGGTAGAGCCCGTCGCAGCGAAAGACCAGGAACCCCTCGGCCTCGCTCACCCGCAGCCGGTCCGCCGGCACCTTGCCGAAGTAGGCGTCGTTGACCACCGCGCCCGCCCCCGACCGCTCGAACGGCACGACGACGAAGGTGTCCGGCGTGGGGTTATACATCGACAGGATCCAGACGCTGGGCGCGCCGGTCTGCTTGGTCCACGCCCTGGTGCCAGCGTTGGTGATGCGGTTCTCGGTGGCGAACGCCACCCAGGCGACCCGGTCGAGCGCTGGACCGGCGGGCCCCAGCGCGGCGCGCGCCTCGGCCGCGTCGAGCACGCGCACCGTGCGGCGCACGTCGACGTCGAGCACGGTGCCGGAGTAGTTGGTCACCCGCACGCGCCGGGTGAACGTCACGTGGCGCGGCCCCTGCTCGGCGATCGTCCAGGTGCCCTCCTGCAGGGCCGCGGGGGTCTGCCAGTGCGCGAAATCGAAGGGGGCCCCGGGCGGGAAGTAGAGGCCGAACTGCCCGCCCTCGGGCCCGAGCCAGAACCGGTCCTCGCCGCCATAATTGTCGAACTGGGTGCCGGTCTTGCCGGCCGCGATGAACCCGCGGTTCAGGTAGCCGAGGCTGGCCCCGTCGGGCGACACCGCGCTGGTGAGGACGCGCCCCTGATACTCGGCCGAGACCACGACGCGACCGCCCGCCGGCGCCTCGAGCAGGAGCGGCGCGCCGTGCTCGCGCAGGAACGCGAGATCGGCGGCGAAGGACGCCCCGGCGGCGGGGCGCGCGGCAGCGGACGAGGAGGCGGCGGGAGGGGTCATGGGGGGCTCGGCGGGCGCGGCAGGCGCGGTGGGGGCCGCCGCGGCGGCGGGCGCGGTGGGGGCCGGCGCCGGTGCGCACGCGAGCGCCGCGGCGAGCGCGGCGGCGCCGCCCACGACGCGCCCCCGGCGCCTCCCGTCCCCGACTCCTGCGACGACCCCGACGCCTCTCTCCCGCGGCATGGCCCGACGGTATCCCCGTTGTGGCGCCACGACCAGCGCCGCTGACCGAAGGTTCGCCCTTGGCGCTGGACGGGCACCGGACAATGAGACGGCGAGGCCGTCCCATTTCGCGGCTCACGAGCCCTGCCATCCGGCCGGGCGCGGGAAATTCCCCGGCGGCACGCGCCTTGCTTGATAGTCCCGGACGCGAATGGACCCGACGAAGGCCGGCATCACGCTCGCGGTCCTGGCGGGGGTGCTCGGCCTGTTGATCTTCTCGTCGCTCGGCGCGGACGCCGTCCTGCTCGCGGGGCTCGTCGTCGTGTTCGTGGCGGGCGTCGTGGACGCGAAGACGGCCGTGTCGGGCTTCTCGAACGAGGGGATGCTCACCGTCGCCGCGCTGTTCGTGGTGGCCGCGGGCGTGCGCCAGACCGGCGCGGTGTCGCGGATCGCGGGGCTGCTGCTCGGCCGCTCGTCGCGCCTCGAGGTGGCGCTCGCCCGGCTCTCCTTCCCGGTCGCCGCGCTCTCCAGCGTGCTCAACAACACTCCCATCGTCGCCGCGCTGCTGCCCGCCGTGAAGGACTGGGCCCGCCGGCACGATCGGGCCACTTCGAAGCTGCTCATCCCCCTCTCGTACGCGGCCGTCCTCGGCGGCACCATCACGGTGATCGGGACCAGCACCAACCTGGTCGTCACCGGGCTCATCGAGCGGAACCTCGCGACCACCCCC
The DNA here is from genome assembly GCA_964454025.1 of uncultured Polyangiaceae bacterium. Taxonomy (GTDB): domain Bacteria; phylum Myxococcota_A; class Polyangia; order Polyangiales; family Polyangiaceae; genus JAFGBI01. Next base: position 5,552 of record CAYVRP010000157.1, on the reverse strand, counting down.
GGGCTCGAGCGCCTGGGGATCTTCGACATCAGCCCCCTCGGGCTCGCGGTCACCGGGATCGGCTGCCTGCTGCTGGTGTCGCTCGGTCCCCGGCTCTTGCCCGATCGGCGCCCGGCGGTCAGCCTCACCGACGATCCGCGTCTTTACACCTCCGAATTCCTCGTCGTCGCCGGCGGGCCGCTGGTGGGGATGACCATCGAGCAGGCGGGGCGGCGCCACCTGCCCGGCGCCTTCCTCGCCGAGCTCGAGCGCGGCTCGACCGTGCTCCCCGCGGTCGAGCCGACCACGCCCCTGGAGGCGGGGGACCGCCTGGGGTTCGTCGGACCGCGCGAGTCGGTGGTCGACCTGCAGCGCATCGCGGGCCTGGCGCCGGCGCCGAACCAGACCTTCCAGCTCGGAGCGCCGGCGCGCGACCGCTGCCTGGTGGAGGCGGTGGTGGCGCCGGGCAACCCGCTCTGCGGGCGCTCCATCCGCGAGGGGGAGTTCCGCACCCAGTTCCACGCCGTCGTCATCGCGGCGGCCCGCGACGGGCACCGCCTCGGCGGACGCATCGGCGACATCGTGCTGGAGCGCGGCGACGTCCTGCTGCTCGAGTGCGCGACCTCCTGGGTCGAGGAGCAGCGCAACCGGCGCCATTTCTACCTCGTGAGCGAGGTCGCCGACTCGGGCAAGTTCCGCCACGAGCGGGGCTGGCTCTCGCTCCTGATCCTCGTGGCGATGGTGGCCGCCGCCGCCACCGAGCTTGTCACCATGTTCCGCGCCTCGCTGCTCGCCGCCGCAGCGATGGTGCTCACCGGCTGCCTGACGGGGACCGAGGCGCGGCGGGCCATCGAGCTGCCCGTGCTGGTGGCGATCGCCGCGGCCTTCGGGCTCGGCGAGGCCATCCGGGTGTCGGGGCTCGATCGGTGGCTCGCGGGCTCCATCGTCGAGCTCGGGGCGAGCACCCCGTACGCGGGCCTGATCGCCATCTACGTCGCGACCGCGATCCTCACCGAGCTCGTGACCAACAACGCGGCCGCGGCGCTGATGTTCCCCTTCGGGCTCTCGCTGGCCGCGCGCCTCGGCGCGAGCCCGATGCCGTTCTGCGTCGCGGTGATGTTCGCGGCCTCGGCGTCCTTCTCCACCCCGATCGGCTACCAGACGAACCTGATGGTGTACGGCCCCGGCGGCTACCGGTTCACCGACTTCCTCCGCGTCGGCGTCCCGATGCAGCTCTGCGTCGGCCTGGTGACCTGCACGTTATTGCCCCACGTGTTCCCCTTCTAGTCCTGGCCCGGCGCGGTCGGAGCGGGGAGGGGCCGGGCGCGGCCCGCCCGGTTCCCCAAGCCCGCGGCCGGGTGGTAGCATCGCGCTCCCCGCGGGGAGCGTGCGGACGAGGAGTCAGCGATGGAACGACGTGTTGCCCTCTTCTGGCCCGGCGACGGGCGCGATCGGCCGAACGAGGAGGCCACCCCGGCCATGGAGGCCGCCACCCAGCAGCTCGAGCGCGCGCTCCGGAAGCTCGGCCGTTCCCCCTACCGGGTCGGGGGCTTCCTCTCCAAGCCGCACCACGCCATCGAAAAACTGGGACCCGTCACCGATCCGACCATCGGCGTCTGTGTCCACTGGATCTACGGGCCGCACACCACCGAGGGCGTGGTCGGCAAGGATAACCCGCTCCTTCTGGCCTCAAACTTCTCCGGCCAGTGGCCGGGCCTGGTGGGGCTGCTCAACACCGGCGCCTGCCTCGAGACGGTGGGCCGCGCCTGCTCGCGGATCTGGACCGCGTCCCCCGATTTCACCGCCGACGACGCCTTCATGGCCCGGCTCGAGGAGTGGTGCACGACGGGCCGCATCGCCTACCCGGAGGGCGAGCTCCGCTACCAGGCTCCCGTCGGGGCCGCGGCGTCCGCGCTGGCCGCCGAGGTGGCGCGCGAGATCCGCGCCCGGCGCGTCCTCATCCTGATGCTCGGCGACACCTCGATGGGGATGATCAACGCCTACTTCGGCCCCCGGCTGCTCGCCCCGCACGGCTTCTCCGAGCACAAGATCGATCAGGCCTGGATCATCGACCGCGGCCGCCGGATCGACGACGCGCGTCTCGACGCGGCCTTCGCCTTCGTGCGCGACCAGGGGGTCACCTTCCACTGGCGCGAGCCGGGCGCCGAGGACTTCGACGAGAACGCCACCCGGGAGCAGCTCCGCGACTACCTCGCCGTGCTCGACCTCGTCCGCGAGTACCGGGCCGACTGCCTCGGCATCCAGTACCAGCTCGGCCTGTTGCCGCTGCGGCCGCCGTCGGATCTGGCCGAGGGGCTCTTCAACTCGAGCTGCCGCCCGGAGACGGACGGGCACCCCATCGCCTGCGCCACCGAGGCCGATCAGGGCAACGTCATTCCCATGGAGCTGATGAAGCGGCTCCTCGAGCGGAAGGGCCTGCACGGCGGCGTGATGTTCCACGACGTGCGCTGGGGCGCCGAGCACGAGGGGCGCTTCGTCTGGCTGCTGCTCAACTCCGGCTCCTCGGGCGCCTACGCCTTCAACCACGACCCGGAGAGCTTGCGGGGCGCGCACTCCTACCGCCAGTCCGCGACGTACTTCCCCATCCCCGGCGGCACCCTGGCGGGCGAGAGCCTGCCGGGCAAAGTAACCTGGGCGCGCACCTACCTCAAGGGCGGGCGCCTGTGGATGGACGTCGGCCGCGGCGAGGTGATCCGGCTCCCGCCGGCCGTCCGCGACGCGTGGTGGCAGAGCACCTGCCCCGAGTGGCCGTTCATGGCGGCCGATCTCGGGATCGGGCGCGACACGCTGATGGCGCACTACCTCTCGAACCACGTCGCGGTGGCCTACGGCGACGTCTTCGAGGAGCTGATCGCGCTCTCCCTCGAGCTCGGCTTCGCCGTGCGGATCCTGGGCCGGGGTTGAGCGATGCGCTCGCGACGACAGTTCCTGGGCCTGGTCGCCCTCGCCGCCGCGGCGGCCAGCTGCCGCAAGGCCACGCCCGCCGGGGGCGGCGCGACGCCGAAGGCGCTCCGGATCGCGGTCATCCCCAAGGGCACCACCCACGAGTTCTGGAAGAGCGTCCACGCCGGGGCGGTGAAGGCGGCGCGCGAGCTCGGGGTCGAGATCGCGTGGAAGGGGCCGCTCAAGGAGGACGACCTCAAGAGCCAGATCGATCTGGTCCAGAGCTTCGTCGCCCAGCGGATCTCCGGCATCGTGCTGGCCCCGCTCGATCTGAAGGGCCTGCGGAGCCCGGTCAAGGACGCGGTCCGGAGCGGCATCCCGGTGGTGATCATCGACTCGGGGCTCGACTCGACCGATCCGGTGAGCTTCGTGATGACCGACAACCGCGCCGCCGGGCGCCTCGCGGGCCGACACCTCGTGGAGCTCCTCGCGGGACGGGGCAAGGTCGTGGTGCTCCGCTACCAGGAGGGCTCGGCGAGCACCCACGAGCGGGAGGAGGGCTTCCTCGAGGCGGTGCGCAAGGCCCCGGGCGTGGAGGTGGTGAGCGACAACCAGTACTCGGGTCCCACCACCGAGAGCGCCTACGCGGCGAGCGAGAGCCTGCTCATCGCGCAGCGCGCGGCCCAGGGCGACGTCGCGGGGGTGTTCGCGCCCAACGAGTCGAGCAGCTTCGGGATGCTGCTCGCCCTGGACAAGGCGGGGCTCGCCGGCAAGGTCAAGTTCGTCGGCTTCGACGCCTCGACGAAGCTCCTCGGCGGGCTCAAGGACGGCAAGATCCACGGCCTGGTGGTGCAGCGGCCGTTCGAGATGGGCTACCGGGGCACGCTGACGATGGTCCGGCACTTGCGCGGTGAGCCGGTCGAGGCGCGGGTGGACACGGGATCCACCCTGGTGACGGCCAGCAACCTGGAGGAGCCCGCGGTCAAGCAGCTCGTCGCCCCGGACCTCTCCGAGTGGCTCGGCGCCGGCGGTTGACCGGGCCCCGGCGGCACCCCTCGTCCGCGGCCATGAGCGACCCCGCCAGCGCCTCGAACGACGCCCACCCGAGAGGGGCTCCGCCCGGCGGCGGCCCACCGGTGCTCACCGTCCGCGGGCTGCACAAGTCCTTCGGCGGCACGGTGGCCCTGGCCGGCGTCGATCTCGAGGTCCACCCTGGCGAGATCCACGCCGTGGTGGGCGAGAACGGCGCCGGCAAGAGCACGCTGATGAAGATCCTCGCGGGGGTGCAGCCCGCCGCGGCCGGCACCCTCACCCTCGGCGGCGCCCCCTTCGCCCCCCGCGATCCGGGGGCCGCGCGCCGCGCCGGGATCGCCCTGGGGCCCCAGGAGCCGGAGCTCTGCGATCACCTGACCGTGGAGGAGACCGTCCTGCTCGGCGACGAGCCGACGGCCCGGGGCCTGATCGCCCGCACGGCGCGCCGAGCGCGCGCGACCGCGGCGCTCGCCCACGTCGCCCACGGCCTCGATCGCCTCGAGCCGGGGCGGCGCGCCGGCACCCTGGGCCCCGCCGAGCGGCAGCGGGTCGTCATCGCCCGCGCCCTCGCGCTGCCGAACCCCCGCGTGCTCATCCTCGACGAGCCGACCAGCAGCCTCACCGCCGCCGACGTCGAGCAGCTCTTCGCCACCCTCCGCCGCCTCGCGGCGCGCGGCCTCGCCGTGCTCTACGTCTCGCATTTCCTCGAGGAGGTGATGGCGATCGCGGACGGCTTCACCGTGCTGCGCGACGGGCGCTCGGTCAGCGCGGGGCGCATCGCCGACACCACCCCCGAGGCGCTGGTGAGCGCGATGGCCGGCGCCGCCGTCGCGCTCGGCGGGCGCCGCGCCGGGCGGGAGCCGGGCGAGGTGGTGCTCGACCTCCGTGGCCTCGCCGGCGCGCGGCTGCCGCGCGCGGCCTCCCTCGAGCTCCGGCGCGGCGAGATCCTCGGCATCGCGGGGCTGGTCGGCGCCGGCCGCACCGAGCTGTTGCGCGCCGTCTTCGGGCTCGATCCGGTGCGCGCGGGCGCGATCCGCGTGCTCGGCGTCGAGGGCTTCGCGCGGCCCCCGCGGCGCCTCGCGCAGGGGGTCGGCCTGCTCAGCGAGGATCGCAAGGCGGAGGGCCTGGCGCTCGAGCTGTCCATCGCCGAGAACACGGTGCTCACCCGCCGCCTCGGCCGCGGGCCGCTGGTCGCTCCGGGGCGCGAGCGCGCCGCCGCGCGCGACCTCGTGGCCCGCCTCGGGATCCGCTGCCGGGATCCCGAGCAGCGCGTGGCCGAGCTCTCCGGCGGCAACCAGCAGAAGGTCGCCCTCGCCCGGCTGCTCCACCACGACGCCGACGTGCTCCTGCTCGACGAGCCCACCCGCGGCATCGACGTCCGCAGCCGCGCCGACGTGCACGCGGTCATCGACGAGCTCGCCGCCCGCGGCAAGGCCCTGCTGGTGGTGTCGAGCTACCTGCCCGAGCTCTTCGCCCTCTGCGACCGGATCGCCGTCATGTGCCGCGGCGAGCTCGGCCCCGCCCGCCCCACGCACGACCTCGACCCTCACGCGGTCCTCCTGGAGGCCGCCGGCGGCTGAGCCCGCGCGCGCCCCTCGCCCCCTCTTCCCCCCAAGCCCGATCATGCCCGCCGCCCC
>CAYVRP010000156.1:0-10548 GCA_964454025.1 uncultured Polyangiaceae bacterium | reverse complement strand
CAGTCGACGTCACCGTCACCGTCGTCGTCGGCCTCGTTGGCGCAGTCCTCGTCCTCGAGCGGGACGCCATAGACCGGCGTGGCGTTGCACTCGGCGGCGCAGTCGGCGTCGTCGCAGTCGACGTCGCGGTCCCCGTCGTCGTCGACCGCGTTCGCACAGTCCTCGGTGACGCTCCCGCCGCCGGTGGGGTCGTCCGTGTCCTCGGTGCACCCTACGAGCAAGAGCGCGCCGGCGGCGGGCGCGGCGCCCAACGTGCGCCGGAAGCTCCGCCAGGTGGGCACCCTGCCGCGCCGCTCGATGACGCGGCAGCAGAGCTCGAGGAAGCAACGCATCTGTTCGGATCGTTCAGCCATGGCACACCCGCCTCCATTTTCCGATCGTTTGCCGCCGCGCGCCAGCGCCCCGCGCGGTCCCGGATCGCCGCTGGAACGGGACCCTTCCCGCCGCCGGCGAGGTCCTTCGCCCCGCCCCCCGACGCGCGGGCGCCGGGGGGGGCACCTGCTCCGCCGCGCCCCCACCGCCGCGCACCCGCCCCCGAGTGCCAAGGCCCGCGCGCCAAGGCCCGCGCGCCGGGGCCCGTGCGCCACGGCCCGCGCGCCAAGGCCCGCGCGCCAAGGCCCGCGCGCAACGCCGCCCGGGGGCTGCGATTTGCGTTTGGCGGCCCGTCCGGCGAGGATCGGCACGCTCCCGGAGGCCCCATGGTGCGCTCGCATCTCTTCGCCCTGCTCTCGCTCCCGCTGCTCGCGCTCGCCTGCCACGCGGGGGCGCCCCCCGCGTCCGCGCCCGCGGCCGCGCCGCCGGGCCCGGTCGCGCCCGTGCACGATCCGTTCACCGTGCCGCGGCCGGCCGTGAAGGCGCGGAGCGCGCCGCTGCCCGGCTTCACTCGCGGTCTGAACCTCGGCAACGGCCTCGACGCGCCGCGCGAGGGGGAGTGGGGGGTCGTGCTGGTCGAGGGGCATTTCGAGCACGGCGCCAAGGCGGGCCTCGATCACGTCCGCCTCCCGGTCCGCTTCAGCGCCCACGCGAGCGCGACCGCCCCCTACACGGTGGACGAGGCCTTCTTCCAGCGCGTGGATTGGGCGATCGACCAGGCCACCGCGCGCGGCCTCTCCATCATTGTCGATCTGCACCACTACTCCGAGCTCACCGAGCAGCCCGACGCCCACGCGGAGCGGTTCCTGGGTCTGTGGAAGCAGATCGCCGCGCGCTACGCCGCCCGCCCGCCGACGGTCGCCTTCGAGCTGCTGAACGAGCCGTGCAAGGCGCTCGATCCCGGCCGCTGGAACACGCTCGCGAAGCAGGCGCTCGCGGTCGTGCGCGAGTCGAACCCGGACCGGATCGTGATCGTCGACTCGTACTTCTGGTCCGCGTCGGACTACCTGGCCCGCCTCGAGCTCCCGGAGGATCCGAACGTCGTCGCCTCCTTCCACATGTACCAGCCAATCCTGTTCACCCACCAGGGCGCGCCGTGGATGGATCCGGAGTACGGGACGGTGGGGGTGGTCTTCCCCGGACCCCCGGCGACCCCGCTGGTGCCGGTGCCCGCGGCCGAGAAGGTCGGCTGGGTGAAGCAGTGGTTCGAGGGCTACAACACGGCCCCGCTCGCGAGCAACCCCTCCGGGCCCAGCACCGTGTTCGCGCACTTCGCCACCGTCGAGTCGTACCTGATCGCCTCCGGGCGGCGGGTGTACCTCGGCGAGTTCGCCGCCATCGACAAGGCCGACCCCAAGAGCCGCGCCAACTTCGTCCGCCTCGTGCGCGAGGAGGCCGAGCGGCGCGGCATCGGCTGGGCCTACTGGGACGACGGCGGCATGAACCGCGCGCTCGACGCGCGCACCGGGCAGTGGGTCGACTTCCTCCGGGCGGCGCTGCTCGACTGACCCGGCGGCGCTCCGGGACGGCGGGATGGACGGCGCGCGCGGCCGCAGCTTCCCCGGCGCGCCCCGCCCGCGCGGTCGCGCGGCGCTCGCCCGGCTCCGCGCCGATGGCTGGGGTTTCGCGCTGTCGCTGGGCGTGGGGCTCGCCGCCCTCGGCCTCTACCTCGGGACCCCGGCCGTCCACGTCCCCCGCGCCGACGGGTTCTACTCGTGGATCTACGCGCGGTCGCTCGCCTTCGACGGCGACGTCGAGTTCACGAACGACTACCGCCTCTGCGGCGACGTCTACCGGATCGGCCTCGATCGGGGCACCGGTCACCCCGACAACATCTTCTACCCCGGGCCGGCCCTCTTCTGGGTGCCCCTGGTGCTCGCCGCGCGCGCGGTGCTGCCCGTGTTCCCCGCCGCGACCTGCGGCCCACCCTGGACGAGCCTCGCCTTCGGGGTGGCGCCGCTGCTCCTGGCCCTGACGACGTACCTGGCCTACCGCCTCGCCCGCCGCCGCTTCGACGACGGTGTCGCCGCGCTCGCCACGGCCCTGGTCGTCCTCGGCGGGCCGCTGTTCCGCGTGGCGACGGTGCTGCCGAGCTACTCGCACGTCCACGACGCGCTGTGCGTCGCCGCGCTGCTGGTCGCGGCGGCGCGCGCGGTCGAGCGCCCCGAGCGCCCCCGGCGCTGGGGCTGGGTCGCGCTGGCCCTCGCCGCGGCCGTGCTGCAGCGCCTCTCCAACGCCGCCTTCGCGCTGGTGCCGGCGGTGATGGCGGTGGCGGCCGCGCGCGCGTCGCCGCGGCGGCTCTGGCCGGCCGCGCTCGGCGTCGGGGCGGGGCTCGCGCTGGGCCTCGGGACCATGGGCGCCCTGTACCGGTACCTGTACGGCAGCCCGTTCGTCTTCAGCCACGGCCGCTACTTCCTCGATCCGTGGCACCCCCACCCCTGGCTCTTGCTCTTCGATCGAGAGGAGGGCCTCTTCTTTCACGCGCCGCTCCTGTGGCTCGCGGTGTTCGGGCTCGGCTCCGGCGCGCGCGACCGCGGCCGCTGGCCTCTGCTCGCGCCGCTCCTGCTGGTGGCGTTCGCGGAGGGCTGGCTCAGCGCCGCGGCGCTCGACTGGCCGCCGGCCCGTCGCTTCGCCAACCTGACGCCGCTCCTCGCCTGGCTCGCCGCGTACCCCCTCGACGGGGCGCGCCGCTGGCTCGCCCGCGGCTCGCGCGCGCTCGTCGCGGCCGCTGCCCTCGCCGGGCTGCCGGTGGCGGTGTACGCCGTCGGCTACGGCTGGGGGCAGCCGCGAGGGCTCGTCCCCAGCGAGCGCCCCCTGACCCAGGCGGAGCTCTATGGCGGCGCCGCGCAGGGGTTCTGGGCGCTCGTCGACCAGACCGTGGGCGGGGTCGCGACCTGGCCGGCGGAGCGCGTCTTCCAGGCGCGCTACGGCCTGCCTGGGGACCGCCTCGGCGACGCCGCCTTCCCGCGCTGGTACCTGCGCGACTTCCGCACCCTGGAGTTCGGTCCGCGGGGGCTCCCGCTCTCCAACGCCACCGTCCGGCGGCTGACCCGGGGGCTCGCCCCCGTGAGCGGCGGCGCGCGCCCCACCAGCGCCCGCGCCGCCGTCGTCTTCGCCGCCGAGTGGCGCGTCGCCACCCACCTCACCGTGCACGCCACCGTGACCGAGCCGGTGACGCTCCGGGTCGGCTTCCGCTCCTTCCTGGGGCGCACCGTGTGGTGCGGCGAGGCGCAGCCGCTCGCGCCCGGCGGCGCGCCGCTCGTCTTCGGGGTGCCGGCGGGGGCGTTCGGCTCGGGCCTGAACGAGCTGTTGCTCGAGTTCTCACCGGCGGCGATCGGCGCCCTCACCCTCCACGCCATCACCTTCGAGGACCGTCGCGCACTGCCCCCGGCGTTCGAGTGAGCGGCGCCGCGCCCGGGGCTCAGAGCTGGCGGCGGAGGAGCTGCTCGATGACGGCGCGCTCGTCGGCGGGGTGATCGAGGCAGGCGTCGACGACGTCGTCGTAGCTGGGGCGTGCCGCCGGATCCCGGTAGATGAGCCCGATCGGATGCCGGTCGCCGCTCTCGAGCAGCAGGGCGAGCGCGGCGGCGCGGCTCGTCGTGTCGTGGCCCGCGGGCACGGGTGCCGAGAGGGCCTTGAAGTAGTCCTTGTCGGCCTCCCGGTGGAAGGTGACGCAGGGGCTCAGCACGTTCACGAAGGACATGCCGTGGTGGCAGAGCCCCGCGTAGAGCAGCTCCGCCAGGCCGGGCAGGTCCCAGCTGGTCCCCTGGGCGACGAAGGTGGCTCCCGCCGTCAGCGCCACCCAGGTGGGGTTGACCGGCGTCTCGACGTTGCCCCGTGGCGTCGACTTCGTCTTCAGGCCGAGGCGGCTGGTGGGGGCCGTCTGGCCCTTGGTCATGCCGTAGATCTGGTTGTCCATGAGGATGTACGTCAGATCCACGTTGCGGCGCATGGTGTGGAAGAAGTGGTTGCCGCCGATGGCCAGCGCGTCGCCGTCGCCGCCCGTCGCCACCACGGTGAGCTCGGGCCGCGCCGCCTTCAGCCCGGTGGCGACCGAGAGGCCGCGCCCGTGGGCGGAGTGGAAGCCGTAGGTGTTTAGGAAGAACGGGAAGCGGCTACTGCACCCGATCCCGGCCACCACCGCGATCTGGTGCGCGGGGACGCCCAGGCGCACGAGGGCCCGGTCCAGGGCGCCGAGGACGCCGAAGTCCCCGCAGCCCGGGCACCAGGTGGGCTTGTGCTGGGAGCGGTAGCTCCGGGCCTTGGACTCGATCGTGGCGTCGCTGGCGTTCGGCATGGCGAGGGCACCTCAGGCGGGGAGGGACGCCGCGTCGGCGGCAGGGCTCGGCGCGGCAGCGCCCGCCGCGGCGCGGGCGCCGCCCGCGAGCAGCGGCTGCAGGGCGGCGCGGAGCTCGCCCGGGTCGAAGGGGTTGCCGTCCTCCTTGGTGACCGGGACCAGCTCGATCCCGGCCCGGCCGAGCTCGGCGCCGAAGCGCGCGCGCACGAGGTTCGCGAGCTGCTCGTTGGCGTTCGCCTCGCAGACGACCAGGGTGCGGATCCCCGAGCGGAGCAGGCGCCGGAGGGGCTCGTCCGGCAGCGGCCAGACGACGTGCGGGAACAAGAAGCCGAGGTCGTGCCCCTCCTGCCGCAGCTCGGTGACGACCTCGCGCGCGATGGCCGCGGCGCGGCCCCAGCTCAGGACCGCCACCGGGTGGCGTCCGACGCCGACCAGGTCCGGGGCGACCGCGGCGCTCGACGCGCGCCGGAGCGCCTCCACGCGGTCCAGCCGGCGGCGCACCATCTCGCGGCGGCGCGCGGCGTCGAAGCTCGGCAGCCCGCGCCGGTCGTGCTCGAGCCCCCCCGTCCGGTACATCCCGCCCGGCGTGCCTGGCCGCGCGCGCAGCGACGGCCGCCCCGCCTCGGTGGGGGCGAAGCGCACGTACTCTCCCGCCTCCGGCCCGGGGTAGAAGGGCTCCTCGTAGACGCGGAGCTGGGCGAGATCCGGGAGCTCGACCGTCTGCAGGGAGTGCGAGAGCGACTGGGAGGTGAGGAGGAGCACCGGGACGTGGTGCTCGTGCGCGAGGTTGACCGCCGCCACCGTCTGGGTGAAGCAGTCGGCGACGGTCTGGGCGGCGAGCACCAGGCGCGGCACCTCGCCGTGCGTGCCGTACACCGCCAGATCGAGATCCGCCTGGCCGTCCTTGGTCGGCATCCCGGTGGAGGGGCCGGCGCGCTGCACGTCCACGATGACCACGGGGGTTTCCGAGATCCCCGCGAGGCCGATGAGCTCGACCATGAGCGAGAGGCCGGGGCCGCTGGTCGCGGTCATCGCCTTGACCCCGCCGTAGGCGGCGCCGATGCACATCGCGAGCGAGGCGATCTCGTCCTCGACCTGGAGCATGCGCCCGCCGACCCGCGGCAGGTGATCGGCCAGCTCCTCCATGATCTCGGTGGCCGGGGTGATGGGGTAGCCGGCGTAGAAGCGCACGCCGGCGGCGACCGCGCCCAGCGCGACCGCCTGGTTGCCCGAGAGCAGGAGCTTGGCGCCGCCGGGCCCCGGCGGCCGCGCGCGGCCGGCGGTGTCGCCCGCGGCGGCGACCGCGGCGGCGCCGGCGTCCACCGCGCGCGCGTTGGCCTCGCCGAGCTCGGCGCTCCGCTTGCCGAACGCCTCCCTCACGACGGCGCGGACGCCATCGAGGTCGAGCCCCATGAGCGCCGCCAGCGCGCCGACCGCCACCACGTTCTTGCTCCGGGGCGCGCCGGTCGCGGCGGAGGAGAGCCCGTCCCAGTCGAGCTCGCGCACGTGCACGCCCGGGCGCAGCGCCGGCGGGGCCGCGCTCCCCGCCGGGCCGAGCACGAGGCCGCCGGGGGTCACCTGGGCGGCGATCTCGCGGAGCGCCTGCTCGTTGAGGGCCACCAGCACGTCGGGTTCGTCGCCAGGCGACAGCACGTTGTCGCCGCCGATCTTGAGCTGGAGCGAGGACTGGCCGCCGCGCACCTCGGCCAGGAACGAGGCCAGCGTCACCACGTGGTACCCCGCGCGGGCGGCGGCGCGGGCCAGGGTCTTGCCCAGCGTAAGGACGCCGTCTCCGGCGGAGCCCTCGCAGCGGATCACGATCGAGCGACGCACATTCATGGCTGGTTCCTCGACTGCGGCCGCAGGCTAGCGCGCCTGGCGGCGCGGACCACCCCGGAGGGGGACGCGGTCAGGCGTGCCTTCGCGGCGAGCAGCGGCGCCCGCGAGCGAGGCTCGCGGCGCGCGGCCCCTTCGGGGCCGACGCGGAGCACCATCTAGACGGCCGCGCCGGGGAGCGCAACCGCTGCGGAGGCCCCTGCTCCTGATCCGCGCCTCTACCGACCTGCCGGCCCGCCTCCGACCTCCGGTCGCGCGGTGGCGCCGCCGGACAGGCCCCCGGATCCCAGCTCAGCGGGTCGCGCCTTGCACGCGGTCCTGGTGCGCGCTCGTGGGGAAGCGCTCCTCGAAGCGCGCCGCCGCGGCCGCCGCGGCGCGATGGTCGCCCTGGGCGCGCAGCGCCTCGATCCGGAGCACGGCGGCCTCCTCGAGCAGCTCTCCGCGCGGGTGTCGTGCGGCGTACTCGGCGAGCACGGCGAGCGCGGTGTCCGGGGCCCCGCGCGACAGCGCGCCGCGCGCGCGGTCGAGTCGATCGATCTCGTCGCGGATCGAGGCCGCGCTGGCGACGTCCCGCGGCGGCGCGGCGGGGCGCGGCCGTGCCGGGGCCAGGGCCGGCGCCGACGAGGCGGGCGCGGGCGCCTCCGTGGCCGCCGACGTGGGGCCGGGCAGCTCCGGCGCCGGCGCCGGAGCGGCGGGCGCGATCTCGGGCGCGCGCGGCACCGCCGCGGGCACGGGCGCCGCCGAGCGCGTCGCGCGGTCTAGCGCGACGGCGCCGCCCGCGGCGGCGCCGCCGAGCACGACGATCAGTCCCCACTTGGCGAGCCCGGACCAGCCCCCGCCCGCGGTCGATCCCCAGGACGCGCCGAAGCCCGCCGCGGGGGTGGGGGCGGCCGCGGCCGCGGTGGGGACGGCCACCGAGAGCAGCCCGAGCGCGGCGAGCCCGCGACGGCGCGCGCTCGGCGGCGGGCTCTCCTCGGCCGCGGCGCGCAGGAGCTCGCGCTCGAGCGGGAGGTCGCTGGTGTCGATCAGGCGCTCGTCAGCCACCGTGCACCTCCGTGGGCGCGGGGGCCGCCGTCGCCGCCACCACCGACTCGCGGAAGAGCTGCCGCGCGCGCCGGAGGCGGGAGGAGACGGTGCCGGGTGGGATCTCGACCAGGCGCGCGATCTCGGCCCCGCTCAGCCCCTCGATCTCGTGCAGGACGAAGACCTCGCGCAGCTCCGGCGCGAGCCGATCGAGGATGCGATCGCACTTCTCCACCAGGCGCTTGCGATCGATCAGGGCCTCGGCGCCGGGCTGCGTCGCGCCGTGCAGGTCCGGCTCGTCGCCGAGGACCTCGCGCCAGCGCCGCCGCGCCTGTGTGCGCGACACCCCGAGCGCGACCCCGTACACGAACGCCCGCTCGCTCCCCGGCTGGATGTCGTCGAGGCGCTCGGCGGTGATGAGGAAGACCTGCTGCACCGCGTCCTCCACCCGTTCCGGGGGCACGCCGAAGCGGCGGAGCAGGCGCCAGCAGAGGTCGTGCGTGTCGTCGAAGATCCGGCGCAGGCGCAGCGACTGGGCTGCCGAGCGGGCCCGCGGGGGCACCGGCACGGCAGGCTCCGGACGGCGCCAGCGCAGCAGCACGATGGAGTAATGCGCGAGGCGCGCTGGCTGATCAAACCGGGCCGCGCCGACGGCTCGGCCCGCCAGCCTGCAACCCGGGCGGTGGCTCCACCCGGAAACCTACGGCAGCCGGACCGCGACGCCGACCGTGGCGTGGAACACCACCGGGGAGGTGGAGCGGACCACCTTCTCGTCGACCCGGAAGCGCCCCTCGAAGAGCGCGGCCTCCCCGGCGGCGCCCGCCTCCAGCGCGAGCACGCGGAGCAACGGGAGCTCGAGGCGAGGGCCGAGGCCCACCGTCACCCAGGGGTGCCGCTCGGCGCGGGAGCCGGTCGCGTCGGAGCCCGTCACCTCCAGGCTGCCGACCGTCGCGGCCGCGCAGGTGCGCAGCGCGAACCGATCGCTCGCGAGCCAGGCGAGCGGGCAGGCGCTCACCGTCGCCGCCGTGAGCCGGAACGCGGCGCGGACCCCGCCGAGATCGGGCGCCGAGCGCCAGGCGGCGGCGACGCCCGCGCGCAGGGCGGGGGACCAGCCCTGGCGGCGCGTGCCGCCGTCGAGGAACGCCTCGACCCCGAGCAGCGGGCGCGGCGCGATCCCGGTGACGAACGTCCCTGCCGTGCCGCCGCCCCCGCGCCAGGCGGGTGGCGGCGGGGGCGCGGGCGGGGGCGGGGGCGCGGCCGCGGGCGGCGGCGGGGCTGGGGGCGGCGGCCCCGCCACCGGCGGCGCCAGGAGCACCACCACGATCAGCGCGGTCGCCTCGAGCACCTCGGCGCAGCTCCGGCCCGTCACGGTGCGGACCACCGTCGGCCGCTCCGCGCGCTCGATGGACAGCGTGGCCTCGACGGCCCCCGGCGCCGGGGTCACGCGCACGTCGATGAGCGTGGTGACGCCCTCGCCCTCGGCGAGCACGACGGCGCTCGAGCGGCGCGCGATCTCGCGCTCGAGCGCCTCACGCGCGCAGGACCCGGTCCCCCCCGCGAAGGTCAGCCGCACCGGCGTCGGCGCCTCGGCGCGCGCAAGGCGGGTCGCGCCGAGGGCGAGGGCGAACAGCCACGCTGCGGCGACGAGTTGCCGGTGTCTGCCGCCGCCAGGGCCCGCGTTCACCGGGTCGATCGTAGCCACCCGCTCGACCCGCGCGCAACGCGGAGCGCGAGGGTGGCGGGTGCCGGCGGGGCGTGCTTCGATCGCCGGCGATGTCGGGATCGTCGTCCCCGCGGCGAGGGGTGGCCCGCTGCGTCGTCGGCGCGGCGCTGCTCGCCGGCTGCGGCGGGTACGACTACGATCTGCGCCACGCCGCGGCGGGGGCCGGCCATGGCGGAGCAGCGGCGCCGAGCGGTGGCGGCGCGGGCGGCGCCGCCGCCCTGGCGGGGGGCGCGGCCGGTAGCGCGGGGTCGCCCGCGGGGGGCGTCGTCGGCGCGGCCGGGGAGCTCGGCGCGTTGCCGGGTCTGGTCGGCTGGGCCTCGGTGGCGGACTGCGGCCCGCGGGGCACCGTCGGCGGCGACGGCGGCCCCCGGGTGGCGCCGACCACGGCGGCCGAGCTCCGCGAGGCCGCCGCCGCCGAGGGGCCGCGCGTGATCGAGCTCCGGGGCCGGTACGATCTGGGCGGCGAGCTGCTCGACGTGACGAGCGACAAGACGCTGGTGGGCGCCGCCGGTGCCACCCTCGTCGGCGCCGTGCGCCTCAACGGCGTCACGAACGTGGTGCTCCAGGACCTCCGCGTCGACGGCGCGGTCGCCGACAACGAGCGCGACGCGGTCGAGGTGTCGGGCTCGAGCTGCGTGTGGATCGATCACTGCGAGATCGTGGACGGCGCCGACGGCAACCTCGACATCGTTCGCGGCTCGGACCTGGTGACGGTGTCGTGGACGTGCTTCCACTACGTCACCAAGACCGACGACCACCGCTACTCGAACCTCTGCGGCAACGAGGACACGGACACGCCGGGCAAGCTCAACGTCACCTTCCACCACGTCTGGTGGGGCGACGGGGTGCGGGCGCAGATGCCGCGGGTGCGCCACGGCCAGGTGCACGTCTACAACAGCTACTACTCGGCTGCCGGCAACGAGTACTGCGTCGGCGCCGGCTACATGGCGCGGCTCCTGGTGGAGCGCTGCGTGTTCGACGGGGTGAACGATCCCATCCGATTCCAGCTCGACGAGGACGCGGAGACGGGGGAGCACACGGCGGAGATCGTGCAGCGGGACAACGACGTCACCACCGCGAGCGGCGCGCTGGAGAGCCGGGGGTCGTCCTTCACGCCGCCGTACCCCTACGAGCTCGAGCCGGTGGGGACGGTGCGCGCCACGGTCACCGCCTCCGCCGGCCCCCGCTAGTGCCGTGCGGCGCCTGAGGGATCCCCCCAAAATTCAGGCATAACTGCGTTTCCAGGGAAGAAGGCAGCGGGCCGTCCGTACGCTGCGGCATGAAGACAACCAGGCCC
>CAYVRP010000155.1:0-10602 GCA_964454025.1 uncultured Polyangiaceae bacterium | reverse complement strand
CCACTCCCACCCCCGCCCCTGCGCCCAGTCGCGCGCCCGCAACCAGACCCGTGCCTGCACCCGAACCCGGTCCCCCACCCGCACCCGAGCCGGAACCCGCTCCTCCGCCCCCCTTTCCCTTGCAGCACCGCGTCACCGTCGCCGAACTCCTCGCCGCCGTCGACGCTGCCGCCCTCGACCTCGCCGACGAGCCCGTCGTCGACGCCGAGTACCGCGCGCTCTGCGCCGCCCACGGTCTTCACCCCTCGGCCGCGCTCTTCCGCGCCTACCTCCGCGTGCGGGTGGTCTTCGAGGCGACCCGTGACGGCGGCCTCTGGGGCCTGCGCTGGGCGGTCACCAACCGGCCGGGTCACTCCGACGACATCTGGGCGCAGTGGGAGCGCGCCTCCGTGCCCGAGCCCGGCGCCTGGGCGGTCACCGCCACCGCCGAGTGCGACGAGCTCTCCGCGCTCTTCGCGTTCCTGGTCCGGGGACTCGGGATCCGTCACGCGGGCTTTCTCGGCGCCGGACCCCTCCACGTCGTCGCTCACTGGACGCTCCGTCCCGTCCCCGGTGAGCCCTGGCCGCACGGAGGCCTGCGGCGGGAGGTGCGCGTGGTCGTCCCCACCTCCCAGATCTTCCTCTCCCCCGATGCCACGCTCGGCACCGACGAGATCGACGCCTACTCCGCGCAGACGGTCTGGGACTACTGGCGCGCGGACGTGCCCGACGACCGCACCATCCCGGCGGCCCTGGCGCGCTTCTTCGTGACCGAGCTGAGGCTCGTGGCACTCCCCCAGACCGAGCTCCAGCGCCGGAGGAACGAGCGCGGGGCCACGTGAGGAGAAGTCCGCCGCGCCTACGCGGAAACCTGCTTCACCTTGATGAAGGTGCCGCGGCGCAGGTCCTCCTGGGCAGCGCGGAGCTCCTCGTTCGTGTTCATGACGATGGGTCCGTACCAGGCGATGGGCTCGCCGAGCGGCTGGCCGGAGATGAGCAGGAAGCGCGCCGGCTGCTCCTCGGCGCCGACGATCACCTGCTCCCCGTCTCCGAACACCACCAGGTGTCGGTCGCCGATGGCGGGGCTGCGCTCGAGGTCGAAGTAGCTGCTGCCCTCGGCGTCGTATGCGAACGGGTTTCGCTGCTGGCAGAACACCGCCTGACCACCGATGACGTAGGCCAAGACCGTGTGGCCGCGCGGCGTGGGGCGTGTGAAGCTTCTACCCGCCGGGAGGCTCACGTCCAGGTACTCCGGACCCGTCACCACGTCGCGCACCGGACCGGTCACGCCGTCGAGGTTCCCGGCGATCACCTTCACCGTGGCCCCGTCCGCGTCCCGCACCTCGGGGATCTGGCTCGCCAGGATCCCGCGGTAGCGGGGGTCCATCATCTTGTGCGCCGCCGGCAGGTTGGCCCAGAGCTGGAACCCGTGCATCCGGCCCTCGCTGTCGCCCTTCGGCATCTCCTGGTGCACGATGCCGCTCCCGGCGGTCATCCACTGGACGTCACCCGCGCCGATGACGCCGCTGTTGCCCAGGCTGTCGCCGTGCTCGACGTCACCGTGAAGGACGTAGGTGATGGTTTCGATGCCCCGGTGGGGGTGCCAGGGGAACCCCGGCAGGTACTCCTGCGGCCGGTCCGAGCGGAAGTCGTCGAACAGCAGGAACGGATCGCACAGGTGCGGATCCTGGAAGCCCAAGGCGCGGCGGAGGGGCACCCCCGCGCCCTCGATGGTCGGCCGGGCACCGATGACCTTCCGGATCTTGCGGCTCTCTGGCATCGCGCTCCTCCCCTCGGGGTGACGGGAGGCTAGCAGAAGGCCCGCGAGCCTGCCGCGTCCGGAGTCGCCCGCGGGGGAGCCGCGACCAGGCCGCGCGAACCGCCCCGCAGCCGGACTGCGGCGGGGGCCGCTCTTCTCGCTTGCGTGGAACTTTCTCGCGCCTGGGGGAGGAACCCATCCCCTGATGCGCCGCGACAGGGGCGGTAGCGTGATCCCTGGTCCCCCGCACTGCGTCGTGCCCCTCGCGCGCGGCGGTCGATGGGCAGCGCGGTGCCACGCCACCCGGTCGGCAGTGGAACGGAAGACCGCGACAAGAACCTCGATGTCACGTGCGCGGCCTTCCGCGCGCGGAGGTGAACCATGACGACGCGCCTCGAGTGCCTGCTCCGGACCCTGATCGTGGGTGTCGTCCTCTGCCCGGTGAGCTCGGCGTGGGCGCAGGACGTCACGATTGATCTCGAAGACACCAAGCAGATGATTCAGGGGTACGGCGGCATCAACCACCCGTTGTGGATCGGGGACCTGACCGCCGCTCAACGAGAGACGGCCTTCGGGAACGGCCCCGGCCAGCTCGGCTTCACGGTCCTCCGGATCTTCGTCAGCGACAACCGGAACGACTGGCAGCGAGAGGTGGCCACGGCCCAGCGCGCGCAGGAGCTCGGCCTCCTGATCTTCGCGTCGCCCTGGAACCCGCCGTCCTCGATGGCGACCACCATCAACGGTCAGAAGCACGTCAACCCCCAGATGTACGGGGACTACGCCGCCCACCTGACCGACTTCTACGACTTCATGCTGGAGAACGGCGTGGAGCTGTACGCGGTGTCGGTGCAGAACGAGCCGGACTACGCCAACGAATGGACCTGGTGGAGCGCGGACGAGATCGTCACCTTCCTGCGCGACTACGGCGGTGACCTGCCGTTCCGGGTCATGGCGCCCGAGTCGTTCCAGTATCGGAAGGCCATGTCGGATCCGATCCTCAATGATCCAGCCGCGCTACAGAACATGGACATCCTGGGGGCGCACCTCTACGGCACGCAGGTCCGGGACTTCCCCTACCCGCTCTTCAAGGAGAAGGGAGCGGGGAAGGAGCTCTGGATGACGGAGGTGTACTACCCGAACAGCGAAGACAACTCGGCGGATCGCTGGCCCGAGGCGCTGGGGGTCGCGTGGCACATCCACAGCGCGATGGTGGAGGCCGAGTTCCAGGCCTACGTCTGGTGGTATATCCGTCGTCAGTACGGCCCCATGAAGGAGGATGGAACGATCAGCAAGCGCGGCTACAGCATGGCGCACTTCTCCAAGTTCGTCCGCCGCGGCTTCTACCGAGTGGAGGCCACCAAGAACCCGAAGAACGAGGTCTTCGTCTCGGCGTACAAGGGCGACTCGGACGTGGTCGCCGTCATCGTGAACCGGAACACCTCGTCGCAGTCGCTCAGCTTCTCCATCCCCGGTACGACCATCACCTCTTTCGCGAAGTACACCACCTCCGGGAGCAAGAGCCTGAGCGAGGACGGCCCGGTGGAGGCCGCGAACGGCGCGTTCACGGTGACCGTCGACGCCGAAAGCGTCACGACGCTGCACGGCACAGGGGACGTCCCATCCACGGTGGGCACCGGCGGCGCGCCCGGAAGCGGTGGCTCGGCGGGTGCGCCTGGCAGCGGCGGCGCTCCGGGAACCGGGGGCACGCCCGGCGACGGGGGCAGGCCGGGGCTCGGAGGCGTCCCGGGGAGCGGGGGCGCGTCGAGCGGCGGGGGCAGCGGCGGCTCGCTCCCGACCACAGGGGGTTCCTTCCCCGGCAGCGGCGGTGCTGGCGGCCTGGCTCCCGGGACCGGCGGCACCACGCCGGGAACCGGCGGCATCGCGACCGGTGGCGCCACGCCGAGCGCCGGCGGAGTGGGCGGGCTTCCCCCCGCATCCGGTGGCGCGGGCGGAACGACCGGAGGCGCCCCGACCATCGGCGGCAACCAGAGCGGCGGCGGTGGGGCCGTCCCCACCAGCGGCGGAGCCACGAGCGTTGCGTCCGGCGGTAGCGCGGCCAGCGATCGGAACGGGGCGTCCTTGGTGGCCGCGCCGGACGGCGAGGCAGGGTGCGGCTGCCAGACCGTCGGGGCGGCGCACCGAGCCGTCTCGCTGGGCGGGTCGCTCGTGGGGCTCCTCGGCCTGCTCATCCGACGCCGTCGCTCGATCCGGCCGCCGCGCGAGGTGCGGACTCGCTGAGGTGACGCGGGCGACTGCGCGGCGGCTGGATCCAAGATACCAGGCCAAATTCCTCGGAGATCGGCGCTGCCGCTGCTCCTGCTGGCGCTGGTCCAGACGGGGCTGCGGGTCGAAAGAAGAGCCAGCAGCGTCGAGCGGCGGCGGGGCCATCCCGGACCAGACGGACGTGGCCATCGGCGGCCACACCTGGAACACCTACACGGGCTCCCGCGGCACCAAACACGTCGTATCGCTCCTCCGGACGTCGAACACGAACGCGGGCACGGTCGACGTCAAGGCGGTCCGCGACTGGATCATCGCCAACGAGCGATCATTCGATCGTGAGCTACACGCTGGACCAGATCCGGTTCGGGTTCGAGATCATCTCCGACGCCGGAACCGAACTTCACCACCACGAGCTCCTCGTTCGTGCTGGACTGGACCCCGCCACGCCGTTCCCCGGCACCGGTGCCGCCGTCCGGTTGCCTGCCGTACCCGAGAGCGACGATGTCGGCCTGGATCCGCTCATCCACCTCGTCCGGGGGGGTGCCCTGGGGCACGACCCCTTCGAACCCGGTGCCGGCACCCCCGTCGCTGCCGCCACCGGTCCCCAAGATGATCGCGCCCCGCAGTGTCTTGGGGCGGTACCCGTTCGGCGGACGCGGCCCGTCCCACATGGTCACGAGCGTGCCCGACCGTGCATCGCCGGCCTTGAGCGCGAACGGGTTCTCGGAGGGTCCCTGGAGCATGGCCGTCACGTAGTTGGCGTCGATCGACTTGGCGCTCGGTACCTGGAGCGACTCCGATCCCCACCCCCCGGTCGCACTGGGACATGCCGTTCTCCAGATCGGCCGCGACCCCGGGCCGGTCCCCTCACCGTGCCTCCCCAGGTGACGTCGGTCCCGAAGTAGATGTTCTCCGTGGTGCCGTTGCCGTCGTCGCAACCGAACATCTCCGGATTGCCGTAGCCGAAGCAGCACTGGTCGGAGCAGCGCCTTCGGTCCACCACCAGGTAGGTCGACTCGGCCTCGTCGCCGATCAGCACCCCTCGGGTCGTGCTGTCCCAGACGTCGGTCGCGACGCTGGAGGTGCCGGTGTGGGGGCTCCTCAGCGTCACCGTCGTCGAGTTGGTGATGTCGGTTGCGGTATACTGGGGCAGGAACTTGCTGTGGTTGGGGAACGAGTCCGGCGGACAGTCCGGGGTGTTCACCCGGAAGAAGAGCGGCGTGTTCGCGGGGAGCGTCGGTAGCTCCGAGAAGATGACGGTCGTCGAGCTGTCGGTGAGGGAGGCCGTCCCCGGGACCTCCACGCCCGTTCGATAACCGACATCCCTGCGGTAGCCCGTGACTCTGCTGCCGTAGGCGGTGCGCCCCCCATCGTGATCCGCTGACCGTTGGCGTCGGCCGGATCGCCGCCGTCCCGCAGCCACTACGCCCACCACACGACGCGCAAGCGATCCCCGTTCCCCGACTGGTCGTGGATGACGGTAGTGGAGCAGCTCGTAGCGCAGAACGAGCCTTGAACGGAGGTGTCGGCGAAGCCTTCGTCGCCCACCGAGACGTCCGTGGTGGCCCCCTCCGATGCCCGCTGGATCTGGGGAAGGGGTCCGGTATACGCCGATCAGTGGGCGCGAACCGTGGCGCGGGCCGCGACGCCAGGCGTGTTGGCGGACTCGTAGATGTCGCAAGGTCTGATGGGGCCGGATGCCTCCCCTGTTCCGGTCGTGCCAGCCTCGCCGCCCGCGCTCGCGCCGCCGGTCATCCCGACGCCCCCAGTGTTCGCGCCGCCCGTCATCATGACACCGCCGTGCCGCCGATCATCACGACGCCGCCCGTGCTCGTGCCACCGGCGCTCAGGCCGCCCGTGCCGCCGCCGGAATGGGCGCCGCCAGTCCCGGCGGCCACCCCGCCAGTGGCGGAGACGCCACCGGTCATCGGGATGCCACCGGTGCCGGTGCCATTCCTCTCCCCACCCCGCGCGCTCCCGCCCTGCCCATCGGCCCCCCTCCACGCCCGGGCATTGCCGCGAGGATGAAGATCCCGAGCCAGCTCCAGCGCCGCACCGAGCTGACTATCGCCAGGTGCCCGGACGCAGCTGACATCTCCCTTCTGTGCGTTGCTCCGTCCACTTGCGTGAGCTGAGCCCATCGCTCTCGCCGGACTAGATCCCGCTCCGCACCGTCGCCCGCCTCCTTCGCCGGAGGAGCCCTGCCAGACAAGCCCAGAGAGTCAACGATCCCGCGCCTCCCCCGGCCTGCCCCGGCGACAGCCGACAGCCGCAGCCGCCGTCGTCATCGCTGCTGTCCGCGCGGAGGTCGGGATCGACGGACCCTCCCGTCGCGGGCACCGTGGAGCCGCCGCTGCTGGTTCCGCCGACCACGCCCGGGCCGCCGCCAGCCCAGGCGCCGCCCGAGCCGCCGCCACCGACGCCGGGACTCCCACCGCCGAGGCTGCCTCCGAAACTGCCGCCCCCGCTGGGCATGGTCCCGCCGGCGGCAGCGCCCCCGCTGCCCGCGACGCCACCGACGCCGCTGCCACCGAGGCCGGAGCCGCCAACGCTCGCGCCGCCGCTCCCGCCCACGCTCGCGCCACCGCTGCTCGCCGTGCCACCGCCCGGGCTGCCGCCGACCTCGCCGCCACCGGCGCTCGCACCGCCGCTGCCCGACGTGCCGCCGACCTCGCCGCCACCGAGGCCACCGCCACCGACGCTCGCGCCGCCGACCTCGCCGCCACCGAGGCCACCGCCACCGACGCTCGCGCCGCCGCTGCCCGGCGCACCACCGTCGCCGCCCGCGCCACCGGTGCCCGGCTCACCGGGCCCGCCGAACTGCCACCAGTCGAGCTTGAACCCGCCACCGGTGAACCTCAAGAAGAGGTCGTGCTGCCCGGTCGCGCCGCTGACCGCACACGACTGCGTGGCCCAGCTCTGGTCGCCGCCCGTGCTGGCGACGCTGCAGGTCGCCACCAGCGTCCCATCCTCGCCGTCCAGGCGCAGCTCGATCGCGCCCCCGCCAGAGGCCGCGGCCACCCGGTACTCGAAGGTGTCGGCGCCACCGCCGAACTCCACCTGCTTCACCTTGATGTAGTCCCCGTTCGAAATCTCCGTGACGTTCATCCCGCCTTCGCTGCACGGCTCGGTTTCGACGCCCTCCTCCCAGGCGATGGTCTCCGCCTCGACTCGCTCGTAGGGAACCAGCGGCCGCACCGCCTCGATCACCCCCGCGGAGGTCTTGGTGATGGTGGGGATCGAGCCGTCCGCGTTGTAGGTGAACTCCTCCAGCGCGACCGACCGCTTGAACCCTCCGCCGCCCGGCAGCTCCTGCGTGTGGTAGAAGAAGAAAGAGCGCCCGCCGAAGTCGACCACCCCCGCGTGATTGGTGAAGGCGTGGCCGGCCTGGTTCTCCATGATGACGCCCCGGTACGACCACGGCCCGAGCGGTCCGGAGGAGGTCGCGTACCCGATCCGCTCGGGCAGCGGACCCATGGCGAAGAGCATGTAGTAGAGGTCGCCGCGCCGCGTGAACCAGGGGCCCTCCTCGTAGAGCGTGGGACGGTCCGCGTCGCCGCTGCGCTGCCCGAAGCTCTCCGTCGTGTTCGGGATCTGCTCGATCTGCCCCGAGTACGAGATCATGTCCTCGTTCAGCTTGACGTACCAGAGCCGCGGATTGCCGAAGTAGAGGTAGGCTTGGCCGTCCGCGTCGACGTACACCGTGGGGTCGATGTACTGGTAGTTGCTCACCAGCGGCCGGCCGATCGCGTCCCGATAGGGGCCAAGGGGGCTGTCCGCGACGGCCACGCCGATGGCGTCGGACACCGGCACGTAGAAGTAGAACTTGCCGTCGCGCTCGACGCACTGCGGGGCCCACGCCTTCCCCGTGGCCCAGGAGAAGGTGTGGTAGCTCAGGGGTGAGCCGTGATCCGTCCAGTTGACCATGTCCCGCGACGAGTAGACCCGCCAGTCGTTCATGGTGAAGAAGTTGTCCACCGTCACGTCCTCGTCGTGGCTCGTGCACAGGTAGACGGTGTCGCCGTAGAGCATGGGCGCCGGATCGGCGGTGTAGTTGGTCTGGATGATCGGGTTGTCGGCTCGGGCCGGGGCCGGCGCCGCGAGCACGGCCCCGCACCCCAGCGCGGCGAGCCCGGCTCGTTGACCGTGAGCTCTCATGGTCCGCCTCATCCTCCCGTGACCCGCAGCAGCGCCGCGGACTCGCCCCGTACCTGCCCCTGCGCGTCCACAACGAAGAGCCGGTAGCTGCCAGGCGTCGCAGGCACCGCGATCGAGGTCGCGTCGCCCGCGGCGCGGGTCATGTTGTCGCCCTCGACGAAGTTCGTCGTCCCCGCCGGCGCGAACCACACCGCGCCCCCGGCGTCGCCGCTGCTCCGGATGTCGAGCACGGTCCCCGTCGGCGCCGCACAGCTCGCCGGGAAGACGTAGTCCTGCACGGGCAAGAGGGTGCTCGGGATGATGCTCCTGTACGCCTCCTCGATCCCCGAGTTCAGGGCGTAGCCGTACTGGGTCACCGGCCACACGGCGTCCGCGACCACGATCGGGCGATCGATCTGGCTGTTCGGCGGGTCGACGCCCATCTTGTTCACCGTCGCATAGGTCCTGAGGATCGTCAGATCGTGCTTCTCCCCGAAGTCCTCGCAATTGATGGTGTAGGTGACCCCGGGATCGATGTCGAGGACGTTGTCGTTCTCGGTGATGTAGGCGCTACCTTCATCGTTGTGTAGACCGTAGGTGGGACCCGAGGTGGCCGGGGGGATCCCGCGCACGTAGTTCTGGTGGATCTCGGTCCCCGGCATCTGGCCGATGGTGTAGACGGCCCCGCTGTCGTGCAGCCGCGCCATGATGTTGTTGAAGCGGTTGTAGCTGACCGTGTTGTTCTTGCAGGTCGTCGAGTCCTTCCAGTTCCGCCACCCCCACCCGAGGCTGACGCCGTTGTAGCCGGTCGTGTGGATGTGGTTGTGGGTGATGGTGATGGTATCGACGAAGAACGTCATGATACCCGAGTGCCCGCCGAACCCCGGGACCGTGCTCACATTGTACACGAGGTTGTTGTCGATGGTGACGTTGGTGCAGATCCCCTCCACCTCGGGCGGGTACTTGGCGTGGGTCCCCCCGTCGCCGAGGTATATGTGCTGCGGGTGACCGATGGTGATGCCGCTGCCGGCCGAGTCGGTGACGAAGTTGCCCACGATGCGGGAGTCGACGACGTCGTTGTGCATCGCGATGCCCTCGTTGCCGCTGTGCTTGAAGACGTTGCCCACGAGCTCGATCCCCTCCGCGCTGTCCACGTTGAGCATCGCCGGCGGCGTATCCACGATCTCGTAGCGGAAGGCGTGCCAGTCCCCGGTGCCGTACGCGATCCAGTAGGTGGAACCCTGGCACGTCGCCTTGCCGCGCGAGTTCTCCACCTGGAAGAGCTGGTAGTCCGTGTGCGCGAGGGTGAGGCCCTGGAAGGTGAGGTTTCGGACCCGGTCGCTCCGGGAGGTGCCGGCCACGTCGATGAGCCGCTCCGCCACCGGGGCCTCCACGACCGCGGTGGCCATGTCCTCGCCCGGCCGCGGGACGTAGTAGAGGGTCCCGGCGGTCTTGTCGAAGAAGAAGGTCCCGGGCGCGCCCAGAAGCTCGTAGGCGTTGACGACGAGGTGGGTCCCCTGGACGCTGAAGCCGGCGTTCCAGCCCGGGAGCTGGGCGATGGCGCCGTAGGGCTGCTGCAGCAAGAGCCCTCGGTTGTTGTCCGAGGTGGTTTCCACCGCGCGGACGGTGACGATGTTCTCGTTCCAGGTGGTGCCGTTGATGATCTCGAGGTCGTCCTGGTTCCGGGGGATCTCGGGCAGATCGCTGGTGGAGTACTTGATCCCGTCGCTGCCGCTGCCGCTCTCCCAGGCCCAGCTCGCCTGCCCCTTCGTCACCGAGTAGGTCCCGTAGCCCCCGTTCGAGCGAACGGATTTGCTGGCCATGAAGGCCCGCGCGTCGTTCACGTACAGGTTGCGCAGCTTCGTGCTCCGATCCAGGGGGGCGCGGTAGATCGAGCCGTCGTGCCGAGTCCACCCCGTCACCCGGGTCGAGCCGTTCAGCACCGGCGTCTCGCCGGGGTACGCCTGGTAGTAGATCCGGCGGTCGTTCGTGCCCGAGTCGGCGGGGCCGAAGGCGACCGGCTCGGTGAGCCGGTAGTCGCCTCCGTACAGGTAGACGTGGATGTCCCCGGTCATGTCGGCGTTGACCTCACGCACCGCGTCGCGAGCCCGGGCGAGGGTCTGGAAGGGGTCGCTGGCGCTGCCGCTCGCGTCATCGCTGCCCGACGGTGACACGTAGAAGCAGGCCTGGGCCTCGGCGGGACACACGTCGCTCGCGCCGCCGCCACCGCCCGCGCCGCCGGTGGCGGGCGCGCCGCCGGTGGCGGGTGCGCCGCCCGCGCTCTCACCACCGGTGACCGGAGTCGCGCCGGTCCCGCCCCCGCCCGCAGTGCCGCCCCCGCCACCGGTAGCGAGCACGCCGCCGGTCGCCAGCGGCGCGCCCGTGCCCCCCCCCCCCCCCCCCGCCCCCCGCCCCCCCCCGCGCCCCCGCGCCCCCCCCCCACCCCCCCCCCGCCCCCCCCCCCACCCCCCCCCCCCCCCCCGCCCGCCCCCCCCCCCCCCCCC
>CAYVRP010000154.1:8956-10631 GCA_964454025.1 uncultured Polyangiaceae bacterium | reverse complement strand
TCTGGACGCCGCCGGTGTTCTGGACGCCGCCGGTGTTCTGGCTGCTGCCGGTGCTCTGGACGCCGCCGGTGTTCTGGACGCCGCCGGTGTTCTGGTTGCCGCCCGCCGGCTGCCCTCCGAGCTCGGCGCCGCCGTCACTAACGCCGCCGCCGAGGCCCAGATCGCTGCCGCCGCTCGGGGTGCCGGTAGCGAAGGGGTTCTCCTCCTCCTCCGCTCCCGCGCAGGAGAAGACCACCCCGCCGACTGCTACCGCGGCGACGAGCCAGCCAGGCCGCAAGAGTCCGAAGCGATTCGTCATGGGGCTCAAGGTAGCGTGCGGCGTCGCCGAGGCAATCCGACCGGGGAAAATCCTCCTGGGCCTGGCTGCCCTGTCTCGCCGCGGAACGGGCCGTTCGATCGGGGTCGATGTCGCACCGTCTCCGACGTTTCTTTCGAGCATGGCCCACAATTGCAGCCATCCAGCAACAGTGCTCCAGATCCACGAGCATTCCCGGAGGGAGCTCACGTCCGCGGGCTTCAGGCGGGAGGGGTAGGGTTCCATGTTCGAAGCTTGGCTGCCGAGAGTGCTCGGCGCGGGTTACCCGCCCAGCGACGCGGCGACGAGCAGGCGGGACGCGAGGACGCCGGCGCCGATCAGGATCAAGACTCCGAGGACCAACCGTCCGGCAGGCACGATCCAGCGGCCGGGCAGGAACACGAGGATCGCCGGCACCGTGAAGTAGCTGGCGAGGAAGCTGGGTAGCTCGACGAACGCGAACCCCAGACGAGCGAGCCCCCAGCCGACCAGCAGCACGCAGATGCCCCACATCATGACGGTCTTCCTCGAGCGCCGGACGCTGGCGGTGCTGCGGCCTCGCGCAAGGTGGAAGACGTAAGCTCTCGTTGGCGCGGTCCCGCCATCGCGCGGGTTCCTGCGTCGTGGGCGGCAGTCCTGGCGCTCAACCCAGAACCGTCGGGCGCGGGTTTCGGCCAGATCTGCCGCTCGTGCCGCTCCGACTCCGGGCCGTCTCGCCGGGGGGCGAACCGAACCAGCGCGATCGGACGGCGGTGCATCAGGGTCCGTGCCACTACGCGAACGTGCCTGTTCATCCGAGCGCTCGGCTGCACCGAGGAGGGCTCGAGCGGGGCGGGGATGTCAGGCCTCGACGACCGCCGCCGTGGCCCAGCGGTCCGCTGGGTCGAGCCATTTTGAGCGATCCACATTCCGGCAGTGAGGCTGAAAACCCCCTTCGGTCGGCACAAGTCGGCCGTGCCCCGCACCACTTTCTTGGACTGGTTCCTCGACCTCCCTGCGTCTGCGGGCTCAGAGCTCGTGGGTCGGCGCCGAGGAGTCGAGTCGATGAGAACCGATAGTCTGCCAAGAACGCCGTGGTTCGCGGGGATCCTGGGCATCGCCGCCCTGACCTTCGGCTGCACGGAGGACATCGCGGGGGGAGAGGACGGAGCCGGCGCGGCGCAAGCCTCGGGCGGTGCGCAAGCGGGCGGAACCGGTGGTTCGGATCCGGCCGTGACCGGCGGGACGCCGAGCACGGGCGGCGTGGCCTCGGGTGGCGCGACCACGGGCGGCGCGACCACGGGTGGCGCGACCACGGGCGGCACCGCGACCGGCGGCGCGGCCACGGGGGGCGCGACCACGGGCGGCACCGCGACCGGCGGCGCGGCCACGGGGGGCGCG
>CAYVRP010000154.1:4492-8856 GCA_964454025.1 uncultured Polyangiaceae bacterium | reverse complement strand
GGGGGGCGCGACCACGGGCGGCACCGCGACCGGCGGCGCGGCCACGGGGGGCGCGACCACGGGCGGCACCGCGACCGGCGGCGCGGCCACGGGGGGCGCGGCGACCGGCGGCGCCGAAACCGGTGGCGCCGAGACCGGTGGCGCCGAAACCGGCGGCGCCGAGACGGGTGGAGCGGAGGCGGGCGGTGCGGCGACGGGCGGCGCCGAGACGGGGGGCGCGGCGACGGGTGGGGTCGAGACGGGGGGCAGCGTCGGGACCGGCGGGGACAGCACCTGCGTCGCCTCGGTGGACACGGGCCGGAGGGTGTCGGGTAGCGGACCCTATGACGTGGTCATCGAGACGAACCCCGAGCCGGGGATCCGTTGCGGCACCATCTACCGACCCGCCGATCTGACCGGCGACGAGAGATTCCCCATCCTGGTCTGGGGCGAGGGGGGCTGCTCGCAGGATGGCCTGTCGAACCAGGCGGCCATGGGTGAGATCGCCTCCTGGGGGTACTTCATCGTCGCGGACGGCACGCCGGGCGCCGAGGGCGCCTGCGAGGGCGGCCAAGACGGCGCGGCGTTCCTCGACTACATCACCTGGGCCATCGCCGAGAACGACAAGTCCTGCAGCGCGTACTACCAGCGCCTCGAGACGACCAAGATCGCCGCCGACGGCTTCTCGTGCGGTGGGTTGATGGCCGAGGCCGTCTCCGGCGATCCCCGCTTCTCGGCCATCGGGATCACCAGCAGCGGACAGTTCAGCGCGAACTCGGCCCTGTACGATGCCATGCACACGCCCTTCAAGGTCATGAACGGTGGCCCCGACGACATGGCCTACGAGAACGGTCTGCGCGATTACGAGGAGATCAGCGCTCGGGGGCTCCCGGCGCTGTACTTCTCCAAGACCAGCGCCGGGCACGGCGGGGATCTGTTCCAGGCCCGGGGCGACTTCAACCTGGTGAACCTGGCTTGGCTCAACTGGCAGCTCAAGGGTGATGAGGGGGCGACGGGCAAGGGCTTCCTCTACGGGGCCACCTGCGAGTTTTGCAACGACGCCGGCTGGGTGTACCAGTCGGCGAACATCGAGTAGCGCCGGGGAGCCCGGCGTCGGCGCCGCCGCCGCTACCTCGCTGGCTCCCCGTAGACGATGCCCCTGCCTCCAGGCGCGACGTAGACGCGGCCGTACACGCGCGGATCACCGGTCAGGACGGTGGCGCCGCCGTACTGGTGCGCGTCGTCGTTGATGCGGACGAAGGTTTCGCCGCCGTCGTCCGAGCGGAAGAAGCCGAACCCACCCTGGACCTTGCCCGAGAGGTAGACGGCGGGGAAGTCCTTGCCCGGCGCCGCCCGCCCGAACCCGACGCCGTGGGCCTCCTGCACCTTGCCGAGGGCGCGGAAGGATTTCCCCGAGTTCGAGGAGCGCGACAGCTCCATCTTGGTCGTGACCCACACTTCACCCTCTCGGCCCGGCACGGTCTTGATGCTCGCGTACTGGAGCTCGTACTCGGGGACCGCCCGCAGGTTGGTCGCCGTCACCTCGAAGTGCGCGCCGCCGTCCGCGCTCGTGAGCACCTCGCCCTTCAGCGCGTCGAAGGCGTAGAAGACCTTCGGGTTCACGGGGTCGGCGGCGAGGCGCAGGTACCAGGGAGCCCAGTCCGGGGACTTGACCGGCTCCGGCAGGCCGGCAGCGGGCTGCCAGGTCCGGCCGCCGTCGCGCGAGAGGGCCGCCCTGGCGTCCCGGGGCGCCCACACCACGACGGCCCCGTCGGCCGACACGGCGACGCTGCCGAGCCCTCCACAGCCGGGGGGCTCGCTGGCGAACTGCCGCCAGGTGATCCCGCCGTCGGTGGACAGCGCACCGCGTGGCCCCTTGGTCCCGTCCCAGGGGTAGTTGCCGACGCGAACCATCACGTTCGGCTTCAGGCCGGCGTAGTCGAGGTCCTCGGAGCTGGCGCAGGTCGGGTTCTGGAAGGTCCCGCCCCGCGGCGTGGTGGCGAGATCGTCGTGGCGGAAGCCGCAAGCGTCCAGGACCGCGGAAACCAGCGGGGCTCCCGCGGGCGGGCTCACGAGATCGCGGGTGCAGATCTCCTCGAGGTTCTTCGAGTGGAACGACCAGTGCACGGGCTTCCCGGCATCGGCGGACTCGAGATCCTCGGTCATCCACACCCCGCCGCCCTCGACGAGCAGGGCGCGGCTGGGGTCGAACGGATCGATCCGGAGGTCCCCTACCCACTGCGGTGGGTCGAGCTTCTCCCGGTGATGGTAGACGTGTGGCGTGCCGCCGCCGTCCAGCACCGCCGTCGCCATCAGGGGGACCCAGGATTTTCCGCCGTCTCGGGTGCGGAAGATCTCCGCTCCCTTGCTCCAGCGGTCCATGGTGGCCGTGATCACCGTGCCCGGGTGCGACGGGTCCACCGAGATCCCACCGTAGCCGAAGGTGTCCTCGGCCGTCGTGCGCAGCGGGGTGATGTCGGTCCACGCCCCCGGCTTCGGATCGTACCTGTACACCGCGCCGTTGGTGAGGGCGTAGGGACTGTCGCCGAGCGCGTAGGTCACGTAGAGCGTGCCCTCCGGGTCGACGGCCGCGCGGCGGGGAAGGAACCCGGTCGCCGGCTGCCCGGGGATCGCCGCCCAGCTCCGGCCGGCGTCGGTGCTGTGGTAGAGCTTGCCGTCCGTCTGGCTGCCGACGTAGATGGTGGGCGTCTCGGCGCCCGGCCTCCCGCTCGACGGATCGAACAGGACGATGGCCAAACCGAGGCCCTTCTCCGGGTCCTCTCGCACCGGGAAGCTCTCGACCTTCCGCCACGTCGCGGCCGCGTCGTCGCTCCGGAACAGGCCATTGCGACGCGAGCCGAAGTAGAGCACCCGAGGCTGGTGCGGATCGACGGCCAGCCGCTCGCCGTCGGATCGACTAAGCTCGTTGCCCCCCATCTTGAAGCTCACCGGGAAGATCTCCCAGGTGTTCCCGCGGTCCTCCGAGCGCATGAACGCGCCGTTCCCCGCCCAGCTCGCGGTGTACATGCCGACCGCCATGTACACGCGATCGGCATCGGCGGGGTCGACCGCGAGACTCTCGATGCCCATGAAGTTAGACTCCTTCGGCCCCAGGAAGTCCGTCAGCGGGATCCACGACCGCTGCTTCGGATCGTAGCGGTAGGCGCCACCCACGTCCGTCCTCGCGTAGAGGATCCCGGCCTCGACGGGGCTGAAGGCGAGCCCCGTGACGAAGCCGCCGCCGCCGATGGCCACGCTCCTCCACCGATAGGCCACGCTCCGCCCCTGGTAGCCGTCTCCCGACGCGGCCGCCGCGTCGCCGGCGCTCGGCTCCACCGGAGGCTTCAGGCATGCGGTCGCAAGCACGCTGAGCCCCAGGACGACTCCGTTGATGCCTCTTCGGCTCCGGAGCGCCGAGGGGCGGCCGCAGATCATCCCATGCCGGTCAGTGCTTCGGGCTCGCATGGGTCGGCTTTCTACCACGCGGGCTCGGCGAGGTGGCCACGAACGCCGGCCTCACTCTCGCGACGCGGGCCGCCGGGACTGCGGCTCAGTCCTCGATTTCATCTGGCGGGGACAACAATCGACGACATCATGGGGCGGGCGGTCTTCCCGGGCGGACGCCCCCGCGACGCCCGGCGGCGCCGCGGCGACCGGCGCCGGGCGGGGGTCGGGTCAATGGCGCCTGGACACGTCGATGACGGCGTTCGGCTCACCGTCGCGGCCCCCGCTCACCACCAGGCTGGTGGCGGGGCTCTTGCTGGCCTGCGCCGCGAAGCACTCCGGCGAGCCGCGGAGCTCCGTCCACAGGGGCTCGCTGAACCCGACGCATCCGGTGCACTCGACCCGGGTCACGCCGTCCCCGGTGTGGCGGGCGCTGCGGTTCCCAGTGTCTTGGTAGTTGCCGAACAGCCGGACGCTGATCTCGAGCGCCGTCTCCGCCGCGAGCGCCGAGAACGCGACCCCGTGGACGAAGCGGAGATCCTGCTCGCCACAGCGGCGGCCGATGACGCGTGGGAGGTCGGGATCGGAGCCGGTGTCGCGCTGCAGCGCGCTCCCCAGCGCGAAGTAGTCCTCGATCGGGTACCGGCTCGAAGCGACCACGAAGCGGAGCGCGCTCGAACGCCGTTCTTCGAGCGCGCCGAGCACTCGCTCCCGCGCCACCACCCCCTTCAGCGCCGCCAGCCCCTTCAGCACGGAGCGAAACGCCAGCCCCTTCACGCGCGGCATCAGGGCAGACAGTCCATCGCGGCCACCGGCGCGGGAGAGCGGGTCGCGGGACCGCGCGGCACCGAACGCGCGGCCCCGGCCAGGCGCGGGTCGTTCCCGCCCGGCTCCTGCCCGCGTGGCGCGGCGCGCCGGCGCTACCGCCCCCTGCGGGCGCG
>CAYVRP010000154.1:0-4392 GCA_964454025.1 uncultured Polyangiaceae bacterium | reverse complement strand
CGGGCGCGCGGACCACGTCCGGGCGAGCGAACGAGACGTCTTGCTGCTCCGCGGGAGCCCGCGCCGTGTCGTTCCGCGCAGCGATCGGGCTGGTCGTCGTCGACGAGGCGCTGACGGCCAGCGAAGAACGCCCGCGCTCTCTCCCCGCGATCGCGGCTCACGCCCTCGCCGAAGGCGCCGCCGAGCTCGGGGGGCGGGCCATCGCGGGCCGTGCCCTCCGCGGTGAGCCTCTCGGTCGCGGCCACGCCCGGGCGCTCCAACGTGCGCGTCCAAGGACCTGGAGCGCCGGTGGGGCGAACCGGTCAGAGCGCCGTCAGGCTGGTGATGCAGAGACTCCCCGTCCCCGCGGCGTCGCCCCCGGGGATCTGGAGGAAGAGGTCGTACGACGAGGACGCCACGGCCGGCGTGCAGCCACGGTCGATGGCCCAGGTGGGGCAGGTCGCGTCCGAGAAGTTCACAACGTAGACACCGGGGCCGTCGAGCTCGGTGAACGGCGACACGATGCCCACGGTGTTCGCCGCCTGATGGAAGCCGACGCGGATCGGGTTCGGCGCCGAGGTGCCCTCGATCCGGATCGCGAAGCCGCTCGCCGCGCCCGTGTAGGCGTTCTTCACCGGGGCGTCGCCCCCGGTGGAGCTCAGCTCGAGGCCGATGCCGCAGCCCCAGGACTCGTAGGTCGAGTCGACGATAGTGGTCCACTCGAGGCAGCAACCGTCCGCCGTGCAGGGGTTCCCCTCCGGCACGACGCAGGTGATCTGGTCACCAAAGAGGTACCAGGCGCCCTGGATGCCGGCGGGGTCGTCGCTCGCGTCCGCCGGATCGCCCCCGACCCAGCCGTCGACGTTCACCAGGTTCTCGTCGGTCCTCGTGCCGGTGTCGATGCTCGTGCCGGTGGCGGTCCAGGATGAGGTTCCGGTCGTGACGCTGGGCAACGTGTAGGTGTCGATGCCGGTGCCGGTGCTGGTCCCGGTCGGGTAGCTGCTGCCGGTGCTGACGCCCGTGGCCGTGGCGGTGCCGAGGGCCGTGCTGGTGTCGGCGCCAGTACCGATACTGGTCACGACGCCGGTGCTCGTGCCGTTGGCGAGGTCCGGGCATACGCAGCGGCCCCAGGCGCTGCCGTTGTCGACGCAGATCTGATAGCCCTCCGTGCCGCCGCTGCATGCGCAGGCGATCTGGCGTCCAGGCTCGCAGATGCTCCCGCCGCTGCTCGCTGGCTCGCCGCCGTCACCGCCCGCGGGGCTCGCCGCCTCGCCGCCGCTGCCCCCGCTCGTGACGAGCTCCGGCTCCGCGCCGGCCTCCCCCTCACCGGGGTCGCCGCCGTTGGCGCTCACCTGACCGGACTCGAGGCAAGCGAGGGGCGTGAGCGAGCCCAGGCTCACCGCGCCGCCGATCCAGCTCCAACGGCGGATCGCGCGACCTCGCTGCGCACCCCTGGATTCCCGTCGTCCCGACCGCTTCCCCTGCATGCCCCGCATTCTGCACCGCCGCGTCTCCGCTGCAACGCCGCGGTGCCCCGACCCCGCCGAGCTCGTACCTGTCGCTCCCGATGCCAAGCCGGATCCGGAATCCTGAAGGATGGGTTGTCCGGGCCACGGGCCTCGTCGCGGCCGGGCATTCGTCACCGGCCGGCTTCGATGCAGCGGAAGTCCAGGCCCATGAGCCGCGCAGGGCTCGAGCGGTGTCGCTGGGTCCCCGCGGTTTCGAGCGGCCTGCAGTCCTGCGGGCTGTTGCGCGGCGGGTGCGGCGACTCGTTGGCGGGCGCGTTCGAGTCGGGCGCGGGCGCCACGGCGGGCGCCCGAGGCGTGAGCCCGGCGCCGACCGGGGTCGCGGTCGCGACCGGGGCCAGACTGCCGGCGGCGACGCGGCCGGTGGCGGTCGGAGCTTGACCGGCGGCGGCCCGGTGGGAGGCGCGACGACGGGCAGTGCGAGCGCCCGGGGCGTCGCGACGGGCGGCGCAGCGGTCGGCACGAGCGGCGGAGGTGGGTTCACCATGGGGGGGCGGTCCGGCCGGCGGCGCTCAGTCCGGCGTTGCGAGCCCCGGGGGAGTGGCGAAGGGCGGCGCCAGCACTGGCCGCGTGAGCTGTGGCGGCGCGGTACCGGTGGCACCGCGACGGGAGGCGCCGCCGGGAGCTCCGCTTCCCGGCCGGGCGCCGCTGGGAGCACGGTATTCGAGGGCGGCGCCGGCAACGGGGATGAGAGCGGCGAGGAGCCGCGGACGGGGACGGTGCGCGTCTTTCTACCCCTTGCCGTTCGACGTGCCCTTCGACGCGCGGAATGCCGAGGGGATCGGTCACGTCATGCTCGAGGCGCAGAGCCTCTTCCAGGAGCAGCGCGGGCAGACCTTCCGCCGCGACGGCCCATCGTGGAAACCGTGCTCGGCGAGCACGAGCGGACCTGGTACGAGGAGACGCCGACCGGCAGCGACCGTTGCTGGTGGTCGGCGGCCAACGCAGAGCACTGGATCGACCGGCGCTTCGATCTCGACATCCCCGACCGCCGCTGGATGGTGGTGAGCGAGGTCAGCGCCGAGGGGGAGGGCGCTGGCGGAGGCGCGACGGGCGGCCGGGTCCTGCTCCCCGGACACGACGCCGACGGTGCTGCCGGTCACCCTGCAGACCAGGCGCGCTGGGCGGGCGGGATGGTGCACGCCTTCGGGCCGCCCGACTCGACCGTCGACCGACGGCACCTTCAGGTAGGCGTCGTTCCACGGTTGGCCCCACGGCACCTTCACCCAGGCCCAGAGGGAATCCATGTTTGGTGGACGCTGGGGCACCGGCGTGTTCCTGTTCTGAGCGCGATGCAACGAACGCTGCTGCTGCTCTGGCTCGCGGCGTACACGGTCCTGCCGTTCGGGCTGGTCCTGCTCGCCCTGATCTTCGCCTGGGAGGGCTTCGCCTCGCTCCGGAGCCACCCCGAGAACGTCGGTCTCGCGCTGGCTTCCGCGCTTTTCCTCGTGGCCTGGCCGCTCTCGGTGCTCGCGGCCTGGGTGCTGTTCGTCTGTCGCCAGCTCCAGGCCGCGGCTGCCGTCAGCGCGGGCACGGCGGGTGTCCTCACCCTGCTCTGGGGGGGCGGCCTGCTTCTCGCCGCGCTCGTCGGGGCGTGGCGCTGAACGGGGCGTCGCGTCCGCGCCGGGAGCTCCGCCTCGCCCTGGCCGCGAGGCGCGCCGATCACGGGGTGCACCGCCGAAGCTCCGGCGTGGTCACCCCGGACCGAGGGGCGGGGCGCGCGATCGGGGTGAGGAGGGGCGCGGCCGCCGCCTGCCACGGGTCGACGAGGAGGCATCGGCGGCGCGGACGAGGCGGCGTCGCACGCGATTCGTCGTCAGCGGTAGCCGGCCGCGAGCCCGTATCTTCCACGCCAGGTGGCCCCGCAGACGAGCACGTGTCGGGTGGAGGGCCTGCACCGGCCTCGCTGACCGCCCCGGCTTCCGAGGGCGCCCTGCCCCCAAAGACCGTGGTTCTCCGCGCCACTGCGAGCGCTGCCCTCGGGGTTCCCTCCCGGCCGCCGGCTTCGCATTCTGACCGGCCGCCGTCCCCGCGTCGCGCTAGTCTTGGGGCGATACTGGGGCTTCGCTGGAGGGAAGGCGTGGAATGAGGCAGTCGAGCTACGCGCATCGGGCATGCTGGGCTCTGGCCATTCTCGGCGTGGGCTGTTCTTCGACCACGGTTGCGGACGAGAAGTCAGCGTCGGACGGGGGCGCTGGCGCTGCGGGCGCTCCAGTCTGGGGAGGCGTCGAGACCAGCGGGGGCCGTGACGAGACGGGTGGTAGCGGAGCAGGCGGATGGGGCGGTGATGACGCTGGCGCGGGCGGCGGCGGGGAGGGCGGCGCCACCAGCGGCGGCAGCCTCGGCGGGAGCAGCAGTGGCGGGAGCAGCAGCGGCGGTGATGTGGCTGCGGGCGGCAGCGAAGTCGGCGGCGCTGTCGACGGCGGTCGCGAAACGGGTGGGGACGTTGGCGTGGGGGGCAGCAGCGGAGACGGTGGCGAAAGCGGGGAGGGGAGCAGCTCCGGCGGAAACGGTGGCGAGGGCGGGGCGCCGCCGCTCGAGGTGACCCTGGCTCCCCTCCCGGACGCGACCTTCAACGTCGACTACTCGACCACCCTGATCGCCAGCGGCGGCGGCGACCTCAGCTACGAGCTACTGTCTCCGACCGACGTGGGGTTGACCCTGAGCAGTGACGGCGTCCTCGCGGGGCGTCCCACTCGCGCGGGCACCCTCGAGCTCGAGATCGCGGTTCACGATGGCGAACGTGGCACCGTGCTGCAGGTGGCCCTCGACGTGATCCGGAAGCCCTGGTTCGCCTTCCGGGTCCACAGCGGGACGTCGGGGGGAGGCACCGCTGAATCGTCCCCTCATTTTTCAGCCTCATAGGACGGCGAAGATCTCCTGAGTG
>CAYVRP010000153.1:0-11170 GCA_964454025.1 uncultured Polyangiaceae bacterium | reverse complement strand
GAGGGGGGGCGCAGGACAGGACGGCGAGGAGGGGGAGGGGCGCGGGGCATCGCCGCATGCCCCGGGGTCGGCGCGCGAGGTCCGATCGTGACGGCGGGACGCCCCGCGGCGTCAAGCTCGCGCCCGGGGAGGGACACGGCCCGATGGAGGTCGTGGGCGGGATCGACTAGGACCCCGTAGCGTGAGCTACTCCATCGATCCCCGCGAGGACCATCCCGACCGCCTCGTCTTGCGCGAATCGCCGCGGTCACGGCGGGTCCTCGCGTGGATCCTGATCGCCATCGGGCTCGCGGGGTGCGCGGCGGGGGTCATGGGGGTCGGGGCGCCCGGCGCCGGGCTCCTCGCCGGGGCGGGGCTCGCGTTCCTCTGCGCGGGGCTCCTCGTGCTCACCCAATTCAAGAACCCGCCGACCCTCACCTTCGACAACCGCACCGGCGAGCTGCTCGTGGCCCCGGCGGCCGGGGGTACGGGGGCCTGGAGCGCGACGCTGCCCTATGCCCGCATCCAGGGCTTCGAGGTGCACCGCAAGACCGTGGTGACCTCGGGTCGGTCGCGCTCGACCGAGTACACCTGCTCGATGGTGCGCGAGGACGGGGCCCGGTGGGCGCTCGCGACGACTCACCAGCAAGCAGAGGCGGAGTCGCTGTGTGCGGCGCTCAAGGCGCGGGTGAAGCTCGAGGCGGGGCGGGCGGCCGGCGAGAGCCCGCCAGAGCCGCCGGCGTTCGTGGAGGTGCTCGAGACCGACGACGTGACCGTCCTGCGGTGGAAGAAGCGCGTGTCGATCGGGAGCAGCCTCCTCATCGCCGGCGTCGTCGCGGGCTTCGGCGTCATCGGCTGGGGACTTCGCCCGTTCCTGTGCCCGGCGGTTTCCTGGCTGATCTTGAGCGGAGTGGGCCTGCTCGGCCTCCTGGTGGTGGGGACGACCCTCGCCTCGCTGCGCGCGCACCAGCGGGTCGAGATCGGGCAAGGGCGGCTGCGGAATCGGGAGGAGGGGTCTCTGCTGCCGTGGGGCGCGTTCGACAAGCCGCTGGCAGAGATCGCGACCGTGCTCTTCCAGTTCTCCCCGAACGAGCAGGCGCCGATGCTGCTCGTCGTCGATCGGGCCGAGCAGGAGGCGCTGAGGTCGCTCGGGACGGAGAGCGAGCCGGACCCGCTGCAGATGGCGAGCCTGATCTTCTCGCTGCGCCGCATCGCGCTCGGCGAGATGGGGCTCGACGACCTGCTCCGGCTGGAGCGGTTCCTCGAGGCGGAGATCGAGAAGCGGCGGTGACGCGGGGCCGCCCGCGGGCACGCTACCGGCGAGATAGCCGTTCGCGAGCCGTGGGAACATCGCGCCGCGGTAGCCGGTGAAGTAGGCGCGGCTGACGTCCTCCCGCACCGTCGCCGGCCAGCCTTCTCCGCCGATGGTGAGCGCGGTCGCCGCGTCGTCGAGGAGGTCCGGTTCAGGTACGCGACCAGGATGCCGCCGAGCAGATCGTGGCCGCTCGGCTCGACGAGCCCGGCGTGGTCCTCCGTGGCCGGCCCCGTCGAGCGCACCGGCCAGGTCACGGGCCCGTCGCTCGTCTCCAGGGCCACGTCGAACGCGTAGGCGCCGTCGCTCCCCTGCTGCCAGGCGACCTCGATCGGAGTGACCTCGAAGACGCGGGTGTCCGGGCTCGCCGTCTGCGCGACGTCGGCCGCGTGGGCGGCGTCCGAGACGTAGTGGAGCTGCCGCTTCGGCGCCTCGCGCTCGGCGAAGAACACCCAGGCGAGCGGCTCCTCGCTCGTGGTTTCGTCGAGCATCGGCTGCACCATCTCGTAGCGAGGGTGATCGTCGAGCCCCTGGAAGGGGTGGTAGTCCCGGTTCCGGTACGAGGGCAGAAGGGGGACCAGGAGCAGGGACGGCCTTGCCGGGCCGTCCGGCGCCGCGCCGCTCCCGGTCGTTCCGCCCGCGCCGCCGGCGCTCTCACCGCCCGCGCCGCGGGCCCCGCGCGGCCCCGACGAGGGTCGTTTCGCGATGGTCCCGCCTGGAATAGGCTGGATCCACCCCGATGGCGATCCGGAAACCCTCGCTGCGCCCCGTGCTCGCTGCGCTCGTGCTCGCGGGGGCTGCGCTCGTCCCCGCGTGCGGCGCAGACGACTCGGGTGACGACTCGGGCGCAGGCGGCTCAGGTCCCGCGGGCGCGCCGCCGAGCGGCGGCGCCCCGGCCTCAACCGGTGGTACCAGCGCGGGGACGGGGGGCACGCCCGCCGCGGGTGGCGCTGCCACGGGCGGCGAGCCGGGCGTGGGCGGCGGCGACAATGGCGGCGCGGCGAGCGGGGGCGGCGCGGCCACGGGCGGCGCCGTTGCGGTCGGCGGCAGCCGCGCCGGCAGTGGCGGCGCGAACCCGAGCGAGACCGGGGGCAGCGCCACCGGTGGGATCGGGTCGACGGGCGGTGGTGCCACGGGCGGCGTGACGACGGGCGGTACGGTGGCGGGCGGTGGAGCGGCGATTGGCGGCGACGCCCCGCTCGGGGGCGCCGGGGCCGCGGGGGCGGCGGCGGGGCTCGGCGGCGGCGCGGGCGCGGACGCCGGCGCGGGTGGCGCCGGAGTGGGCGGTGGTGGCGCGGGCGGCGCTGCTCCCCGCTTGGGCCTCGGCTGGCCGATCGCCTGCGTCCTCGGGGTCGACTGCCAGGTCGCCTACCCCGACACGGACGGGGACGGCGTCGCCTTCGACTGCGGCGCGCCCGGGTACGCCGGGCACCAGGGGACGGACATCTCGATCGACTGGGCCGCGATGGACGCCGGCACCGACGTCCTCGCCGCGGACGCCGGCGAGGTGCTGTGGGTCTTCGACGGCCACTACGATCGCTGCCCCGACGCCGCCGAGCCGGACTGCGCGGAGCCGGCGCTCGACATGGCCCCGGGCGTACAGTCCGGCTACCTCGTGTGCACCGCCGCCCGCGACGAGTACTGCGTGGGGACGGAATACACCACCGACTGCTTCTTCTGCTTCGCCGGCGCCAACGTGGTGGTGATCCGGCACCCGGAGGGCTCGGTCGCGTTCGCGACGCGCTACGACCACCTCCGGAACGGCTCCATCGTCGTCGAGCCGGGGCAGACCGTGCGCCGCGGCGACAAGATCGCCGAGGTGGGCAGCGCGGGCAACTCCACCGGGCCGCACCTGCACTTCGAGGTCTGGGGCGGCGGCTACTACGTGCTCGCCGATCCCTGGGCGGGCCCCTGCGGTCCCAACCGCGGCCCCTCGCTCTGGGATCCGTCGCTCGGGCTGTAGATCGGCGCAGGGGGGCCCCGGGGCGTCGCAAGCACGAGCGCGCCGTCGGGCGCGTTGGTGGCACCCCCGCGCCAGCGTCGGCGCCGCGTCTCGCTGGAGGCGCTCTTCGACTACGGCTCGCTCGCGTCGGGCAGGAGCGCGTCCGACCGCCGCGGCTCGAGGCGGCCGTCGTGGAGCGCGCAGGCGTCCGCCGGGAGCGACCAGAGCTCGCCGAGGGTCACTGTCGTCGGCGTCCCGAGCGAGGTCGAGACGAGCCTTCGCTCCGCCTGGGCGGGGTCGGGGACGAAGAGCTCGAGCGCGATAAGCGGCGCGGCGGCGGGGAGCTCGAGCAGGAGGCGCAGCCCGCCGGTGAAGGTCACGCGCTCGAGCGCGGCCCCGCGCGCTCGCGGCTGCGGTGGGTGGCCGAGGAAGCGAACCTCTGCGCGCCGCGGCGGCGGCGCCGCCGACTCGTAGCAGTGCCGTCCGAAATCGGGGCGCTCCCAGTCGCTGTAGGTGAGCACGAGGCGGGCCCTCGGTACGAGCGCGGCGTCCGCGACCTCGACGAGGAGCGTCCGCGGGTCGAGCGCCAGCGCGCGCAGTATGGCGTCGCCGGGGCTGGCAGGGCCGCCCGCCGCGCTGCTCGCGCCGAGCACGAGCGCGCAGTCGCCGAGGTCAGTCTGCCGCCAGCCCCGTCGCCTGAAGGGATCTCCGAGCGGAACCCATGGCAGCAGGGGCCACTCGACGCACGCCTCGCCGCCGGCGGGATACCGATCTTCCTCGCCGCACCGGGGCACGAACCATGCCCCCGTCCCGGAGAAGGCTTCCCAGCTCCAGGCGCTCGCCTGGCAATTCGATCCGACGTTCCAGTACCCGAGGTTGCTCCAGTTGAGCAGCCGCGGCGGCTCGAGCTGCTCGTCGCTCTGGTGGCTCCAGCGCCAGGCCGAGCCGCCGTACTGGTGGTGCACGAACCGGTTCGGTCCCACGCGGATGCTGTCCTCGCCGACCCCCGCGGCGCCGTAGCCGTCGTTGCACAGCCGGCGCAGCCGTCGCGGCGCGAGGGCCCCCGCGCGCGGCGACACCAGCCACAGCTCACGGGGCGCACAGTGATCCTCCACCTCGAGCGGCCAGGTGAGCTCGACCACGGCGAGCGGGATCCCCTCCGGCGACGCACCCGCCGGCTGCACGGAGGCGACGGTGCACCCCGGACGCGCTCCGCAGAGCGCCGCGATCGCGCCCGCGAGCGCCGAGTCCGGCGTCGAGCGCGGAGCGTCTCCGGCGCTCGCGCTCGGCGCGGAGGACGGGGTCGCGCTCGGAGGCGAGCGGGTCGCGCTGCTCCCCGTGTCCGGTTCGCCCCTGACCCCGGGGCGCGGTGATGGCGCGGGGACCGGCGCGCAGGCGACGGTCAGGCCAAGTAGCAGCGGCATCGCTCGCCGCCTGGGCCGCTCCGTTCCACGCCGTCCCTTCATGTCACGCCCAAGGTATCGAGGGGGCCTCGATGATCGCGCAACGCCGCGGCGGGCGCCACCACGGTCGAGATCCCAGCGTCCACTTGGAGTGTGGATCCGAACCGGCGTCGTCCGTCCACGACGATGACGCGCAAGGGCGGGGAGGTTCGCTGCGGAGGTCAACTCCGGGCGGGTAGCGGTCGGGCGCGGGGCGATCCCGGACCCGGCCACCAGAGCTACTTGCGCTTCGGGCTCGGGTCGCCGGGGTAACAGTAGAGCACGTTGGCCTCGTCCGGCGAGAAGGCACGACCGAGGGACACTGCCATGGCGTAGCCGGTTTCACCGTGCAGGTTCACGTCGAGCCTTTCACGCTCGACGTGCGGCTTGACGCGGAGGTCCACGATCGGGTCGACGACCCGCAGGATGGCGGACGTGGCGAGCACCGAGTAGCCGACGGTCACGGCCAGCGCCAGGGCCTGGACCAGGAAGAACCGGGTGCCGCCTGCGAACGGGCTGTCGGCCCCGGCGGCGTTCTAGACCCTCGACGCCAGCACGCCGAGCAGCAGCGTCCCCACGATGCCCCCCACGCCGTGCACGCCGAAGGCGTCCAGGCTGTCGTCGTAGCCGAACCGCTCCTCGAGCACGATGGCCACATGGCAGGCGGAGGCCGCCGCAATCCCGATGACGATCGCCGCCATGGGGTGGACGAACCCGGCCCCGACGGTCACCGTGGCGAGGCCGGCGACGAAGCCCGAGGCGAAACCGAGCGCACTCCCCTTCTTCCACCGTATCAGATCGATCGTGAGCCACGTCATCGCCCCCGCGGCCGCGGCGAGCTGGGAGTTGACCAGGGCGAGGACGGCGGTGCCGTGGGCACCGAGCGCGCTGCCGCCGTTGAAGCCGAACCAGCCGAACCCCAGGAGGCCGGCGCCGAGCAGGGTCATGGTGAGGCTGTGCGGGGGGTCTTCTCACGCGGATAGCCGATGCGCGCGCCGATCACGGCGGCGCACGCCAGCGCGGACAGGCCGGAGCTGACGTGCACTACGAGGCCAGCGGCGAAATCCAGGACGCCGAGCCCGCCGCCCAGACCCACTGCGCCAGCGAGTCGTAGACCAGCGTGCTCCAGATCCGCACGGACAGCAGGTACGCCTGGAAGCTCATTCGCTCCGCGAACGCCCCCGACACGAGCGCCGGTGTGAGCGCGGCGAATATCCTCTGATACACCACGAAGAGCATGGTGCGGCACCGTCATCCCGGTCCGGGGCTCGAGCCCGACCCCGCCGAGGAACACGGGCTCGAGCCCGCCCACCATCCCGCCCACGTCGCCGCCGAACGCCAGCGAGTCCCCGACCACGCACCACTGCAGCGTGACCAGGCCGAGCGCGACGAGCGTGTGCATGTACGTCGAGACGACGTTCTTGGTCCGCACGAGCCCGCGTTCAGAAGAGCGCCAGCCCCGGCATCATGACCAGCACGAGCGCGGTGGAGACGAGCAGCCAGGCGGTGTCACCCGAGTCGATGGTGGCGTTCGGCGTGTCCGACAGCGCTACCGTCGCGGGGCCGCCTTGTAGACGAGAGGTTGCTTGGAAACATAGATTCATCAACCGGCAACGAACCGGAGACTCTCTGTCCATCTCCCCGCAACGCAGACCCCGGGGACTGGGTCCATCGGGTAGCCGTGCGGCGCGAGGCCGCCGGAGTCTCCGTGCGCGCTGCCCGTCTCCGCGCCGTCGCGCTCCGTCGGAGTGGCCCGGTTCGCTGACCGCGCCCCTCGAGAATGCCGTGGCCGCGCTCAATCCTCCGCGCACTCCCACGCGCCCTCGGCGCTGCAGGCGCAGGGGACGTTGGCGGGGGGCGTGTCGCTTCCGGCGTAGGCCGGCCGCAGGTAGTCGCACCTCGTGCCCTCGAGGCCGGCGCAGTCCTCGCCCGGGTCGGGGCCGAAGAGCGAGCAGGTCGCGCTCACGTCGCTGCACGACCAGCCGTCGTCGGTGCAGTCG
This sequence comes from uncultured Polyangiaceae bacterium, assembly GCA_964454025.1. Classification (GTDB taxonomy): domain Bacteria; phylum Myxococcota_A; class Polyangia; order Polyangiales; family Polyangiaceae; genus JAFGBI01. The sequence goes on along the minus strand of CAYVRP010000153.1, from coordinate 4,495 downwards.
CAGCGCCAGCGCGCGCCGTCGCGGACGAAGTCGCAGGTGTCGATCTCCGCGCAGCTCGAGCCGTCCTCGGGGATCACCGCCGGACATTCGGGGCGGGAGGGGACGCAGCGCCAGGGCGCGCCTTCGAACGACATCGCGCCGCACTCGCAGCGGTGGTCGGTGTCGGCGCAGGTCACGCCCTCGCCGACCTCGCAGAGGATGCCGGGACCGGACCCGCGGTTGAGCAGCGTGTCCGGGCAGGCGTGGCTGGCGGTGCCGCCCCAGGGGATCACGGTCGCGACCTCGCCGTCGCCGCCGGTGCCAGCCGCCGGGGTCGCGCCGCCGCTGGTGGCACCATCGCCGCCCGCGCCCCCGTCGTCTCGACCACCCGCTGCCAGCTCACCAGCCTCGCCCGTGCCGTCCGTACCGCCCGTGTCACGCGCGCCGCCGCTGCTGCCCGTCGTACCACCCGCGTCGTCGTCGGGCTCAGTGCAGGCTGCAGGCAGGATCAAGGTCGCCATCACGACGAGCGACGCCGGGGAGCCGAAACGAGGGGAGCGTGTCATGCCCTCTCCGCCGCAACGACCGTGCCGGGCGGCCCGGCGGTGAGCCCGGAGCGCGGTCGGCGGGTCGTCACGCCGCGGAACCCGGATCGTCACGGTCGCCAGCTCGCGGCGAACGCCCGATCCTCCGTGAGCGCGGGACCGTCGAGGCAGCGCACGTCGCTGTCCACCCGGCTCGTCTCCGAGGCCGCCCACAGGACCTCGTAGGCGCCGCCAGGGGTGGTGATGGTGGCGCGCTCGCCGCGCCTAACCACCTGCTCCGGGTTCGTCTCGAGCACGACGTCCTGCTCGACGAGCTCGGCGTCGAGACACGCGTCGGTATCTGCCGGGGCGACGCAGACCGGCTCGTAGCGGACGGTGACGCCGAAGAGCTCGTCGACCAGCGCTGGTTCCGTCGGCGCCAGCTCGTGACCCTCCGCGCCGACCCAGAGCCGTCGCCCAGCCGGCGCGTCGCGGATCTCGATCGTGCGCCGCTCGTAGCTGCCGCAAACGGGGCAGACGTACCCATACTCCCGATGGAAATCCGCCCACACCGTCGCTCCGTGGTCAGCGGCGGGCGGCGCGATGGCGACTGGCACCAGGGATTCGTTCCAGAGCAGGGGCGAGCCGGCCTCGAAGGTGAGCGCGAGGCCAGCGTCGGAGCGAGCGACGGTCGCCGTGCCCGTGCAGCGGAACGAGTCGGTCGACGTCGGGTTCGGGGGTGTGCAGCCGCTCACGGCCGGTGCCGCGCCGCCGGTGCCACCCGCATCCCCCGCGTCCCCGAAGCCGACCGACCAGGGCAGCGTGTGCCGGAAAGCGTCCCAGGTGGTCCGCGCCCCCACCGTGCCGGGGTCGCAGGCAGGGAGGGGCGTTGTGCCAGCCTGTGCCGCCACGACGCCGACGTCACCGCCTGTTCCGCCCGTCTCCTTCACCTGGACCGCGCCGCAGCTCGCGCAATCGGCGGCGGTTTCGTCGACGCAACCGACCGCGAGCAGCGCGAGGAGCCCCATCTCGAACGGAGCGCACATCGTCGCCGAACCTGCCATGGGGTCCCGCCTTGCAAGTCGCGGGCCAGGGACCGCGCTGGTGATGCGGATCCGGAGCTCCGTCGCCACTCCGACGAGCCCAGCCCTGAGCCAAGGCGATCCGGATCGAGCTCGTAGGCAACGGGGCTCCGCCCAGGGGTCGACCCGCTCCGTTTCGGCGTCGTCGGTGTCGGTCGTGCGCGCTCCGTGCCTGGCGGGGACCCCTCATGGGGGGCTACCAACCCGCCCTGCCCCCGGTTCCCCAAGCGGACACGGGATCCGCGTTCCCTGCTCCCTGAACGCCGTCGGCGGTGGTGGGCTCGGGGCCGACCGGGGCGGTCAGCTCCGCGCACACGCCCACCGAAACCCCAGCGCCGATCTGCAGATCACCGTGCGCGCAGAGCTCGGCCAGGCCGTCGCCGTCGCGGTCCCGGATCCCGACGCCACCCTCAGCTCCCCCGCCGATACCCGTGCCCAGGGTGAGAGAGGTCACGTCACCGACGGTCACCGAGCCCGAGATCAGCGAGTAGCTCGCGCCGGCATGTAACCCCACGCTGCCATCGTCACCGCGAACCGCCACGTGCGATCTCGCTTCCAGGAGCGTTCCCTGGACGGAGACGCCGCCATACTCGAGGCTGCCCCGCGCGACCGCCGCCTCTGCGTCGTAGAGAGCGCCATCGCGGAAGAGCTTGGCGTCCGCCGCGAGGACGTCCAAGGACCCGGAAGCGCCCCCTTGCCTCCCACGCAGGGTGAGGGCCGAGCCCTCGAGGCTGGCTCCGTCGCTGCCGAGGTGGATCGACGCCCTGAGCGCCTCCGCTTCGGCGGCGCTGCCAGGTTGACCCTGCCGCCCGAGAGAGATGGAGCGGTCGAGCGCGCGCGGCAGCTCGGGGGCGGGCGCGCTCGGGCCCAGGGTCGCTTGGCCCGACGGTGCCGGCGGGGCGCCGGCCGCCGGCGTGGGCGGGACGGTCCGGGCTCTCGTCGCGGTATAGGCCGAGACGAGCGCCTGGCTGCCCATCGAGGGGAGGATGAGCGCGCTCTGCGAGTCGGCGGGTGGTGGCAGGCCGCTCGCACGTGAGGACGCCGCCGGTGCTGCGGCGGGGGCGGCGGAGCAGATCAGCGCGGAGGGGTCCTCCTCGCCGCGCTCTGCCGCTGCCTCCGCCTCGCTCGCACGGTCTTCGGGTCCGGTGCCGCAAACGAGCGGCCCCTCCTCGGGCACGGACGATTCCTGACGCCTTCCGACGCCGCCAACGGGCTCTCCCACCACACGATCTCCTGCTGGGGTCCGCACCGGGATGACGCGGTCCATGCTGGGAGGTCGGTCGCGTGCGAGCGCCGGTTGCGTGGCGAGAGAGCCTAGAGGTTCGTCGCGATGACTCTGCGCGCCGGACTGGCGGCCTCGCTGCGTCTTGGGTACCGCCTCGAGGCCTCACCGGTCGGTCGCGCGGCGGCCGCTCCGTCGGGGCTCGCCGCCGGGCTGCAGCGGGGCTGGGCGACGTCGTGGGACGTGCGACCGCCGACCGCTCCCATAGAGCTCGCGGAGCTGGTCGAAGGTCTGGACCCCGGAGCGCTCCGCGATGAGCGCGTGGCCGCGGCAGAGGAGCACCGGTCGAGCGTCGAGCTCGACCCGGACGATCTCGCGGTCTTCGCCGCGGTCCGAGGCGGAGCGGAAATTCGCGCACACTTCGCAGGACTGCCCCATGCGCGGGAGTGTCGGGGGCGGGCAGGGTAGCGGGCAAGTTTCTCGCTGGCCCTCCGGATCGCGTCGACTCCCCCACCCAACGCGGGACCGCCGCTCCGGTTCCAAGGTGGACACGGTCTGATGCGCAGGTGGACGTGGCTCGGCGGGTTCTCGGTGGCGCTCGGCTGCGCCCCCGCGACGGCGCCGCGCGTCGTGACCCCGCCGCGGACGGCGGCGATGGCGGCACCTTCGGCCGCGTCCTCGTGCGCTCCTGCCCGGACGTCCCGCGCTCCCCGCCCACAGCCGGCCGAGGATCTCCCGCTCTCCTTCGACCAGGGGCCGCTGCGCCTGGCGGGGACGCTCCGGCTGCCGAGCCGTGGCGTGCACGAACGCTTGCCGGCGATCGTGATCGTGCCCGGCAGCGGCGCGCTCTCGCGGGACGGTCTGATGCGCGGGCAGCTCGGGCTGGGTTTCGGGTTCGAGCTGCCCGTGTATCGGAGCCTCGCCGAGGGGCTCGCCGAGCGGGGCTACGCGGTCTACCGCTACGACAAGCGCTCCTGCGGACGCTTCAACGACTGCGCCGACAACCGCTATCCCACGGTGCCCTGGGCCTTGCAGGCCGTGCAGTACAGCACCGCGGAGTACCTCGCCGACGCGGCGGCCGCGGTCGCGGCGTTCGGCCTCCCGTGACTCGTCGTCGAAGCCATGGTGAGGCCGGTGCGCGGCGTCCCGCGCTAAGCGAGAGGAGGTCGAGAACGATTGACCTCGCGGGCTGTCGAGACGCTCGGCCAAGCCAGACCGCCCATGGCGCGTCGCGCAACTGGGCCATCTGCTCAGCGTTCACGCCCTCGACCCGGCCCCGCAAGCTCGCGCCCCACCCCGCGCGGGCGCGCTGCCAACTTCGGGCAAGTCGGGCCGCTCGAACGCTATGGGATCCACGTACCCGTGACGTAGGCGCACCCACCGGAGCTCACCCTCGAAGCCGCGGCGTCGGCCAGGTCGCCCCGCCCCGATCACCCCTGGGGGTGATCCTTCCGCAAGAAACTTCTACCACGAGGTGAATGCAGCCCACGGAACGGGCGCGCCCTCCAGACCACGGTGTGCCGAGATTTCTATTTGGACTTCGCCACCTTGTCCTCCACACCGCAACGAGCCGAACCCAGCGTGAACCGCACGCTGGTATTACCCGGTTGAAGAAGACGCTTCCCCCCCCCCCCGGGGGGGGGGGGGGGGGGGGGGGGGGGGGGCGGGGGGGGGGGGGGGGGGGGGGG
>CAYVRP010000152.1:0-11479 GCA_964454025.1 uncultured Polyangiaceae bacterium | reverse complement strand
CCCCCCCGACTCGACGTGGGCCGCGACCCGGCTCGGCCAGTTCCAGCTCCCCATCAACGCGGCGGCGATCGTCGCTGGTGGCCATGTCCGGGTCGGGATCGAGGACCCCCTCTTCTTCCACTACGACAAGACCATTCCCGCCACGAACGAGAACCTGGTCTGGACGATCGTGCGCATCGCCACCGAGCCGCAGCGCCCGCTGACGACCGCGACGGAGGCGCGGGCGCTCGTCGCCCTGGACGCGCCGTCGGGTTGAGCACCGCCCCAGGCCGGCGCCTGGATCGGGGCTCGCGCACGCGCTGGCTCTCCGGGACGGGCTTCGGTCCACCTCCCCGGGCCGCCTCGCCGCTTCGCGCCAGCCGTTCCTCGTAGCCCTCGATCTGCGGACCCGACCGCCTTCGTCGCGACCCCCGCCTCAAGGCGACGACGAGCGCCTGCTCCCCGCCCCGTGCGACGCCCGGGACCAGGCCGGCTCAAGCTGCTGCGGCGGGTCAGCTCCGGCGAACGCACCCCTGAGCACCCGAGCACTCGATCGGGTCCGCGCCCCTGCTGGCAGGGCAAGTACGACCGAGGGGGCCCCGGAGGCCCCCTCGGTACGGCGCCCACTCGCGGCTCGCGCCTATCCGCTCACGAACGAGGTGACGCTCATGCCCGGCAGCGAGGCGGTGAAGACCCCGTCGGTCACGGTGACGGCGGGCTTGGACGCCAGGTTGTCCTGCGCGGACGTCACCCAGGGGGTCAGGGAGGCGGGCGCCGTTCCGCCCGTGATCGCGATCGGGATCTCCACGGCCTCGTTCGTCTCATTGATCGCCACGATGACGACCTCGCCACCGTCGCCCTTGTAGGCCGAAACCAGGACCTTGTCGGGAGCAGGGCCGGCCATCCGCACCGCGTGGAAGACGTCGGGGCGAATGAACCTGCTGAAGTTGCCAAGGGCGTAGTAGCGCTTGGCGATAGTGTTGCTGCCCTTGATGAGGGCCAGGCCCTCGTTGTCGTTCTGATAGTAGGCCTCGTACCACCAGTAGAGCCAAGCCGAAGCCTCGCCCACCGTCAACGCCGAGTGGATCCACCGCGCGACCGCGACCCCGTTGTTGATGTTGGTCGAGGGCCCCTGCTCCGGCCAGTACATCACGCCGGACATCTCGGTTTGCCAGACTTCCTTGTCTCGCACCCCGCCGTTGACATCGGCTGGCCACGCATACGCCACCTGCGATTCGTATTCATGCACACCCAGGATGTCGAAGGCGCTCCAGGCCGCTGGGTCCTTGGCCAGCCAGTGGCCGTAATCGTAGCCGTTCTCCGTGCAATTCGGACTACAAGTCGCAGCAGCGGCAGCGGTGATCTCGTTGGAGAAGCAATTGCAGTCCAGCGGATCGGAGCTATCGTAGCCGCCATTGGCCTTGTTGGTCGGGGAGAGATTGCTCCACACGTGGATCCACAAGGAGGCTTCGGGCGCGATCATCTTGGTATTGGGAGCCACGGAGTCGAAGATCGGTCCGGCTACCTTGACGAAGGCAGCCAGCTCCTTGCCGGTGTAGACCATCGACTCGTATTCGTCGGTGAGCGGTGGATTACAGGGCCTACCTTGATCGGGAGCGCACGAGGCAAAGTCGGTTTCGTTCCCGATCGACATGGCGTAGAGGTTGTTCTGGTTCGCGTATTCCGCGATCCGATTCGCCCAGTCATCATAGTATTCGGGCAGGAGGTGGCCTCCGCCGGTGGTGCTGTTGTTGTCCTTCCATGCTGCGGGAGCGCTCCAGCACGATCCGATGATCCTGGCGCCCAGGGTTCGCGCCGTTTCCCAGTCAATGGGCACGTTCCTGTGACCGCCGTTCTCGTGCATGCCGATCCGAAGGATCGACAGACCGAGCGCGTTGGGACCCTCGAGCGTGAAGAGGTCGTTCCAGGGCAGCGACTTGCCGTCCGGCATGATGGTGGCGTTGATGCCGAAGCCACGGATGATCTGTCGCTCCTCTTGGAGTTGGACGGTCAGGATGTCCGGTGCGGTCCCGCCGGTGCCGGGGTTACCGCCGGTGCCGGGGTCACCGCCGGTGCCGGGGTCGCCGCCCGTGCCGGGGTCGCCGCCAGTACCCGGGACCCCGCCGGTGCCTGGGATGCCGCCCGTGACGGGGTCGCCGCCCGTGCCCGGAATGCCGCCCGTGCCGAGGTCGCCGCCCGTGCCCGGAATGCCCCCGGACGGGCTGACGCCGCCCGTCGGTCCCACACCACCCGATGGCCCGATTCCGCCCGTCGGCGAGAGCCCACCGGTGCCGCCGGTTCCCCCACTGCCGCCGGTCGTCACCACACCACCCGTCGTCACCACGCCACCCGTGGGGCCGACTCCGCCCGTGATCGGTACACCGCCGGTCGTGGGGATCCCGCCGACGGGGGCCGTGGCGCCCGTCGCAGGCACGCCTCCCGTCGCCGCTCCACCGCTCGAAGCGCCACCTGAGCTGTCCGCCGAGCCGCCGTCGTCTCCGCAGGCGAACACCAGGAGGGAAACACCAACGATACCAACCAGGTGGGATAGGCTTCTCATGACTGCTGATTCCTGCTGTGAGGGAGCAATTCCCAGGCGGGTGCTCCGTGATCGCCAACCCCGGCTCGAGTTGAAGGAAATCCCGCTCCGGTCCACAAGGAGAGTCTCTCTCGACGACCCTTTTCCGCTGGCGCTGTTCCGGTCCGCCCTGGAAGCGCCGGTTCCCCGGGAAGCAGCCGCCGTCTTGCCGTAGCCCGACCCAGGGCCAGCCCACGGGCCGCCGCCGGGACCCGCCGTCCTCTGCCACACCCCCTCGCGCCCGAGCTCCGGGACGGGCATCCGCTGCGTCTGCCGACCCGCCGTGCCCGTCGCATCCCCTCCCGTTCGCTCTTCATCGTCTCGCTCGTCCCGGTCTTCGCGGCCCTTCGGTCGCCCTACGATGGCGGTCCCAATGGGCACGCGGCTGTTGCGCCGAGCGGCGCCTCGCGATCCGCTCGGACCTCCCCGGAGCGACGGGACGAAGACTAGCGTAGGTGTAGCCTGCACGACGAGCCCGGTCAAAGCGAGGACCCGGATGGCTTCTATCGCGGTCACGGATCCGATCGCGGCAAGATGCCTCGCGGACATCCCCCACGCGGATCCGCAAGCTTCCTCTCACGATTGCATCTCAGAAGTTGCCATCGCGCTCTCGGAGCGCGGTGCGGCGATCGCGAGCGCGCCGCGCGCCGGCCTGTGCGGCGCGTTACGGCCTCACGCTGGCCGTATTCCCCAACCACGAACGACCGCCGGTTCGCGATCCGTGCGCGGCGCGGATCGACTTCACGCGCACGGTTTCGCGCGCACGACCGGCGCTAGCGCCTCGCTCCGTGCGCTTGGACGCGCTCGGGATCCGAGCTAAGGTCCTGGCGTGGTCCGCCGCTGGCGCGACCCGTTGCGCGGCGGCGAGCGCCGCACCGCTCAGGGGGCGGCTTCCACCTCGTCGAGGCAACGCCATGCGCAGTCTCCCGCTCATCCTCCTGCTCGCTTCGGTCGCGGCCTGCACGGCCGAGGACGAGGGAGGTAGCCCCGCCGGCGGCGGCGCCGAAGCCGCGCTCGTCGGCGCGAGCGGCGGCAGCTCTGGCACCGGCGCCACGCCGTCGACGGGCGGCTCGCTCCCGGCGACCGGTGGCACAGCGATCGGCGGCATCGCGATCGGTGGCGCGGCGATCGGCGGCGTCCTGATCAGCGGCGCCGCCACCGGTGGCGCCGCGACCGGCGGCGGCGCGGCAACCGGCGGCGCGGCGACCGGCGGCGCGGCGACCGGCGGTGTCGGCGGCGCCGGCTCGGGCGGCGTGACCCTCGGCGGGGGCTCCCCGAGCGGCGGCAGTTCCAGCGGCGGCGTCGACTCCAGCGGCGGCGTCGACAGCGGCGGTACCAGCGCGGCGCCGTCCGGCGGCGTGGCAACGGGTGGCGCGTTTCCGACCGGCGGCACCTCGACCGGCGGCATCTCGACCGGCGGCATCTCGCCCGGCGGCGAGGCGGGCAGCGCCGGCGCCGAGAGCGACGGCGGCGGACCGATCAGCATCGACACCGCCAGCCTGCGCGACAAGTACGCCGAGTACTTCTCCATCGGCGCGGCCATCGACACCCATTACGGCGACTACACCGCGATCCTGGAGAAGCACTTCAGCAGCGTCACCTGCGAGAACGAGATGAAGTTCGACGCGCTGCAGCCCTCCGAGGGGAGCTTCAACTGGGGCACCGCCGACCCGATGGTGAACTTCGCGCGGGACCGGGGCATGCAGGTCCGCGGCCACGCCTTGGTCTGGCACCGCCAGACCCCGTCCTGGGTCTTCTCCGGCGGTCGCGACGCCGTCCTGCAGCGCATGAAGCACCATATCGATGCCGTCCTCGAGCATTTCCGTGGCCGCGTGTATGCCTGGGACGTCGTCAACGAGGCGATCATGGACGACGGCACCCTCCGCAGCGGCAGCGAGGACGGGGCCGACCAGTCGAGCCCGTGGTACGCCACCATCGGCGAGGACTACATCGCCCAGGCGTTCCGGTACGCTCGCGCCGCCGACCCCGACGTGAAGCTCTTTTACAACGACTACTACAACTACCACCCCGTCCGGCGCCAGGCGATCTACGACCTGCTCGCCGGGCTCCTCGCAGACGGCGTGCCCATCGACGGCGTGGGCCTGCAGTGCCACCTCAACCTCGCCCCCGGCACTGACCCGAACGAGCAGTCGTACTACCAGACCCCGGAGAACCTCGCGACGGCCATCGAGATGTACTCCTCGCTCGGGCTCGACGTGCAGATCACCGAGATGGATCTGTCGCTCTACCTCCGGGGCATCACCTACACCCCGGACATGTTCTACACCCCGGAGAACGTCACGCCGGAGATCCTCCAGCAACAGGCCGATCGCTACCGGGCGTTCTTCGAGGTCTTCCGGGCGCACCACGACGTAATCAGCAGCGTCACCTTCTGGGGCGTCGCCGACGACAACACCTGGCTGTCAGAGTTCAGCTCGGGGCGCCAGGACTTCCCGCTGCTCTTCGACGACCAGCACCAGCCCAAGCCCGCCTTCGACGCCCTCATGGATTTCTAGTACCCTTTGCCGTCTCTCGACCGGAAACGACCGGCCGAGATCCGCCTCGCTGGCGGGGCCCCGGGCGCGGGGCCCCACCCGAGCAAAGCTCGGGTGGGAAGGCGGACGGGGGTTGCACCTGCGCCCCGGTGATCACGTACCTCAACGCTCCGGTGCTCGTCGCGCCGAACCAGCAAGGCTGGCTTTCGGCCGGGTCCGAGGTGGCGTGAGCGCACACGACTTCCGAGCGATCCCACGGCGGGCGCGGTCAGCCGGCGTAGGCGTCGTCCTGCTCGATGCGCGAGAGGACCCAGTCGAACGCGCCGGAGTTGACCTTCGCCCCGCAGTAGCCGCAGACGCCCGCCATGTTGATCTGGAGCGGCGCGCCGCAGCTCGGGCAGACCGGCTCGCTGCGGGTCGGCCCCGTGCGCCCCGTGCCGCGAATGAGCGTCCAGTACTCGGTGTACGCCCGCTCCCGCGCGTTGCTCCCGCCGACCACCGCGCCGTCGCTCACGCGGACGGTGTAGTCGAGGCCCGTCGCCCACAGGCGCACGGTCACGGCGTCGAACCACCGATCCGAGCCGACGCGGACCATCTCCAGGCGCTGGATGCGGGCGTTCTGCGTCACGTTGCGGAGCCCCGCCGCGCGGTAGGCGGCAATCCAGTAGCCCTGGGCGGCGTGGAGGTGGTCGCTCAGGAAGGGCCGCGCCCGCTCCCATTCGAGCGACGACCAGGCCACCTGCAGCGTCTGGAACACCAGGCCGACCCGCGCGAAGAACGCCGCCTCGTCGAAGGCCGGGTCCTTCTCGCGGAGCGCCGCGAGCTGCGCCCCGAGCTCCGGGTCGCGCACCGTCGGGAGCTCGGTCCCCCGCTCCTCCGCGGTCCCGGTCAGCATGGGACCCTGCTCGCTCCGGGCGACGATCTCGATGGCCTCGACCTGCCAGTCGAGCGCCCCGCCGTCCGCCACGCGCTGGCAGTGGCCGCAGGCCCCGCCCACGATGCGGTCGAGCGGTGCCCCGCAGCCCGGGCAGCCATACACCCGCACCCGCTCGGGCGGGCGGGAGCGCGCGCTCTTGTGCCGGAGCAAATGCCAGCGCTCGACCGCGAAGTACGACCGCGGGGCGGCGCCCTCGGCGCCCTCGCCGTAGCAGGCCTCGATCTCGAGCGAAACCCGCACCACCGGGCTCGCCGGCTCGAGCCCGCTGACCCGGAGCGGTCGGATCGCGCCCACCACGCCGTAGGGGACGGGGGTGACGCCGAGCCCCGCCAGGGTGGCGCGCGCGGCGGGCATGAGGTACGGCGCCAGGAGGTCGAGCGTCCCCCGGCCGCGCGCCGCGTGCGCCTCGACGTAGAGCCCCCCGAGGAAGTCGGCGAAGAGGACCAGCGAGAAGTCCGGATCGAGCGCCCGGATCGCCGCGAGCTCGCGGCGCACCCGCGCCTCGCCGCCCGCCGGGGTGCTCGCCGCCGCGGCCGCCGCGGCCGTCGACCAGCCGCTACCCCGGGCGCGCCGCACGAGGAAGAGCACCAGCGCGATCAGCAGCAGCGGCCCGGTCAAGGCCGCGAACAGCAGCAGCAGCAGGACCGCGGAGACGACCTGGAAGGTTCCGGGCTGCTCCACGTTGAGCTCGGCCGGACGCGGCGGCGGCGCCCCGTAGAGGGAAGCCGCCCCCGGAGCCCAGCTCCGGCGGTCCTGGAGGCGGGCGCTCCCCAGGTGAATCGCCCGCGCGCGCGTCACGACCGCCGGGCGGCGCGAGGTGCTCGTGCTCCCGCCGCTCACGCGGGACGATCCACTGCTGCTCCGCGACGACCGGGTCCGGGACGAGCGCGACGACCGGGTGCTCGACGACCGCGAGCTACCGCTGCGGTAGCTGTGCCCGCCGCCCGGGCGGGCCGCCGCCTCCTCGGGCAGGACCGGGGCGAGGTACGCCCCGAGCAGCGCCGCCAGCGCGAGGCGCCGGGCGCGGGCGCCGGAGCCGAACCTCCCCGTCATTCCGACACCACCTCGTCCGGCAGCTCGTTCACGTCGTCGGCGCGGCGGGGAACCGACTCCGCGAGGAGCTCGCCCAGCGCGCCGAGCGCCGCCAGGAAGGCCTCGGGTCCGCGGCGCGCGGCCCGATCGAGCGCCGCGGTCGCGTCCCGATATCGCTGCCCCAGGCGGGCGACCGGGATCCCTCGGTCGGCGACCACCTCGCCCCGCCGCTCGAAGAGGGACAGGAACACGAGCACGCCCGTGCGATCCCTGGTCTGCCCGATCCCCTGGTCCACGAAGCACGCGCGCGCGGCGCGGGCCACCTCCTCCCCCCGACGCGACCGCGAGACGAAAAGGCGCCGCAGCGGCGGCACGTTGGCCGCAAAGACCGCGCCGACGCCGAAGCTCAGGACGATGAGGAGAGCGGCGACGTCGTCGGGGAAGGTGATGGGCAAGAACACGTACCCGAGGAGCGCCGCGAGCGAGCAGCAGGCCCCGAACAGGTAGTCGGCGGCGCGGTAGCACCCGGAGCGCGCGCGCACGGTGACGACGACCTCGGCGCCCGTCCGCCCCTCGATCTGCCGGACGGTCGCCGCCACGCGGTCGCGGAGGGAAGGGGAGAGCCAGCGCGCGTCGCTCATGCAGCTCATCCCCCCCCGAGCGCCCCGGGCACGTGCGCGCCGAGCCCCTGCTCGAGCGCCTTCCCGAGGTTGTTGCGCAGGTCCTGCTCCACGTCGGTCCCGTCGAACACCGGGCTGTTCTCGGCCGAAACCCGGAACCCGCCGAGGTCCCGCGCGCCCTCGAGCTCGTAGACGAGGACCTCGAGCTCGATCTGGCCGCCCTCGAACGACCAGGTGTCCTCGGGCGCACCCGCGTCGGCTGCGCCCGCCTCGGCGGGCGGGGCGGGCGCCCCTGCGTCGACCACACCCGCGTCGGCGCCGCTCGCCACGAAGCTCTGGACCGGCGCGTGGACGGCCGTCCCCGGAGGGACGAACCCCACCGTACGCAGCACCACCAGGTACCGGACGCGGGTGCACTCGGTGAGCGCGTCGCTCGCCGTGAAGCCGAGCGGGATCGCGAGGAAGCGCGACGGTTGGGCGGGGTCGAAGGCGGTGTGACCGCGCCGCACGTAGGAGACGCAGTCGGCGAAGCGGCGCGTGCCCTCCACGCGCGCCACGACGTAGCCGAGCTCCTCGGGCAGGACCAGATCCTCCCAGTAGACCGCGAGCGCGTTCGAGTCGGCGAGGTGCGTCTGTGCGAGGTGAAGCCGGAGCGGGACCGGCGCGGAGAGCCCGTCGCGCTCCAGGCGGGGCCGCGCCCGCGCCGCCTCCCCGACCTTCACCGCGGCGAGCGCCTTCGCCTCCATCGCCGCCCGGTGCCGCTCCACGACCTTCTCGAAGCCCTCCCCGCAGCCCGCGCTGACCGCCGCGGCCGCGGCGAGCAGGAGCGCGCCCGTCACGCGCAGGCGAGGGATGGCGGGTGATCGCATGAACGGCGTGGCGTAGGCGGTTTCGTGAGCGATTCAGTTAACCCTTGGCCTCGGCCTCGTGTAAAGCACCTCGCTCGCGCGTCGTGCGAGCGCACTCGCGCCCACCCCCCGACGCCGAGCGACGGAGCGTTTCGCCGCGCCCTACCGGCGCGGCGGGCGTGACCTCGACTCCCGGCTCGTCGTCTCGAAGACCTGCCGGTAGCCGGCAGGCTGCTCCGAGCGCGACCGCGGCCGGCGGAGCGTGATCCGGTGCTGGTCGAGCGCGCGACGGACGACACGCTCGAGCACGCTCCGCGACTCCGGGGGGGCGAGGTCGAGGACGTCGCGCACCAGGGTGGCGAGGCCCGCGTCCGGGTCCACCTTGAAGCCCGTGACCTCGCGGGTCGCACGGAGCTCGAACGGATCCGTGAAGCTACCGTCGCTCGCGTAGCGGCGCACCAGGGCGACGGTCTGTGCCTCGCCGACGAGCAGCGCCAGCGCGTCCAGGATCTCGTTGGCCACCGCCACCTGGCGCTCGGCCGCGGCGGGGCTCGCCGCCTCGGCGTAGAGCAGGTCGATCCCGACGGGGAGCTGCTCGAGGTGGTCGAGCAGCAGGGCGATCCCGTCGCCGAGCCAGAGCGCGCCGTGCTGCGGGGCGAGGACGACGGGGGGCGGCTCGAGCGCCCGAATGCGCGTGACGGCGGTGGCGAGCGCCCAGCTGCTCGGCATGTAGATCTGCTGGAACAGCGTGACCCCCTCGAGGCCCTGGCTGCCGGCGACCAGCCCCGCGGCGTCCGCGAGCCCCGCGCCGAGATCGCCCGTGAACAGCACGCGGTTCGCCGGGTCGTAGAGCATGACGGCCCCGCGGAAGTGGCAGAACGGGCTGGGGACGAACTGCAGCCCCTCCAGGGCGGGCAGGGCGACCTCGCCGCTCGAGCAGGACTCCGTGGCGACGAAGCGCCGGCCGTCGAGGCCGCGGACCTGGAGCAGCCGCCAGGTGTCCCGAGAGCCGAGGAGGCGCGCTCCGCGCGCCTCCTCGAGGATCAGCGGCACCACGCCGGCCACGTCCGGGTCCTGGTGGTTGACGAAGACGTAGTCGAGCCGCTCGAGCGAGCCGCAGACGGCTGCCGTCTTGCGCCGCACCACGGGCCAGTCCGCCTCGCCCCCGGGGTCGATGAGCACCGTGATCTCGCGCCCATCGCGCCGATAGCGCAAGAGAAAGGGGTTGCAGCCGAGCAGCGCGCCCTGCCGGCGGCCGACCCAGAACGTGTCCGGCGCGATCTCGACCACCGCGGCGTCGTCGGTGCGACCGGACTCGAGCGCGACGACCGTGACCGCCCCGTCGCCCGAGCCCGGCTCGGCGGCGCGCGACGGCACCACTCGCCCCGTCGGGGCCGGCTCCGAGGCGGGGAAACGCGAACGCCCGAGGAGCGCGGCGATCTCGCCCTGCAGATCCAGCATCGAGGCCTGGCGCGCCGCGGGGTCCTTGGCCAGGGCGCGCAGGAGCAGCGCCTGCGCGCCCTCGGGGACGCCGCGCGCGCGCGCACGGTCGGCGGGCCACGCCGGAGCCGCCCCCAGGTGCTTGGCCAGGATCCCGATCGTGTGCGCGTCCCGGAACGGCGTCTCCCCGAGCAGCGCCTCCCAGAGCACGCAGCCGAGCGAGTAGATGTCCGACGCCGGCCCCACGCTGCCCGCCGAGGCCTGCTCCGGCGACATGTACTCCGGGGTGCCGATCACGGTCCCCTGCTGGGTGAGCCCCGGCGCGCTCCCCGCGCCGACGACGATCTTGGCGATCCCGAGATCGAGGATCTTCACCGTGAAGGAACCCGGCTCCGGACCCTCGACGAGGAACAGGTTGTCCGGCTTGATGTCGCGGTGGACAATTCCCCGCTCGTGCGCCGCGGCGAGGCCCTCGCAGATCTGCAGCCCCAGGCGGAGCACGAGCCGAGGTGGCAGCGGTTCGCGCGCGAGCCGCTCAGCGAGCGACTCGCCGGCGAGGAGCTCCATCACCATGAACGGCGCGCCGTCGGCGTCGGTGCCATAGTCCTGGATGGCAACGACGTTCGGGTGCGCCACGAGCGAGATCAGCTCCGCCTCGCGGCGGAACCGCTCGGCCGCGCCCGGCGTGGCAGCGAACGCCGCGCTGAGCACCTTGACCGCGACGGCGCGACCGCTCGGGAGGGCCGTGGCCACGAAGACCTCCGCGAACCCCCCGGCCCCCAGCCAGCGCTCGATCCGGTACTTGCCCGCCAGGATCTGGCCGAGCCGGGCCGTGCCCTCCGGCTCGACGACCCGGACCGGCGCGCCGTCCATCGGGCAATACTTCACTCCGGACTCGGTGCCCGAAGCCCCGCAGAGCGGGCAGACCCAGGCCGGCGAGGGTGAAGACGACATGGCGCGATCTCACGGAGCCTAACACCGCGGTCGTGCGGTGAGCAGCCGGGGGGGGGCCGAAGCGAGGGAGCCGCCCGGGTTTCGTGGTGCCTTCACGTCATCCCCCGCGAATGCGACACCGCCCCATGCCGTCGACGCCCTTCGGTGGAGCGACCAGGGTGCTCACCAGCTGGAGCGAAATGACGACGCGGGCCTGGACCCAGCAGCGCGGGACCAAGACGTCCCGCGAGTCCGGGCGAACGCCATCGCGATGCCAGCGCCCGTCCCGAGCGTGGATCGAGGAAGGAGGATCCGGCAGCCAGCACCTTTCAAGCTGCTTCGCGATGTGGGTCCATCTGATCCATGCCCACTTCGTGGGACCCCTCTGGCGCTCCTTCCGAGCAATTCGCCGTCCCTGTGGGAACGCCTGGGGCATGGCGCCGAGGATGATTCTCTCGAAGCTGTCTGAGCGGTTCGTCGCCAAGTCTCCCC
This sequence comes from uncultured Polyangiaceae bacterium, assembly GCA_964454025.1. Taxonomy (GTDB): domain Bacteria; phylum Myxococcota_A; class Polyangia; order Polyangiales; family Polyangiaceae; genus JAFGBI01. The sequence goes on along the minus strand of CAYVRP010000152.1, from coordinate 125 downwards.
TCAGCGTCCTGGCTCGCAGCGCGATGGAGCTCGCGTTGACGCCGGATGCGCTCGATGAGCTCTTCACGAGGCACGCGGAGCAGCAGTACACGCGCGAGCTGCTCTTCTCCTCCCTGGTCGACCTC
>CAYVRP010000151.1:0-11599 GCA_964454025.1 uncultured Polyangiaceae bacterium | reverse complement strand
GCGGCGCGGGCGGCGCAGGGGGGGTGGGGGACTACCACGTCACCACGGCGCTCGACGAGAGCGACGCGAGCGCGACGGTCGAGAGCCCAGGCGGGACGGGCCTGTCGTTGCGCGAGGCGCTGGCCCTGGCCAACGCGGCCGCCGGGGTCCAGTCGATCACGTTCGAGCCGGGGCTCACCATCGCCCTCGGCGCGGGGCTCGGCGTGACCGACGGCGTCGAGATCCTCGGCAACGGGACCGTCCTGGCCTGCGAGGCCGTCGGCGGCGCGGTCGACTGCCTCACGCTCGCCGCGGCGCCCGGGGGCACCGTCCTCGCCGGGCTGACCATCTCTGGCGCCCGGAACAACCCCGTCCGCATCGCCGCCGGGAGCGGGTACGAGATCGCGGGCTGCGTCCTCGACGCCAACGGAGACGCGCTCGAGATCGCGAACGCGGTCGCGGACGTCACCATCCGCGGCTGTCGCATCACCGGCAGCGACGCCGACGGGATCGCGGCGCTGGGCTCGGGGATCGAGATCGTGGACAGCACGATCGTCGACAGCTTCGGGCGCGGGATCTACCTCGGCGCCAACGCCAGCGGAGCCGTGCTGGTCGGTAACCTCGTCGTGCGTGGCGATCGCGGGATCCTCCTCGGGAACGGGGTGTCGGGGGTGATCCTCCGCCACAACACCCTCGTCTACCAGGAGGGGGACGGGCTCGTGGTCGGCGCGGGGAACGCCGCGGAGGTGACCAACAACGTCTTCGCCTTCGCCGGCGGGTACGGGATCATCGCCACCGATGCGTCGGTCGACCTGCGCGACCACAACGCCTACTACGGCAACCGGAACGCCGACTGCAGCGGCTGCTCGCTCGACGCCCACGCGGTGACCGCCGATCCGGGCTTCGCCGACGCGCTCGCGGACGACTTCACGCTCCTCGGCGACAGTCCCCTCGTCGACGCGGGCACCCCGACGGGCGAGGATCGCAACGGCGCCCGCGGTGGCCTCTTCGACGGGCTCGCGCCGGACATCGGCTACTGGGAGCGCCCGTAGCGCCCCCACCGGTCGGGAGCGACGACGACGCGGCGAGGGGGCGTTCCCCGCCGCGCTCGCCGCGGGCGCTACTCCAGCCCTGAACGGCCCCGGGGGGCAGTGGCACGTGCAGACAGGGATCCGCCGCGCCCCCGAGCGGCAGGGGACCGAGTAGACGTCGGCGACGTGCGACGCGGTGTAGTCCCTGGTCGAGGCGTTCGGATCGTGGTGAGGGCCGACGTTGCCCTCCCGCGCCTCGTACCCGGCCTCGAGATCGCCGCCGAGCGGGTTGCCACCCTCCGGGCACCGGGACGTCCCCGCGACGTAGGCGTAGCTCTCGCGCGTCCCGCAGACGGGCACGGGGTGCTCCTTGTCCTGGCCCCGGCCGGTTGCCGCGCCCGGCACGGGGCTCGCCGTCGCGGCCGGCGGCGCCGCGGCTCTCGTCGTGCAGGCCATCCCACCGAGCGCCAGCGCCAGCCTCCTCCCCTTCATGACCTCACCATCGGCGCGCGCGTCCCGGACGTCAACGGTCGCGGGTATCACGGGCCGCGCACCGGGACCAGCGCCGCCGGGCGGACTCGATCCCCGGGTGCTCGCGGATCGCGCTCGCTGATCTAGAGCCCCACTTCGAGCCCGAGCGTGCCGAGCAGCGCGAAGCGGTTCATCGGGTGGTCCTCGTCGGCGCTCTGCAGCACCGGATCGGGGGCGAAGGTGAGGGCGCGCAGCCCTACGGCGAAGCGCGCATTGGGGCTCGCGACCAGGCCGAGCTCCGGGCCCAGGCTGGTGACGAAGGGGGCGGCCGCCTCGCGCCGGCCGTAGTAGGGCGACCGCGCCGCGCCGCTGACCGCGATCCGGTGCGCGCCCGCGCCGGCGACGAGCCCGAGCCAGGCGGCGGAGCTCTGCCAGAGGATCGGCTCCAGCTCGAGCAGGGCGAGCTGCTCACCGATGTGCACCGTGCCGGCCTCGTTCTCGGTCGCGGCGCCCGTGAGCGCGGCCCCGACGACGCGGACGCCCCCCCAACGGCCAGGACGGACGGTGACGCCGAGGTGGGGTCCGAAGGCCGGGGCGAACGGCGGCGGCCAGCCGAGCACGGCGCCGTGCACGTAGAGGCTCACGGGCGAGGCCCGCGGCTTCGCGAACTCGCGGACCTGGTCCGGGATCTGCTCGGGCGGGGCGACGCCGACGACCTCCGGCGGGGGCTCGCCGGACGTCTCCACCTCGATGAGGCTGGTCTTGAGCAGGTCCACGGCGCGGATGGCCAGGATCTTCCCCGACCGCTCGGAGGAGGTCGTCGCCAGCGTCCGTACCGAGGTCTTGCCGGTGACGCGGTCGCCGATCCACACGTCCGCCGTGGTGTTGCCGTTGGCGCGCAGCACCGTCAGGGTGGCGAACGCCTGCTGCTCCTCGCCGACGCGCCGCAATACGGCCGGCGTGACGGGCTCGTCGACGGCAACCACGGACACCGCGAAGCCCGCCGCGGTGAGCTCACCCTGCAGGTGGACGAGTGCGCGGTCGAGATCTGGGTCGGTGCGCTCGGGGCGGAGGATGACCACCCGCGGGTCCCCCCCCTGCGCTCGCGCGCTGCCCGCCCCGGCCAGGATCGCGATCCCCATGGCCAGCACGACAGCGAGGCGCCGCACCCTCATCGCTTCGATAGTAGCTGACGTGCCTGCGGCGCATAGCCTCCCCTCGGCGCTGCCCGCAGGTACTGCTCGGCGAGGGCCCGGGCGCGGGCGGTGTCCCCGCTGCGCTGGGCGATCTGCATCGAGCGGCCAAGGGCCTCGCCGGAGAGCGCCCCACCGGGTCGCTCGCGGAGGTAGGTCGCGTACCAGCGGGCCGCCTCGGCGTCGTTCCCGCCGCCCTCGGCGGAGCGGCCGAGGAGGAACGCGGCGGTGGCCGCCAGATCCGTGCCGGGGAAGCGCTGGCGCTGCGCCGGCAGGACGCGGGCGCCGAGATCGTTGCGGCCCGTGTAGCGCGCGGCGTCGGCGAAGGCCTCGAGATCCGAGGCCGAGCAGCTCCGCAGGCAGCTCTCGACTCCCATCCGCTCCACGCGCTCGATGACCTTCACCGCCTCGCCGCGCTCGAGGAGCTGACGGAGGGTCGGGGGAGGCTCCGGCGTGGCGCTCGGCGATGGGGGAGCGGAGCTCGGGGTCACGGCCGGCGCCGGGCTCGTGGCGGGCGTCGGCACCGGGGCGGCGAGCCCCGCCGCGGCGCGGGCGGCCTGCTGCTCCGCCGCGACCACCAGCACCTCCGCCCGCCGGGCGCCGGCCAGATAGCCGCCCGCGAAGCTCAGGGCGATCGCCGCCGCGGCCGCGAGCGGCAGGGCGTAGCGAGCGGCAGGGCGCCCCTTCGCCCAGGGCCACCAGGAGGTCGGCGCCGCGCCCTCCGCGGGACCGTCGGCGAGCGCCTGCAGGAGCCGCTCGCGGCCCGCCCGGTGCACCTCCACCGGCACCTTTCCGGAGAGCTCCTCGCGCACGAGCTCGGCCAGTCCCCGCGCGCCGAACCCCGGTTCTCCGAGGTCAGTCATGGTGTGTCCTCTCCCGACCCGAAATCCACGAATGCTGCGAGGCTCGGCTCGCCACGGGCTCGCTCGGCCACGTGGCGAAGGGCGCGCGCGGCGCAACGCTTCACGGTGGGCTGCGAGATGCCGAGGTGCTCGGCGACGTCCGCGACGGTGACCTCCTCGATGGCACGCAGCACGAACACCAGCCTGTCGCGGGCGTCGAGCTCGTCCAGGATCCGGTAGAGCGCGGCGACGGCGCGGCGGGTCCCGCCGTCGCTGGGCGGCGTCGCCTGCTCGGGGACCGAGCCGTCTGCCGTGAGCAGCACCCGGCGCCGCACCCTCCGCCGGCGGAGCTCCCCCGAGGCGACGCGCACGGCCACCCCGAAGAGGAACGAGCCGACCTTCTCCGGCTCGCGGAGGGCCGCGGGGGAGGCGAAGAACTGCACGAAGACCTCGTGGACCAGGTCCTCGAGCTCCTGGTCCGGGCCCATCGCGCGCAGGAGCACGCCCCGCACCGTGCGGGCGTGGCGGTCGTACAGCATCCCGGCCGCCTCCCGGCTGCCGGCGCGGAAGCGGCGCACGAGCTCGGGGCTCGTCGGGACGTCCTCCGTGGGGACCGCCGCCAGGCGCACCACGCGCTCCGAGGCCCCGCTGTCCTGGGCGGCGGGCGGGGGTCGTGACGAGGGCGGCAGGGACACCGACGGACATTTTGCCACGAGTCGTAGTGGCGCGACGGGCCCGGCGCGGATCACCCCCCCGCCGCCGATCGAGCGACCCGGGGGCTCCGCCCGGGTGACGGCGGGCGAGCCTCGCGGCATGGTGTTCGGTGGATTGGTGGCGCGAGGCCGCGGCGCGAGATCAGGAGCCTGGCTGGTCCCCCGTGAGCGGGGCCGTCGTGGATCGGACGAGGTTGGGCTATCTTGGCCACCGGAAGATGGATCGTCGCCTCCCTTCAGGGCTCGCCGCCGCGGTTTCCCTGGCTGTCTTCGTGGCCTGCGGGACCGTGGAGCTACAGGGGATCGGGCGGGAGGCGGCGGGCGGGGGAGCGCCGGGTACCGGCGGCGGGCCGGCGGGGGGCAACGAGCCGGCTTGCGCCGTCCCCCTCGCCGAGCGCGTGCGGGTCCGGGCGGTGGCCGTCGGGAGCGCGGTCGTCGCGAGCGACGAGTACCACCCCACGGTTGTCGCGCCCGCCGCCGCCGGTGGCTCGCTGCTCGCCTGGCGGGCCGCCGGCCCCGAGGAGATCCACGTCACCTGGCTCGACGCGGACGACGCCCCGGTCGCCACCTCGCCGCCCGTCCCCGGGCTCGAGGTCCACGCGGTGCTGGCGCACGACGATGGCGGGGGGGCGATTGTCGTCCTCTCCGACGACCCCGAGATCTACAGCGAGCAGCACTGCACGCCGGAGCTGACCCAGTACTGCGCCCGGTTCGACCTCGTCCGCCTCGACGCCGCTGGGACGGTCACCTGGCAGACGAAGCTCACCGGCGACGAGAACGTCGCCGTGGACGGTGCGCTGTTCGTCTACTGGTATCAGCACACGGCGCGTCTCGCGTTCGCGTCCGACACCTACGGGATCTACTTCCGCTCCGCCCGCTCCGTCGCTGACGCCAACGAGCCGACCGGCGTGGCCCTGCACGCAGGGGACACCTTCCGCTTCGTCGGCGCGAGCGGCGCCCGGCTCGAGGGCGGATGGGACTGGGGCTGCAGCCACAGCTGGTCGGTGCGCCTCGCCCACGATGGCGTCTGGGCCGCCGCCTGCCACGGTGATCCGTACCCGCCGGGGATGCGCGTAGCGATCCTCGATCCCCGTGGCATGCGCGGCCAGGCGACCTTCAGCGAAGGCGTGGACCCGTCCGAGCGAGCGCTCGGCGGGCTGGTTCCCCGCGGCGGATCGTTCTTCATCTCACACGTCACGCTCGACGAGGACGGCGAGCGCGTGGCCCACCTGGCGACGGTCGCCGCCGACGGGACGCTGACGAGCGACGTCGAGATCTCCCTGGCCGACCCCATCGACGGCGTCTACCCGTTCCGCGTCTACATGGCCGACTACGGCCAAGATCGCTTCCTCTTCGGCTACAAGAGCGGCGGGGCGCTGATGATCGCGGTCATCGACGAGCAGGGGGGCGTCGTCGAGGGACCGGTCGCCATCGACGCCCCCATCGACGACTTCTCGGAGTTCGTGGCGACGCCGGACGGCGACGTGATCTGGGCGCACAGCGACGGCGGCGTCACGATCACCCGCGTGGACGGCTGCTAGACGGCGCCCTCGCCGGCGGTGACGGCGCGGCTGGCCGCGCCCTCAGCGCAGCGGCGGCTCGTCGGGCGGTGGCGCCGGTACGGTGGGGCAATCGCGGACCCCGAGCCACTCGAGCGCCGTCGCGAGGTCGCGGAATCCCATCACGCGACCGCCCTCCCCGAGCTCGGAGGCGAGCGTCTCGACTACCGAGGTCGCCGCGAGCGACGCGCCCCGGGCGGTGACGATGGCCCACCGCCGCGGCGCCCAGGGGCCGGTGAGCACGGCGGTGACGAGCTCGTCGAGCTGATCGAGGGACAGTCCGCTCAGATCGCCCTCGACGACGTCTCAGAGGAGCAGCTCCACCAGCCCATGGTCGAGCGCCTTTTCCAGCCCGTCGGCGAGCTCTTCCATCCTGGTCCGGCCGCGAACCTTGAGGATCAGCAGGTCCTCGTGTGGGTCACGGCCACAGGTCACCGCGGCCCTGGCCGCGCCGTCCCGGGTCCGGAGGGAGCCGAGGCGATCGATGGGTCGCCAGGCAGAGGGGTCGTCGTCGAAGGCCACGTTGTCATCGTTCGATGTTGCGTTCCAGGCCGGGCCGTTCGACTGGCGGTGGTCGCCAGGCGTCCCAGCACGCGGCGCCGGGCGAGCGGCCGCGTGGTCGACGAAACCGGCGCCCGCGGGGTCGGCGCCGCCTCCGGTGCGCGGGGTCGGCGCGCCTTCACGGTTCCGTGGCGAGCTCGAGATCGCCGGCCACGCCTGCGTGCGGGGCGCGTCCGGCTGCGGCCGGGGCGCGCGGGGCCGAGGGGCGGACGCTCGCCGTGCTTGACGGTCCGACGGAGGTCCCGCTCGAGAGGCTGGCGGTGGCGCGCTCGTCGCGTGTCGCCGCCGCGTCGGCACCGTGGGACGAGTCGCTGGCGGTGGGGGCCGCGCCCCTTCCCGTTCCCGGCGCGCCGGCGGGCGCGGGGAGGAGCGCCGCGCCGGAGCCAGGCCGGACCCCGGCGGAGGGCGTCGCGGGCGACGCGGTCGCGTCGGCCTCGCCGCGCTCGGCCGGGAACGAGCCGAGGTGCCGGCTGATCAGCACCAGCGTGGCCGAGGCCGCGGCGAGGATCGTCACCACGGCGATGGCGAGGGAGAGGCGCCGTTCAGAGCGCGGCCGGGGCGGGCCCGCGCTCCGCACGGCGGCGGCCTCGCCGGTCACCGCCGCGGCCGCGAGCGCGCCTGTCCCCGAGGTCGCCTCGGGGCGGCGCGGCTGGCTGCCGACCTCGCCGCCCGGCGGCGCCGCGCCCGGGACCGCCGCCAGCAGCGCCGCGTGGAGCTCCTCCGCGCTCTGGTAGCGCCGGCTGCGATCGCGCTCGAGCGCGCGGTGCACGACGCGCGCCAGCGCCTCGGGCACGTCGGGCGCGCGCTCGCGGAGGGGCGGAGCGTCCTTGGTGCAGATGTCGATGAGCACGGACTCGTACACGCGGCCGTGGTGTGGGGGCTCCCCGGTGAGCGCCTCGTAGAGGATCGCGCCCAGGCTGAAGAGGTCGGTCCGTCCATCGACGTCGGGGAGCGCCTGCGCCTGCTCGGGCGCCATGTAGAACGCGGTCCCGAGCACCACGCCGCGCCGCGTGAGCGCGTCGGCCGTCGCCTCGCGCCGCGCGATCTTCGAGATCCCGAAGTCGACCAGCTTGACGAACATCGGATCGTCGTCCCGCTCGCAGAGGAAGACGTTGTCCGGCTTGAGGTCACGGTGGACGATCCCGGCCGCGTGTGCCCGGCGGAGCGCGCGGGCGACCTGGGCGGCGATGCGGACGGCGTCGCGCGGCGGCAACCGTCCCTCCCGGCGCAGGCGCTGGCGGAGATCCTCGCCCCGGAGCAGCTCCATGACCAGGAAGGGCCGCCCGTCGTCCGTGGTGCCGGAGTCGAAGATCTCGACGATGTGCGCGCTCTCGACGGCGCTCGCCGCCTCCGCCTCGCGCTGGAACCGCGCTACCGCGTCGCGATCGAGGGCGGCCTCCGGGTAGAGGAACTTGAGCGCGACGCGCTTGCCGATGGCGAGGTTGGTCGCGCGGTACACCGCACCCATGCCCCCGCGCCCGATGAGCCCGTCCACGCGGTACTTGCCGGCGACGACGGTGCCCGCGACGAGGTCGAGCTCGGGTTCGGAGTCAGTCATGACGCGCGGCGGGGGCGACCGCTCCGCGCCCCGGGTGCCGGCGAGCGTAGCACCGAGGGGCTGCCGGGCGTGGCGCCCTTCGCCGGACGCTCCGGGGGAGCTCCGCCGCGGGTCTGATACGGCGCGCCGGACGGCGATCTCCCCCGCGCCCGTCCTCGTTCGGGATCGCCTGGGCGCGGCGGGTCGGCGCCCCCACGGCGCGCTCGCTCAACCCTTCGCCGCCGCGCTCTTGTTGAGCGCGCGCGCGAGGCGCGAGGTGGTACGCGAGGCCGTGGCGCGGGGGAGCACGCCCTTCCGCGCGGCCTTGGCGAGCGCGACCGCCGCGGCCTGAGCGAGGGTGCTCGAGGCCTCGTCGCCGCTCTCGATGGCGATGCGCGCGCGCTTGACGGCGGTGCGCACGGCCGTACGGACGGCGCGGTTGCGGGCGGTGCGCTTGATGCGCTGGCGGTTTCGCTTCTCTGCGGACGGGTGGTTCGCCATGACTCTAGGTTCTCGCGCGCGGGAGGGCCGCTCGGCTCACTTCGCCGGGCGGGTGGGCGTGGCGGGGGCAGCCGCGGGCCGCCTGGCGTCGGGCGCGGTGGGGTCGTAGCCCTCGGGATGGACGGCGAAGCGCGGCGTGGAGCCGAGCTTGGCCCGCCTGGCGGCGTCGCGCTTGCCCGCGCTTCGACGACGAATCGCTCGGCGGTGTTCGGTCTGCTGGGTATTGGACGCCATGATTCCCGGCGGCTTGGGGGGTTAGGGGCCGGCACTATGAGCGAAGCCCCTTCGCTTGTCAATCGACCGTCGGCCCGGGCGGTCGAAGGGCCGGCTTTCTGGGGCACGGAGCTGCCCCGGGCGCGGGGGGGGGGGCCGATCAGCGGGTCGCGTAGTCCTCGGCCATCGCGTCGTAGAGCGACAACCGGTCGTTGGCGACGAGCTGGTCGCCGACGCGATCGAACAGCACCTCGCCCCAGGAGGTCGGCTCCCACACGAAGGAGCCGAGACCGCGGCGGTCGGGCAGGGCGAACAGCATGTCGTTGATCGCGCGCCTTTCCTGTGAGTACTCGGCGACGACGAACTCGAGGTCCGGGTAGTCTTCGGCGAGGGCGGTGAAGGTCGGGATCCAGTCGGCGCTCGAGCCGTGCCACTCGGGGTAGCAGGACTGCCCGAGCACCTCGAACTCGACGCCATTGGCGAGCACGGCGTCGAGCCACCATTCGCTCGTCGCCAGATCGTCGGGCTTCTCGAGGTGCAGCATCACCGGCACTCCCGGGATCGCCTCGCGGGCGGCCTCGATGGCGGCGCGCAGCAGGGCGGCGAAGCGGGGGAAGTTGCCCGGAGCGCTGCTGCTCCCGTCCGGGAAGAGGAACCCGGGCGTGATCTCGTTGCCGAGCTGCACCAGGTCCGGGGTCACGCCGGCCGCGGCGAAAGCGCGGAGGGTCTGTCGCGTGTATTCCGCGAGCGCGAGCACGAGCTCGTCGAACGACAGCCCCTCCCAGGCGAGCGGCTTGTTCTGGTCGTCGGGGTCGGCCCAGGTGTCGCTGTAGTGGAAGGCGAGCAAGAGCCGGAGCCCCGCCGCCTCGACGCGCCGGGCCATCGCGAGGGTGTGCTCGAGATCGCAGTAGGGCTCCGCCCGGGTGCCGAACTCATGCTGGTAGCCGCAGGTCTGGTCGCCGCTCGCCGAGGTCCGACAGGGGCTCGAAGGGTCGTGGAACAGCCGCAGCCGCACCGCGTTCAGCCCGTGCCGCGCGAGGATGTCGAGGACGTCATCGGTCCTGCCGTCCTCGACGAAGGTGAGCCCCTGATCCTCCTGCTCCTGCACGAAGGAGAGATCCGCGCCCAGCAGATACGGCAGCGGCGCGCGCGCGGGGGCGCCGCTCGCGCCGCCGGCGCCGCCCCGCTCCGCGCCGTCGTCGGCGAGCGCGCCGAGGAGCCGACCGCGGTACCCGCAGCCGAACAGGACCAGCAGGCCCGCCGCGGCGGTCACGCGCGCGCGGCGGTTCACCGCGACCTCGCTCCTCCCCCGGGCGCCGGGGGCGCCGCCGCGACGGCCGCGCGCGCGCTCCTCCGTGGCGCGGCCGCGTGACGTGCGGCGAGGGGGCGCTCGAAGCCGATGGCCAACGAGGCGCCGGCCGCGACCCGCGGGAGCACGAGCTCGGCGGTTCGCGCGGCGCCCTCGGCGAGCTCGTAGCGCAGGCCGACCGGGGCGACGTCGAGGTAGGCGCCGAGCGTCGCGCGCGCGCCGCGTCGGTGCCACTCGGGGCCGACGGCGAAGCGCAGGAACGCCGCGCTCGCGCGGTCGCTCGCGAGCGCGGTCACGGCGGCGTCGCGCCGCGGCGTGGGCGCCACCGTGATGACCGCGACCCCCGCCCCGGCGGCGAGGCGCCAGCAGAGGCGCGGGTGGAGCGCGGCGCAGGCCTCCGCGGCGGCGCTCGCCGTCGCTGCCCGCAGCACCAGCACGAGGTGTTCGGTCGGTACCTCGCGGGGCAGCCGCACCACGCCCTCGAGCTGGCCGCCGACGCGGACGCGCTCGAGCGCCGTGCCGAGCTCGAGCAGCAGCCCGGGTCCGGCGGCGAGCCCGGCCGCGCCCTCGTCCGCCGCCCCGAACAGCGCGCCGGCCCCGATCGTCACCGGAAGGGCGGCGTGGTCCGGCGCCGCCCGGGGGGGCGCGGGGACCGCGTCGGAGGATCGCGCGGCCGAAGCCGCGCCGGGCTCGGTGGGCGTCGCCGCGCCCTCGAGCAGGGCGCGCTCGACCCGATCGAGCGGCACGCTCGCGGCACCCGCGAGGAAGGCCAGGGTCGAGGAGAGCAGGACCTGGGCGACGCGCTCGCGCTCGAGCTCGTCGAGGCGGGTGGCGATCGGCACGTCCCGCACGTAGTACCGTCGGGCCTCCGGATCCGCGAGGTACAGGCGCGCCCGCGCGGTGCTCACCGGGACCAGCCACAGTCGCACCGGGGCGCCATCGTCGTTCGGCGCCTGCAGCGCGGCGAGCTCGAGCCGCTCGGCGCGGGTGACGACGGGATCGAGGCCCGAGCTCGCGAGCCACTCGTGCACGAGCGCGGCGAGCGCGCGATCGTCCCCGAAGCTCCCGGTCAGCACCACCTGCACCCGGGCCGCGCCGCGCGGCGCGGGTGGCGGGAGCGGCTCCGCGCCCGCGGGTCGCGCGGCCGCGAGCGCGACGGAGGCCCGGAGGGCGAGCGCGAGCAGGCGACGGGGTCCCCGGAGGCCCGACATGGGGGCTCTCACTCGAGCTCGGCCAGCCGCGCGCGGGCTGCCCGGGCGGAAACCGAGCCGGGGAAGCGCGCGACGAGCTGGTCGAGGGCGCGCCGCTCCTCGACGACCCGGCCGCTCGCGCGGAGCGCCGAGGCCTGCCCGAACAGCGCTTCCTCGGCCAGACTCCCGTTCGGCGCCGCGCGCAGGTAGCGCGCGTACTGCTCGCTGGCGGCCGCCGCGGACCCCTGCTGTAGCAGCAGGCGGCCGAGCAGGACGTGGGAGAGGAGCGCCTCGGGCGAGCGTGGGTGGTCGCTCTGCAGCTGCCAGTAGGCGGCGACGGCTGCGGCTCCCTGTCCCGCACGCCGCAGCGCGTTCGCGCGCGCGAAGGCCTCGGCCGCCGTCAGGACCATGGGGGCGGGCCTGCTCGCGGCGGGGGCGGCGCGGGCGGGCTCGGCGCTGGCCGCGGCCGCCGCCGGCGGGGGGGGCGGCGCGGCGGCGCG
>CAYVRP010000150.1:0-11875 GCA_964454025.1 uncultured Polyangiaceae bacterium | reverse complement strand
CTTTCTGCCCCCAGCACGAAATTCGCGGTCCTGGAGAGAGCGCTATGAACTCTGGGGCGCGAGTGCAGCGAGCTGCACGAGTGCACGGAGGACCACGGCCCGAGCGGAGCGAGGGAGCGCCGCAGGCGCAGTGAAGCCCCGACCCTTGCACGAGAACGCCACCAGGTGCCGCGCGTGACACCCCGGCTCGGTACACGCCATGACCGCGAAGCCCCGGCAGAGCAGGCCACACTCGAGGTACCCCTCGAGCTCGCTCCTCACGAAGCCCGCGTCCGAAGCGGCGTACAGCGTGTCGAGGTTGTCCCGAACCACCTCGTACAGCGTCGTGAGCTCCGGCCGACGCCGCGCGTAGTGGAAGACGGTGGCAGGCACCCCGCCGGCCCTCGCAAGGCGAGTGCCAGCAGCGCCGGGAGCGCCGCGGGTGGCTTCTCTTCGGTCGTGCGCTCGCCGTCACCGGCGGCCTGCTGCCGGCGGCCCGCCGTCTCCGCTACTGGCGAGCCGCCACCCGCGCCGTCACCCGCCGCCCGCCACCGTGACCCTCGCCACCCCCGTGCTCCCTCGCACATCCGGCGCGTAGAGGCACTCCACGGTCGCGGGCGGCACCCCGAATTCGCCCGCGATGGTCGCGCGGGCGAGCTCGGCGACGTGGGACGCGCCGGCGGGGAGGTGGTCGAAGAAGAGCTCCACGCGATCGTCGTGGCGCTCGACGTGGCTCGGGAGCCGATCGTCGAGACCCGGGGCCAGGGCGATCCGCGCGGTGGAGGCGTGCAGCGGGTCGATCGCCTCGAGCCCGGTGGGCAGGGGGAGCACGAGCGCGCCCTGCTCGCGGGGCACCGGGGTCGTCACCACGGCGGAGAGCTCCACCCAGTCGCCGAGCGCGAAGCGCGTGGTCGCGGGCCGCCGGCTGCCGTCGAAGGCCGCGGGCGCCGCGGCTCGCTCGATGGATAGGCTGTGGCTCCGCGGCTGAGCCGGGAGGCCCCGGTCGGCCGTGCGCAGGATCGCCTGGTAGTAGAGCGGGCCGCCCTCGCTCGCGAAGGCGAGGCGCCCGTCGGGGACGGCGAGCAGGCGGGAGAGCGGGAGCTCGGCGTGGGCGGAGCGCGGCGCGGGGCCGGCGAGGGAGGCCTGCATCACCGGCGCGCCGTCGAGCCAGACGCGCGCGGTGAGCTCGGCGGGGGGCGGCGCCGCGCGAGCCGCCTCGTCGAGCGCGAGCAGCGCCCAGGCCCCGTCCTGCGTCGGCGCGTAGCGGCCGTCGCGGCGTGCGGCGAGCAGCCCGGCGACGAGCCGCGGTAGCGCCGGGTGCTCCGGCCAGGCCAGGGCCAGCGCGCGCACGAGGAGCGCGGTGTCGCGAGCGGTCGAGCGCAGGATCGACGAGGCGTAGGGCTCGGGCGCCGGTAGCGAGGCCTGGCCGGTCGCGCCGGTGAGCGTGATCCCCGCGGCGACGGAGGCGTCGAGGAGGGAGCGCCCGAGCGCGCGGTCCCCGGCGACGGCCGCGGCGTGGGCGAGCAGGACCCGCCCGAACGCCCCCAGCGCCGCGGGGCGAGCGGCGAGCGCGGCGATGCGGTCGCGCCGCGGGGCGCCCGCGGTCGCGAGCACGTCCTCGAGCCAGGCCTGGGCGATGGCGGTCGTCTCGGCGCCTAGCGGCAGGCGCTCGAGGTAGCGTCGCGCGGTGCCGATCGCCCGTGCGGAGACGGGCAGCCCCGCGGCGCGCGCCCGGAGGAGCGCGAGCAGGGCGTAGCCGGTGAGCCAGAGTTCGCTCCCGTCCGAGCGCGTCCAGTAGCCGAAGCCGCCGTCCGGCTGCTGGCGGGCATGGAGCGTCGCGATCGCTTCCTCGAGGTCGGCGCGGTCGAGCCCGCTCTCGACGCCGAGCCGCTCCCCGCCGGAGGTGAGCAGCAGACTCGGGACCAGGCGCGACACGAGCTGCTCGGTGCAGCCATAGGGGTACGTTTCGAGCGCTCGCGCCACCTCGCCGAGGCCGGCGAACGGCGAGCTCGAGAGCGTCAGGGTGAGCCCGCCCGCGTCGGGGCGCGCGGCCGCGAGTGAGCCGAGCCGCTCCCAGGCGACGCCCTCGGTCACGCCCTCCACCACGGCGGTCGTGAACGTCATCGGCTGGGTGACGCGGTGCTCGATCCGCACGGCATCGCGGAGGGCGCCGGAGCGTGCGGTGGCCATGAACGTGGCGACACCGGGGCGCCGGGCCATGAGCTCGAGGTCGAGCTCGCGGTGCCCGCGCGCGGGCAGGCGCACCGTCGCCCGTCGTGTCCCCGTGAGCGCGCCCGTGACGGTGAGCTCGACCTCGACGTCGCGCGCCATCGGCAGGGTGGAGTCGACCACCACGGCGGCGCGGAGGCGATCGCCGACCCGCGACACCCGCGGGAGCCGGGGTCGCAGCAACAGCTCCTGTGACGTCTCGAACGTGCGCTCGGCGCCGCCGAAGGCATCGTCTCGGGTGGCGGCGACGGCGAAGACGTGCCAGCGTGTGGCGTTGTCGGGGAGCGGGAGCTCGAGGGTGGCCTTGCCGCTGGCGTCGAGCCGCAGATCGGGCCGGTACCAGGCGACTGCCGGGAAGCGCTCGCGGACGGGCACCGCCCCCGGCGGGCCGACGTGGGTGGCGCCCATGCGGACCCGCGGCTCATGGCTCCTCCGGTGATCGGTGGGCCAGTAGAGCAGCCTCCGGTTGTCGGACGACTCGAGCGGGGTGGGCATGCGCTCGGCGAAGGTCCGGAACGGCTCGGGGAGATCGTAGTGGCGGAGGGCGAGCACCCCGGCGTCCACCGCCCAGAGGGTGACCTGCGCCGCCGTGGGCCTGCCGTTGCGCTCGACCGTCACTTCGAGGCGCAGCTTCTCGCCGGGGCGCGCCCGGCGGGGCAGGCGGAGCGAGACGTCGAGGGCCTTGTGCCCGCTGTCGACCCACAGCTCCGTCGCGACCTCTTCGCTCGCGGAACGGCCGGCGACGGGCGGGCGCGCGCTCGTCACCCGGAGCGTCGCGTAAGGGAAGAGCCGGTCGGTGACGGGGATGCGTCGCAGGTTGCCGCCGGCCCGCAACCACACCACCTCCCGCTCCAGGATCGCGTCCCGCTCCAGCGTCACCAAGGCGGGGGCGAGCGCGGGCGAGACGATGCAGAAAAACACGGTGTCGCCGAGCTCCCAGCGGCGCTCTTCGAAGCGGTAGTCGAAACGGGAGGGGACGCGCCACGGCTGGTCATGGCGCACCACGTCGAGCTCGGCCGACGGCGATTGGTGTCGGCACCAGTCCGCGAAGGAGAGCCGCTCCCGAGGGCGAGGCTCGTCCTTTGGCGGCTGGGTCACCTCGGGCTCGGGCTCGGGCTCGGGCTCCCGTGGCGGGCGCCACTCCGCTACCTCGGGCGGTAGCACCTGGAGGTCGAGCGCCGTCACCACCGGGTTGCCGCGCGCGTCGACGCTCGCCGCCCGGAGCTGGAAGTCCCCCTCCCGCGCGGGGGTGAAGACGCAGCGGCGCGGCTCGGCGCCGGTCATCACCTGGCAGCGCTCCAGCGCGGGTGACGGGCGGGCGCGCGCGGGCGTCGATGCCTCCTCCACGACCGGTGTGGGCACCAGCTCGACCGTGACCGCGGCGCCCGCCTGCGGCGCCCCGTCCGGCGTGGCGGCTACCACCTCGACCGCGATCGGGCGGCCGGGGTAGCGCGGGGACACGTCGTCCGGGCGGAGGCCGACGTAGAACGCTGCGGGGTGCACGAGCGCCGTGGCCCGGTCTGCGATGGCGAAGCGGCGGCTGACGTCCGCGACCTCGGCGTCAAACTCGACGGTGACCGGGACCTTGCCCCCGGGGAGCGCGAGCGGGTGCTCGAACCGGGCGCGACCCTGGCCGTCGAGGCGGCGCTGTGCCTCCACCGTGCCGCCGCGGGAGCCGTCGTCGGCGCCCCCGAACGTGTAGCCTGCGAAGCCTGTGGGCCGGAAGGTCGTGGCGTAGGCGGACACCTCGATCCGCAGCGGCACGTCGCGCATCGTCGCCCCGTGGAAGTAACGGCCGAGGACGCTCAGGCGCGCGGTGTCGCCGCGGAGGTACGTCTCCCGATCGAGCCGCGCCTTCACCTCGAAGTCGAGCACGCGGTAGCGGCTGATCACGAAGCCTGTCCAGCGATCCCGGCTCCAGCCCGGCGGAGCGCCTCGCCACCGGACCTCCACCGAGGCGAAGCCGAGGGCAGCCGTCTCCGGGAGCGTCCCCTCGACGGCGAAGGAGCCGTAGTCGTCGGTCCGCGTCCGCCGCTCGAACAGGACGCGATCCAGGTCGTCGCGCACGATGACCTCGAGCTTCTGCCCCACGGGCGTCTCGAGGCCGCTCAGGGCCGGCTGGCGGAGGTAGCCCTTCACGTGGAGGGGCTCGCCCGGCTGGTAGATCCCGCGCTCCACGAACACGAAGGGCAGCGGGGCCACGGACTCCCGATCGAGCCGCTGCGCGACGACGCGGGCGTGATCCTCGCCGTGGGTGACGGGGACGACGGGACCGGGCGCGCCCGGTGGCCCGAGCGCCTGCTGCATCGCGTGCGCGGGGAGCACTGCGAGCCCGTCGCGGTCGGTCCGGGTCGAGAAAGCCGCGGGGGGCGGGGGGCTCGCGGTGGCCGCGGCGGTGAGGGTGACCTGCGCGCCGGCGACGGGGAGGGCGTCGGACAGGCGGGTCACCCAGACGATCGTTCCGTGCGGACTCCAGCGCGCGAGCACCCCGAGGGCGGTCACGGTGACGAGCCGCGCCGGCTCCGCGGTGGCGCCCTCGCCGCGGGTCGCGACCAGCAGGCCTCCAGTGCGGAGGGCCGAGAAGAGCTCGGGGGGGAGGGGCAGGTCGGCGCGGGCCCGCTCGTTGGGACTGACGGAGAGCGGCAGGCGCACCTCACGGGCAAGCGGGAGCGCGGCCACGGCGGCGTAGTCTCGCCCCCTGCCGCCGAGCCAGGCGGCGGCCTCCTGCGCGGTGATGGGGGCTAGGGCGGCGTCCACCGACGCCACGTTGAGCCCCCAGAGACGAAGGAACGGCGCCGGGCGGCCGCGCTCGATCACGACCTCGCGCTGCGTGGTCCACTCGACGCTCGGTGTCTCGTCGGCCATCGCGAGCTCGAAACGCTGGCCGCGGGTGATGCGCTCGCCGTCCTCGGTGACGAAGCCCGGCCGGACCTCGACGCGATAGCGCCCGCCAGGAGCGGGCTCGAAGAGGTAACCGAGTGGGATGGAGTCGGTGCTGCCCTCGAACGCGTAGCGGTCCTTCGGGACCTCCGGCTCGAAGCGGAGGTGCTGGTAGAGCGCGAGGGTGGGGACGGGCTTGGAGAGCGTGAGGGTGGGGCACGAGTCGGCGGCGCAGCGCCCGTCGGGCGCGCGCTCGCACTCGACGGTGAACCGGAGGGGTCCCAGCGTCGGCAGCGGGAAGCGCGCGGGCGCGA
This sequence comes from uncultured Polyangiaceae bacterium, assembly GCA_964454025.1. Classification (GTDB taxonomy): domain Bacteria; phylum Myxococcota_A; class Polyangia; order Polyangiales; family Polyangiaceae; genus JAFGBI01. Next base: position 6,473 of record CAYVRP010000150.1, on the reverse strand, counting down.
GGGACACCCGGGTGCCCTCGGCGCCGCGGAGCCCGGCTGCCACCTCGACCACCACGTCGCCGACGCCATCCGGGATCCGGGGCAGGAGCAGGCGCTGATCCGTCTCCACCCAGTCGTCACCGAGGTCGTCCTGCTCGACCGTGAACGGGATCGGCACGCGGCGCCCGGCGCGTGTCCCGCTGACCGAGAGCACCCGGCGGGCTTCCCCCCGGGACACCGGCTGGTTGAAGAAGAGGCGCAGGGGGTAGCCGCGACCCGCGACGAACCCGTCCGGGACGCTCGCCGCGAGCAGCGCCGGGCGCGGCGTCGCGAAGCCGAAGGCCCGGTCGGCCCCGAGCGTCGTGCCGTCGAGCGCGCGCGTCGCGGCCGGCACCACCACCTCGATCTCACTGGCCCAGGGCGCGCGCTTCCGGAACTCGAAGGAGGCCGTCCTGGTGCCGTACCAGAGCCAGCGCCCCGCGAGCTCGGCGCCGCCCGCGGTGGTGACGCGCGCCACGGGTTCCGGGCTCTCCAGCGAACCCTCGATCGGCTGCACCGGGCGGGAGAACACGAGCGTGATGGCCGGCGGCAGCGCCGCGAGCTCGCCCTCGGGGGTGGCGGAGACGAGCTCGAACGGCGCCGTCTCGGCCAGGGGAGGGGGCGCGGAGACGAGGCGCGGCGCGAGGGCGGCCGGCGCCGGTGGAGCCAAGGGCGGCTGCGGCTGCGGGGCCGGCGACGCGGCGCAGGCGCAGAGCAGCAGCCACCCGGCGAAGCACGGCGAGCGCGCGAGCCCCGGCATCAGGGGCTTCGAGTCCGGTCGGGGCGGCGTTGTTCCCGATCCTCGGTGGTCGCTGCGGGCAGCGAGCGTCCCGCCAGCAGCCCGTGGCGCGCGAGGCTGCCAGCGGTGGGTCACTCGCAGGACTGGGGCGCGCGCGCTGTAGAGCCCGAGGACGCGACCGGCGCAGGGACAGGGACGGCACGCCTCGCCGTCTTGGCCGTCGCTGGCGCCCTTGCATACCCCGATCTCGTGGGAGACTCCTCCGCACTCGTCGGTGCAGGAGGTGGCGAACCGCACGCTCGCGAACATGTCCGCGAAGCAGCGCTGGCCCGGGCAGTCCACCGCGGCGTCGCACCCCCTGCGGTAGGTGAGGCCCGTGCCCTCCGACGCCTCGCGAGGGGAGGACGTCCGGTCGACGCAGCACCAGGGGGTCGCGCCGCCGCAGGTGACCCCGGGGGTGGGCGGGTCGAGGACGACGGTGCCGCCCGCGCCGCCGACCAGGGTGGCGCCGGCGCTGCCGCCGCTCTGGCCGCCCGAGCTCTGGCCGCCCGAGGGGTGGGCGCCGTCGCCTCCCGCCGGCGCCACTCGCGCCGCCGGAGTCGGCGCCGCCCGCGCTCCGGCCAGTGGGGAACTCGTCGTCGCTCGAGTCGCGTCCTCTGCAGCCCTCGGCCGCCGCGAGTGACGCGACGATCGCCATGACGCGCGCCAGCTGCGACCGCGGGGATCACGGCTACCACCCCGTCACGGAAGGGCCGACCGCTCGCACCGATGGCCGGTCGCGGCAATCCCAGGTCGGCAGGACACGAGCACGAGGATCCTACCCGCCAGGGAGACACTGCCGCTGCAACTCTCGACTCGAGGGGGGAGAAACGGGGCCCCTGAGCTCGTGTCGTCACCACGGACAGACTTGCCTACGGAATTCGACGCACGGCGCCGCTGCTGCGAGCGAACCTCCCGGGGCCGACGCGAGCACCGCGGCTCGACCCCGCCCTGCCACGCCCCCGACGAGCCCGCCAGGAGAGCCGCTCATGAAGAACACCTCGGTCGCGATCATGCTGTTGAGCCTGGGCCTGGCGCTCACCGCTTGCTCGGCGAGCTCGGACACCTCGAGCGGGCCCGACGCGGGAGGGACGGCAGCTTCGGGAGCGGGGAGCGGTGGCGCCGGGGCGCCATCGCTCGGCGGCGGTCCCGCGGGTGGGACCACCGCCACCGGCGGCGCGGGCGGCACGGTCACTCCGACCGGAGGCTCGCCCGCGGGTGGCACCGGCGGTGCGTTCCCGGGGCAAGGCGGCTCGACGGGAGGAGCCCCCACTGGTGGTCAGTCGGCCTCGGGTGGGAGCCCGATCGGCGACGGAGGCACCGGGGCGACGGGCGGCCTCGCCGCGGGCGGCTCGACGCCCTCGGGCGGGAGCCCGGTCGGTGGCGGCGAGAGCGGTGGTGCTGCGACCGGCGGCGACGCGGCGACCGGCGGCGACGCGGCGACCGGCGGCGACGCGGCGACCGGCGGCGACGCGGCGACCGGTGGATCCGCGGGGAGCGGGGAGTCCACGGTGGATTGCTCGACCCCGATGCCGACCGGGGGCGAGACGTACACCGGCGCCAGCGTCTACGGCACGATCAACGGACTGAACTACGGCATCTGGACCAACGGGGACGGGGGGAGCATCACCGTCTTCCCCGGCGTGCACGCGTTCAGCGCCTCATGGGACAACAGCCTGAACTTCCTGGCCCACCTCGGCCTGGACTTCCGCGGGTCGAACGCCAAACCCTACGCCGAGTACGGCACCATCCTCGCCGAGTTCGTCGAGCAGAAGCACGGCGACCCCGGCGGCTTCTCGATGATCGGCATCTACGGGTGGATGCACAACCCATGCATCGAGTACTATATCAACGAGGACTCTTACAACGGCCTCTGGGCTCGGGGCGACGTCACCGTCACGATCGATGGGGGCACGTATTTCCTCTCGACCACCGAGACGACCGGCACCGGTGGCGCCAACGCCTGTGAGTCGGGGCACACGGGCCCCTGGATCCAGATGATCAGCACCCGGCAGACGGCACGCCAGTGCGGGACCGTCACCGTGAGCGACCACTTCCGCGCGTGGGAGGCCCAGGGCTGGACGCTGGGGACGCTGACCTCCGTCCACATCAACGTGGAGGTCGGCGGCGGGGTCGGCAGCATCGACTTCCCGGTGGCGAACGTGACGACCAGCAACTGAGCCCTTAGCCGGCGCGCTTGTGCCCGGCGCCGTCGCGGGGTTACCGTGAAGGGCCATGAGCGCCGCGGGAGGGTCCGGGATCGGCTCGCACGTGGGGCATCACCACGGGCGACGCTGCGTGCTGGGCTCCTGCCTGGAGGACGTCCCCGACGACCTCGAGGTGCGCCCGTTCCAGCTCGCCTTCGCTCCGCAGTACCTCCCGCCGGGGGTGGATCTGCGCCGCTGGATGAGCCCGGTGGAGGACGCCGGGCTGCTCGGCACCTCCTCGGCCGCGGCGCTCGCGGGGGCGGTCGAGTACCTCGTCCTGCGGTCGACCCGGCGCCAGGTGGATGTCAGCCGCCTCTTCATCTACTACCACCAGCGGCTCCTCCACGATCGGGTCCGGCAGGACGTCGGGGGATCGTTGCGCGACGGGGTCCGGGTGCTGACGCGCCTCGGGGTCCCGCTCGAGGCGGCCTGGCCCTACGCGCTCGACCTCTTCGCGGTGCAGCCGCCCGAGCCCGTCCACCGCGCCGCGCAGCGCCATCGCATCGTCGATTTCGTGCAGGTCCCGCTGGACGCAGCGGCGCTCCGCGGCTGCCTCGCCGGAGGGATCCCGATCGCGCTCGGCCTGTGGATCGCGGCGAGCTTCCTCGAGGTCGGCCCCGACGGCCGCGTGCCGCGCCCGTCCCCGCAGGAGCGGCCAGAGGGGCGCCACGCGCTGCTGCTCGTCGGCTACTCCGACCCGCACGCCTGCTTCATCGCGCGCAATACCTGGGGCGCCGACTGGGGCGCCGCGGGGTACTGCTACCTGGCCTACGACTACGTCCTCGATCCAGCCCTCGCCCAGCCCGGCTGGGCACTCCGCACGAGCACGAGCCTCGCCTTCGAGCCCGCGGAGCACACCGTCACCGCGACCGCGCCCGGGGCCGACGCCGCGGCGAGCGGCCCTGTCGTCGCGCCGTCGGTGTCCGGGCTCGGCGGGGCGTCGACGGCGGGCGCAGCTCCGCCGCGCGGCGAACAGCCGACCGCGCCGCCCGGCCTGCTCCGCTCCCTCGGCGCGGTCGCGCTCGGCCGCAAGAGCCCGATGGACCTCGCGGTCGACCTCGCTGCTCGCCACGGTGGCGGCCTCGTGGCCCGGTTCACCGGGAGCCAGATGGCGGGTCAGGTCGTCGGCGGCGTCATGCGCCAGCTCGCACCGGCGTTGCGCGCCGGCGCTCCGGTCACCCTCGACGCCGTGGGCGGCGCGCTCGTCGGCGCGGTGGTCGGCGCGCCCGCGCCGCCCGCCGCGTCCGTCGCGCCCGCTGCCGGCGTGCCCGCCGTCGATCCGGGCGTGCTCATGGACGTCGACCGTTCGGCGCAGCTGCTCGCGGCGCTGCGCGGCCCGCCCGCTCCCTCCGCCGCGACGCGACTGCACTGGGACGACTCCTACGACGAGGAAGCCGCGCTGCTCGGCTCCCTTGCCTCCCCGCCCGCAGGTTCTCCCGCCCCACCCGCGACCGCGGCCGCGCCGCGACCCGGCGGTGGCGTCGCGGCCGGGGCGGGTCCGGGGGTGCAGGGCATCCCCGCGGCGGCGAGCGCCCCGGATCCCGCCGCGCACGCGCTGCTCGCCGCCTGGCGGGCGGCAGGGGGCGCCGCCTCCACGCTCGGCTCGTTCACGAGCGGCATGCTCGCGCTCGCGGACGGGGTGGGACGTGGCGTGCTGTGCGCACGCGGCGCGCTGGTGTGGCACCCCTCCCGGGGCGCGGTCGCGCTGCTCGGCTCGCTCTACCACACCTGGTCGCGGACGGGCGCGGAGCGCGGGCCGCTGGGCTACCCGCTGGGCGCCGAGCGCACCGTCACCGAGGGGGCGTGGAGCGCACGCCTCCAGCGCTTCGAAGGCGGGCTGCTGGTCGACTGGGACCATGCGACGGCCGAGGATCTGCCGCCGTTCGCCGTGCTCGGCGGCGACGCCCTCTACCAGGCGTGGCTCGCCGCCGGCGCCGAGGAGGGGCCCGCGGGGGTTCCGGTCGGTGTCCCGCAGGAGGTGGTTCCCGGCGCGGCGCGCCTGCTGCCGTGCGCCGACGGGGGCGTCGTCTGGACCTTCTCGCACGGCACGGCCGTGCTCGACCGCGAACGGTACCGCCTCTGGTGCGCGTCGTTGCCGGGCTGCTGAGCGGGCATGCGCGGGGCGCGCCGGGGGCTCACTCGCCGCGCGAGGCGCGGAGCACGACGGCCTCCGCCGCGAGCCGCGCCCCGAGGTAACGATAGACGGGCAGCGTGTCGGCGGCCGTCGCCACCACTCCGGCGATCTTGTCGGAGGCGTCGCCGATCGCGGGGAGGTAGCCCTGGACCGTCTCCGCGATGCGGCGTGCGTGCGGGCCGACCTGGGCGATGATGCCGTCGATCGGTGCGAGGAGCTCGGCCAGAACCGGCTCCGCCTGGGCGACGGCGCCCGTCGCGGCGCCGAGCCGCTCCCGCGCCCCCGGCCCGTACCTCTGCAGCCGCCGCTGGCCGCAGCCGCCCCCGCCCGCGATCACGTTGTCGGCGAAAGGCAGCGCGACGTCGATGGCGCACCAGTAGAAGGTCATCGCCTGTCCGGCGGGGCACGCGTGATACGACGCGACGCGGCTGCCCGCGGGGAACAGGCTCCCCACCGCGTAGGCGATGCCGAACAGCTTCATCGCGCTGTCCACGCCCTGCTGCTCGTCGGTTTCGAAGGCGGCCCCGTTGCGCTCGCGGAAGAGGCTGAGCGCGGTGCGCAGGCCCGAGAAGACGGCGATCCCCGTGTCGCCGATGTCGAGGACCTTGAAGGCCCAGAGCGCGCTCTTGACCCGGTCCTCGTCCGCGAGCTGCTGCGCCCGGGCTCGCACCGCGGCCGAGGCCTGGGGGTAGAGCGCCGTCACGGCCTCGTCGACGGTGGCGTAGGCCACCTGGCGTGGCGCGAACGGGATCGCCGTGAAGAGGACCCCGCAGAGCCGCGTCGTGAGGTCGTTCCCCGCGAACGCCTGGAGCGCCTGATCGATCTGGTTCATGACGAGACAGGGTAGAGGGTGTTCGGCCGCCTGTCAGCGGAGGGCTACGTCGCCCCGCGCGGTCACGGTGTTTTTCTGAGCCGTTTCGCGAGATCCCGGCGACTGCAGCCCGCTATTGGGAGCACGCGAGCGTGAGGAGTGCACCGATGAGGACCGTGCGTCCGTCTCCGAGGGGGTATCTGGCCGTGATTCTGGGCTGCTCGATGGCGGCCGGTGGCTGTTCGGACGGCGCCGGCGGCGGGGACGGGGGCACCTCGGGTGCAGCTCCGGCCACCGGCGGTGCGATCTCGGGTGGGAGCGGTGGCGCCTGGACGGCGGGGGGCACGGGCACCAGCGGGGGGACCGCCAGCGGCGGGCAGGTCGTGACCGGTGGGACGACGCCCGGCGGCGGGACCATGGCGACCGGCGGATCGACCGACACCGGCGGGTCGCCGGGGACGGGGGGCGCCAGCACCGGCGGCCTCGCGACGGGCGGCGCGGTGACGGGGGGGGCCGTGAGCGGGG
>CAYVRP010000149.1:0-11911 GCA_964454025.1 uncultured Polyangiaceae bacterium | reverse complement strand
GCCGGTCATCATGCCGCCGGTCATCATGCCGCCGGTCATCATGCCGCCGGTCATCATGCCGCCGGTCATCATGCCGCCGGTCATCATGCCGCCGGTCATCATGCCGCCGGTCATCATGCCGCCGGTCATCGCGCCGCCCGAGCCGGTGACGCCGCCCGTGTAGGCGAGCGGGGGCTGCGTCACGGCGCCGCCGTCGCTGCAGCCGATCGCGGCGACCGTCCCACACCCGATCATCATTGCTGCATGAAACCAAGCTATCTTGCCACGCATGCCCCTACCGACCTTTCTCTTGAATCCAGACGCGCGCGAGACGCGCGGCGCAGAAATGCCCGAGGAGTGTAGCGCAACTTCGCCGACCACCAGGGGAGAAACAGGGTTCGCAGGATTTCGCGAAACACCGCGACTTTACTAGTAGGCTGGATCGTCGTCCCGACCGGCGGCCGCCCCTCGGGTCGCCCATCGCTCGCACGCCAGGAGGTCGAGCGCTCGGCGACGTTCGGAGGTGGCGCGCGCCGGGCGGAAGATATCATGGCCAACGCTACGTCGAAATCGCGTCGGGCTCGCGCCTCGCGCCCGGGTCTTTGGCTCCTCAAGTCCGAGCCCGCCGTCTACTCCATCGCCGATCTGGAGCGCGAGGGCCGCACTCGCTGGGACGGCGTGCGCAACTACCAGGCGCGAAACCTGATCCGGGATGCGCTTCGACCCGGGGATCTCGGCTTCTTCTACCACTCGAACGCCTCCCCGCCCGGCGTGGCCGGGCTGCTCCGCATCGCGAGCGAGGCGTTCGTCGACGCGACGCAATTCGACCCTTCCAGTCGCTACTTCGACGCTCGAGCGATCACCGTGGCGCCGAGGTGGTGGACGATCGAGGTCGAGTTCGTCGAGCGCTTCGTCGAGCTGGTGCCGCTCGCGACCATGAGGCGGACGGCCGCGCTCGAAGGGATGATGGTCCTCGCGAGGGGGGCGCGTCTGAGCATCCAGCCGGTGCGCGAGGCGCACTTTCGCCTGGTGCTGCGCCTGGCCCGGGCGCGGACGATCCTGCCGTGACGCGCGGCGCCACGGGGTGGCGCTACAGCCGGTTCGGTCCCCTGGCCGACGTCGGATAGGGTTGGACCCTCGCGTTCCGGGGCGAGCCGCGCTAGGCGAGGCGCCATGTTCCTCCCGCAGCGCGGGGGTCGGGGCGACGCGCCCGCCGGAGGACCGCCCGCCGCGGTCGCCCCGTCCACTCTCGAGAACGAGCTCGCCCGGCTCGACCAGGCCCTGTGTGACCTGAAGATCTGTGAGGGCTCAGAGGTGGTGCTCGTGCGCTGCGCCGCCCCGGATCTGGAGCGGCGCCTCGTCGGCGCGCTCACCGCGAGAGCGCAGCGCCTGGGGTTCGCCACCGCGACGGTGTCCCTCGCGGAGCACGGGCTCGACGCGCTCGACGACCTCGTGCGCGCCGTCATCGAGGGCCTCGAGACGCGCCGGGAGCTCGGGCGCGGGCTCTCCAGTCAGGTCGGCGCCTACGCCGCCCGCCATCCCCGTGACGCCGGCCTGCGCTTCGCTCGCGCCGCCGAGCGCTGGGGTGCGGTCGGGGACCTCTCCGTGCTCTGCCGGCAGCTTCTCGACGAGGCGACGGCGGAGGGAGCCCGGGCCGAGCTCGCGGCCTGGCTGCTGGGGACGGAGCTCACGCGCGTCGCCGGGCACGCGGGGGTCCGCGGCGCGCTCGAAGCGCGCACGGCCCGGCGCGCCCTGGTCGAGGTGACGCGCGTCGTGCGCGCGCTCGGGCACGGCGGGTTGCTCCTCTGCCTCGTCGACGGCGACCGCGTCGCGCGGCGCACCCCGCGGCAGCGGGAGCGCTCGTACACGCTCCTGCGCGAGCTCATCGACAACTTCGATGGGGGTCGGGGCATGACCTCGACGCGCCTGGTCATCACCGGCGGCGCGCGGCTCTTCGAGGGACCGACGTCGCTCCGGTCGCTGCCACCCCTCGCCAGTCGCGTCGAGGCGCCCGGCGCGGCGGCGCCGCCGCCCCCCCACCGGACCCGGGTGGATCTCGCGCTCGGCGCGCGCGCGGGTTCGGGGCCGCGCCCCGCGCTCACGGGATCGGGCGCCCGCCGCGCGTTGCGCGCGCTCCTCCGCGCGGCGCAGGGCCTGCCGCCCACCGAGGCCGTCGCCTCCCTGAGCGTCGGGCACGAGCGAATCGACGCGCTCATCCGCGCGCTCCTCGAGCACGCTCGGCTCGCGGGGAGCGCCTTCTGGGTGCTCGTCGGCGACTACGGCACCGGCAAGACCCACCTGCTGCTCCACCTGGCGGATCGCGCGCTCGCGGCCGGGCACCCGGTGTTCCGGCTGAACCTGGAGCGCCTGGGCCTCGATCTCGGCAACCCGGCGCGTCACCTGCATCGCCTGCTGGACGACTCCGAGCTGCCGGGCCCGCGACGTCGCAACGTGCTGGAGTGGCTCGCGCGGATCACCCGGTCGCCCGCCGGCTGCGCGTCGCTGCTGGCGACGCTGGAGCGGATCGCCTCCGAGCCCGGCGACGGGGCGCTCGCGGCGCGTCGGGCGCTGCGCGCCGCGCGCTCGGGGCGGAGCCCCGCGCACGGCGTCGAGTCGTACCTGGGGGCCCGCGATCTCGAGGGGCGCGCGGGCGCGCCCGCCCACCGCCGCGAGGCCTACTCGCGCCTGCTGCTCTGGATCGAGCTCCTGCGGCGGCTGCAAGGCTGGCAGGGCCCGGTGCTCCTCATCGACGAGGCGGAGAACCTCTTCGTGTCCGGTGTCTCTCGCGCGCTGCGGCGGACGGCGCTCCGCTCGCTGGCGTTCTACTGCGGCGGGGCGCTGCCATCGACCTCGGTGGTGATGACGAGCACGCCGCGTGCGCTTGCCCGGTTGCGCTACGAGGCCGGCGAGCTCCTGCATGACGTTGGTACCCGAGCGGGGTCGCTCGAGTGGGAGGACGCGGAAATGCTGCGCCATCGTCTGGTGCGGCTGGTGCCGCAGCCGGTGCCGGCGCTCACCCGCGAGCACCGCGCGGAGCTCGCCGCCCGCGTCGTGGCGACCCACGCGGAGGTCCGCGGCGCGGACGCCCCGCTCGACGTCGCCCCCTGGCTGGACGACCCCGGACCACCGCGGATGCTCGTTCGTCGCCTGGTCGACGAGCTCGAGGCGCGCTGGTGGCGCGCGCGGTGGTCCGGCGCCGCCGGCGCGAGCGCGCCGGAGTCCGCTCACCTCCCCTTGGAGTCGGCCTCGTGCGGGGGGAACGGCCCGGCGTGGACCGGCGCCGACGAACCGACCCCCGAGCGCGGCGGTTGAGCGCCGCGCGCGCGGCTGCCCAGCGCGTGACCGACCGCCTCCACCAGCACGGCGAGCGGCGCGCCGTGCGCCACGACGGCGCCCATCGGCGCTGCCCGGCGCGCGGCGCTGCACGCGAGGTCGCTCGCGGTGAAGACGCGCGCGCGGAGCCGCCCGAAGCCGCTGAGCCGCGCGGCCAGGTGCATCCCGCTCCCGTCGGGCAGCTCGAGGTCCACCACGCCGACCTCGAACGACTCGCCGAGCGCTTCCGCCTCGCGGGCGGTCCCCACGGGCACGACGGAGTGCCCTCCTGCCACGAGCGCCCGCGCGACCTCTCGCCGCCTGGACGCGTCCGGTTGCACGACGATGACCCGTCCCACCCCTCCCCCTCCCTACCGAAGCGAGGAGAGTAGCACGGCGCCCTGGGGCTCGTCTCGCTCGGCGTCGACCCCCGCCACCGCACACGGCGGTCGCGGGGCACACCGCCCGGGCGCGGGGGACCCGCGTGGAGTGGGCCAATGCGCCTCTCACGGCTCGGGCTGGGGAGCGCGGCGCGGGGGGGCGCGAGCGGGGGGGCGCGGCCCGGTGGCCAACCGCCCCCTGTTCCGGGGAAGACGACTCGGGGGTCGACCCTCGCGCCGGCCGGCGTACGCTTGCGCGGCCCCTCCCGCGCGGTCCTGCTCGGGCGGGGCGCACCGCCGGGGCGAGCAGATGGGAGACAGGCAACGCTACAGGATCGTCGAGCGGATCGCGGCCGGGGGGATGGCGGAGGTGTTTCGCGGCGAGAGCGCCGGCATCGAGGGGTTCCGGAAGAAGGTCGCCATCAAGCGCGTCCTGCCGAAGCTGTCCGCCAACCGTGACTTCATCAACATGTTCCTCGACGAGGCGCGCCTCTGCGCCTACCTCAGCCACTCGCGCTGCGTGCAGGTGTTCGACATCGGCGAGGCGGCGGGGTCGCACTTCATCGTCATGGAGTTCGTGGACGGAGCCGATCTGAAGGAGGTGATGGATCACCTCGGCGTCCGCGGCGCGGCGTTCCCCGCGGCCACGGCATGTCTGGCGGCGCTGCAGATCTGCGAGGGGCTCGCCTACGCCCACGACGCCGTCGATCACACCGGTCAGCCGCTGAACATCGTCCATCGCGACATCTCGCCGCACAACGTGCTCATCACCCGGTTCGGGGAGGTCAAGCTGGTCGACTTCGGGCTCGCCAAGGCGAGCTCGCACTTGACCCAGGAGGACGAGGACATCGTCAAGGGGAAGTTCGGGTACCTCGCGCCCGAGGTGACCTTGGGTCGCGGCGCCGATCGCCGCGTGGACATCTTCGCCGCGGGCATCATCCTCTGGGAGATGCTCGCCGGGCGGCGCCTCTTCCAGGGGGAGAACGACGTCGAGACGTTCCGCATGGTGCAGGCTGCGCGGGTGCCGGACGTCCGCGAGCTCCGGCCGGACGTGCCCGCCGCGGTCGTCGAGGTGCTCGCGCGTGCGCTGGCGCGGGAGCCCTCGGAGCGCTACGCGACCGCGCACGAGATGGCGCGCGACCTCGGCGTCAGCATCGGCCGCATCGGCCAGCCGGTGACCTACCTCGATCTGGCGGGGCGCGTGTCTGCGGCGGCCGCGGAGCGGAGTCGGCGCCGGCGCGAGCGGCCGCGGGCGCCGAGCGACGTCATCGGCGACATCGTGCTCGACGCGCTGCACAGCTTCTCCAGCGACGAAGCCGGGGAGCAGCCCTCGTCGCTCGGCACCGCGGGGCTGGAGGCCGGGGCGGGGGAGTTCGTCGATCCGACGGCGTGGGGGCTGGACGAGGAGTTCGGCGATCTGTTCGGGGAGCCGCGCCCGCGCTCCCGCGTCGCGGCGCCGCCGGCGGCCGACACGCCGTCGCCACCGCCCGCGGCGGTGGCGCCCGGCGCGCCCCCGCCGCCGCGCCGCTCGGCCGCCGAGCGGGCGCGCGGCGTCCCCTCCGCGGTCCCGCTGCCGCCGGAGAAGAACGCGCCCTGGTGGCGCCGGTGGTTCACCGGCTGAACGGGCGCTACGGCCAGGGCAGGGCGGCGCCTGGGGCGAGGACCGCGTAGCCCCGCGCCGCCAGCAGGGCCCGGCAGCGAGGGCAGAGGTCGTGCTCGCGATCACAGGTGAGGACCGTCCCACGCGCGTCCTCCATCAGGCAGCCTTGCGTCGGGCAATGCTCGAGGCCGAGGGTATGGCCGATCTCGTGCACGGCGACCTTGCCGAGCCGCACCCGCGCCTGCTCCGGCGTGGTCGTGCCGCGCCCCGTCCTGAACTTGCTGATGACGCACGCGGATCCATCGAGGGTGGCGAGGCCGAGGATCCCCCAGTCGGCCACGTTCCCCTTCGTCGTGGAGATGTCCACGCCGGTGAGGCCGAGGATGTGGCCGCCGCCCGGCGGGAGCCGTTCGGCGAGCAGCTCGAGCAGCTTCTCGGCCCGGTACCGGGTGCGGGCCGCGTTGCGCGTCGAGTCGGGTAGCGGGATCCGGTCGAGGCGGCGGAGGGTGACGGGGAAGAACGCGCTGAGCGAGCGCTCGACGAAGACGACGTCGGCCTCGGGGAGCCCGTCTCCGAGCGGCTGCAGCCAGATGGTGAGGGCCGCCGGCACGGCCGCGGCGTCGTCCGCTCGGTCCGCGTCGCCCCGCGGGGCGGGCGCGCCGTCCGGCAGCGGCGCGGCGAGGGCCTCGTCCCCGGCGGCTTCCGACCGCGGGGGCGCGCTGCGGGGCGCGCTCGCGCTCGCGCCCGCGGCCACCGTGGACGCGGCTGGCATCGCGGGGTCGCGCGCGCAGCCGACCACGAGGAGCGGGACGAGCAGCCTCGAGCGGGGGAGCAGCGCACGGAGCACGCGGGTCAGGGTAGCCCGGGCGGTGGCCGTTCGCACCGGCGTGGACCCGCGAGGACGGCGCGCGGAAGGGCGCTCCTCACTGCGGCGTTGAACCAGCGGTGGACACGGTCGCGCCCGGCTTCCTGGTGACGGCACCCGCGCGCCGGCGCGCGCACGTCGGGACGGCGCCGCTGCTGCGCGAGCTTCGTGAGCTGGGGGGCGTCGCCGCGCCCCTCGTCTCCGCGAACCTGACCCAGATCTGGCTAGGCGTGGTCGAGGCCGCCGTGGTGGGTCGCCTCGGGGCACGCGAGCTCGGCGCCCTGGGGCTCGGCTCGACCCTCTTCTACACCATCGCGGTCCCCGCCGCGGGCCTCCTGCTCGGCTTCGAGCCGCTCATCGCGCAGGCGATCGGCGGGGGTGATGCCGCGCGGGCGCGGCGCCTCGTGCGCGCCGCGCTCGCCGTCTCGGCGCTGGCCAGCCTGCCGCTCGCGCTCCTCGGGCTCGTCGTGGCGGTCCGGCTCGAGCGGCTCGGGATCCCGGGCGGTACGGCCGCGCTCGCGCGCGGCTACCTGCTCGTCCGGCTCCTCGGGCTCTGGCCCTACCTCGCGTTCGTCGCGGCGCGGGTCCATGCGCAGGCGCCCGGGCGCGCCCCCGCGGTGCTCCGGGCGCCCGCGGCTGCGGCCCTCCTGCACCTGCCGCTCACCATCCTGCTCGTGCTCGGGGACGGGGCGCTCCCCGCCGCGGGGATCCCGCTCCGCGCGCCAGCGCTGCCCGCGCTCGGGCTCGTCGGGGCGGCCGCCGCCAGCTCGCTGGCGAGCGCGGTCGCCGTCCTCCTCCTGGTCGCGGCTCCGGGGTGCGGCCCCGTGCAACCGCGGGGCGCGCCGCGCCTCGAGCCGCCCTGGCGGGCGCTGGGGCTCGGCGCGCCGGTGGCGCTGGGGATGCTCGCCGAGCAGGGGGTCTTCACGCTGGTCACCGTGCTGGTGGGCGGGCTCGCGGCGTCCGTGCTCGCCGCGCATCAGATCGCCATGACCTACGCCGGCGGCGCCTTCATGGTGCCACTCGCCATCGGGGCGGCCGCGGCCGGCCGCGCGGGGAACGCCGGGGGCCGCGGCGACGCGGCGGGCGTCCGGCGCGCCGGGCAGGCGGCGGTCGCCGGCGTCGCGGTCGTGATGGCGGTCGTGGCGGTGCTGGTCCTCAGCGCGCCGCGCGCGCTCGCGGCTCCCTTCACCGACGACGCCGCCGTGCTCGGCGCCGTCGCGCCGCTGCTGCGCGTCGCGGCGGTCTTCATCCTGGTCGACGGCGTGCAGGCGACCCTGGCCGGCGCGCTCCGCGGCGCCGGCGACACGCGCTTCGCGGCGCTGACGATCATCGGGGGCCACTACGGGGTCGGGCTGCCGCGCGGCGTCCTGCTGGCGTGGCCCCTCGGGTTCGGCGTCGAGGGGCTCTGGTGGGGCCTCACCATCGGGCTCTCGGTGGTGGCGGCGGCGCTCGGGCGCCGCTTCACCATGCTCACGCGCGTCGCGGCCGTCACCGCGCGCGCTCCGCCGTCGATGGGCGGCGCGAGGGATTGGCGCGCGCGCCCCCGGGGGCGAGGCTCACGCCCATCACCCGCTCCCGCCCAGGGGCATCGGGTGCGCCCGGCCCGCGCGACCGTCCTGGCGCGAGCCGGGCGCTCGCGGCCCTGAACCCGGTCACGGCCTCGCGCCAGCGCGCGAACGGCGTCGCGCCGGGCGCTGCCCGGTCGGGACGCACCCGGCGGCGTTGGCGCGGCGCGCGGGGCGGGGTACCGTGCGGCATGTGCTGGCGCCGCGCGGGCGGGTGGGCGCTCCTGGTGCTGCTCTCCGTCGGGCAGCTCCTTCAGGCCGGTTGCCGAGGGTGCCAGCGCGCGCCGCGCCGCCGCTCCCCGGAGGCGCCCCCCGTCCGCGCCGAGTGCGAGGTGGCGGAGGACTGCGCCGACGACGAGCCCTGCACCGAGGAGGACTGCGTCGGGGGCCGCTGCGAGATTGCGCCCGTGCCCGCGGGGGAGCCCTGCTCGGAGCCGTCGGGGTGCGAGCCGGTCGATCATTGCGACGGGCGTGGGCGCTGCGTCCCCGGCTCCGGGCCGGCCGTCGATGACGGGGACCCCTGCACGCTCGACGCCTGCGATCCGGCGCGCGGCGCCGTGCACACGCCGGTCCCGATCGACGACGGGGACGCATGCACCCGGGACGCCTGCGACCCGCGGACGGGCGCCGTCACCCACGAGCCCGTGTCGATCGACGACGGGGACGACTGCACCTTCGACGCCTGCGACCCGCGGACGGGGGTCACGCACCAGCGGCCGAGCCCCAGCTACGTCTGTGGCTCCGGTTGCGGGGCGGGCTACCACGCGGCCTCCCGCGCGCCGGCCGCGGAATGCCCGGGCGGGCTCCGGAGCTACTGCGTGCCCGACTGCGGCGCCGCCTTCCATAGCTGCGAGGGCGCCTGCCCCGCGCGCTACCATGTGGCGACCCGGTCTTCGGGGTCGCCCTGCGGGGACCACGACGCGCCGGTGGTGTTCTGTCGGCGGACCGAGGGAGCGTCGCTCACCACCTGCCAGGCGGCGTGCCCGGAGGGCTACCGGAAGGTGTCCGAGACGGCGACGGCCCAGTGCGGCGCGCGCGGGGCCAAGCTCAGCACCTGTGTCCGGCAGTGAGCTCGTGCGGCGCGCGGCCGCACCTGGCTCGTCCGGAGTCGCCGGGGGAAGCGCGCGCCGGGGAGGGCGCGCGGCCCTCGGGCCGTGGCTCGGACGCGGGGCTTCTCGCCGGCCTCGCGCCGTGGGACCCTCCCGCTCCCCGGGGCCGAGCGCACCAGGAGCGAGCGTGAAGGAGCGGACCGATGATCGTGGGCGTACCCCGGGAGACCAAGCGGCACGAGTACCGGGTCGGATTGCTGCCGGTCGGCGTGGAGGAGCTCCTGCGCGCCGGACACACGGTGCTGATCGAGCGCGGCGCGGGGCTCGGCAGCGGCATCCCCGACGAGGCTTACGCGGCGGCGGGCGCTACGCTGGTCGACGGGAGCTCCCGCGTCTACGGCGAGGCCGACCTCGTCGTGAAGGTGAAGGAGCCGCAGCCCGCGGAGCTCGCGCAGCTCCGCCCCGGACTGCTGGTCTTCACGTTCTTCCACTTCGCCTCGGATCGTGCGCTCACCGAGGCGGTGATCGCTTCCGGCGCGACCGCGATCGCCTACGAGACGCTCCGTGACGCGAGCGGCAAGCTCCCGCTCCTGACGCCCATGAGCGAGGTCGCCGGGCGCATGAGCATCCAGGAAGCAGCGAAGTACCTCGAGCGGCCCCAGCTCGGCCGCGGGATCCTCCTTGGCGGCGTGCCCGGCGTGGCGCCGGCCGTGGTGGTCATCCTCGGCGGCGGCGTGGTGGGCTCGCACGCGGCGCGCAGGGCGGCGGGCTTCGGTGCGCGCGTCACCGTCCTCGACGTCTCCCTCGATCGCCTCCGCTACCTCGACGAGATCATGCCGGGCAACGTGACGACGCTCTTCAGCGACCGGCACACCATCCGGGAGACGCTGCCGAAGGCGGATGTCGTGATCGGCGCCGCGCTCATCCCGGGGGCGCTGTCGCCGCGCCTCATCGAGCGCGCGGACCTGGGGCGGATGCAGCCCGGGTCGGTCATCGTCGACGTCGCCATCGACCAGGGTGGGTGTGCGGAGACGTCGCGAGCCACCACCCACGACGCGCCGACCTACGTGGTGGACGGCGTCGTGCACTACTGCGTGGCGAACATCCCCGGCGCGGTGGGACGGACCAGCACCTACGCGCTCTGCAACGCGACGCTGCCCTACGTGCTCTCGCTCGCGTGTCACGGGCTCGCCGGCGCGGCCCGGCGGGACGCGGGGCTCGTGGACGCCGTGAACGTCCACCGGGGGAGCCTCACCAACCAGGCCGTCGCGGCGGCGTTCGGGTTCCGCGCCGCCCCCTTCGTCCCCTGATCCGCGCCGCGCGCGGCCCGCGGCCTCGCTCCGGGACGGGCGGCGTCTGGCCGGCGGCCCTCCCCCGCCGCCGCCGCGCGCCCGCGGCCGCGCGCGGGGCGTCCCGGGTCACCGCCCGTCGTGGCACCGTGGGTCGGCGCGCAGGCGCCGAGCCGGGGAGGCGAGGCATGAAGCTCCACCGAGAGCAGTCGTCCGACGAGGCCGGGGGCGCGGAGCCCGGCGTCGAGCCGCAACCCTGCGCGGAGGAGGACCTCGGCGGCGCGCGGATCACCGAGGCGCTGGCCGCGGCCGAGCTCGGCGCGTTGCCCGAGCTCTCCGCCACGCTCGTCCGGTTCGCCGCGCCGATCCTGGCGGTGCTGCCGGAGCCGCCGAGTCGGGCGGATCTGGAGCTCGCCATGACCTACGCCATGGTCGCCTGGAACCTGCCGCTCTTCGAGCAGGCGGGCCTGCACCCGGAGCTGAGCGAGGCCTGGCAGGACGCCGCGCCGCGGCTCGCGCCCCCGGTGCGCGCGATCGTCGAGGGCATGCTGCGCGAGCGGCGCACCACGCACCGCCGCGATCCCCGAATCGCCAACGTCGAGGTTCGCGACGGCGGCGACGGGACGGCGACCGTGCACGCCGAGGTGAGTCTCGTCGTCCGCGGACGACCGCCGCGGTGAGAGCGGCAGGGGCTCCGCTCGCGACCGGGTGACGACGTTCTTCGTTGCGGGGCGCCGTCAATCGGTGCAGGGTAGCGCGCCGGTCGTCGGGAAGTCCGCGACGACGTCCGGCACCATGACCACCGGCGCCTTCGTCTCACCGCACTGGGACGGCGCCTCGAGGCAGCCGCAGTCCTTGTAGCTCCGGCGCAGCCCGGAGCGGTCGACCACCGTGACCGTCGTGTAGGTGTAGCCGCCCTCCGAGCAAGCACCGTCGGGCTCCACGAGCCGCCAGCTCGCGAGCGCCTCGA
Organism: uncultured Polyangiaceae bacterium; assembly: GCA_964454025.1. Taxonomy (GTDB): domain Bacteria; phylum Myxococcota_A; class Polyangia; order Polyangiales; family Polyangiaceae; genus JAFGBI01. The sequence continues at coordinate 902 of CAYVRP010000149.1, read as the reverse complement.
GCTGCGCGCCCGTCATCGTGTCGCGCTCGAACCGCGTGCAGGTCGTGGACTCCTGGGTGCTGGTGGGGGACAGGACCACGAGCGTGTAGGTCTGGATCACGAGCGTCTCGCTCGAGTCGGTCCAGATCGGATCGCCGGGCGCTGGTCCGGCCGCCGTTCGGCCGCCGGTGCCGCCCCCGGAGGCGGCCGCCCCGTCCGCGCCCGCGGCGCCCGCGGCGCCGGTCGCCCCGCCGGTGCCGCTCGACGCGCCCCCCGCCCCGCCGACGTCGTGGTCGTGATCATCGTCCCCGCAGCTCCCGAGCCCCAGCGCCAGCAGCAGGATCCCCCACGCCTTCGCCGCCGTCATCGCCCCTGCTCCCCGCGGGTGACGTGCGGACGGAGCGAACGTGCGCCGCCCGCGCGCTGCTCCCGAGCCGGATCTTGCCCCGGCCGGACCCGCGTGGCAACGCCGCCGTCGCCGCGGTCTTCGCCGCGCGACGCCGGCGCCCGCCTGGAGGCGGGGCACGGCGGCCGGTCCCCGCCGGGAGTCGAGGGACGAATGCGGTGCGTGCCTCGCGCGGCGGACCCACGGCCGCGCCGTGGCGCGAGTCGGAGCACTCGTTCCCGCCACGGAGCGGTCGCCCCGCGGCCATTCACGTGCGCGCGGGACGACCGGACCGCACCCCGCCGGTGTCCAGGCCCTTGGAGGAGCTCGCCGTGTCACGAATGCCCCCCATCGCTGCGCTAAGCTCGCTCCTCCTGCTCGCCGGATGCGGCGCGCAGGACGCGAACGAAACCTTCGGGGTGGACGCCACCGGTGGTGCGGCGACCGGCGGTTCGCCGGCGGGGGGCGCCGCCGTGGGCGGCGCGGAGAGCGGGGGCGCAGCGGCGGGTGGCGCGGTGGCGGGGGGCGCGGTGGCGGG
>CAYVRP010000148.1:0-12189 GCA_964454025.1 uncultured Polyangiaceae bacterium | reverse complement strand
TTGCCCACCGCGCCCTGGACCCGGCCGCAGCACTCCGCGCCGCCGGTGTGGGTGGTCTCGGTGTCGCAGCCCCCGGTCCCGCGGGTCTGTGCGCCGCCGCCACCGGTTTCTGCGCCCCCACCGCCGGACTCCGTGCCCCCGTTTGCCGAGCCGCCGGACTCCTCGACGCCGCTCGTGGGCGGGGTGCCGCCCGTGGGTGCGGGCGCCACCCGTCGTCGGTGTGCCGCCTTGCGGACCGGAGCCGCCTACCCGGCGCGTGTTCCCTCCGCCCGGCGCGGTACCGCCGCCGCCGCCGCCCGGGTTCGAGTCGCTGATCGAGTCACCGGAGCTGGAGCAGGCGCCGAGCGCCGGCGCGAACCCCACCGCCGCTGCCTTTCGCCCGGCTTCATGCGTCGCTCACCACCCGAGCCGCGCGCGAAACCCGCGAGGTCGCCGCCGCCTCGCCGCGGACGGCGCGCGCTGGGATGCGCCCGCCGCGTGCGGGTGGGGCAGTGTCGGCTCAGGAGCCTTCGCCGGTCAGGCTCCCGGTGTCGCCGCGTCCCTCCAGCACGGCCACCAGGCGCTGCACGAACGCCCGCGCCGCCCGCTCGGAGAAGTCCCGGTTCGGGTGCGAATCCCCAGGGCTCGCCGCGTTCGCGTCGAGCAGGTAGAGCCCACCCCCGGTCTCGAGCTGCCAGAAGTCCCAGACGAAGACGTTGTCGCCTCGCTCGTCCCAGGTGGACTTCACCCAGTCGAAGAAGCCGCGCGCCCGCGCCGCGTCCTCGGGGTTGGTGCTCTGCCGGGTGAGGGCGGCGCCGGTCCAGACGATGAACTTGTGGTGAGGGAACGAGCGGAATTTGCGCTTGAGGGCCTCGTACTGGGCGACGTAGTTCTCGCGGGTCTTGGCGTCCGAGTTCGGATCCGGGCGGCCGGTGTCCGGTCCGACGCTGCTCACCGGGAAGCAGTGCTTGAACACGATGACGTCGAACGACCTGGTGAGATCCTCGAGCGTGGCCTGCTCGCGGTCGCGGTTCTCACCCGAGTGGAGGACCCAGAGGTTGTAGTAGTCGTACGGGTAGTTCGCCCAGGGGTAGGGGGCGTTCGGGTAGGACCGCTCCTCGATCGAGTAGCTCGTCCCCTGGCGGCGGTTGTGCTCGTCGAGCAGCCTCTTCACGCCTCCATCCCAGACGTTCCCGCCCGTGCTGTGGTGCAGGTACACGATCCGCGCGGCGCCCGGGGCCGAAACCGCCGCCGAGGGCTGGCCACTCGTGGCGGCGGTCGCGCCCGTCCCCGGGGCGGCCGGCGCCGACGCCGCGCGCGCGGGCGGCGGCGCCGAGGGTGCCGGACCGCCTGCCTCGGGCGAGACGCCCTGCTGCGGCGCGGCGTAGGTCCCGTGGCGGCCGCAGCCCACCGCGCCGAGCGATCCGAGCACCCCGATCCACGTCACCACCATGAGCTTCCTCATCGCCGGCTCCTCCGTCGCGGCGGGTCGCGGCTGCGAAGCCCTCCCCGGCGACCACCGATCGCTCGAGCAACCGCCCGAACGTGCCACCCCGTATAACACGCCGCCGACCCATCGCCACTGCCGGCGCGGACAGCGGCCCCGGGCGCCGGTGAGGCGCGGTAGCCTCGCGCCGTACGGGCCGGCGTACCCTTCGGGCGAGGTCGGCGCGGGCGCGCGCCGGGCGGCGCCCCCGTGCGGTCGTGTGGCGACGGCGGGCGCGGTGGGGTGGCGGCCGCGGCCCCGCCCGCGCAGCCGCCCAGAGCCTGCCCTGGGCGAAGCCCGCAACGGACCCCTGCCCGCCGCGGAGTCGGCTCCGCGGAACGCTGACACCACGCTCGCGTCGGAGGTAGGACCCGTCCGCTCGCCGCTCCCAACCGAGCGCGTAGCCGAATTCGGCTTCACGGCGACGCTGTCCAGCGCCTGAGGAGTCGCGGGTTCACCGATTCGACGTGACGCGGTCAGTCGGGCTCCCCTCCGGTAGAGCGAAGTCAACCCACCACAGCCCGTACCGGAGGAGCCCGATGGCGGCGGCGCGCAAGACCAGGCCAGAGCCGCGCGCCCCGGTTCTCGAGGCCCGGGAGCAAGCGCCTGGAATGGAGCACCATCCATGGTCAGGCGAAGCCTTGGGAGCGAGCCTGTCGCAGCTCGAGGAGTGCATCACGGCGCCGGGGCGGGAGTGGATGCGACGGATGATGCAGGCCCACCTCGACCTTCGCGCCGCGGTCGAGGCCCGCGTCTCCGTGCGGGGAGTCGACGGCGTGGTGCGAGGGCAGGCACGCCTCGCGACGAGCCGGTCGCTTCGGCTTCTGGCGGGTGACGTGCGGGCGTCGAGCATCGCGCACCAGGCGGCAGACGTCGCCGGGCTCCACCCCAGGGATGCGGTGATCCGGTTTCCCGACGAGGTCGATGCCTGCGGCGTCCGCCGTGCCGTTGCGGTGGAGGTGGCCCGGAGCGCTCACGGAGACGTGCGAAACCCGCGCGGGCGTCACCTCCGGTTCTCCCTGGGCGAGCGCCAACTCGAAGAGTTGGCCGTCCGAGCAGCGCAGGGCTGCGAGCCCTTCCACGCCCAGCGCCCGGTGGACGCAGAGCCCACCGACGATCGGCTCATCCTGAGCTTCGACGGGACGGGCATCCCCATGCGCACCGAGGACCTCCATGCGGCGATCCAGAACGCGGCGAAGCCAGCAGCGCACACGCCGGAGACGCGCCCTCTTGCCGGGCAGAAGCGCCGCCGCAAGCGGATGGCGGAGGTCGCCGCAATCTACAACGTCGCGCCGTTCCAACGTACCGTCATGGACGTCGTCCACGGAATGCGCCCCTGCGTGATGCAGCCACGCCACCTCCGCCGCTCGTCAACAAGCGGGCTGGGGCCAGCGTGACGCTGGACGCCCGCGACGTCGTCCGTGACGCCTGGGAGGCGGCCCGGCGCCGGGACCCCGAGCAGCGGCGGCGGGTCGTGCTGGTGGACGGGAACCCGGACCCGATCCGGGAGGGCTTGGTCGGCGAGGAAGGCGGCCGTCTGGATCGTCTGCCGGCCCCGGTACGCGGGGCAGGAGCCCCGACCCTCGCCCGGGAACGCCGCCGGGTGGCGCCCGTGACCCTCCGGTTTGGTGTACGCCACGACCGCGTGCTGCTCCGCAGAGCCGGACAGGCTCGAGCCACGCCTCGAGTCTGGTCCTCACGAAGGCTCCGGCATCGCCCCTGGCTCGCGCCGTCGAACGGACGCACCCGGGCGACGCGAGGAATGGGGGCAGCCCGGCGCGGCTTTCGAGGGCCGGCCGCGGGCGGTATTCTGAGGGTGACTGGCCATGAGCTCGCGGCAGCCAATCGGGCGTCTGCTCCTCGCCGGCGGTCACATCGACCGAGAGCAGCTCGACGCCGCCTTGGCGATGCAACGGCAGTTCGGCGGTCGCCTGGGCACGAGCTTGATCGAGCTCGGCGCCATCCGCGTCGATCCCCTGGCCGAGCAGCTCGCTCGTCAACTCGGCGTCCCCGCGGCGCTGAAGGAGCACTTCGTCCGCGCGGACAGGAAGCTCTGGACGGAGTTCCCGAAGAAGCTCGCGGCCCGGTACGGAGTGGTGCCGCTCTCCCTGTCCGCGGGGCGCGGCAGGACGCTCTCGCTGGCGATGATCGACCCGCTCGATCTGACGGCGATCGACGAGATCGGGCAAGTGCTCGGTTGTCGGATCCAGCCTCATGTCGCCCCTGAGGCGCGCGTTCAGCACGTCCTCGAGAAGGTCTGGGGGATCAAGCCCAAGCGCAAGACGTTCGTCCGCATGGATCTCGATCTGGGACGGTTGAAGGAGGTGTACGCGGAGGCCATGCGCCGCGATCGGCGAGAGGAGGTGGATGGGGCGCGAACGGACCCCGCACCGTCGGAGGCGACGGGGCCGGCGCGCCCCGTGCTGGCAGGTCCGGCTGGGAACGCCGGCGTGCGCCCTGCTCGCCCCGCGCGCCAGCCGTTGCCGACTCACCTGGAACCGCCCTCGATGCCCGCACCCCCAGCGGCAGCGCCGGTACCGCTCGCCGCCCCGCCGCTCGCGGCAGCTGCCCGCGATCGGCCGGCGCCACCGCCGGTGAGCCCCGCTTCAGCCGCGCTCCCCGGCCGGGCCGGGGTTCCTGCGCGCCACGGCTCGGCGAGGGCGCGCGACGCCCCCCAACTGCTCGCCTCCGCGAAGGCGATCCTCGCGGCGCCCGCGGCGCCCCGACCCGCCGCTGGCACCGCCCTGCAGGCCACGCTCGACGCTGTCAGCAGCGCCACGCAGCGCGACGAGATCGCGTCCGCGGTGATCGACTATGCTGCCCGAACCTACGGCTGCGCGATCTTGCTGGTCGTGAAGAAGGGCTTCGCTGTCGGCTGGCGCGGCATGGCCCCGGGCATCGACGCCGCGACGATCGAGGCGATCCTGTTGCCTCTCGGAGTGCCCTCGGTGTTCGCTCACGTCTTCGAGACGAGGCAAGTCTTCCGCGGCCCGCCACCGCCAGGCGGCGAGCTCCTCCACGAGCATTTCTGGCGCCTGCTGCGCGCGCCTTCTCCCGCGGATCTCCTGGTCGTCCCCGTGACCATGGGCCCCCGAGTCGTGCAGCTGCTCTACGTGCACGAGGCGAAAGGGCAGGCGCTACCGCCGGGGGCAGGGCCCGATCTGCTGGAGCTGGTGAAGGTGATGGGGGCGGCGTTCCTGCGCTTGGTACGGGGGCAGCGCGGGGAGTGAGCGCGCGCCGGCGACACCCCGGCGGGGCGTGCCGAGCGCGCACGTGGAGCGACCGATTCGCCGCCACGCCGTCCCCCGCAGCACGGGCAAGCTCGACCGGTCCGCCGACGATCGCGCACGCCGCGCGTTGCTCCCGCAGGTTTCGCACGAGATCCTGCGGGGCGTCGGCCGAGCATCACGCGGACTCCGTGCGCGAGAGCCAGCGGTGGAGCCGGGCCTCGAGCTCAGCCGCCGGCAGCTCAGGGTGCCGCCGACGCAGGTGCAGACGCTGCGGCTCGAGGCCCGCATCGAACAGGTCCAGGGCCGCACGCATCCGCTCGGCCGGCGTGCTGGCCGCCGCCGGGAGGGCGTCGAGCGCGACGACGAAGCGCACCAGCCGATGCTGCCGCCGCGCAGTCCGGGGGACCACCTCGGCTGTCGCCGTGTCCCCTCGCCCCGCGCGGATCCTGTCGGGTGAAGCCCCCGCCCCTCGAGGACGCCTCCGACACGGTTTCCGATCTCATGGCCATCGCGGTGGCGGGCGGCACCGGCGCGGTTTCGGTGATCGACACCGGCGAACTCGGGGTCACCACCAGCGACCTGGCAACGGTGCGCGACGGGATCGACGGCGCCCGGTGAGCCGTGGAGTGTGCAGATTGAGCTGCGGGGAGCATGGCGAGGTGGCTCCCTCGTGGGAGGGTCTGGTGGGCGGCAGAGCGGGCCGCCTTCCCGAGCTGGAGTCGAAGCATGAGCCCTCGCACGGCATTCGCGGTCGGAACCCTCTCGTGCCTCTGGGTCTTCGTGGGCTGCACGGACGGGAGCGATAGCCAAGGCTCCGACGGGCCGGGTGCCGTGGACGACGACTCGACCACGGGTGATGCGGGGCCGCTCGGCCTGGGAGGTCTCGCTGCGAAGGGCAGCGGCGGCGCCGGAGCCGGGGCCCCCTCGACGGGCGGTGCGCGCGCCAGCGGAGGCACCGACGTCGCCGGCGGCGCCGTCGCGACGGGAGGACTTGACGCCACCGGCGACGCCTCCGCGATCGGCGGGATGCCCGCGACGGGCGGCGTCTCCGCCACCGGTGGGGCACCCGCGACCGGCGGGAGTCGCCCAACGGGAGGCGCTCCGGCGAGCGGCGGCTCACCGGCGAGCGGCGGGGCCCAACCGACGGGGGGGAGCGAACAGGCGGGAGGCACGCCGGCGGCGGGAGGCGTCGAGCCCGCCGGTGGGGCGCCGGCGGCTGGCGGGGAAGAGCTGCCAAGCGGTGGGACGCTCGCGACGGGGGGCGCCGTCGGATCCGGCGGCACGCGCGAGGACGGCGGGGCCCTCGCGGCGGCCGGTGCCGAGCCGCGCGGCGGGGCGCCGGCGGCCAGCGGAGGGGGCTGCGGAGACGTCGCCGATCCGGCGCGCCAGGGCCCGCTCCGCGCCCAGAGCTACTCCTCCGGTCTGCGCGACGGCCCCGACTACGGGTCGCAGACGATGCACTACCCCACCGACGGGGCGCCACCCTACCCGGCCTTGGCGATCGTTCCGGGGTTCATGTCCCTCGAGTCGTCGATAGCGGACTGGGGGCCGTACCTCGCCTCGCACGGGATCGTCACCCTCACCATCGGCACCAACAGCATGGCGGACCAGCCGCCGGCGCGCTCGGACGCCCTGCTCGACGCCCTCGAGACGATCCGCGCCGAGAACACGCGCGCCGGGGGACCCCTCGAGGGCAAGCTGGATCTGGCGCGGCTGGGGGTCATGGGCTGGTCCATGGGCGGCGGCGGGACGCTGATCACGGTCGAAGAGCACCCCGAGCTCAAGGCCGCCATCACCCTGTGCGCCTGGAACCCGGGGCAGACCTACCGGCAGAACCAGGTGCCGACGCTCCTGTTCGCCGGCACCGCCGACGTGTTGGCCGGCGGCCAGTCGCAGGGTTTCTACACCAGCATCCCGGAGACGACGCCCAAGATGCTCTTCGAGGTGCAGGGCGCCGACCACTTCTTCGCCAACACCCCCGCGGGCGCCAGCGGTCAGTGTGGCAAGTACGGTACCGCCTGGCTCAAGGTGTTCCTGGTCGGCGACGACTGCTACCGGCCCTTCTTGCTCGAGCCGCCCTCCGGCACGTCGGACTTTCGCACCAACGTCGAGTAGCCTGGCCAGCCGACCGCGGTCGGGCCGTGTCGCCGTGCGCGGAGCTACCTCCGCGCAGCCCGCGCCGCGCGGTACTCGGTGGGGAGCACGCCGTGCCAGCGGCGGAAGGCCCGGCAGAACGCGCTCACGCTGGAGAAGCCGAGGTTGAAGGCGATCTCGGACACGCTGCGCTTGCCCTCGAGCTCCTGCGCGGCAGAGTGGCGGCGGACCTCGTCCACGATCTCGCTGAACGTCGCCTGTTCCGCCTCGAGGTGGCGGCGCAGGGTCGGGGGGCTCACACCGAGGTTCCTGGCGACCGACCGCATGGTGACCTGTCCGGACGCGAGGTGCTGGCAGACCAGGCGCTTGACCCGTGCGGTGAGGCTGTCGCCCTCGTCGAGCCGGGCCAGGAGCTGGTCTCCGCGCAGCGCGAAGGCGCGCGCCAGCACCGGTGACGGTGCGTTCAGGGGGGCGTCGAGGAACGCCCGGGGGAGCACCAGCGCGTTGCGCCCGGCCCCGAACCGCACGCGGCCCACGAAGAAGCGGCGGTACTCGGCGGCGTAGCCCGGCTCGGGCTGCGCGAGCTCGAGGGTGCACTGCGACTCGGCGAGGGTCACCGCCCGCCTGAGGAAGGCGACCAGCGAGGCGAACGCGAAGTCGACCGCGGCCGGCGGCGTGGTGACGCCGATCCGCGACCGGCGGCAGTACGCCGCCCGCTCGCCGTCGATTTCGAGCGCGAAGGCCGCGTCCTCGGTCAGAAGGCGGTAGTAGCGCGCGGTGCACTCGAGCGCACCGCGGACCGTCTCCGCGTTGCGGGCGGCGATCTCCAGCACGTCGAAGTCAGTGGGCTCCACGTACGCCGCGGCGTGGAGCCCGATCGCAGGGTCCTCGGTGACTTGGATCGCCTGTTTTAGCATTCGGCCCGCGTCGGCAAGCGGGATCCGGACGTCTGGATCCGCCAGCGAGGCGTCGATGGTGGCGGGATCGAGCAGGAGCCCGCCCCGCGGGTGGTGGGAGAGGTAGCGGAGGAAGGGCCAGAGCACCCGCACCGACTCCGTCCCCACCACCGTCGGCTCGCGGTCGCGGGCCGCCCGCCTCGCGCGCACGGCGGGCACCGGCGCGCCCGGGGGACGCGCCTCGCCGCGCCGGGCATCCCCGTCCGCCCGGCTCCGGTGTCGTCGGCGCGCAGGGGACCGCACCCGAGCATGCTGCCCTGATGCTCCGCCGCGAACAACCCCGGCGGCGCCTGGCCCGAGCGCGAGGGGACGTACTTCGAGCCCGCCGGTGCCTGCGCGGCGCCGGTGGAGCTGCCACCCTGAGTCCCGAGCAGGAGGTCTTCATGAGTCGCCGGATCATCAGCCTGGCCCTCGTCACGGCGGGCGTGACGCTAGTCCTCGCCTGCGCCAGCGAGTCGAACGACGCCGCCGAGGACCGCGCTCCTGCGGGTGGGGCGTCGAGCGGGGGTGCGGAGACGAGCTCCGGTGGGGAGACGCCCGGTGGCGGCAAGGTCACGGGCGGAGCGATGAGCGACGGCGCCGGGGCCGCGAGCGGCGGTGCGGCGAGCGCGGGGGCTCCCGCGGGCGGGGAACCGACGGGGGGTGAGGTGGCCGGCGGTGCGGCGACGGGGGGCGCGGCAAACGGTGGCGCTAGCGCTGGCGGCGCGACCACTGGCGGCAGGCCGAGCGGCGGCGCGGCTTCCGGCGGCGCCACCACGGGCGGTTCGGTGACCGGCGGCAGCGCAACCGGGGGCGTTGGCACCGGGGGTGTCGGTCCTGGAGGCGCGGTGATCGGCGGCGCGGCGACGGGGGGCGCGGAGACGGGCGGTGCCAGCACCGGTGGTTCGGCCACGGGCGGCGAGGGGACCGGCGGCGAGCCCACGGGTGGCGCCCCCACGGGTGGTGCGGCGACGGGCGGGGACGGCACCGGTGGCGAGGCCACGGGCGGCGGCAGCGCGGGCGGCGCCGGGGCGGGCCCGATACCGACGGCGCTGCCCACCCCGTCCGCGACCTGCCCCACGCTCGAGTCGGGGATGGTGAGCTTCCTCGGCAGCGAGGTGTCGCTCACCGTGGGCCCGAACGGTGTGGCGGGGCCGCTGCTCTTCTACTGGCACGCCACTGGCATGACCTACACCGAGGTCAACACCGCCTTCGGTGACTTCATGGACGAGGTGGCGTCGAGCGGCGGCGTGATCGCCTCGTTCACCTCCACCACCGGCACCGGCGCCAACACCGGCAACGCGGTCTGGTACACCGGCGACTTCGCGATCGCCGACGAAGTGCTGGCGTGCGCCCTCGAGCAGGGGCTGGTCGACCCCCGTCGCGTCCACGTGTCGGGCTACAGCGCCGGGGGGCTCCAGTGCGGCGTGATGTCCCGGCTGCGCTCCGGGTACGTCGCCAGCGTGCTCTGCATGTCGGGGGGGCTGGTCCAGGCGCTCTCCTTCACCCTCGACAACTTCGACCTGCAGGACCCGAGCTACTCGCCATCGGCGATCGCGGCCCACGGCGCGGCCGGCCTGGACGTCATCGGCGTCGACTTCTCCACCTGTAGCGCCTACTACTGCGGACTGGGCGCCGCCGCCGGCGGCGTCGCCATCGACTGCAACGACGGCGGCGATCACATTGCCTCGATGGCGTCCCGGGCCCGAACCATGGGCGCCGTCGCCACCCGGTTCTTCGACGAGAACCGCTGGGGCTCACCGGCTGACTACGGCGGAGGGCTGCCGAGCTACTTCCCGGCGTACTGCGCCCTCGTCGAATAGCGGGCGCGCCCGCTCGTGGCTCGCCGGCGGCACCCACCCCTCACGGCGACGGCGTCACCCCGCCTCGTCAGGGAGCGCTCATGCGAAAGACCGTCCTCGTCAGCGTCACCCTCGTCATCCTCGCCGCTCTCGCCGTGCCTGCCTCGGCCGCGGAGCCCCGCGTCCACGACGGGCTCCACGTGCGCGCGGGCCTCGGACTCGGATACACCGGGGACTCCTTCGAGAGCGATCCGATCCTCGGCGCGAGACGCGACGGATCGCTCGGCGGGCTCGCCTTGGTCGGGGAGCTCTCCGCGGGGTACGCGGTCTTCTCCGGGGGCTTCGTCGGTGGCGGCTGCTTCCTGAATCACCTGCCCTCCCCCGGGGGGAGGGACGTGGACTGGGGAGACGCCACCATCGACGAGGTCGAGCTCGAGGCCGGCACCTACTGGATGCTGGGTCCGCTGCTCGACCTCTACCCGGCTCCCGAGTCCGGACTGCATTTCGCGCTCTCGCTCGGCTACGGGCGCCTGACCCTCGACGACGGGGAGGCCGAGGTGGATACCGCGCTTGGCGCGGCCCGATACGCCATCGAGGACCAGCACGCCGACGGGTTCTCGGCCATGATCGGCGTCGGGTACGATCTCTGGGTCCATGACGCGGCCTCGATCGGCGTTGTCGGGCGCTTCATGGCCGCCCCACTGCGGGGAGAGGACGACGACGACGTCGACTGGAAGCACACCGTCTACGCGCCGGCGCTGCTCCTCTCGGCGAGCTTCGATTGAGGTCGACGGCCGCCTGATCCCGCGCGGATCCGACGAAGTCCGCGGTGCCCAGCCGGTTCGTGCTCACGCCCGTGGTCCGCGGGTTCTTGGCCCAGGGGGCCGGCGGATCGTGGATCGGCGTCCCCGAAGTAGCTTGAAGGCGCCGGGCCGACCTCGCCACCTTCCTGGCGATCGCACCGATCAGCGACGCGCCACGTCGGCGTCTCGCCGACCCCGCGCGCTCGGTCCAGCCAACCGATACGGTTCGGGCGCTCGTCGTGTGCGCGGATTCTCCTTCCGAGTGCTGGCGGATCCTGCGTTGCCCGGTCGGCGCGGACGTCCCGCTGATCCGTCCGGCCTGCGAGCAGGGGCGGCAATCCCGTTCTCTCGGGGTGAGCCTGGCGAGCGACGAGCATCGTTCCCGTGACGGCCGGGCTCTCGTCGTGAGAGACAAGGCCGACGCCGGGATTCAGTGCGAGCCGGGGAGCCCTCCCGCCAGAGTGACGGCTGCCTGCGCTTCACGGCCGCTCTACCGCCCACCATCCGGCCCCGGCGCATCGGCACTCGCCCGGCGACTCACCCGGCTCCTGCGGCGCCGAACCCGCAGGATCGCCGCCAGGCCTCCGAGCGAGAGCAAGCAGCCCGTGGTCGGTGTCGGGCTCCGACGAGGTGTGCTGCACGCGCAGCCGCCGTCCTCCCCGCCGGTAGGACTGAAGGCCGTCGCCGGGCCCCCGGCCACGATCGCGGTGCCGCCACTGGTACCGAGCGCCCCGCCCGGTGAGCCCGGAGAAGCACCGGTGCCGCTCCCGCCGGTCTGTGTCCCCGACACTCCGGTCGATCCGCCGAGGTTCGTGCCGCCGGACGCGGCGACGATGCCGCCTCCCGAGCCGCCGACGGCGAGAACGCCGCCAATATCTGCGGCGCCGCCGGTGGGACTGCCGCCGGTGCCCGGCGCTGCACCAGAACTCTGGCCACCCGCGGGGGCACCTCCGGTTTCGGTGCCGCCGCCGGCACTCGAGCCGCCGCCGGTGGCCCCGCCCGCGGAGCTGCTCGCTCCGCCGTCGGTGCCGCCGCTAGGCGGGATTCCACCGCCTCCCAGTCCACCCGTCGCGCCGTCCGCTCCGCTGCCGAGGCCGCCGGCCGGTGCGGCCCCTCCCCACGGCGCCGACCCTCCGTCGGCGGCTGCACCTGCGGCCGCGCCGCCCGCGCCGGCGGCGCCGCCGGTGGCCGGACTGCCGCCGGCCGAGCCGTCTCCCACGCTGAATTGCATTACCGGGCTGGCCGCGCTGATCGCGTACACTCTCAGCCCCGAGCCAGAGCCGTCGCTCCAATTCGAATTGGGCGAGGTGGTCGACGAGAACTCCGCGTTGGACTCCGCCTGGAAGTAGTCGTTGGCGTCGCTGCCGGGGGAGGGCCAGGTCGTCGCATCGAGATCCTTCCGTCCGTCTGCCTGCACCACCGCCAGCTCGAGGGGATGGGGCGGGTTGTTTCCCTCGATGGCACCGTCGTAGTGCAGCATGAGCAGACCGCCGCCCGCGAGGACGCTCCAGCGGCCCGTGTTCTGGACGTTCGACCAGAAGAACAGCTCCTCGGGTCGCGCTGGATTGACGTAGCGATACCCCGCTCCGCCCGCGGGGGCGGCGAAGGTGGCGTTGGTCGTCGCCGTGATGTCCGTCCATGGGATCCAGCCCTGGTCCGCCCGAAAGAAGTCGTTGGCGGGAACGGGATTCGTCGGATCCATGTAGTTGCCCATCAGGCAATAGTCGCCGAAGCCGTACAGATCCGGCCAGCCGAAGAGCATGTGCCCCGTCTCATGCGAGAAGACGTACAGGCCGAGCGAGTCTCCCATGTTGGTCATTTGATATCTGTTGACCGTCACTCCGTCGTGCTGTTGGTCAA
>CAYVRP010000147.1:0-12895 GCA_964454025.1 uncultured Polyangiaceae bacterium | reverse complement strand
CTCCGTGGGCGTCTCGCCACCGGCCCCGCCCGTGGTGGGCCGAGTGCCGCCGCTGCCGCCCGACGTGGTGCCGCCGGTTTCCCCGGGTTCCTCGCCACCCTCACCCGTGGTGCCGCCGGTGCGCGCGCCGCCCGTCGTGGAGCCGCCGCTCGACGTGCCGCCCGTGCCCCCCGTGCGCCCGCCGCCGAGGCCGACGTTGTCGTTGTCGTCGCCCTTGTCACCGCACGCTGCGGCCGTCATGCCGACCAGACCCGCGATGACCAGACCCGAAAGGTAGCTTCTGAATGTCATGGCTCTTCCTATCCCCGCTGAATTAGTCCCTTAACGAGCTCCGGGGGGACCGTAGCGCGTCCACCTCGCCGATCAAGGGGCCAAGCTCTTCCCCCCGGCGGCTCCGGGCCGACCCCGCCGCCGCGCTGCCCGACGGCCCTGAACCCGGCGGTCACCACCGGCCAGTGGCCCACAGCCGGGTGGGCGACCGGGGCAGTCGCCAGCGCGGGCGGGGGTGCGCCGGGCGCCACCGCCACGGCGGAGCCCCAGACCACCCGCCGGAACCCGACCGCCGCGCGCGCTCGCGTCAGAGCGCGAGGTACCTGGCGAGGACGTCCCGGAGCACCGGCCATTCGTGGAGCGTGGCCGGCTGTTGAGCGACCGCGCCCTCGCTGTAGCAGGGCATGATCACATGGTTCTTTTCCCCGGAGGGCAGCAGGTAATACAGGGAAACTAGCCCCTTGGCGGACTTGGTGGCGACACCTCGCCCGGTCAGCTCGACGTTGCCGACGGGCAACGTGACGTCGAATTCGGGCCCGGTGACGGTTTCGCCGAGCTCGGTGAACAAGGGGTGGAGCTGCTCGAGCGACGCCGCGCTGGCGACGCCCACGCCGATGGCCTCGAGCGGCGTGTTCTCGTTCGCGTCGTCCACCAGGAGGTAGCCCTCGATGGCGCCCGCGTGCCAGTCGCTGCCCCAGCCCCAGGAGCCGTCCGTGCAGCTGAACTTGATCTGACCAGGGATGACGCGCCGGGCGACGCCCTTCTCCTCGTACTGGTAGCTGCCGAACACGCGGTAGGCCAGGCCCGGATCGGCGCGTAGGTACCCCCGGGTTCGACAGGAGCATGATGAGGTTGAACGCCTTGCTCTCCGGGACCAGGGCGCTCATGAAATCCCAACCTTCGCCCTTCTTCTCGCCGATGACCACGTACGACGACTCGCCGTCGATGCTGACCGGGTGCGCCTCCTTGCGGCGGACGTCCGTGATCACCTGCTTCGAGTAGTGCTCCATCAGGAGCTCGGCCGAGATCTCCCCCGTCATGTTGGGGATGCTCGTGTAATGCAAGGCGCCCGAGACGTTGCCCTTCCGATCGTCGATGCGGAACAGCTGCGCGCTCTGCACGTCGCCGTCCTGCGCCGCGGCGTTCGCCTCCCCGTGCTCGAACGACCACCCGTCGGGGATGACCAGCCGGGTCTGCAGGAACACCAGCTCGCTCGTCCCCGAGTCGGCGGCCGGGTATTGAGCCAGGTTGAGCGGATCGAGCACCTTCACCCCTCCGGAGCAGCCGGAGGCCGCGACCAGGACCAGGACGACTCCAGTCGCTCTCTTCGTCGCTCGACTCCGCGGAGGTTCGGAGGGTGCGGGAGCCTGCCCTCGCGACCGCAGCCGACTCCACGACGGCCGTGCCGCGACCGCCGCGCACGGGAACGGACGGGGATCCCAGCGGGAACCACGATACCACGGCCGCCTGGGCGGCCGCGCCCGGGGATCCGCTGCTCCGGTGCCTGTCCCCCCCCGACAGGCCGCCATCCGGGGCCTCCGCGCGCGGGGGATTCGCCGGCACGACCGCCGGTGCGGGCCGCTTGGTTCGGGATCAGCGTCTGATTCGGGACGGGGGGATCCGTCCACCGAACCGTGCCTGCCACGCCGGACCGCGGGGCCACCCTGGGCCAGACCGTTGACGTTGGCCGCCCACGCGTCAGGGCGGGGCCGTCTTCGCGGTGGCCGCGACCACGAAGCGCACGAAGCCCTCCGCCGCCACCCGCTGACCGAGCGCGTTGAGGTGTCCTTCTGCGTCGCTCGCGTAGGCCGGCACGAGCGCGGGGACAGGCTGGCCGTTGACCACTACCTCCTCCCGGCCGCCATCCGGGCGCGTCGCCTCGATGGCCGCGAGATCGAAGATGCGCTCGGCGGGGAAGGCCGCCCGGAGCCTCGCGTTGTACTCGGCGCGCTTCGCGTTCTGACCATCGACCCAGACCTTTCGCCCGACCCACCGCTTGACCCGGTCCTTCAACGAGCGCGAGGGCGGGGAGAGCGGGACGGTCACGTGCCCGAAGGCGATCCGGGGGAACTCCTGCTCGAGCTGGCGCAGGGTCTGCTCGTAATGGCCGAAGACCGCCCCGACGTCGGTGTCCTCCGTGACGTCCACGTAGCAGAGCTTCATCAGCGCGAGATCGGGCGGCGGGCTCGCCTGGCGCACCAACGCGGCGAAGCCGTCCACCTTCGACCGCGGATCGCCGTTCTCGCCCGGCGTCGCCTCGACCAGCACGGCGCCGGACGGGGCCTGGTCGACGTTCGCGATCTTCCACTCGAGCGCGCTCTCGGCGAGGACGGCGCGGAGCCCGGAGAGCACGTTCTCCCCTACGGACTTGTGCGCGAAGAGGACCCGCCGCTGCCGGGCCTGCTCGAGCTGGGCGCGCAGGGCCTCCGGGGCAGCGGACTGGGTGGAGGCGGGCTGGTCCAAAGGGTCTCGGCCGCAGCCTACCAGGGAGGCCGCGGCGGCGCCCAGGGCGAGCGCCGCCGCGAGGCAGGACGCGGCAGCGGGGACGCCGCGACGAGAGCGGGGGTCACGGTGCGACTCGTTCCGGTGGGCTCGTTCCATGGCCGGTAGCTCAGCGCGACCGCGGCCCGTTGTCGAGGTCCCGGGGACGCCTCGCCGGGACTGCGGTGGCGCGACCGGGGAGTGCGGTCGCTGACCGTGCGCGCGCCGGCCGCTCAGCCGGCGCGCGCGCGCAGCTCCCGCTTGCTGACCTTCCCGTTGGCGGTCTTGGGCAGCTCGGTCTCGATGAGGATGTCGCGGGGAACCATGAAGATCTCGAGCCGCTGCCGGCAGGCGGCCTCCAGATCCTTGACGCCGAGGGTGACGCCCTCCTCGAGCACGACGTGGGCGCGCACCGCCTCGCCCATGATCTCGTCCGGGACCCCAATGACGGCGGCCTCGCCCCCCCCGTCGATGCCACAGAGCACGCTCTCCACCTCGGCCGGGCTCACCTTCTCCCCCCGCGTCTTGATGATGTCGTCGCTGCGCCCGACGAAATAGTGGTCTCCCTCCTCGTCCACCCGGAACCAGTCGTGGGTGCAGAGCATCCGCTCGCCGGGGAGCCGCCCCGGGACCAGCGTGCGCTCGGTTTCCTCGGGCCGTCGCCAGTAGCCCACCATGACGTGGGGCCCGCGGACGTGCAGGATCCCGACCTCACCCACCGCCACCTTCGCCCCGTCGGGCGACAGGATCACGAGCTCGGTCCCCGGGATCGCCTTGCCCACCGAGCCGGGCTTGCGCGCGACGAGCGCCGGATCGAGGTAGCACGCCCGCGCACACTCCGTCTGCCCGTACATCGGGTACAGGGCCGCGTTGGGGAAGATCTCCCCGAGAACGGGCAGGTGCGCCTCCGGCAACGCGGCGGCGGCGTTGGTGACGCGCCGCACGCTCGGGAAGCGGAGCGGCTCCTTGCGGTGCATGGCGATCAGGCGCGCGAAGATCGAGGGAACGCCGGGGAGGGTGGTGGCCTCGGTCGCGACGAGCCGCTCCAGGACCCGAGCCGGATAGGTGAACGAGCGCTCCAGGACGAG
This sequence comes from uncultured Polyangiaceae bacterium, assembly GCA_964454025.1. Taxonomy (GTDB): domain Bacteria; phylum Myxococcota_A; class Polyangia; order Polyangiales; family Polyangiaceae; genus JAFGBI01. Next base: position 9,056 of record CAYVRP010000147.1, on the reverse strand, counting down.
CGTCGCGCCCACCGCCGTGGCGGTGAGCAGCTGATAGAGCCCGTAGGTGAAGGCCAGCGGCAGCACGCTGAGGATGCGATCGGAGGCATCGAGGCGCAGGTAGTCGCACAGGCTGCCGATGGTGAAGAGCATGGCCTGGTGCGAGATCATCACCCCCTTCGGGGTGCCCGTGGTCCCCGACGTGTAGACGAGCGCCGCCAGATCCAGCGGCACGCTGGCGTCGGTCTGGTCGAGCTCCGGTCCGGCCAGCGCCTCCTCGAGCGTGAGCGGCGTCGGCCCCTCGATGCTCGGCCGCTCACCGGCGCAGACCACCACGCGCAGCGTCGACCGGCCGCTGGCGGCGGGCGCGGCGGTGCGGAGCAGGTGCGCCTCGGTGACGAGGGCGGTGGCGGCGCAGTCGTCGATGACGAACCCGAGCTTCTCCGCGCGGGTCTGCGGGTTGATGACCACGAACACCGCGCCCGCCATCAGCGAGGCGAAGATGGCGACACAGCAGGTGAGGTCGTTCTCCAGCAAGAGGACCACCCGATCCCCGACGCGCACGCCCGCGCCGCGCAGGGCGGCGGCGAGGCGCCGCGCGCGACCGAGCAGGTCGCCGTAGTCGAGCTGGCCGCCGGCCGTCACCACCGCCGGCGCCTGCGGGTGCGCGGCCGCCGTGTTGGCGAGCAGGTGATGGACCAGCCTGGGGAACCGGTGAGGTGTCATGAGTGCTCCTCCGATCCGCCGCGAGCCCCGGCGACGACCTCGGCGCCGGATACCTCGCGGACCGGCTCGACGCGGCCCGGCGCCGGCGCCCGCGCGATGAGCTGCTCGTGGAGCAGCATCGTCGAGAGCACGGCGACCAGGGCCATCTCGTCCGTCTCGCTCACGCCGCGCTCCAGCGCTCCCCGGCACTTGGCGACCAGCCGCTCCACGGCCGGGGCCGCGAACACCCCCGCGGCGGCGATGCGCGCCGGATCGAGCAGGGCCGCGCAGTACTCCGGCGCCGCAGGGCCCACGAAGGCGTGCAGGATCGGCGCCCGATAGGGGTGCTTGGGGCGCCGCCCGATCTCGCGCGGGAGCCAGGGCGCGACGGCTTCCCGGAGCAGGTGCTTCTCCCGGAGCCCCTTGAGCAGGAGCCGGTCGGGGACCGCCGCCGCGAACGCGGCGAGGCGGTGGTCGAGGAACGGGAAGCGCCCCTCGACGGCGCTGCCCATCAGCATCCGATCACCCTGCGCGTGCAGGAGGTAGCCCTGCAGGAAGGTGATCGTCTCCAGGAGCTGGGCGCGCTTGAGGGGGCTCGCCCGCAGGAAGCCCGGCGGCAGCCGCCCGAGCAGGCGCTCCTCTGGATTGCCGCCGGCGCGCGCCGCCTCGAGGACCGCGGGCTCGAGCAGGCCGAGGATGCGCGCCGTGTTCGCGAAGCGGATCCGGTGGCTGTACAGGGGGTGATCCGTCTCCTCGAGGTGCCGCGCGAAGAAGGCGGCGGCGAAGCCCCCGGTGCGCGCCAGCCCCCGCTGGAGGTACGGGTGGATGCGCCCGAAGAGCGCGGGGCGGCAGGTCGAGCGCGGTTGCCGCGCCCAGAAGCGCCGCAGCTTGTCCTCCCGGAAGATGTCATAGCCGGCGAAGACCTCGTCGGCCCCCTCGCCCGTGAGCACGACCTTGAAGCCGCACTGGCGGACGTGCCGGGACAGGGCGAGCAAGGGGGCGGGCGCCGTCCGCAGCAGCGGCTGCTCGGCCAAGCGTACCACCTCCGGAAAGAGCGCCGCGATGTCGGCCGCCCCGACGCGCACCGAGGTCAGCTCCGTGGCGAGCGCCGCGGCCATCTGCTCCTGGTGCGGCCCCTCGTCGAAGCGCGGGTCCTCGAAGCGGACCGCGAAGGTGCGGAGGTGACAGCTCGAGACGCGCCGCACGGCGGCCGCGGTCGCGGACGAGTCGAGCCCCCCGCTGAGATACGCGCCCACGGGCACGTCGGCGCGGAGCCGGAGCCGCACCGCGTCGAGCAGCAGCTCGCGGAGCTCCTCGGCGAGCGCACCCTCGCCGGCGTCGCGGGACGGCGCGGCCGTGAACGGCAGCTCCCACCAGCGCCGTTCGCGGGCGCGGCCCGAGCGCTCGACCACCAGCGAGCAGCCGGGTCCGAGCTCCCGGACTCCCTGGAACGCGGAGCGGTCCGGCAGCGTCACCCAGAGGGTGAAAAGATCGGTGAGGCAGCCAGGGTCGAGCCGCCGCGGGAGGCCCGGGTGGGTGAGGAGGGCCTTGATCTCCGACGCGAAGAGCAGCGTGTCCCCCAGGTTGGCGAGGAACAGCGGCCGGACCCCGAAGCGATCCCGAGCCAGGAAGAGCCGCTCGCGCTGCCGATCCCAGACGGCGAAGGCGAAGGGCCCGTTGAAATGGGTCGGGCAGTCCTCACCCCACTGCTCGTAGGCGTGAACGATGACCTCGGTGTCGCAGGCGGTGCGGAAGCGGTGCCCCGCCGCCTCGCGCTCCTGGCGGAGCTCGGGGTGGTTGTAGATCTCCCCGTTCTGGATCACCCAGAGGCGCCCGTCCTCGTTGGCGATCGGCTGATCCCCCCCCGCCAGGTCGACGATCGACAGGCGCGTGTTGACCATCCCCATGTCGCCGTCGAGGTAGAGCCCCGTCCCGTCCGGCCCGCGGTGGACGAGCGCCGCCGCCATCGCGAGCAGCCGCTCGCGCAGCGATCGGGGATCCTGACCGACCACCCCTGCGATACCGCACACGACGCTCGCCTCGGCGCGACGGCTAGGAGTGGTCGATCTCGGCAATGGGGGTCAGAAGCTGAGCCCCGAGGTGCAGGTACCTCGTCGTGCGGCGCTTCTGCTCGATGTCCCGGTACACCCGCTCCACCTGCTCCGGTTCGAGCCCCACGGCGCCCGCCACGGCCGCGGCCGGCAGCCCGTGGTTCCGAGCGTACAGGCAGAGGTCCATCTTGTCGTAGGGCAGGGAGAAGTAGAACTCCTCCTGCGCCTGCGGGAGCGAGTAGGTGTCCGTGGTGGGGGTGCGCTCGCGGACGGCGGCGGGGACCCCGAGGAAGCGAGCGAGCTCGAAGACCTGGGTCTTGTACAGGTGCGCGATGGGCTTCAGATCCGCCAGCCCGTCGCCGCCCTTGACGAAGAAGCCCTGGTCGTACTCCAGCCGGTTCGGCGTCCCGGCCACCGCGTAGTTGAGGCGGTCGGCGTGGTAGTACTCGAGCATCGCCCGGCAGCGCTGCTTGAAGTTCGTCGCCGCCACGACCTGGAGGTAGGCCGCGAGCGGGAGGCGCCGCCGGATCTCGCGGCCGTCGGGCCCCACCGCCACCACGGAGAAGACCCGATAGCGGTCGTCCTCGACCACGCTCGGCAGCGCGATCTTGAAGCGAAAGCCCGGTCCGTACTCGGGGACCGCCGATCGGACCGCCTCGTCCTGCCGCTCGTAGCACCGCGCCGCGCCGAGGAGGGCCGTGATGTCCTCCAGCTCGTAAGCGACACCGGCGCTCTCGGCCACGGAGCGGGAGAGGGCGAGCGTCTCCGCCGAGGAGTCACGCTCGGGCATGAGGAGCCCCAGCACGCGGTCGGGCCCGAGCGCCCGCGCGCAGAGGTGGGTGACGACGGCGCTGGCGATGCCGCCGGAGATCCCGACGACCACGCCGCGCCGCTTCAGCACGTCGAAGACGAGCTCCCGGATCCGCCCGGCGGCCCGCTCCACCTCGGCGGCCGCGTCGAGCTCCAGCACCCGCGCGTCGATGACCTGGGCGGCGGTCACGAGGCGGCTCCCTGCCCCGCGAGCCGGCGGGCGACGTAGGCGCTGATGTTCGCGACCGAGTCCAGGTTCTCCGGGACCAGATCGGCGTCGGGGATCTCGATGCCGAACTCCGTGGACAGGTACTCGGTGAGCTCGAGGACGCCGGTCGAGTCGATGACGCCCGCGTCCATCAGGGACTGATCGTCCGCGAGGGCCGCCCGCGTCCCCATGACGAAGTTCTTGGCGATGAAGCCCCTGACGGTGGCGGTGATCTCGGGCAAGCTGGGCATGTTCGTGGTTTCCGTTCCGCGCTCGGGAGGCCCCGGCCTCGCCCCGCGACGAGAGGCGCCCGAGGGCTCGACCCACCTCCGCCACGTCTAGAACAGCTCGTGCTCCTCGCCAAGCTCGCCGTGGTGCGCCGAGCCGAGGACCTGTCGAGCTCGGCGCGCCCCCGGCGGCCGGGGAGCCCCCTCGAGCCGCCAGGGTGGCACCCCGCCCGCTTCTGCCCCTGTCCCCCGGACGCGCGACGGGGGGCACGGGGACGTCGACCTGCCCGAACGGGTTGGCGCCCCGGGGGCGCGGGAGTGAGGTCCGACCCCCACGAGCTCCCCACGCACCCGAGGTTCCCCCCGCCCGCGAGCCAGGGCCTTGCGTTCAGAGTCCGACTCGGCTAGGCGTGGGCAGGGTTATTGGCCGTGGCAACAGTGCGCAGACGACGAAGGAACCGGGAAGATCGGGCGAATACGGCGGAAGAGGCCGGCGAGTCGCGGGAAGCCTCGGGCGGGGCGGGCGACGTCGACCGCGACGACGAGGACGACGAAGACGACGAGGACGACGAAGGCCGTCGCGACGAGCGCGAGGACGACGAGGAGGCCGAGCCGGCCGACGACGACAGCGCGGCCGGGCGCAGCCGCATGACGGTCTGGGTCATCGTCGCGGTGGCGGTCGCGATCCTCGGGTTCATGGTGCTGCGACGCGGTTGGTCTTCGGACACGGCGCGTCCCGCCACGGCGATCGGCTCCTCGACCATCGCCGACCTGACCCTGATCACCGCCGACGCGAAGGATCTGGACTGCGCGGCCAGCACGGGCGTCAATGCGTACCAGTGCGGCTTCTCCGACGAGAATGCGGCGCGGCAGGTCGACGAGCAGAACCGCCTCCGCCCCTTCATGACCGCGAGCGACCGGCGCCTCTTCCTCATCCCGGGCCTGTTCCTGGAGCCGGCGATCGCCAAGCGCGCGGCGACGGAGCCGCCCGCCGGCAAGTCGCGCAACCAGCTCAAGCGCTTCACCGCGAAGTGCAAGCTCCAGATCGTGGGTGAGCTCGACGGGGTCAAGCTGCGCTGGACGCCGACCGGCACCTGGGAGCCTCCGAAGAAGTTCCAGGTGGCGACCGCCTCCGACTGCAAGATCGAGGGTTGAACGCGCCGTCAACGGCCGATGCAGCGGCCGTTGTAGGCGCGGCAACGCTTGGTCTGCTTGCAGGCCAGGGAATCCTCGCAGTCCTTCGACGTGGCGGCGACGCAGGTGCCGTCCTCGATGGAGCAGCGACCGAGGTTGGCGCAGAGGGTCTTGCAGTCCTCGGGGGAGGCCGCCACGCACCGGTCGTCCTTGAGCGTGCAGCGCCCGTCCGTCTCGCACCGGCGGCTCTTCTTGCACGCCTCGTTGGAAGCGGGCACGCACCGATCGTTGCGACCGAGGCAGCGCCCCTCCTCGACGCACGCATCCTGCCGGCTACGGCAGTCGATGGTCTTCGGGGTCTGGCAGGTCTTGTCGTCCGCGCAGAGCAGGCCAGTGGCGCAGTCGTCGCCGCTGCGGCAGGGGCCGCCCTCGGCGGTGGTGCCCCGGGGAGACTCCGCGCTGGCCGCGGGTGAGGTTTCCCCCGCCGGCGCCGGACGGCTCTTGCAGCTCACCGCCGCGCCGAGCGGCGCCACGGCGAGCAGCAGCATCGTGACGGTGGTCCCTGGCCTCATGGCGGAGCATTGTCGGTGAGTCCGCGGGCAAAAGCCACCAGGGACCAGGGGGTTCGGGTGCGCTCCCCCCACCACCATGGCCCCCGAGGCCGCCGGCGGCCCCGGAGCTCCGGTCGCCGGCCAGGACCCGGCGCCGCAGCCGGGCCCGAAGTGCCGGGCGCGGTCCAGTGCGCCCCCCGGGTTCCGACGGGCCGCACGGCGCCCCGCGGGGGCTGGAGCGGCCCCGCGCCGGGCGCCGGCCCTGGAGCACCCGGCCCACCCCGGTTCTCCCCCACCTCCCGGCCGATCTTGCCGAGGCGTAGAATCTTCGAGCCACAGTCCCCGTCCCACGACTGCTCGGAGGCCCGTTCGACATGCCCAGACTCTCCCCCCTGGTCGCGATGCCCCTCGCCTCGGCGGCCGCGCTGGCCGCGCCCCTGTTCGCCAACGCGGCCGCACCGGTCCGGGTGCTCGTCCTGCGGGAGCGCGCCGGGAGCACGTCCGCCGCGCAGCCCCACGTCGATCGCCTGATCGGCGTGGTGGGCAAGCTGAACGGGTGGCCCGCGGCGAGCGGCAGGTACGAGAACCGCCGGGACCGCGCCGAGGCGTACATCGCGAGCGACCACCCCCGCTACGGCATCCTGAGCCTCGGCGCCTACCTCGGCCTGCGCGGGAAATACGGATTCGAGGTCCTCGGGCAGGTGGACGTGGCCCGCGCCGGGGGCCTCCGCTACGCGCTCATCAGCAAGACCCAGGCCGACCTCGCCGGCTGCAAGGGCAAGCGCCTGGCCTCGGACCACGCCGAGGACGTCCGCTTCGTGGACAAGGTGGCCTCGGGCGGACAATTCCGGCTCGCCGACTTCACCCTGGTCCCCACGCGCCGGCCGATCCAAACGATCAAGCTGGTAGCGGACGGCGCCGCTGACTGCGCCCTGGTGGACGACGCCCAGCTCGCGGATCTCCCCAGCATCGAGGGCGCGGGCGGGATCCGCGCCGTGTGGAACGGCCCCCCCCTACCCCCCATGCCCGTGGTCGCCTTCGCCGGCGTCCCCGCCGCGGAGAAGGACGCCTTCAAGGCCAGCCTCGCCAAGGTCTGCCAGGGCGAGGGCGCCGAGGCGTGCCAGCAGGTCGGCATGCGGGCGCTCAAGGCCGCGACCAGCGCGGACTACGCCGCCGTCCAGACCGCCTACGACCGGTAGATCCCCGCACCGCGCCGTCCGCGCGCGGCTTGTGCGGGCCGCGCGGACCATGGTAGCCGCCCGATGATGGCTCGTCGGTGCTGGGCGCTGCTCGTCGCGGGGCTCCTGCTCGGCTGCGCCGCGAAGGCGCCGCCCGCGGCGCCCGCGGCGCCCGCGGCCAGCCCGGCGCTCGTCTCCGCCGCGGGACGCGGCTTGCTGGCGCTGTCGGACGCGCTGGAGGCCGAGTACGACGCGGGGCCGCCCAGCGAGGGGGACATCCGGTGGGCCTACGACCAGGCGAAGGACCGCGCCGTCACGACGGCGGCGGACGCCTACGGCAAGGCGAAGATCACGGCGCGCTGGGTCCAGCTCCGGGGCGCGCTCGCCGCAGGTCAGCTCCGCGAGGTGGAGCGGCTACTGCTGTTGAGCCAGAAGCTCGATCCCGGCTTCCGCGCCGGCGCCGCGCGGCGTGCGCTCGGCGTCCTCTACGTCAACGCCCCCGCCCGGCTGCTCGAGCAAGGCGACTCGGAGCGGGGGCTCGAGCTGCTCGAGGAGCTCGTGCGCGAACACCCCGAGGACGTCGAGAACCCGCTCCGCCTCGCCGAGGCGTACGTCGCGCTCGGCGATCCCGAGCCCGCGCACCCCCTGCTCTGCGACTGCCAGCGCCGCCGCTCTTCGCTCCGCGCGGCCGACCAGCGGCGCCTGGACGAGCTGATGCGCGAAGCCGACGCCCCCGCCTGCCCCCGCTAGCTCGACTCTGCATCGACTGGTACCACGTGGTCGAGAAGCTCGGGGAGGCCGGCGGGTGCACCCACGAGGCCGACAGCGAGGAGCTCCAGGGGTGGATGGTCCAGCCGAAGGCGCGACTGCGCCGCGGGCAGGTGGCCGCGGTCCTGACCGACCTGCGCCGCCGGCGCCTCGCGATCCCCAAGACGGGGCCGTCCGTTCCCACGACGTAGGGACCCCGCCCGACTGAGTCTCTCACGAGCTTTGCCCCTCGGGGACGAGCGATTCTCGGCAGGATTCCCCCCTGGCGGGGCCGGGCAACGAGGGCCGGCGCCAACGCCTCGCCAAGGTTGCCAAGTACCTGACCGACCACGCGCACCGGATGCCCTACGCCGCGCGTGATGACCTCGACCGCGGCACCGGCGCCGTCGAAGGCGCGTGCGCAACCTCGTCGGCCTTCGCCTCGACGGTCCTGGGATGCGTTGGGGGCGAGAACGCACCTAGGGGAGCACCGGCGCGGGTGGGCCCGCGTACAGGGTCCCGGGGCCGTCGACGTTCGTCATCATCTGGAGGTGGTGCCCGTGGCCACTGGTGTCGTCGAGGAATGGCGCGCCGTCGCGCCACTCGAGCGGGTAGAAGGCCCAGGCGCCGGTGTCGGCCTCGCGGAACTCGGAGATTGCGGTCAGCTCCGCGAGGGTTGGGGAGACGGTCCCCTGCGCGATCCGAGCGTGCCAGAAGTAGCCGTTGTTTTCGCCGATCGACACCTCGGCCACGGTCGCGTCGGGCGTCCAGGCGTTCGCGCTGGCCTCCGGCTCACCGAGCTCGATCATGCGCGCGACCACCACATCGCGCGCGATGAGGTCGGTCCCCGCGTTGGTAGCGTCGAAGACCGGGCCGCCGGGACCGAAGCGCAGCCACTGGCGCACAGTGAACGAGTCGTCGGGGTGGAGCACCACGTGCCACGCCACCCAGACCCAGTCCTTGACCTCCTCCTGGGTCCGGCCCAGCGCATAGTAGTCGGATTCGAAGTAGGAGTAGTCGCCGATCCAGTACGCCCCGAGGGTCCCAAACATCGTGTTGGCGTTGTAGCGGGCACGCACGGTGCCGACCGGGCCGAACTCCTCGCCGTACTGGCCGTCGTAGATGATCACGCTGCAGTTGCCATCGATGGCGATGATGTTCCAGTTCGCGGCGTCGAGGGTCACGACATCGAGGTTCCCCCGCGACCAGACCGTGGTGGGATCGCCGAAGAGCGCGGTGCCGGGATCCGGAATGCGAGTCCACACCGAGAACAGGATGCCGTCGCGCACCGAGAGCCCGTCGGTGTTGTGCGGATAGTCCACCCCCCAGAGCGTCCGGCCCATCTCCAACGATCGCGGCGCGCCGCTCCCACCCCCCATGCCGCCTCCACCGCCGGAGCCGCCCGAGCCGCCGGAGCCGTACCGACCGCCGGAGCCCCCCAGGTCACCGGAGCCGCCCGAGCCGCC
>CAYVRP010000146.1:0-13239 GCA_964454025.1 uncultured Polyangiaceae bacterium | reverse complement strand
GCGACGCTCACGCCCGCCGGCGGCGTGCGCGCGCCCGCGTCGCGCGCCTCGGGGGTGGGGCCGCTGGCGGGCGCCGCGCGCGGCGCCGCCACCTCGAGGCGCGTTCGGCCCACCGCCGTCGCGCCCGCTTCGGGTCGCGTGCCCGGCGCGTCGCCCGCGGGGGGCGCCGGCGGCGGCACCGGGACCTCGAGCGTCACGCCGGGCTGCTCCGCGACCACCTCGAGCTCGAATTGGCGTTCGCCAGCGGCCACGCCGCCGAGCCGGTGGCGCCCCGGGTCGACCGGGATCGGGGCGTCCAGGTCCTCTGGGCGGAGGCGGGCGCCGTCGAGCTCGAGCACCGTCCCGGCGCCGCCGTCAGGCGGCAGCCGGATCCGCAGGCGAACCAGGCGGGGCTCGAGGGCGGCGAGGCGCTCCCGCACCAGCGCGGCGCGGGCCTCATCGCCCGCCCCGACGCTCCGCACCAGCACGTGTTGGTACTCGCCGTAGGCGGTGGCGGTCCGGCCGAGCTGCTCGTGGCAGAAGGCGAGGTTCAGGAGCGTCCCCGCCGCCGGCTCCTCGAGCTGGCTCTCGGCCAGCGCAGCGCAGGCCCGCTCGTAGTCGCCCTCGAGCAGCAGCCGGCGTCCTTCCTCGAAGAGCGCCTGCGCCCTGGTCGCCACTTCCTCTGCCGCGCGCGCGGACGGCGCGACGAGCCAGGCCAGTAGGGTGAGCACGGCCGCGCCGACGGCGCCCGTCCGCTGGTGCCACGGGGTCATCGTCATTTCCTCGAGAGCATGGGTGGCTCCAGCAGCACGGCCGGGGGGTGTCCGGGCGCGGGCGCGGGGACGGCGCTCGTGGTGGGCCGAGGCGATGAGGGTGCCGTCGCGGGCCGGGAGGTCCCGCTGCCGATCGCGAGGGCCTGCCGGTTTCCCCGGACGAGCGCGCTCGCCCCTCCGGCACCAGAGGGCGCGGCCGCTCGCCCTGACGACGCCGGCAGCGCCACGCCGGGGGACGGGCGCGAGCGCCGAGCCCACCCCGCGGTGTCCGGCTCTGGCAGGGCGATGCTGGACGCGGAGGGCCCGGCACCGAGGACGCCCGCTGCGCGCGGGGCAGGAGCCGCGCTCCTCGCGGCCGCGTGCGTCATCCCGAGCCCGGCGTTCCCGCTCCGCGGGCCGCCCGACCGCCGCGCGAGCGTGGCGGCCAGCACCGCGGCGAGGCCGAGCGACGCGAAGAGGAGGAGCGGCCGGCGCCCGGCGGCGCGCGCCGCCGGGGGGGAGGAACGCACCAGCGGCGCCCGGCTCGCGGAGCCTTCCTCGGACGCATCTCGCGCCGACGCCGGCGGGTCCGTCGTGGCGCCGGGCAAGGGATCCAGGCGTACCGTCGTCCCGGATCGCGGCGCCGCCGCCAGCGAGGTGGCGGGCGCGCTCGGTCGCACCGAGCCGGCGCGCTCGGGCACGACGACGTGGAGCTCGCTCGTCAGGAGGGGTGTCCCCGGGTGCTGGAAGCCCGCGGCGTCGCACAGCGCGCGCCAGAAGCGCTCGACGTCCGGGTAGCGGCGGCGCGGGTCGACGGCGAGCGCCTGGGCGAAGACGGCCTCGAGATCGGGCGACGTCGCCGCGCCGAGCCGGCCGGGCGTCGGGCGGCGCGCGTCGTCGAGCGTCGCGCGAAGGAGCTCGCTCGACGAGAGCCCCTCGTGCCACCGGCGGCCGGCGACGAACTCCGAAACCATCAGCGCGAACGAGTAGACGTCCGTCCAAGGACCCGTCGCCCCGAGGCGCCGGTCCCACTGCTCCGGGGCGCCGTAGACGGGCGTGAACGGGGTGGGGTCGAGCCCGGTGTCTTCGAGGGCGTCCGCGCGGGGGCGCCCCTGCTTGGCGAGCCCGAAGTCGAGCAGCTTGGGCGAGACGGTCCCGTCCGTCACGGCGAGGAAGACGTTGCTCGGCTTCAGGTCGCGGTGCGCGATGCGGCGCGCGTGGGCGACGCCGAGCCCCCGCGCGAGCTCGTCGAACAGGTGCAGGACGACATCGAGCGACAGCCGGTGTCCCTCGCTCCGCAGTGAGTCGGAGAGCGACTTGAGGGTGACGCCGTGGAGCCACTCCAGGGCCAGGTAGGGGAGCACTCGACCCTGGCTGCAGCGCACCACGCCGGCCTCGAACACGTGCACGAAGGCGGCGTGGAGCGGCGCGAGCTTGAATTGCAGCCGGCCCTCGGTGGGTGGGCCGCCGCCCCGCGCCGGGGTGCGGCCGAGCTCGGCGCTGCGCACCAGCACCTTGAGCGCCGCCGGGGAGTCGAACTGGACGTGGCGCGCCTGGAAGACCACGCCGAAACCGCCCGCGCCGACGACCCGCTCGACCAGGTACCTGCCGTCGATGATGGTGCCGATCAAGCCGAGGTCGTCCAGCCGCGGGTCGGTCGGGGCGTTCTGCGCGGCGCGGGGCAGGACGTCAGGGGTCGCCATTTCTGTCCATGAGGGGCGCCTCCGCGCGGAGCGCCGACAGATCCAGCCCGCACCGAGCGCTGAAGTTGTACAGCGTGGCCCGTGATACGCCGAGCAGCCGCGCCGCCGCCGTCGCGTTGCCCCGCGTCCTCCCGAGCGCGGCCCGCAACGACTCCTCCGTCAGCTCGGCGCGCGCCGGCGGCGCGCTCTCGACGGGTTCGGGCAAGTGCCGCCGGTGGATCGTGCTCGCCCCCTCCGCGGCCGCGCGCAGCGTGGCCTGGAGCAGCGTGAACTGAAGCTCGCGGACGTTTCCGCTCCAGCTCCGCAGGGCGAGGGCCTCGGCCGCGCCGGGCGAGAGCGCTACGCCCGGTGCGGCCCGCGCCAGGCGATCCGCTGCGAGCATCAGGATCTCCTCCCGGCGGTCCCGCAGCGGTGGTACGCGGATGACCACCGCCGAGAGGCGATAGAAGAGGTCGCGACGGAACTCGCCCGAGCGTGTCGCTGCCTCGAGATCGCGGCTGGTGGCCGTCACCAGACGCGCGTCGACCGCGACGTCGCCGTCGGCGCCGAGCGGCCGCACGCTCCCGCTCTCCAGCGCCCGCAAGAGCTTCACCTGGAGCTCGCTCCGGAGCTCGCCGACCTCGTCGAGGAAGAGGGTGCCCGCGGACGCCTCACGGAAGGCGCCGAGCCTCGCGGCCCCGGCCCCGGTGAAGGCGCCCCGGGCGTGCCCGAACAGCTCGGCCTCGAAGAGCGGCTCCGGGATCGCCGCCAGGTTGACGGCGACGAACGCCCCCGATCGGGGGTGGGAGCGATGCACGACGCGCGCGATCACCTCCTTGCCGGAGCCGCTCTCCCCGAGCACCAGCACCGGGTAGTCGACCTTCGCGGCCTGGGTCGCCTCCTGCCAGGCCTGCCAGGTCGTGGGGCCCGCGAGTACGTCCTGCGCCAGCCCGGTGAAGTCCTTCGCCAGGCGGCGCGGCGGGGCATCGTAGCGAGCCGAGTCGCGCACGACGAGCAGCAGCGTCCCGCCGCAGCGGACGACGCTGCCCGGGCGTGCCCGGACGCCCCCGCCCGGCACCCGCACCCCGTCCACGAAGGTGCCGTGGCGGCTGCGATCCTCGATCAGCAGGCCGTCGCCGCTCGGCGTGACCTCCGCGTGCACCCGGGACATCGCCGGATCGTCCACGCGGACGGCGCACTCCTCCGCTCGCCCCAGGAGCCGCGCGCGGCGGACCGACCACACGAGCGGCGCCGTCGTCGGGTTCCAGGGGTGGATGCGGACGAGCCCGAGATCGGCGGTGTGGTCCGGCGGCGCCCCTTCCTGCGAGTGGTCGCAGGTAGTCGTTTCGCCGTCACCCTCGGACATGGTGGCCAACAGTAGTCACAGACATCACGTCCGTCAGCCGCTCCGGACCCCTCCCGGTACAGGATGACGGGCCGTCAGGCCGGAGGTGGGAAGACGAGCGGGACCCCTGCCCGTTCGACCCCATCGGTGCGGCGGTTCAACCTCAGGTGCGACCCCGCGGCGCAACAGCCAAAGTAGAAGGTTTCGTCGCCGGTGTCCCCAGGCCAGGGACCCTGCTTCCCTCCTTGAGGAGGAGTGGGTGACGGAGGCGCCCGGTGAGAGAGTCCGCGGTCCCCGCCCGCTCGTTCATCGTGCGTCGAGCGCCCACCAGGCGCGCATCCCGCCGGCGAGCTGTACGACGTCGCGGAAGCCCCGCCGCCGTAGCAGGCGGACGGCGGGGACGCTGCGATGGGCGGACAGGCAGATGGCGACCGTCGGGCGCTCGGGATCGAGCTCGTCGAGTCGGGTCAACAGCTCGGTGATGGGGACGCTGACCGCGCCGGGGACGTGCGACCGCGCATGCTCGCGACGGGTGCGGACGTCGACGAGCTGCAGCTCTTCCCCCTTCGCGAGCCGCGCGGCAAGCTCGGCGGCCGTGATCTCGGGCACCGTGCCGAAGGGGAGCCACCACACGCCACTCGCCGTAGCGCGGCGGCGGCGGCGCGGCCAGCGTCGCCGAGTGGGAGCGCGTCGGCTCGCCGCGAGGGGACGTGGAGCTCGCGGGCGACCAGGTGCTGTGGACCCGGCCGACCGACGTCGTCGGCGAGTATCGCCTGCGGCGAGCGCCCGTCGCTGGCGGCGAGCCGACGGACCTCGCGGCGCCGGTCGCCGCGTACTTCGCCGCGAGCGGCGCCTGCGTCGCCTGGCTCGACGACGAGGGGCTCCTGTGGGTGGGCGGCGTCCGGTGAGGCGTTCGGCGCCGGACCGCGGTGCCGGTCAACCGGGATCGAGCCGCCGCCACAGGCCGCGGAAGCGCCGCTGCGCCGGGTCGTCGAGCGTCTTGCAACGCTCGCCGGCGACGATGCGCGCCCCGGCGTCGCTCAGGAGCAGGACCTCTTCCCGCTCCTCCGGGGTGAACATCGCCTCGGCGTTGAAGCCCGGGGGCACGACGCCGGGGAGCTCGCGGGGCGCGGCGCCGGGGCCGCGCCACTCGAACAGCGTCGATCGATCGCCGCTGGCGAAGTGACCGGCGGCGATCAGGTACCGCCCGCGCCAGTGGGACAGCGCGCGGACCGAGAGCCCACCGAGATCCAGGAGCAGCGGCTCGCCGAAGCGAGCGGGCTCGCCGCGGAGCGCCCGCTCGGGCTCGAGCACCGGCATCAGCAGCGCCCGCCCGTTCGGGACCGGGTTGCGGAAGCCGACCAGGAGCCCTGCCTCCGGGGTCGCGGTCAGCCCCTCGATGTTGAGGCCCCCGGGCTCCTCGGGGCCACGCTCGGCCGCGGCGGGGAGGCCGAGCGGCGCGAGGCGGGGGTCGCCGATCAGGTCGGCGAGGAAGGTGCTGTTGGCGGGCGACGCGAGCCTCACCTCGCCGCCCGGCGCGGGGAGGGTGGTCGCGAAGAAGCGCAGGCGTTCTTCCTTGACCCTACCCTTCTTGCTCCGCGAGTGCGAGCCGATCCAGACGGCGCGATCACCGAGGCGCGTGGCCGCCTCGAGGTCGACCTCGGGGGCGTGGTCGTCACTTCGGCTTCTCTTCTTCTTCTGGCTCGCCCGCCCCAGGTCGAGCTCGGGCGACAGGTCCACGGAGTACTCTGGCTGCCCCCCGCGCTCGGCGTCGTAGATCCGGATGACGTTGTTCTCGTCGTCCGCCACGGCGAAGCGCCGGGCGTCGAGTGGCACCGCCCCGGAGGCGTCGCAGGTGCCCTCGAAGACCACGGTGCCGTCCTCCCTGGCCTCGGCGCTGGGCGTGATCGACGCGGCCTCGCCGGCCAGGGTCGCGAGCGGGCCGCCGGGCGCGCAGCCGCCGGAACGGCAGCCGCCGCAGCCGAGGAGCCACCCGGCCAGGACGAGGCGTCGCATCACGGCCCGTTTTGACGCCGGCGTCGCGGCGCCGCAAGGCGCGTGCGCCGCCGGGCGGTGGGGGGCGCGGCAACGGTTCAGGCGCCGTTCAGCTTCCGCGCCCGCGGGGTGCGCCGACCAGACGGGTAGGGTCAGCCGGAGGCACGCACCGCCGGGGTGGTCCATGAAGGTCGCCGTCCCGCCGTGCGCGCGGGCGAGGTGGCTGATGAGCGGAAGGCCGAGGCCGTGCCCGGGCGTCGCGTCCGAGCGCACGCGGTAGAACGGCTCGAAGACGCGCTCCCGCTGGTCTTCCGGGATCCCGGGGCCGTGATCGACGACGGTGACCTGCACGGACGGGGCGCCGTCGGGGCCCGCTCCCCCCGCCTCCTCGAGGCGCACCGCGACGGGTGCCGAGGCCGAGAACTTCAGCGCGTTGCCGATCGCGTTCACCAGCATCGAGCGCAGCAGGACGGGGGCGCCGCGGACCAGGCCCTCGCCGTCGAGCCGGAGCGCGATCCGGTCCCGGTCGGCCGCGGGCAGCTCGACGACCAGCTCCTCCAGCAGCTCGGCCAGGGACACGGCTTCGCCCTCGAGCGCGGCGCGCTCGAGCGGCGCCGCCAGCACCAGGAGCCGCTCGACGAGCTCGTGGAGGCGATCGATCCGGGTCACCGTGCGGCCGAGCGCGTCGCGCGCCGCCGCGGGATCGTCCTGCTCGAGCGCGAGCTCGAGCTCGGCGCGGATCGCGGCCAGCGGCGTCCGGAGCTCGTGGGCGGCGTCGGCGGAGAATCGCCGTGCCTGGCCGAGCAGAGCCTCGACGCGGTCGAGCAGCCGCCCGAGCGCCTCGCGGATCAGCTCGGCCTCCGCGCAGGTCGACGCGGCGCCCAGGTTCGCCGCCGTCTGCGCGCCGGGTTCGAGGGCGCGGAGTCGGCGAGTCAGCTCCTCGATCGGGCGGAGCGCCCAGCGCGCGAGCGCGGCGCTGAGCCCGGCGCCGATCGCCGCCCCGACGACCAGGGCGGCGACGCTCGCGGTCAGGTAGAGGGCGGGCAGGATGGGCGTGGCCGCCGCGGCCGCGGCGACCAACGTGTAGCCCTGGTACGGGCGCGCGCAGGCGCGCAGCCGCCGGCCCAGGGGGCCTCGCAGCGCGCAGGTGCCGGGCCGCGTCAGCGGGACCCAGACGTGCCCGGCGATGCGGTGGGTGCCCGAGTAGACGGCCAGCCCGACGCCGCTCGACTCGAGCTCCGCGTTCTCGTCGGCCACGATCTCGCCGACCGGCTCCCAGTCGCCCTCGGTGGATCCCTCGTCGAGCTCCCCCGCGAGCACGTCGACGGCGCCGGCGAGGCGCTGGTTCCCCTGGGCCGCCAGCGCCCGGTCCACGACCGCGATCGCGGTGGCCGCCGCCAGCAGCGCGGCCACGGCGCCGCTCGAGGTGGAGGCGACCACGACGCGGGTGCCCAGGCGGATCCGGCGTCCCCGTCCTCTTCCGTCTGACGGACGCGCTCTGGAGCGAGGTCTGCTCGACGCCATGCTGCTCGCGCCGACCACGCCCCAGCTGGCGACCCTCGGCGTTCGAGAGACGAGGTCCCACGCCCATCGACACGCAGCTCCCCCGCGCCGGCGGCGCCGGGCGGGGGAGCTGCACGCTCGTCGTCGCGCGGGAGCCGATCGCCCGCGCGCCTTCGGCCGACCTCTGACCTGTCGCTCGTGCGCGGGCTAGTAGCCAACCGTGGACTGGCCCGGGACGGCCAACACCGTGTCGGTGGTGCCGAGCAGGACACCGTCGAGGTCGCGCGCCTCGGCGAGGTACTCGACCACCGTACCGTTGGCGACGCTCGTTTCGGCGCCGCTGAAGCGCACGTGGTTGTACTGCCCGTCCCCGCCCGGCTTGCGGCCGACCGTGGCCCCGCCGGTGTTGCCACCGCGCTTCAGGGTGTAGGTCACCGCGCCGGGGTGGTAGTCCGAGGCCGGGTCGTCGGTGCCCAGGCCCTGCCGGCAGAGGCCGGTGTCGTCACAGCCGAGGCCGTGCTCCGCCGTGCAGGGGACGAGGTCGCTGCACTGGGTCGGGAGGTGCCAGCGAACGTAGGGGACGTTGAGCTGGTAGAGGGCGATCGAGGGGTCGATCGGCGGCCGCGCCCCCGACCGGGTCCCGACCTTGGCGCCGAGCAGATCGGAGTAGCGAGTGGTGCCGCCGTAGCTCCACAGCACCTGATAGAAGGTGGCGACGCCGGCGGGTGGTCGCGGCACGAGGTGGCGCGTCGTCGTCCCGGACAGGCCGCTCGCCACCGTCGTCCAGCTGGCTCGATCGGTGCTGCGGCGGACGGCGTAGGTGCCGAGCCCCGAAGCCTCCGCCTTCCAGGCGAGCTCGACGCCGTCGGCTCGGAGCGTCAGCGTGAGGTCCATGGCGCCGTGGAAGGGACCCTTGACCGGGGAGGTCGCGGGCAGCCCGCGACCGTCCTGCACGTTGGCGTCGGAGACGTACTTCCACCAGTTCGCCCAGCGTTGGTCCCACTTCCCGTCGCCCTTCGGCAGCTTGCTCAGCTGCCAAATCATCGACCGGGGGTAGACGTCCGGGCCGTCGCACGCCCAGTCGGCGCAGCTGATCCGGGAGCGGCGGCTCTTCGCCGTCAGATCCAGCGGGAAGCCCGCGGGGAAGCTCGCCCACACGGTGTGGTTGCTGGGCACCACGTCGGCGTGGCCCCGCTCGTAGCCGACCTCGCTGTTGGGCATGTGATGAGCCGTTCCGAGGTGCGCTTCTCCCGGATGGTCCCGGTCGATGCTGGTCCAGAGATCGAACGCGGTCTGGACGCCGGGGCCCCACCGACCGGGTCCCCCGCAGGGCGCCTCCGCGACGCTCGGCGGCGCGACGTCGGAGAAGGCATGCGCGAGCGCGGCCTCCGTCCGGTGCCAGAACTGCTCCAGGTTGTTGTCGTCGCGCACGAAGTGCACGCCGTGCACGAAGAACTTGCGGTCCGAGCGCAGCGCCGGCTGCCGCATCAGCGCGTCGTGGGCGGGGTAGGCGGTGTTGTCCGTGGAGTTGGCGACCATCATGCCCTCGCCCCCGATCCCCCAGGAGTCGGGGACGATGACGACGAGCTCGTCGAACCTCTGCTCGTTGGCGTCCTTGACCAGATCGAAGCCGACCACACTCGGGTCGAACAACGCGTACGGATCGGAGTCGAGCGTCGTGCCGCCGACCACCGGCGGGTTGCGGCCATGGTCGAGGTATTGCTGGCCCGTCTGCAGAATGGGCATGCTTCCCCGCTGCATCGGGCAGCCACCGCGGCCGTTGTTCCAGGGCACGCGGTCGACGAACTTGAGGGCCGCAGTCGCGGTCCCGTCCTCGGGCAGGTAGAGTTGCGGCTCACCCGCGGCGTCGTTGAGGAAGCGAAGCCACCAGTTGTAGACCTCCTCGGGGTTGCGCCAGCCCTCCGCGGACATGTGCTCGTGCAGGTAGCGCCCGTCGTCGAGCTTGGGGTCGATGACGATCGCCCGGAGGCGCCGGTGGGCGAGCCCGTTCGCCAGCCGGTCGACGTCCGCCGCCGGAAGCGCGGTGTTGAACGCCTTCACCTCGTCGATCCGACCCTTGAAGCCGGTCCCGGCGCTGCCCGGCAGGTTGCCGATGGTGAAGGCGTTGCTCGAGTCCACGACGCTGCCGGAGGTCGCGGTCGAAGCCTTGAGGACGCCGTTGACGTAGATCGAGAGACGACTGCCGTTGTAGACGCCGGCGACGTGGGACCACGTGTTCAGGGGGGCGGCTGCCTGCACCGTCACCACCGTCGGCGAGGTCCCCCGACCGATCGAGAAGGTGAACTTCCCGCTCGACATCGCGAGCTGGTACGATTTCTTCTGGGTCCACTTGCCGGCGATGTGTCCGGTCGTGTTGGTCGGGTAGACCCACGCCGAGAGGGTGAAGGCGTTGGTGAAGTGCAGGGAGGCGCGGTCGGGGACCGACACCACGTCGTTGTCGCCGTCGAGGCTGACACCGCCGCCCAGCTTGCCGAGACCGCAGCCGGCGCCATTGAGCTTGGTGCCGGTGGCGCCCGAGTAGACGTTCGTGGTGTCCAGGACCTGGTCGCTCGAGGCGCAGTACTCATCGAAGCTCCACCAGTGGGTAGCCGAGGGAACGGTGACCAGCCCGAGGCCGGCGGTCCCGATCGTGGGCTCCTCGGCGATGACCTCCGACTCCGAGGCGGCGGGTGCAGAGCCGCACCCCGAGATGGCGAGGACGAAGACGGCGCAGGACGCGCCCTGCCCGAGACGATGACGTAGATGCACCATGGAACGCTCTATCCCTTCACCGGCGGCCGAGGGGGATCCGGACCGAGTTCGCGGCCGACCGAGCGCGAACGGTCCCGCCGCTCCCCAGTCCGGGGAGGGCCTCCAGCCGCTATTAGAGTCGCCACCGAGGTGGACCTTCGCCTGCCACGTCGTCTCGTTCGCGGGGTTGCCCGCGCCGGGAGCGCCCCGGTCACCGCGGGTGTCGCCCGCACGCGGCGCTCGCCCCCGGGGACACCCGGACGACTCCCGGCGCAAGGTCTCCGGGTCGAAGCCGGATCGCGGACCTGACCCGGGGGTGCTCCCTAGGGCGCGATCGTGATCTCGCCGAGCGCGACCGTCGGCAGGCCCTGGGACTGATCGATGATCACGCGCAGCCAGGTGAGCTCCTTCTCCGGGAAGGTCACCGTGGTGGCCTGGTCACCGTCGTCGGCGAGGGAGGGAAACGGCTCGCTGGGTGAGCCGTCCGAGAAGACCAAGCGGCCGTCGAGGATGCGCCCGGAGCAGCCCCCGGCGCGAAGGGTGACGGCGTTCACCCGGCGGGGCGGGTCGAAGTCGAGCTCGAACCATCCGAGCGCGCCGTTCGGCGCCGGGGACACGTCGGCGCAGGTTTCGGGGTCGCCGTCGATCGCAGCCTGGCAGAGCGCCCCGTCGCTGCTCGCCGCGCAGCGGATCGGCTCGTGGGGCAGAAGCTCCTGCGGGGAGAGCACGTAGCGCCACCAATCGGCGCGCTTGCCGTCGGGAGCGTCGCCGGCGGCGCGCGGCAGGGGGCCGAGCCAGTACCGGGCGTAGCCCTGCCCGTCGCAGCCCCACGCGTCGCAGGTCACCGCGCGCCGGGACGCGGCGAGGTCGCCGAGCGCGGGGTAGTCGTAGAACGCATCGCAGTGGGACGAGACTGGCTGAAGCCTCCCGAAGTCCCACGCGCTCGCGCCGTTGGGCGCGATGGTCGCCGAGCCGCAGCCGCTGAAGCCGAGGTCCGGCGACTGCGCCGCGACCAGTGCGAACTCGTCGAAGGCGGTCGCCATGCGGTTCTGCTCCCAGCCGCCGTACGCCGCCTCCATCGTCAGCTCTACCCGTCGCATCAGCGTGAGCAACGCCGCGTCCAGGCCGACCTCGTAGCTGAACCCCGACACCGGGACGAGGCGCGGGCACCAGTCGTCCTCGATCGGCGGCACGCCCCACGGGATCGGCGGTCGCCCGACGAGCTGCGCGTCCCAGAAGCCGAAGTAGGGCCCCCCGAACATCCAGACCTCGTCGAGGTCGCCCTCGCGCGCGGCCGCGCAGCTCCCCTGGGTCCGCAGCAGGGACGCGTAGTCGGCGGTGTCGGCGCTGATGCAGCCCTGGTGGTTGTCCACGCAGTCGAGGTACTCGGACTCGGAGTACTGGACCCCGCCGACCTTGACCGGGAAGGTCGCCAGCACGCGCGTCTCGCCCAGGCGATGGCGCACGTGGCCGTTCGTCGCCGCGGTGACGGCGCGCGCGAGGCCCGCGGCCAGCGTCGCCGGGTCGTGCCAGTCGCGCGCGATCGACAGGCGCTCGCTCGTCACGCCGGTGATGTACGGATCGAAGACGAGCACCAGCACCCGCGGCTGGTGCACGGGCGGCGCGCAGCCGCCGCTCGAACCGGTGAAGTCCTCGACGACGTCACGACGCAGGGCGAAGATGGCCGCCGAGTCGGCGCAGAAGGCGAGCTCGGGCGCGCTCGGCGTCACCCGGTAGTCGCGGCCGGCGCAGAGCGCGGTGAAGGCGTAGCGTCCATCGGGGCCGGTGGTCGTGGTCGCCCGCGCGCCGCCGCTCAGCGTGACGGTGACGTCGTCGAGCGGCGCGCCGTGCGGTGTGGTGACGCGCCCGCGGATTGCGAGCAGCCCGTCCGTGCACGGTGCGGGTCCGGCGCCGCCCGCGCCCGCCGCGCCGCTGGCGCCGCCCGCGCCCGCCGCGCCGCTGGCGCCGCCCTGGGCCGCGAAGCTCCCTGCCGAGGCGTCGTGGCCGCCCGCGCCCGGGGTCGTGCCCGCGGCGGCGACGTCGTTGGCGCCCGCCGCGCCCCCGCGCGCCCCGGCATCGGTGGCGCCGCCGCCGCCGCGCGCCCCGGGGTCGATGGCGCCGCTGCCGCCACGATCGGAGCGCAGGCCGCCCGAGCTCGGCGAGCCCGCGCCATCGTCGCCCCCGCTCCCGTCCCGGGGTGAGCCCGTCCCGGCCGTCGAGTGCGCGGGCGCGCCTGCCGCCGTCGTCCCGGCGCGGCTACCGTCCGCTTCGCTGCCGTCCGCGCCGCCGCGCGCCAGCGCGTCAGGGCTCCCGTCCTCGCTCGCGCCGATGATCACCGGCTCACAGGCGGCGAGCGAGAGCGCCACGAGGCGCGCCGCGCGGTCAGGGACGAGCGAACGTGACGGGTTCAAGGCGAACCACCCCCGTCGCGCTCCCGCGCGCTCTTCCCGGGATCGACCGGACACCGGGCCTCGCCGCGCGCGAGGCGGGAAGGATGCACGTTGGCGGCGCGGGCGGCCGCGTACTCGCCCCGGGCCCCCGCGCAGGCACCCCGAGCGGCGAGCAGATCGCCGCGCAGCGCGTGCAGATCGCCGGCGCGCGCGGCGCCGAGCGCGCCGGCCAGCGCGACGGCGATCTCGTCGAGTGCTTCCGCGGTGCGCCCGAGCTGGGCCAAGAGCTCGATCCGCGTCAGCGTCACCTCCGCGCCCAGGACACCGCCGGGGAAGCGCCGGCGGTGGGCATCGAGGGTCGCCAGGGCGCGCTCGGGGGCGCCGAGCGCGCGCGATTCGAGTCGCGCCTTCTCGTACAAGGCAAGCTCGGCCGACATGCGTCCGCCCTGCGCGAGACGCTCGTAGCAAGCGAGCGCCTCGTCGTAATGGCGCTCCCGCACGAGGCGCGTGCAGACCGTCGTGTCGCCCCCGGCGTCGACCGGCGCCGCCGCCGCGGCGCTGCTCGGCGCTCCGCTCGGTGCCGGCGGGGCCGGGCGGGGACGCTGCACCTCGACCAGGCGGTTCTGGGCGGCCGGCACCGGCTCTTGGGTCATGGGTGCCGCGGTCGCCGGCGCCGGCGGCAGCGCCTCGGCGGCCAGCGAGATGGCCGCGGGTGGGCGAGCGAGGGAGACGAGCGCCCCGACGCCGAGCGTCGCGGCGGCGGCGGCGGCCAGCGCGCAGGTCGCGAGGCGCCGCCGGCGCGCGGCCCGGCGTGCGGCCAGGCCGGCCCAGGAGCGCGCCTC
>CAYVRP010000145.1:10764-13399 GCA_964454025.1 uncultured Polyangiaceae bacterium | reverse complement strand
TTCAGCGGACTCGCGATCCTGGTTTCGATCGCGAACATCGTCCTGAACGTGCTCGGCGTGGGCCTCGGAGCGTTGAGCGGCGACAGCGACGTGGCGATGAACCAGGCCTTCTCCGGTGTCGCCGGCATCGTGGGGGCGAGCATCAGCATCCTGCTCAACGCCATCGTCGTCTTCGGCGCCATCAAGATGAAGAAGCTCGAGGGCTACACCTTCGCGCTGGTGTCGGCGATCCTGTTCACCCTCCCCTGCTCGCTCTGCTGTTTCTTCAACACGCCGATCGGCATCTGGGCGATCGTCACCCTGGTGAGCGCCGACGTGAAGGCGGCCTTCCGCAGCTAGCGCCGATCGAACCGGCGGAAGCCCCACGCGGGGGACCCCGATGCGGCTGGCCCCCGGGGCGAGCGACGCGGAGCGGCACGCCGCTGCACCCGTGACGCCACCAGCACCCCCGGACGTTAGGGCACAACGCTCGATCCCTCGGCGGCGATTCGGAGCGCCGGGGGACGTTTTTGTCCCCCGGGGAGGGCCGGCGGCGACACGGCCGGGGGGAGGAATCGTTCCCCCCGGAGCTACAAGACTGCAGCGGGTGGGGGAGGAAACCAACCTCTGTCTTCGGGCGCCGCTCGGGCGCATATAGCACCTAGCTGGTTTCGCCCAACCGACCCTGCGAAGCCAAACCGTGACGGCGTCGGGACGCGAAGAGCGCATGGCCGCTCGACTCGTCCCGGCGCCGCCGCTCTATTTGGGCGGTGCGCCGCCAGGCACCAGGCGCGGGCGAGGCAGCCGGGAAAGGCCACGCTTCCTGCTCCGCGCGGGGGCGGTGGTCGCGCGCCGGGCTGCGGTCGTGGACCGATCCCCGCCACCACCGTCGGCGCGCGACGCGCGCGTCACTCCCCGACTTCACGCCGGCGCGTCGACCGGGACGTCGGGATCGCCCGGCTCGAGCGCGAGGGGCAGGATCGCCGCCCTCGTGGCGACGCCGAGATCGCCGTCGATCGCGCCGCCGTCCTGACGCACCATCACCAGGCGCTCCACCACCCCCGTCTCGGTCGGGCGGGCCTCGTAGGCCGCGACGACGACGCCGAGCAAGAAGAGCGCGCCCTGGAGCGCGGAGATGACCGTCGAGCGCCGATCGCGCACGATCTCGACCGCCGTCAGGCGGGTGCCCTCCTCCTCGAACCGGACGCTGGCGCTGAAGGTTGCCATCTCGCACCCCTATGTAGGTACGAAGCGCCCGCTGTCGAGGGACCCCCCGGGACTTTTTTCCGGCCGCGCACGGCCGCCAGGGCGGACTGCCGCTACTCGGCGTGCTCGAACGGGCCGAGGTCGGGCGCCGGACCGCTGAACGGAAGCCCGACGTCCACGCCGGCGTTGATGAGATCGCTGCCCGCCACCAGCCGCAGGTAGTCGATGTTCGGCAGGCTCCCGTCGCGCTGGCGCGGCGCCTTGAGCAGGGCGGTGTCCACGCTCACGAAGTCGTCGGCGGTGGCGGACAGGCCGTTCTGCCAACTGTTGTGGGTGATGTCCGTGGCAGTCGCGTTGAGCCCCCCGTTGGTCCCGAGCGAGATGGTGTTCTTGATGGTGAGCGACGCGGCGATGTTGGAGGTGCTGAAGTTGATGTTGCTGCCGTTGTCGTGCGCCGCGCAGTTGAGCAGGGTGACGCTGCCGCGGTTGCTGTTGTGGTCGAAGCCGTCGTGGACGTTGCCGGCGGCGATGCAGGCCTCGTAGACCGCGTTGTGGCGCAGGTCCTTGTCGTCGCTGCCGCCGGTCTTGAAGCCGTTGCCGTCGCCCGCGCCCACGGATCCGTCCTTCAGCTTGCCGTTGTCGATGGCCCAGCAATTTCGGTAGGTGGTGGTGATGCCGTCGGCGGGACGCAGGTAGCCGTCCCAGCCGTCGTCCAGGTTGTTCCAGGCGCGGCAGCCGACGAAGCGGTTGCCGGTGCCGACGTCGAGCTTGGCCGCGAAGCCGTCGGCGTTCTCGAGGCTGGAGTCCGCGTTGAAGTACGAGTCGCAGTTGAGGACGAGGTTGTCGGCGGCGCCGTTGCCGAGCTGCAGCCCCGTGTCGGCACACTCGGAGAAGCTCGAGAACTCGACGACGTTGCGCGAGCCGCTGATGAACATGCAGTTGTCGCCCGCCCCGAAGACGTCGATGCCGTAGACGTGCCAGTAATCGCCGGAGAGGCTGAGCCCCCGGTTGCTCGAGCTCTCGGCCATGGAGGAGAAGTCGAGCCGGGGGCGGGTGTCGTCGAGCGGGTACGCGCTCATGACGATGGGCGCGCCGTCGCTGCCGCTCCGGCTCAGGCCGATGGTGCTCCCGAGGGCGTAGGTCCCGCCGCGCAGGTACAGGGTCTGGCCGGCGCCCACCCGGGCAACACCGTCCGCGATCGTGGTCGGGTCCTCGATCGTCCCGGCGGCGCCGGAGACGCCGTCGGGGGCGGCGAACAGCGCGTCCGGATCGATCTCGACCGGTGGACTACCGCCCGTTCCGAAATCCCCACCGGTCCCCGGATCCCCTCCCGTCCCGGGACCCCCACCGGTCCCCAGATCCCCTCCCGCGCCCGCGGTGAAGCTGCCACCCGTGGTCACCGTGCCGCCCGTGGTCGCCGTGCCGCCCCTCGTCACCGTCCCGCCCGTCG
>CAYVRP010000145.1:0-10664 GCA_964454025.1 uncultured Polyangiaceae bacterium | reverse complement strand
GTCACCGTGCCGCCCGTGGTCGCCGTGCCGCCCCTCGTCACCGTCCCGCCCGTCGTCACCGTGCCGCCCGTCGTCACCGCCCCGCCCGTCGTCACCGTGCCGCCCATGGTCACCGTGCCGCCCATCGTCACGGTCCCGCCCATCGTCACTGTCCCGCCCATCGTCACTGTCCCGCCCGTCGTCACCGTGCCGCCCATCGTCACGGTCCCGCCCATCGTCACTGTCCCGCCCGTCGTCACCGTGCCGCCCGTGGTCGCCGTGCCGCCCCTCGTCACCGTCCCGCCCGTCGTCACCGTGCCGCCCGTCGTCACCGCCCCGCCCGTCGTCACCGTGCCGCCCATGGTCACCGTGCCGCCCATCGTCACGGTCCCGCCCATCGTCACTGTCCCGCCCATCGTCACTGTCCCGCCCGTCGTCACCGTGCCGCCCATCGTCACGGTCCCGCCCATCGTCACTGTCCCGCCCGTCGTCACCGTGCCGCCCGTGGTCGCCGTGCCGCCCATCGTCACGGTCCCGCCCGTCGTCACCGTGCCGCCCGTCGTCACCGCGCCGCCCGTGGGGCCGGAGCCACCGGTACCGGGGACCGCTTCACCGCCCACCCCGATCTGCCCCCCGAGCCCGGCAGCCGAGCCGCTCTCGGCGTCGCCCTCGCCGGCGCAGGCCAGCGACAGCAGCAAGGCGGAGGAAACCACGAGGTGCTCGCGACGCAGAGGGCGTTGGCGCATGCGTCCGTGATGCCGCAGCGGGGCGCGTTCATTTCGCGAGCCGCCAGGCGCCGGCGGTTTTCGTGGTGCTGTAACGCGCCTGCACGCCCGCGTGCTCCCCCACACCGGAGCTGCCGGCGGTGCACCCGCCGCGCGAGCGGCCCTCGCAGCGAGGCACGCATCGCCGGCTAGCCGGGGAGCCCGCGGCCGAGGGGGAACGCAGGCGGGTCGCTCGCGTGGCCCGCGTCGTCCCGGTCGTCAGGATCGGGCCTGCCTCGGGCCAACGGCGGCCGAGCCGCACGGGGGCGCCGCCGCGCCGAAGAGCACGTCAGCGAAACCGGCGCGGGTGGCCGCGGCTCAGAACAGGAGCTCCGCCCGGAAGCGGCCGCTCAGCGCGTTGTTGACGTAGATGCCGTGCCGATAATGCTCGACCTTGTTGCTCGCGCTCGAGAAGACGAACTTCAGGTTGAGCCGGGTCCAGACGGTGTACTGCACGGCGCCGAAGACGAGCCACTGGTCGTTCGTGTCCACCTTGCCCTGGTGCGGACCGGCGTTCTGGTCGATGCGGAAGTTCTCCCAGGAATTCAGGAAGGCCCCCCCGCCCAGCACCAGCGGCTCGTGGCCGGGGCTCAGGTTGAGGAACCCGCCGACGGTCTGCACGGTGTTGCTGGCCTCCAGGTTGGCCTCCTCCTCCTGGTCGATGACGTCCTGGAACCCGCGCCCGAAGCTGCCACCGAACTCTACGTAGGGATCGAGCACGACCTGCGCCGCGAAGCCGTAGCCGTTCTTCGACTCGCGCACCACCTGCCCGGCGTCTTGCGGCCGCGCCACACCGTACTCGAAGCCGCCCTTGAGCTTGAGGAAGCCTATGTCGAAGATGGCGGCTGGGCGGACGTCGGCCTGATAAGGGTTCGCCGCGTAGATGCTGTCACCGGCGCCGACGTGTCCGAGGATCTCGCCGCGAAGGAACTTGGTCGGGTACACGTGCAACGCATAGCCACCGAGGGTGTAGTTCTGGCGGTCCCAGAAATACGTCAACCCGTAGCCGTCCGTCGGCTTCGGCTGCGAGGCCGTCACGACCCACGCGCCGGCGCGCTCGAGGGTGTTGATGTCGAGCGCCATCCCGTAGTGGTTCGCGATCTCCCAGCCCTGGAAGCGCCCCACGGTCACGTCGAACACGTTCCACATTCCGGCGCGAACCCAGAGGTCGTCGGTCGTGGCGAGCACGCCCGTGCTGATGTCCTTGAGCATGTCGCCCTGGACCACGAACTCCGCGTTGGCTTGGGCGAACCAGCCGCCCTGGGCGTTGTAGGTCGGCGTCACGCGGAGCACCCCGCGCGTCTGAGTCGTCCAGCGATTCTGATCGTTGACGTTTGACCCCGCGAGACTCCGGTCCACGTCGATGCGCGTGTTGCTCAGATCGTTCCAGACGTACCCGGACAGCCCGATCTGCAGGGTGTGGCGTTCCTCGATCCCGGGCAGGTATGGCCACTGCTGCCCGTGGAAGGTGCGCGCCAGCGAGCCGTTCGCCAGCCCGCGGATCTGGACGCTCGGGTAGGCGGAGGGCGGCAGCTCCGCGACGGCCAGGATCGCCGCGCCGCTCTCGGGCGCCGGCTCGGGCGTCGAGGGCACCTCGGCGGCGGTGACGGTCCCCGTTGCCGTCGCTGCTACCGCGGGCTCCTTCGCCGGTTCCGCGGCGGGTTCCTTCGCCTCCTCCTCTTCGGGCTTGGCCGCGGGCTCCTCCTCGGCCGCGGCCGCGTCGGCCGGAGCGTCCTCGGCCGCCGCCGCGTCGTCACCCGGAGCCGCCGCCGCGCCCGTGTGCGGAGCGTCGGCCGCTTGAGCCAGCACCGTCGCGCTGGAGCCAAGGTAGGACAGGGCCAAGGACAGGGCTACGCCGAGCCCGAAAGCGCCTTTTCGAGATGTCATGCCGTTCCTTCTGCTTTCGTGCGCGTGGCCGTCAGCCGCCGGGGACCGTCACGGTGCCCACGAGGGTCGTGGTTTCCGCGTCCTCCGCGTTCTTACCGACCAGGATGGTGTAGACGCCGCCGTCGATGACCCACCTGCCGTTCGCGTCACCCTCCCAGCGCCGGAGATCGTTGATGCGCAGGGGGAGCTGGGCCGTCACGGTCTGGCCCGCAGGCACGCTCACCCGCGCGAAGCTCTTGAGCTCCTTCCACGGGCGCTGGCCCGTGGTGCCCGCCGGCGGGGGCGGCGGCTTCACGAACAGCATCACCACCTCGTCGCCATCGACCGCGGAGGTGTTGGTGACATCGACGGTGATGCCGACGATGCCGTTGTTGGGGACCGCCGTGCAGGGAACGACCAGGTTCGAGTACTCGAAGGTCGAGTAGCTCAGGCCATGGCCGAAGGGGAAGACGAGGTTCACCGGCGTGCCGTCGACGTACTTGCGCTTGTCGTACAAGCGATAGCCGAAGAAGTACCCCATGGTCGTGGTGGTGTCGCTGTCCTTGAACGGGAAGAGCTCGCTCTCCGCCGGCCAGGCCATCGGCATCTTGCCCGAGAAGTTGGCCTGACCGAAGATGAGCTTGCCGAGCGCGAGTCCCCCGCGCATCCCCGGGTAGCCGGCCCAGATGGTGGCCTGGTTCTGGTTCGGGTGCGACAGCCAGGGCAGGTTCACGATCGAGCCGGACTCGACGATGATGACCGTCGGCCGGTTCAGGTCGAGCACCTGGGTCACCAGCTCGTTGTGCCCCTGCGGCAGGTCGAGCGACTTCCGGTCGCCGCCCTCCGCGATGTAGTACTCCTCGCCCTCGTCGCCCGGCGTGTAACCCACGACCACCACGATAGTGTCCGCGCCCGCTGCCGCCGCCACCGAGTTGCCGCTCGTCACCGTTCGCTCGGGGCCGGCGATCTGCTGGATCCCGCGGAATGGGCCGTAGGAGCGCGCGGGATCGCCGTTGACCCGGCTCGACCCCCGATCGCCGAGCGCCGGATCGGTCGCGAAGTGGAAGGTGCACTCCTTGCTGCTGGTCTGGCCCTGACCGGTGTCCGTGTCCTGACCGCAGCTCTTCGGCACCGACGAGCTGACCTGCTTGAAGTACTGGTCGATGCCGACCACCGCGATCGTCGGCGCGGCCGTGAGGGGGAGCACGGGCGCGCCAGGCGCGCCGTTCTTGAGGAGCACGGCCGACTTGATCGCCGCCTCCTCGGCCAGCGCCTCGTGGCCCTCGTGGGGCGTGATCGAGCCGTTCGTCAGGGTGGAGGTCGGGGGCTTGAGGCTCCAGGGGTCGGTGTCGAGGGCCGACCCGAACAGGTACTTCTGCGTGAGGATGCGCCTGGCCGCCTCCTGGACGAGGAGTTGGTCGGCGTTCGCCAGCGTGTCCACGGTGTAGTGGAGCGTCCAGGGCACCTCGATGTCGGTGCCGGCGATCACGGCCTCGGTGGCCACCGCCTGGGCCGTCGTGGCGTCAGGAACGTTCTGATCTCCTGGCATGGCCCACCAGTCCGTGAGCACGAAGCCCTGGTAGCCCATGCCCCCCTGCGCGACCGGCGCCTTGAGCACTCTCCGGAGCAGGTGCTCGTTCTGCGTCGCCTTGGTCCCGTTGACGAGGTTGTACGAGGCCATGATGCAGCCGATGGCCCCGTCCTGAACCACCATCTCGAAGTGACGCCCGTAGATCTCGCGCAGGGTCTGCTCGTCGAGGAGCGCGTTCTGCTTGGAGCGATCCTTCTCGATGTTGTTGGCCGCGAAGTGCTTGGCGCAGGCCACCACGTACTCCTGGATGCCGACCGTCAGAGCGGTGGCCATGCGGCCGACGTGGTACATGTCCTCGCCGTAGGTTTCCTGCGTGCGGCCCCAGAAGGGGTGGCGGATGATGTTCATGCAGGGGGCGAGCAGCATGTTGTTCTTGGAGCCCGCCGTCTCGTCGCCGATGGCCGCCCCCACGCGCCGCTCGAGGCGCACGTCCCACGAGGCCGCGCGCACCGAGGCGGTGGGGAACACCGTGGCGAAGTTGTTCTTGTCGTCGGGCCGGTTGTCCTGGCCCGCGTCGAGGTTCACGCCCCGTCCCGCGTCGCGGTACCGATACCCGCGAACGACGCCGACCCCATTGACCTGAACGTCGGGGCTGCGCTCGATGTCGCGGTAGTTCCGTGTCGACCCGTCGATCCCCATCATCTGCTGCGCCTTCTCGGCCGGGCCCATCAGCGCCAGCGTGCTCTCGACCCTGGCGGCGACCTCTTCCGGCACAGAGAAGGTCTTCATGTTAGAGGGGTCGTACTGCTGCGTCGTGGCGGCTTCGCAGGTGAACGGCAGGAAGGGGAGGTCCGACGCTTCTCCGCTGCCAGCGCCGCCTCCTCCCGGAACGCTGGTGAGCGGCGCGGCCTTCGACTTCTCGTACGCGTCGAGCGTCAGGTCCGTATGACCGCAGGCCATGGCCAGCGCCGTCACCAGCATCGGCGTGAAGGAGGAGGGAGTGCGGGGGAATGGCCGGCTCATGGGCGGATCTCCTTAGGGGCGGTTCGCTGCTGCTTCAAGCGTCTGTGGGGTGGAGCGACGTCGGCGACGGCTCGCGAATCATCGAGGTGCGGCGCCCGCGGCGGCGCGGCGCGGCACCGTACCGTGGCTCTCCGAGATCTAGCACTGGAACCTCGCCCCCATCGCGCGATGGGGCGAAGCCGGGAAGGGACGTTTTTTCGCCCCCCCACCGCCCGCAAGGCGACCTCGTCGGCACGACGAACGTCGAGCATCCAGACGTGGCCTTCCTCTACGCGCTGGTGAGCGGCTTTCTGCGAGCGTCATGCCCGGTGCAAGGAGCTCTTCGGGCCGGCCGACGCACCAACCACGAAAGTGCCAGTTCGTTTCTCGCTGATATTCCACCTGGAGGCTCGAACCGATCACGAAGGACGCCAGAATTGGGGCTGTGAAAGGGGGAACCCGCGGTCGCGCCGGGATCGGTAGCCACCGGCACCCGCCGTCAGCGCCAAGTCTCGGCGCCGGGCGGCCTCGTGGCCGGAAGCCCTCCTGCCACCACGGCCTCCGACCAACGGTCACGGAAGCTGGCGATCTCGGGCCGAACGGCCTGGTCCTGCGCTCGAGCTGACACGCTCCAGATCCCGCCGTGCTCCCGGAGCCCGAGTCATGGGCGGCCACTGGTCCCGTCCGTTCCGCCCCTTGGGGGAGGGGCCACCACGACCAGGAACCCGGCGCGCGCCTGCGCGCGGTCGGGAACTGCCGCCGCCACGAGAAGTCGCCTTCGCTTCGGGCTCGAGGGGGGCGTCACCCCTGTCACTCCCGGGCCGGGCTGCCGCGCGGGTACCCCGGAGGGGTTGCGGGCGTTCCCGCCGAGGTTGTCGTGACGGTCGAGCTGATCCAGGCCATCGTTCGCCAGACCACCGTGCTCATCGCCCAGCTGGCGACCTCGGGCGGCTGGCGTGCACCGCTGGCCCAGCTCGCGGATCAGGTGGTCCAGGATCAGGCGAGCGAGCTCGAGCGGCAGGGGGTGAGCCGCAAGGTGAGCGCCGACATGTTCGGCATGGGCCTCAGGAGCTACCAGCGCCGGGTCCGCCGGCTCGCCGAGAGCTCGGTCGATCGGGGCCGCTCGCTGTGGGAAGCGGTGCTCGACTTCATCCGCCGCCGCGGGATCACCCCGCGGACGGAGGTGCTCCGGGCCTTCGCGGCCGAGGACGAGGTCCTGCTCCGCGGGGTCTTGCACGATCTGTGCGAGAGCCGCCTGATCTTCCAGGCCGGCCAGGGATCCCAGGTGGTGTACCGGGCCGTGTCGGACGATGAGCTCGGCGCGCTCCGGGCGCTCCGCTCGGGCGAGGGCCTGGAGGAGCTCGTCTGGGCGATCGTCTACCGCGAGGGTCCGCTCACGCGCGAAGAGCTCCTGCAGCGGACCCACCTCGAGGGCGCGGAGCTCGACCGCGCGCTCGCACGGCTGGTCGAGTCGGCGCGGATCGAGCGCGCCGACGACGAGGCGGGCGTGCTCTACCGCGCCGCGAGCCTGTACGTGCCGCTCGGATCGCCGGTGGGGTGGGAGGCCGCGATCTTCGACCATTACCAGGCCATGGCGAAGACCATCCTCTGCCGGCTGCGCGAGGACCGCGCCGCGCCCGGCCTCGCCGATCGGGTCGGCGGGAGCACGTACACGCTCGACGTGTGGCCCGGACACCCGCTGGAGCAACCCGCGTACGAGACGCTGGGGCGGCTCCGCACCGCGCTCGTCGAGCTCCGCGAGCAGGTCGAGGCCTACAACGCCACGCACCCGGTGCCAGATCGCTTCACGCAGGTCGTGCTGTACGTCGGCCAGTGCCTGATCCAGCAGGAGCAGGGAGGCGGCGATGAGGCCTAGGCGGCGCGGTGCGTTGCGACGCCGCGCGCTCGCGGTGTGTCTCCTGCTCGGGGCGCCGGCCTGCAGGAGCATGGAGCCCCGGACAGGGAGCGAGACCAACTTCCTCCGCCTGTGCGACGCGAGCTGCGACGCAGGCCTCTCCTGCGTGTGCGGCGTGTGCACCCGCCCCTGCGCGGCGCGGGACGAGTGCACGCCGCTCGCCGCCGGCGCCCTGTGCGAGGCCGCCACGACCGCCTGCGCGGCGGCGGAGGGGGAGGCCTTCTGCGACCTGCCCTGTCTGGTCACCGCGGACTGCGCCGCGCTCGGCGGCGCGTTCCGCTGCCAGGGCGGCCACTGCCGCCTGCCCGACGGCGGCAACGCCGGCGGGGCAGGCGGCGTCCCCGGGCGCGGCGGGGCCGGCGGGATCGACGCGAGCGGCGCGGCCGGCGCGAGCGGAGGCCCCGCCGGTGACGGCTGTCTCACGACCACCCTGGCGCTCGGCGACAACGACCGCACGGTGGTGGTCGATGGCACGCCCCGGCGCTACGTCGTCCGGCTGCCGGCGGCCTACAGGGGCGCGACGCCGGTCCCGCTCGTGCTCGACTTCCACACCCTGGGCGGGAGCCCCGCCGGCGAGGCCGCGCACTCGGGGTACCTCGAGGTGTCGGAGCGGGAGGGCTTCCTCGTCGCCTGGCCGGAGGGCCTCGAGGGGGCCTGGAACTTCGGCCCTTGCTGCACCACCTCCCGGGAGGTCGATGACGTCGGCTTCGCGCGCGCCCTGGTCCGGCAGCTCCAGGCGGAGGCCTGCGTGGATCCGGCGCGGATCTACGCCGTCGGCGTCGCCAACGGCGGCGGGATGGCCTACGAGCTCGCGTGCAGCGCCGCGGACGTCTTCGCCGGAATCGCCCCCAGCGCGTTCGACCTCCTGGTGGACGACGAGCAGCCCTGCCGTCCCACGCGGCCGGTGACCGTGATCGCCTTCCGCGGCACCGCCGATCCGCTCATGCCCTACGAGGGCGGCGCGCAGCAGCCGCCGAACGGCGTCGAGGGCACGCTCACCTTCCTCGGTGCGATCGGGACCTTCGAGCGCTGGGCCGAGCTCGATCGGTGTACGGGCGCCCCGAGCGCGGCGGACGCGAACGGCTGCTCCACCTACGCGAGCTGCGCCGACGGCGTCGAGGTGACGCTGTGCACCGAGGAGGGCGGCGGCATGACCTGGGGCAGCGCCGAGCTCGGCTGGGCCACGCTGAGCCGACACGCCCGGCCGTGAGCGGTTGGCTCGCGCGAGCCTCCCGGGCCTCCCGCGCTTCGGGACCGGGACGGGACGCCGCTCAGAGCCAGGCCGGCGAGCCCCACCGGCCCGCGCGGCCGGGTACGGGCATGGAGGCGTGGCCCGGACCCGCGAGCGCGCCGAGCGCGGCGTCCGAGGCGCGCGGCCCGGCGAGGGCCAGGCGCGTGAGGTCGACGAGATCACCCGGCGATCCGGCGTCCATGCCGAGCGCCTGACTCGCCGGAAGGACCGCCTGCAGGGCGTCGTAGAAGGACCGGCCGAGCACGGCGTACCCGGCGTCGTTCGGGTGCAGGTAGTCGGCCATCAGCGTGGACGCATAGCTCGGGTCGGCCGCGAAGGCGGCGTAGTTGTCGAGAAACACGACGTGCGCGCCGGCGGCGGCGCGGGCGCTGACCTGCTCCGGGATGGCGGCGTTGTAGGCCTGCACGCGCTGGTTGGTGCCGGCATTGTCGATGGGGATGATGGACGCCACCACGACCAGCGTGTCCGGGGCGCGGGTGGTGATGTCGTCGATCAGGTTGCCGAGGCGACCCGGCGCACCGGCGACGTCGACGTTCCCGTTGATGTCGTTGGTGCCGATCATCAGGAGCACGACGTGCGGGTGGTAGTTGTCGAGGGCGCCGTTGGTGATCGCCCCCGAGATCCCCGAGTGCCCCGCGTCGCTGTCGATCGTGTAGCCGCCGTGCCCCTCGTGCTGCCTCGGGAAGGTGCGCCCCTCCACGGTGGGGTTGCTGGGGCCGTTCTGGAGGCTGCCGACGAAGGTGATGTTCCTGCCGTTCCGCACCGCCTGGCGGAAGAGCTCGACCCGATACCCGCCGCCAGAAGACGCGAAGCCCTCCGTGATCGAGTCGCCGAGCGGCAGGATCGCGCAGGGGGTGTCGACGCTGGTCGGACAGGGCGAGTACCCGGCCGCACCGCCCGTGCCCGGCGCGCCCGCCGCGCCCGCGGACCCGCCGGCGCCGCCGGTCCCGCCCGTCCCGCCGGCGCCGCCCGTTCCCGCCGATCCCTCCTCGAACGAGAGGGAGTCGAGGTCGAGCGAGTCGCTCGCCCCGACCGTGACCCGGATCACGTGCAGGCCGGCGGTGAGGTGAACCGGACCCGCGGTGACCTCCGCCACCTCGCCCCAAGCCGCGACCACGGGGATCGGGATCGGATCCGTGAGCGGGGCCTCGCAGTCGGAGAGCTCGACGGTGCGACCTGCCTCGATGGCACCCCCGCGGAGCGTGACGCGGTAGTCGGCCTCGACGGTGACGTTCACGGTGTAGTCGAGCCGCTCGCCCGCCGTCATCCAGCCGACGGCGTACCCGGCATCGAGCTCCTTGATGTCCACGTCCACGTCGGTGCGATACGCGCCGCCCTGGTTGCCCGGCGTGGAGTCGGTGAAGCCGCCCGGGTCGAAGTCCTCCGCCTCGATGACGCCCGGGATCGTGCGGGGCTCGCCCTCGTAGGCGTCGGCGGCGACCGCGTCGCAGGCGGTCCCGCCGCTGCCGCCGGCACCCGCCCCTCCCCCGACCGCGGTGCCGCCGCCCGCGCCGGCGGCCTCCCCGCCGCTACCAGCGACCGCGCCGCCGCTACCACCGACCACGCCCCCGCTGCTCACCCCGCCGGTTTCCAGCGCGCCCCCGCTGCCCGCGACCGCGCCGCCGCTACCCCCGCTCACGCCACCGCTGCCCCCCCACGCCCCCCCCCAGCCCCCCACCCCGCCCCCCCCCCCCCCCCCCCCCCCCCAACCCCCCCCCCCCCCCCACCCCCCCCCCCCCCCCCCCCCCCCCCCCGCCCCCGCCGCCGGCCCCCGCGCCGCCGCCCCCCCCGCCCCCGCCCCCGCCGCCCCCGCCCGCCCCGCCGCTGCCCCCGAACGCTCCCCCGCCGCCGATCGCGCCCCCGATGCCGGCGCCACCCGAGGACACGCCGCCGGTCCCCGGAGCGCCGCCACCCGGGGATGCCCCGCCGGCTCCGGGCTCCGTCCCCCCCCCGCTCGCGGACGAGTCGACCGTCTGCCCACCCGATCCGTCGCCGCAAGCCGGCAAGACCGCGAGGAGGATGGCGATGGGCGCGAGCCAGCGCTGCACGCGCGGGCAGGTCGGCACCTTGCCCCTAGCCAGGTCCAGTCCTGTCTTCATGCGGTGCTCCGTAAGACGAAAGCAACGAGCCCGAAGGTCGCGGACGTCGCCGCGGGAACCACCCCACGCGACCGACTGCCCACAGCCTGGCCCGTCTCCACCGCGACGAGCAGAAGCCCTTCTTCTCCCCCTCCGGCTGCAGGATTGCAGTCACCGCCGAACGGGCGCGGCGATGAGACGAGGGTCATGCGACGGCGAGGTCGCCGCTCGAGCGTCACGGTCACCGCTGGAGGCAGCGGGGATCACCGCTCGAGGG
>CAYVRP010000144.1:0-14084 GCA_964454025.1 uncultured Polyangiaceae bacterium | reverse complement strand
CAGGACGGTGACCGCGGACAGCATCCCCCGATGGCCCGTGTCCCGGGACGCGTCGACCTCGGGACGGCGGGATGCCACGCCGGTCCGGCGCTGCAAATCCCGCTGCCGAGGCCACCGCCGGCGCCCCGCCGCGGCCCGGCGCGCCGGCTCGGGGCTCAGGGGGGGACCGTCGCCGTCCCGCGGCGCAGGGGCGTGGTGACGATCTCGCGCAAGAGCTCGTGCAGGCTCCCATCCGTGGCCCCGATCGCGAACAAGCAGAAGCCGAGGAGGCGGTCCTGATCGACGAGCGGGTGCACGACGAAGCCGCTCGCGGCGCTGTCGGGTTCCCCGCCCGGCCACAGCCGCTCGGGCGGGAACGCCTGGCTCGACCTGGCACCGGCGCGATCGAAATGAATCACGCTGCGCGCCGTGCGGCGATCGTCGTCGACGCTGGCGACCAGCCCCGCGTCGCAGCCGAGCGCGCGGGCCTGGCGGACGAGGTCCTCGGCCGAGGCCGCAACGGCGGACGGCGCGCGGAGCAGCCGGGACAGGGTGACCAGGCTCTGCATCCCGAAGGCGAGCTCCGCGCGCTCGTGCATCCGCCGGTGCAGGATCTGATCGTGGAGCGTGCGCCGCGCCTCGTGGAAGGCGTCCTCGACCCTCCGCGAAGCCGCCCCACACTCGAGCACCGCGTTGACCTCGGCGCGGAGGGTGGACAGGACCTCGTCGAGCACGATCGGGTCGGTGCCGCAGCGGGTGAGGCGCGTGAGCAGGTCGTCCACGACCCCGACGAGGTGAGCGCCGCCCCCGCGGGCTTCCTCGACCGCGGCCAACAACAGGCGCTGCTCCCAGCCGCTGCCCGCCCCCACCATGCGCCCCCGCGCGGCGCGGGCGAGCACGGAGGTGATCTGATCGCGGTGGGCGAGCAAGGCGACCTCCGAGGCGGAGCGGAGGCCGCCGCCGGTCGCCCCCACCACCGCGGTGCTGAGCTGGCAGCCGCAGGATCTCCGCACCACGAGCTCCGTGTCGAGCACCCCGCCCGGCTCCGGCGTCCCGCGCGCCGCGCCGAGCACGGCGCGGATGGAAGCAGCCGCCAGGCGCTCGATGGGCTGCCGGACGCTGGTGAGGGGCGGCGGGCCCACCTGCGCGAGCAGGACGTCGTCGAAGCCGATCACCGCCACCTGCGCGGGCACGTTGACCCCGCGCCGCTCGAGCTCCTCGATGACGCCGAAGGCCATGGCGTCGTTGGCGGTGAGGATCGCGTCCAGCGCCCCCACGTGGACGCGCTCCTCGTCGAGCAGGCGTGCGACCGCGGCCGCCCCGGCGACCACGGTGAAATCCCCGGGGACGATCAGCCGCGGGTCGAGCCCGAGCCCCGCCTCCTGCAGACCGCGCTCGTAGCCCCGGCGCCGCGCCGCGGCCTCGCGGCTCCCGGGCGCGCCCTCGACGAAGGCGATGCGCCGGTAGCCGTGGTGCTGGGCGAGGTGCAGGGTCGCCCGGAGCGTCCCGGACTCGTTCTCCACCAGGAAGCTCGGCCGTCCCGGCACGTCGATCCCGATGCTGGCGACCGGGAGCGGGTCGAACCTCCGGGACCATGCCGCCAGCCCCTCGGGGCCGAGCGCGTGCCCCATCGTGCTCGACACCAGCACGACCGCGTCGAGCGTCGCCGGCGACACCAGGTCGAACAGGGCGTTGTCGACGAGGGGCGCCGCGTCGGGCGGCGACACGACGCCCCCGGCGAGCACGTAGAGCAGTGCGCCGGAGCTCCGCGCGGCGGCCAGCGCGGCCCCCACCATCCCCCACTGGTACTCGGCCTCGATGCCGTTGATGACCAGCCCGATGCGCGGGCGGGTCGTCCCGACTTCGCCGAGGCCGGCCAGAGAGCGCGGGGAAGCGGGCGCCATGGCGCAATCCAAGCACAGGCGGAGGCCCGCGGCGACGCGCCGTGGCCCGGGGGCACGCCCACGTCTGGTCGCGGCGTGGAGCGCCCCTGGCCAGCCCCCCCTCGCCCGCGGAGCGGGGCGAAGCGCCGAGCCCGCCGCCATCGGGCCGCGCCGGGGCAGTGACGGTGCGGCTGCCTCCGCCCAAGACCAGGCACCGTGGGGCTCAGCCGGGTTGGAGCTCGGCGCCGATCCGACCCTGCCGCGGACGACAGGGTCGGCGCGAGGATCCGCGGCGTGGGTGGCGACGTCGCCGCACCCACCACCGGGACCGCTCTGCACGGGGCCCCGGGGCGAAGTCGACGAACCCGAGCGCCGCCGTGCCCCGCACCACGCCGGTGATCTGCTCGTCGTCTCGCCGGTTCGTCGTCGCTCCTCTGCCTGGCTCGCCTGGCGCCCCCCCGCGCCGCACGGCGACCTCCGCGAGCCGGTCGCTTCCGCCCCGCGCGGTGCGCGGCGCACGCCGTCAGCACGGCGGCTCCCGGCGCCCGCTCACCCCCAGGGGTCATCCGGCGTCGTCGCCCGGACCGGAGAGGTCGCGCCACGGGCGCGCGCCTCGGCGGGGGCGCCCGCACAGGCCGCCGCGTGCTGGGCACCCGGCAGCGCGGCCCCGTCGCGGGGCCTCGGTGTTGCGCTGGCCTGAGGGGAGCGGCGCGCGACCGATCCATGTTATCCTGAAACCTCGGGCGTGGCGGCGCGACAGGCGCGTGTCCGCGACGGAGGCACGGGTGCAGGCCACGGCCATGTCGCGAGCCCAGCCAGGACGAGGGGGACCGGGGCCGGCGGCGGACGCGACGCTGCACGAGGCGGAGCTCGAGTGGCGAAAGACCTTCGACGGCATCAACGACGGCATCCTCATCCTGCGCGAGGACCACACCATCGTCCAGTGCAACCGGGCGATGGAGGTGCTCCTCGACCAGCCGTGCGAGCGGATCGTGGGCCGCCGCTGCTTCGAGGTGATGCACGGCACGAGCGCGCCGGTCCCGGACTGCCCGGTCGAGCGCATGAAGCGGTCGCGAGAGCGCGAGGGCATGGAGCTCGAGCTCCGCGGGCGGTGGGTGGAGGTGACGGCGGACCCGCTCGTCGGCGACCAGGGGGGGCTCGTCGCGGTGCTGCACATCCTCCGCGACATCACCGAGCGCAAGCGCATGGAGAAGTCGCTGCGCGAGAGCGAGGAGCGCTACCGCACCCTCGCCGAGTCGTCGCCGGAGATGATCTACCTCATCGGCGCTGGCGGCGTCGTCGAGTACGTCAACTCCTCGGCCCTGGCGCGGTTCGCCCGTCCCCGGGAGGAGGTGGTCGGCAAGCATCTCACCGAGCTCTACCCGCCGGAGATGGCCGAGCGGCACCTCCGGGCGGTGCGCGCCGTCATCGCCACCGGTCGGACGCTGTCATCGGAGCTTGTGGAGACCTTCCCCACCGGGCCCTGCTGGATCGACGCCCGGCTCTCGCCGGTGCGGGACTCCAGCGGCGCCATCGTCGGCGTGCTGGGGCTGTCGGAGGACATCTCTCAGCGCAAGAAACTGGAGGAGGAGCTCTCGCGGCGGCAGAAGCTCGAGGCGCTGGGGGTGCTCGCCGGCGGCATCGCCCACGACTTCAACAACCTGCTCGCCGCCGTGTTCGGCTTCATGGATCTGGCGCGGGAGTCCCTCCCGCTCGAACACCCCGCGCGGGAATACCTCGGCCGCGCCTTCCTCGCCTTCGACCGCGCCCGGAGCCTGTCCCGGCAGCTTCTCACGTTCGCCAAGGGCGGCAGCCCGGTCAAGCGGCCCGTCGACGCGACCTCGCTCCTCCGGGAGTGCTGCACCTTCTCGCTCTCGGGCTCCAACGTGCGCTGCGACGTCTCGGTGGTCGGCGAGCTGCCCGTGATCCACGCCGACGAGGATCAGCTCGCCCAGGTCTTCTCCAACCTCCTGATCAACGCCCGCCAGGCCATGCCCCTCGGCGGTACGCTCGCCATCCGGGCCGAGCCGCGGTCCATCGCCGGCCCCACCTCCGTCCCCTTGCCAGAAGGGTCGTACCTCACCATCGCCTTCCGGGACGGCGGGGTCGGCATCCCCGAAAGCATCCTCGATCGAGTGTTCGACCCCTTCTTCACCACCAAGCAGCAGGGGTCGGGCCTGGGCCTGGCGATCAGCTACTCCATCGTCAAGCGCCACGGGGGGCACATCGAGGTGGCCTCCACCCCGGGTCAGGGCACGACCTTCACGATCTGGCTGCCCGTCAAGGGCGACGTGGCCGCCGAACGCCCCGCGGAAGCCGAGGCCCCCGCCGCCAGCGACACGGCGCGGATCCTGGTGATGGACGACGATCCGGGGCTGCGAGCGCTCGCCGCGGAGATGCTCCGGCGAGCCGGACACCAGGTGGTTTCGGCGCCCGACGGTGAACAGGCCGTCGCGATCGTCGCCGAGCACCGCGCCCAGGGTACGCCGATCGAGCTGGTCATCCTGGATCTGACCGTGCCCGGCGGCATGGGCGGCGTCGAGGCCCTGGCCGCGCTGCGGCGCCTCGATCCGCACCTGGTTGCCTGCGTGAGCAGCGGCTACGCCGACGACACCGTCCTGTCCGAGCCCGGCGCCTTCGGGTTCCAGGCCGCGATCGCCAAGCCCTTCCGGAGCGAGGAGCTGCTCCACGCCGTGAGGACCGCGCTCGCGGCGCGGCGGGGCTGATGACGGTCCGGCCGCGCCCGTTCCCGGCGAAGCGCCGCCGCGAACGCGGCCCCCGATCGCACCCAACCTCGGCGTGATGCTCGCGACGCGCCGGCGGTGAGAGCGGCTCAGCCCGGCGAGGAGGACGGGGCCCCGTCGAGCGCCGCGCGCACCGCGGTGATCAGGCTGGCGGCGTCGTACGGCTTCTGCAGGAAGCGGGCACCCTCCGGGAGGCGCCCGCCGAGGGTCGCGAGGCGACCGGTGTACCCCGAGCAGAAGAGCACCGGCACGCCGGGCGCCCGGGCCGCCAGGTCGGCCGCGAGCTCCCGCCCGCCCTTGCCCGGGAGCACCACGTCAGTGACCAGTAGCCGGACGGCGGCGGCGCCCTCGGCGAGCACGGCCTCGGCCTCCTCGGCGGAGGCGGCGTCGATCACGCGGAAGCCCTGTCGCTGCAGGGCCCGCGTCGCGAAGCTTCGCACCAGCGGGTCGTCCTCCACGAGCAAGACGGTCTCCGAACCGCCCACCAGCGGGGCCGCCGCGGGCGGCGCGGGGAGCGCCTCGGCCACGCCCTCCACCGCCGGCCACAGGATGCGGAACGTCGTCCCCTGCCCGGGCTCCGAGTAGACGCTGATGAGGCCCCCCTGCTGCTGGACCACACCCTGCACCACGGAGAGCCCGAGCCCCGTGCCGACCCCCACCGGCTTGGTGGTGAAGAAGGGCTCGAAGGCATGCTGCAGCACCGCCGCGGACATCCCCACGCCGGTGTCGCTGACGCTGAGCTCCACGAAGGCGCCGGGCCTCGCCCCGGGCCGGCAGGCCGCCGCCTCCTCGTCCAGCGACACGTTCACGACCTCGATCACCAGGCTGCCCCCGTCGGGCATGGCCTGGCGGGCGTTGATCGCGAGGTTCATGATCACCTGCTCCACCTGGCCCACGTCGACCGCGCAGGGCCAGAGGCCAGCGGCGACGTCCACCGTGAGACGCACGTCCTCGCCGAGGGTGCGCGCGAGGAGCCCCTCCATCCGGGTCACGATCTCCCCGATGTCCGCCGGGCGCGGGGAGAGGACCTGCTTGCGCGAGAAGGCGAGCAGCTGCCGGGTGAGCTCGGCGGCGCGATGGGCGGCGGCGAGGATGCCCTCCACCGAGGGGCGCAAGGGGCCGCCCGGCGGGACGTCGAGCTCGAGCAGGGACGCATGGCCGATGATCGCCGTGAGCAGGTTGTTGAAGTCGTGGGCGATGCCGCCCGCGAGGTGCCCGACCGACTCCATCTTCTGCTTCTGGCGGAGCTGAGCCTCGAGCACGACGCGGGCCTGCTCGGCCTCGTGCTGGGCGGTGACGTCGAGGATCTGGACCAGGACCCCCGAGCCTTCGTGCGAGTCGAGGCGCGTCAGCGACACCGAGGCGTGCCAGTGGGTCGCGTCGTCCCGGACCCCCTCGACCTCGATGACCGGGGAGGGCTGCCCCGACCGCAGGATCTCGGCGAAGGCGGCGGACACCCGCGCCCGGCTCTCCTCCCGCAGCCAGGCGAAGGGGTCCGCCGCGAGCCGGGCCTCGGCCACACCGAGGAAGCGGCTCGCCTTCTCCGGCAAGAACGCGAGCCGGCCATCGCGGGCGATGATGGTGAGCAGCGAGGGGGCGGAGTCGACCACCGCGAGGAGCTGTCGGCTCCGGTCGGCCAGACCGCGCTGGATCCGGCGGATCCGACGGGTGACCGCCCGCCCCAGCACCAGCGCGAGGACGGCGCTGCCCGACGACACCGTCAGCAGCAGGAGGAGCGAGGACCACACCTGCGTCCGCGCCCGGCCGGCAACCTGCGTGAGGTGAACGTCGGTCGCCGCCAGCAGCGCGGCGATCGCCGGCTCCCAGGGCTGGGACCCCTGCTCGACGAGGCGACGCCCGAGGTCGTGCTGTCGCCGGAGCTCCGCCAGCTCCCGCTGCTCCGACGGCTCGACCAGCCCCGCCAGCTCGTCGAGCAGTGCCCCGCGCTCGGCCTCGATGGCGCGGAGGCGCTCCTCCACCCCCGCGTCGCCCGGCGCGAAACCGCCCCGGCGCTCCTGCTCCAGGAGCAGGAGCTCGGATCGGAAGAGGCGGCGCACGTGGGTGACGACGAGGAGCCGCCGCATGTCGTGCTGGCCCACGTGCTGGATCGTCCGGTCGAGCCGGAAGAGCCCGAGGGCGCCGACGGCGGTGGAGCTGCCCACGGCCGCCAGGAGCACCAGCACCAGCAGGACGAAGGGACGCCGGGGCTCGAGGAGCGCGTGGCGGGGAGCGGTGTCGAAGGAGTCCCGGGGCGCGCCTTCCTCCGACTGGACTTTCATGCCTAGCCTTGTTGGCACGCCCCTGGGCGATGAGTCTACCACAAAGCCGGCGCACGAGATACCCCGACCACGCCCGCCGGCCAGCGCCGCGCGCCACCGTCGAACGGCGAGTCGAGGTCGAGAGCGGTGGTCACCCTCGACCAGGAGCGAGCGCCACTGGCCCGCGAAGCGCTGTCCCGCTCGCCGGAGAGCGGGAGCATGGCGAAATCCGCCGTCCGGGGAGCGGCGGCGCCGTCCAGGCGGTCACCGCCGCGCGACCTCGAGCGGGGACCCGAGCGGCGGGCGCGCACCGTCCGCGCGAAGCGAGAGCGGGTCACGCGCCGAGGCGGCGCTCGACGGCCACGAGGCGACTCCACCTGCACACCGCCCCGCCACCCGCGGTCCATCCAGCCCTCTGCCCGCTCCGATCATGACGCGCCGCGCGATCGCTGCCGGGCCACGGGCCTACCGCACCTCGCTTCCTTGCCGCGGGGAGTCTCTGGCTCGTCAAGAGACAACCCGACCACCAAGCCCTGGGTTCGGCGGGGAAAGGCCCCCGAACGCCGAACCCGAGGAGCAGCATGACGATGAACATCGACTCCTGGGAGCTCGGCGTGCCCGTGATCGTCGCCGCGGCAGCCTGCGGCCCGAACGACGACGAGCAGTCCGGCAACGAGATCGACGGCGGCGGATCGGTCTGGGCCAGGGGCTCGATGGGCACGGCGCTGAACGGGGGAAGCATCGGGCGGTCCGTGAAGCACGATCGGATCCAGGACGGCTCCCGCGCCAGTTGGGCCGGCGAGGGGGAGCTCGTCTCGGCGGTCCTCGAGCTGGTCGTCGACCTGAGCGGGTCCGTGGAGGACGCCGCGCCGGGCAGCCGTGACTCGAAATGGTCGGTCACGCGCGCCGCCCTGCTCTACGCCGGCGGCGACCTCGACCCCGCCCCGGCCGCGGGAGTGCTGCTCTGCCGCCACCTCGACGACACCGGTGAGCGCGGCGGACCGCGACCGATCACGGAGTGCGTGCGCAACGCGGCGCTCCCGCCCATCGCCGTGGTCGGGGCGGCTGGCTCCGCGCCGCGCGCGGCGATCGAGGAGACGCGCCGACGAGGTGAACACGGGCAGCGGAAATCCGACCCACGACGCCTACCGGTACGCGCTCGAGGAGGACCTCGTCCCCGACGAGACGAGCCAGGAGAGGTCCCTGCTGCTCGTCTTCGACGGACAACCGACTTCCTCGCGCGAGCGCACGGGCACCGTGCCGGGTTCGGGACGCGGTCGATCCCCGGCCGAGAGTCGGGGAGATCCGTCGCGCCTGCGGGCGGGAGCGGGTCCGGACCTTCATCATCGGGTCGCCGGGCAGCGAACGCGCGGTCGGCACGAGCGAGGACACGAGGTCGTGGCTCTCGGAAGCGGCCTCGGGCAGCGGGACGGCGTCACGCGCTCCCGGGCCCCGACTGCTGCCACCTCGGACACGTCCGAGGCGCCCGATCTCTCCGCCGCGCTCCGGGGCCGGCTCGCCCAGATCATCGGCCAGATCGGCCACGGCACCTACGCCATCCCCCAGCCCCCGCGGATCAGGTGCTCGATCCGAGGAAGCCGAACCTCACCCTGCAGTCGAGCGCGGGCGCCGGGCTCGTCTCGCCCGACGACGTCGGCGACTGCACCGGCGCCTGGCGGTTCGACGATCGGGACCAGGTCGTGCTGTGCTCCGCCACCTGTGACGAGATGAAGGGCGACGTCACCGCGCGGGTGCGGCTCCTCTTCGGCTGCGTCTCGGGCGAGGTGCGGGAGATCCCCTGACGCCGGCGGCGCGGGCGCCGAGCACGCGCGCCGCTCGGAGCGGCGTGCTCGGCCCGGATCCGTCGAGTGCGTGGGCGCCGAGCCCGCGCGCGACGGCGCCGCGGCGGCCAGGCGTGCCCGCGGGCGGCGTCGAGCGTTGCCGGAGGCGGCGTTGCCGCCGATACTCCCCGGTGCGGCGCGGGTTGCGGCGCGCGGCGCGGGGTCATCGACGTTGAGCTGGTGCGCGCAATGGTGTGGGGTCGCGGCGGCCCTCGCCCTGGTCGGAGCCACGAGCGGTGCGCAGGCGGAGCCGGCCGCGCGGCGGCGGCCGCCGCTCGTGCTCGGCTGGGCGGCGCCGAGCGATTGCCCCCCGGCCCCGGTGGTGGAGGCCGAGGTCCTGGCGATCGTCGGCGCGGCGCCGAGCCCGGGCCCGGAGCTCCTGGCGACCGTGGTCGTCGTGCGGCGGGGAGACGGCCCATACGAGGCCACGCTGGACACGCTGCGCGGCGGTGTCGCCGGCGAGCGCCATCTGACGGGCGAGGACTGCGCCGAGGTGGCGCACGCGGCGGCGCTGGTGCTGGCGCTCATGCTCGCGCCCGGCGCGGAGCCCGCCGCGCCGCCGCGCCCTCCCGCGCCGGAGCCCGCGGCCGCTGC
This sequence comes from uncultured Polyangiaceae bacterium, assembly GCA_964454025.1. Lineage (GTDB taxonomy): Bacteria > Myxococcota_A > Polyangia > Polyangiales > Polyangiaceae > JAFGBI01. Next base: position 4,785 of record CAYVRP010000144.1, on the reverse strand, counting down.
GCCCCCCGCGCCGCCACCGCTGCCACCCCCGCCGTCCGCGCCCGACCGGGCCGGGTCCTGGCTCGCCCGGGGCGCCGTGCTCGTCGGCGCGGGGATGCTGCCCGGCGCCGCGGCCGGGCCGGGGCTGCATCTCGGGGCCGCCCGCGAAACCGCGTCGCTCGAGCTTCGGCTGGAAGCCTGGCTTCCCGCGACCGTGACCAGCGTGGAGCAGCCACGGATGGGCGCCGAGCTGTGGATGCTCGCCGCCTCACCCGCGCTGTGCCTGCGCGGGCGACCGGGTGGTGGGCTCGTGCGCCTGGAAGGCTGCGCGGCGCTCGGGGCCACCCACCTGCGAGCGCATGGCTTCGGCATGTCCGACCCCGCGCGCGCCGCGGCGACCTGGGGGACGGTGCGGGCCGAGGCGGGGGTGGCGCTTCGCCTCACCCGCCGGGTGGCCCTGCGCGGCTCGGCGGAGGCCGCTCGGCCCCTCGTTCGGCCGCGATTCGCCATCGAGAACGTGGGCGTGCTGCATCGTCCGGCGCGCCTCGGGGTCGGTGGCGGGCTCGCCGTCGAGCTGGGATTCTGAGGGGCACGGCCCCGCGACCCCGCCGCGTGCCACGGGACCGACCTCGCCCGGCCATCCATGGACGTGACCCCGGCCCCTCAGCGTCAGCCCGCGCCCCCGGCGCCGCCGCACGGGCTCGGTCGCGGGCTCACGCGGGAGCAACAGCGCACCCTCTACGAGCGCCACTTCGGCTTCGTCTGGCGCAACCTCCGTCGGCTGGGCGTCCCGGAAGCCGTCGCCGAGGACGCCGCCCAGGACGTCTTCCTGGTCGTGCACCGGCGCCAGGGCTCCTACGACGCCCGCTGGTCGCGCGTGGAAACCTGGCTCTTCGGGATCGTGCTGCGCGTCGCGCGGAACCACCGCCGCCGCCTGCGGCGCTGGCGCTTCCGCTTCGACGCGACGAGCGACGTCACGGAGCTGGTCGAGCGCCGCGCGATTGGTGGCGACGCCCCCGACGAGGCGCTGGCGCGGAGGGAGGCCGTCGCCGAGCTGGAGGGGGCGCTCGATGCCCTCGACGATCGCAAGCGCGCCGTGCTGGTGATGGTCGACATCGAGGGGTTCACCGTGCCCGAAGCCGCCGAGGCGCTCGGCGTCAACGTGAACACGGCCTACTGGCGGCGCCGGGGCGGGCGGACGGAGTGCGAGCGCGCGCTCGAGCGACGGCGCCGGCGCCCCGCGAAGAGAGGAGGCGAAGCGTGAGCGAGGCCGAGCTCGGTGAGCGGGCGCGCGCGCTGATCGAGGCCCCCCGCGGCGCGTTCGAGCCGGCGGCGGCGAACCGCGCGCGGGTCCGCTGGCGGGTGGAGCGCGCGCTCGCCGCCACCGAGAGGGCCAGTGACGCGCCACGCTGGCGCCGCCCGCTCGTGGCGCTGCTCGCCGCCGCGGGGGTGCTCGGGGCGGCCGGCGGCGCGGCCGCGCTCGCCTGGAGCGCGCGGCGCGCCGGGACGAGCGCGCAGGCGCCGCCACCCGAGACGGCGGCCACCGCGCCGCTGACGGCGCGGGCCGCCCCGGCGCGACCCGCGAACGAACCGTCGCCCCCGGCGATCGTCGCGGCGCCGAGCAGCCCGGCGCCGCCGGCGACGACACGCGCGGCCGCGCGCCGCGCGCCCGGTGAGCTCGCAGCGGAGACGGCGCTCATCGCCAGCGCCCAGGCGGCGACCAACCGGGGCCAGGCCGGGCGGGCGCTGGAGCTGCTGGACCAATACGAGCGACGGTTCGGCGGCGGCGCGCTCGCCGAGGAGCACGCCGCCGCCCGGGTCCTGGCGCTCTGCTCGGCGGGACGCCGCGCGGCCGCGCGCGCCGAGGCCGCGCAATTCCTCGCGCGCTGGCCGCGGTCGCCGCAAGCAGCGCGGGTCCGGCAGGCCTGCTCCCGGGAGGCGACGACGCCGTGAGCCGCGCCCGGGGCCGCGGGCGCGCGCGGGCAGCGCGGGCGCTGCTCGGCACGAGCGTCGCGCTCTCGCCGGGCTGCGACCCGGGGCGCACGGTCTACGTGGGCGCGGAGCGCCGCACCGTCGCCGAGGCGGGGAGCGCGGGGACCGGATCGACGGGCTGCGTCTCCGGCGGCGAGCAGGGCTACTTCACGCTGCTCTGGGGCGGGCAGGTCCGGCGCTTCTTCCTCTCCGTCCCGGACGGCTACGACGCGGCGCGCGCCTACCCCCTGGTGCTGGGCCTGCACGCCCGCGACGGGACCGGGGCGCAGATCCGCGACGAGCTCGGCCTCGAGGCGGCGGCCACGCCGGGCTCCACCATATTCGTCTACCCCGACGCGCTGGTGCGCGAGTGGACCGATGGCTCCGTGGCCGCGGGCTGGCAGAACGGGCCCACCACCGACTACTACGGGGGCACGGAGGATCTCGCCTTCGTGCGCGAACTGCTCCGGCACCTCGAGGAGGAGCGCTGTCTGCGCCCGTCGCACCGCGCCGCCGTCGGCTGGGGCTGGGGCGGGGAGTTCGCGGCCGTGCTCGGCTGCTACGCGAGCGATCGGTTCGATGCCGTCGTCCCGGTGCACGCGAACACCCCCTACTATCTGCCGCTCGCGGGCGACGACGCGCCTCGCTGCAACGGGACCGTCGCCGAGTGGTCGTACCACGGGCGCGGCGACGCCGACTTTCCGCTCGAGTTCGGGCTCGAACAGCGGGACTTCTGGCTCGCCCAGAACGGCTGCGGCCCCGATCCCACCCCCCTCGCGTTCGCGGGGATGGAGGCCGACGACGACTGCGTCGAGTACGCCTGCACCGGCCCCCGCACGCGTTTCTGCGCCTTCACGGCGTCGGTGGGCCGCGCCCTCCCGAAGGGCTACTTCGCCGCCGCCACCATGGAGTTCCTCGAGCAGCTCGCGGGCACCGCGCGCTGAAGGGTGCGCTCCCGCCGTTCACCGGAGGCAGTGGCGCTGCACGTAGCGGCGGAGCAGCGACGCACGCTCCTCGGCGAAGTAGCGCTCGGCCCGGGCACGAGTGTCCACTCCGGCGCCGTCCAGGCAGTCCGCGATGAGGAAATAGCCCGCCTGGAGCTGCTGCGCGTCCTCGGGGAACTCGGCGCGGTACCGCTCCGCCAACCGGCGCAGCCCCGCCGCGTCGCTGCCGTCCACGGCGCCGTTGAGCTCGGCGAGCAGGGCGTTCTCGCGGAAGAGGCGGCGGTGCGCCGGGGTGATGGGGTGCGGGTGCCGCGGCCCATCGGCGGTGCTGTCGCTCGTGCCCGGCCCCATGATGGGGACCCCGTCGCTCGCCAGCTCCGGCCCGGTTGGCCGCGGCGCGCCGCGCGCGGCCAGGACGGGGGCGCGGCGGGGCGCCGCCCGCGCGACGGTCCCGTCGTCGCGCGCGCGCCGCACCGGCTCCTCGCAGCCCCGGGCCGGGGCCCCGGCGCGCTGGCGCAGTCCGCCGTAGAGCCCGGCGCCGGCGAGGAGCAGCGCGGCGCCACCGACCTGGAGGAGGCGCCGCGCGCGAGGGCGCGGGGGCCGGCTCATGGGACCGTCCCCGTCCAGGTCACGATCTGCTCCGAGCGGCTCCAGGCCGTACGCGCGCAGTAGTGGCTGGTGACCGCCTCGGGGCAGGTGCGGTCGCGGTACCGCACCAGGTCGTCACCGGCGTTGTCGTAGGCCCGAGCGGTGACGGTGTGGGCTCCGGCCGCGAGCCCCTGCGCCCCGACGTCGAACGACTCCCCGCCCCTGGCGACGACGAGGGCGCCGTCGCCCGCCCAGTCGACGTCGATCACGGCCGGATCGATCACGCGGACGGTGAGCGTGCCGGGGCTCGACACCGCGCCCGCGGGGGGGATCGCCTCGTCGACTGGCTCCACCGCGCGCCAGATGGTGAAGATCATCTGCTCGCGAGACACCGAGTTGAAGCTCGTGTTCGGATCGTCGCCGAAGAGCATGTTCATCATCGAGTTGTCCGAGGGGCGGTACTGCCCCGCGGTGCAGTAGCGGCTGCCCTCGATCGTCGTCTGCAACCCGGTGGCACCGGCCTGATCGTAGCCGAGCCAGCGATCCCACTTGCCCGCGGTCGTCGTCGGATCGGCGGTCGAGTTGACCTCCGCGTACTCCTGGGTGCAGCCGCTCCCGCTGCCCGTGTACTCGTCGGCGAGCTGGTGGAAGCCGTGGCCACCCTCGTGCAGAGCGGCGCCGCCCGCGTCGGGGTGGCCGCCGGACCAGAGCATGGTGGCGGAGCCCGTGTTCCACCAGCTCGAACCGTTCAGGACCACCGCTCGCCAGTCGACGACGAAGCTCTCGGGGAGGTTGGCGGCGAGGGCGGCGTTCACCTCCCGGTTGTCGCACTCCGCGAGGCGGCTCTGGTCGTCGCCGCAGCAGCCGAGCGGGCTACCCCCGCAGATCGACCCGCTGCTCTCGAGCTTGAGCGCGCAGATGTTCACGAAGCGGCGGTACCGGCTGTACACCTCGCCGATGGGGACGCTGAAGCGCTTGTTCATCGCCCTGGCGATGTGCTGCTCGAAGGTGCCCCCGGCGACGAGATCGGCCGCGGTGTACCCGTCGCCGATGATGACGTAGTTGACCCGGTTCGCGGGCGGGCCGTGCGCCTCGACGGCCCATCCGATAGGGCCGCAGTCGAGCTCGAAGGAGCCGCTCGCGCCGCCGGCGCCGCCCGTGCCCGCGCCGCCACCGCCCGCGGTGGACATCCCGCCCGTCGCCGCACCGCCGGTCTCAACACCGCCCGTCTCGGCGCCGCCCGTCTCCGCACCACCCGCCAGCGCGCCGCCCGTCTGAGCACCACCCGCCAGCGCGCCGCCCG
>CAYVRP010000143.1:0-14088 GCA_964454025.1 uncultured Polyangiaceae bacterium | reverse complement strand
ATTCCTGTTGATTGGCGCACGCCCCGCGCCAGCGCCGGTGTTTGACGGGGGAGGCGAAGGGGCGCTGTCACGGGGCCTGCGCCGGGTGGGGGCATGAATCCCCCCGAAGCCTCGTCGTTGCTCCCTCACCATCGTCTCATCGCCTATCAGGTCGCGCTCGAGCTGGTGAAGGTGGTCGGATCGGCCCGGATCCGTGACGCACATCTGCGCATGCAGGCGCGGAAGAGCGCCGCCAGCGCGGCGCTCAACACGGCGGAGGGCGCCGCGCGACAGACCGGGGCGGACAAGAGCCGGGCCTACGGCATCGCGCTGGCGGAGTGCTGCGAGGCCTGCGCGGCGGTCGAGATCGCTGGCGCCCTGGGGGCCTGCTCTTCGGTCCAGGTCGCGCAGGTGCTGGAGCTCGGTGTGCGGTTGAAGAACATGCTCAGCCGCCTCATCCGGTAGCGGCCAAGGGTCACCTCCCCGATTCCGAACCCCACCCACACCCCCCTCCCCTGCTCCCGATGCCGAATCCCTTCCCCACTCCCGCTCCCGTCCCCCTCTCCCCGGCGCTCGCCGTCCATGCGTGCAATCACGAACAGCTGCCAGCCAAGCCCTGGCGACTCGGCGCCTGACCGGGTAGCGTCGCCCCATCGCTCGTGCGCCGCTGCCTGCTCGTCTTCCTTTCGTCGCTGCTGCTCGTCGCGGGCGCCGCTTGCGCGCGGCGGACGGGGGCAGCGGGCGGGGCCGGGGCGGCGGCCTCGGCGGCGGCGACGACTCCGGGCGGCGAGCAGGGGGCGAGGGCGCGTCCGCCCACGAGTACCGCGCCGAGCGCGAGCGCCGCGCCGGGCGAGCCCGCGCTACCAGTGCCGGCCGCGCTCCGCGCGGCCTGCGCGCTCGCGCCCGACGAGCAGCCGCTGCGGCTCGACGCACTGGCAGACGGCGGGGGCGAGCTGCTGCTCACGAATCGGCGGCTCTGCGCGCGGCAGGCGGCGCTGGACGCGGGCGTGGAGGCGCGGGTGCTGCCGCTCCACCGTCTGCTCCGGGCGCGCCTCGTCCCCGAGGGGCCGGACCGCGCCGCGCTCCTGCTCCACGATCTCGACTTCTTCCCCTGGTCGCTGCTGCTCGGCCGCCGCGACGACGCCGCGCAGGGCGCGCTGGTCGGGGCGATCGAGGGCGCTTGGCGCGCGGCGAGGGCCGCGTTCCCGCCGCCTTCGCCGCCGGCGCGGCCGTTCGCGCTCCCCCCGCCGGCGAGCGCGCCGCGGCGCCCGGACGGCCCCGGGCGGCCGCGCTACGACCACGCGGCCCGGCTCGCACGCTCCGGGCAGCTCGACGCAGCGCTCTACTGGCTCGAGGAGGCCGCGCTCACCGAGGGCGCGCCCGTCAAACGCTCGGAGGCCGACCCCGCGCTCGCGCCGCTCCGCCACGACGCGCGCTGGCCCGAGCTGCGCGCGTTCCTGGTGGCGGCGGCCGAGTCCTGGGCCCTCTCCACCCCGCACCGGGATCCGATCGCGCTGCCGCGGGCCCGCGCGCCCGGCGCGCCGCTGCCCGTGGCGCTGTACCTGCATGGCATCCACTCGCGCGGCGAGATCGGCCCGCGCGAGCAGCGCCTCGCCGACGAGCTCGGGATCGCGATCGTCGCCGTCGACGGGACCCTGCCGAGCGGCGAGCGGCGCTTCCGCTGGTCGGAGAGCGCCGAGCTCGATCTCGCGCGCCTCGACGCCGCGCTCGCGCGGCACAGTGGTGAGCTCGGGGCGCGCGGCCCGCTCTTGCTCTACGGCTTCTCGCAAGGCGGCGCCGCCGCCGGGGAGCTCGCCCTCCGCTACCCCGAGCGCTTCGCCGGCGTGCTGCTGCTCTCGCCCGGCACCGCGACGAAGGTGACGCTCGACGACGTCGTCCCGACGCCCGCCCACGCGCGCCTGATCCTCCGCTGCGACGCGGCCGCCGGCGAGGCGGGCTCCACCGTGGAGACGACGCGGCAGTACTGCGCCGCGGGCGAACGCGTCGGCGCCCGAACCCGGCTGCGCCTGGTGGAGGACGCGACCGCACACGCCTTCCCCGAGGACTTCCGCGCGGTGTTCACGGGCTGGGTGCGGGCGTCGCTCGCGGCGGCTGGATCCAAGGTGGAGTAGCGCCGCGGCGGCCGGATGGCCTCGCGGCTGGCGCGCTACCGCGTCAGCGGCTTGTACTTGATGCGGTGCGGCTGATCCGCCGCGACCCCGCGGCGGCGCCGCCGGTCCGCCTCGTAGGCCTGGTAGTTGCCCTCGAACCAGACGACCGTGCTGTCGCCCTCGAAGGCGAGCATGTGGGTCGCGATGCGGTCGAGGAACCAGCGGTCGTGACTGATGACGACGACACAACCGGCGAAGCCGAGGAGCGCCTCCTCGAGCGCGCGCAGGGTGTCGACGTCGAGGTCGTTGGTGGGCTCGTCGAGCAGGAGGACGTTGCCTCCCGAGCGCAGGAGCTTCGCCAGGTGCACACGGTTCCGCTCCCCGCCGGAGAGGGTACCGACGAGCTTCTGCTGGTCGCTGCCGCGGAACCCGAACCAGGAGCAGTACGCGCGGGAGCTCACCTCGCGCTTGCCGAGCGAGATCACGTCCTCGCCCCCGGAGATCTCCTGCCACACGTTCCGGTCGCCACCGAGCGCCTCCCGGCTCTGATCCACGTAGGCGATGTCCACCGTCTCCCCTATCCTGAGCTCGCCAGCGTCGGGCTGCTCGGCGCCGACCAGCATGCGAAACAGGGTGGTCTTGCCAGCGCCGTTGGGGCCGATGACGCCCACGATGCCGCTCCGCGGCAGGCGGAAGCTCAGGTCGTCGATGAGCAGGCGCTCGCCGTAACCCTTGCGGAGGCTCACCGCCTCGATCACGTGGTCGCCCAGGCGGCGGCCGGGCGGGATGCTGATCTCGGCCGCGTCGCGCTGCACGGCGTTGGAGGCGGCGACCAGATCCTCGTAGGCGGCGAGGCGCGCCTTGCTCTTGGCCTGCCGCGCGCGCGGCGAGGCGCGCACCCACTCGAGCTCGCGCTTGAGCTTGCGCTGGCGCGCGCTCTCCTGCTTCTCCTCGGCCTCCAGGCGCGCCGCCTTCTGCTCGAGCCAGCCCGAGTAGTTGCCCTCGTAGGGGTAGCCCCGCCCGTGATCCAGCTCCAGGATCCACTTGGCGACGTCGTCCAGGAAGTAGCGGTCGTGGGTCACGGCGACGACGGTGCCCGGGTAGTCGTGCAGGAAGCGCTCGAGCCAGGCGACACTCTCGGCGTCGAGGTGGTTGGTGGGCTCATCGAGCAGCAGCAGGTCCGGCCGCTCGAGCAGCACGCGGCAGAGCGCGACCCGCCGCTTCTCCCCACCGGAGAGGTGGGCGATCTCGGCGTCGCCCGGCGGGAGCCGGAGCGCGTCCATCGCCACGTCGACCACCTGGTCGAGGTTCCACGCGTCCGCCGCGTCGATCTGGTCCTGGAGCTTGCCCTGCTCCTCGAGCAGCGCGGCCATCGCGTCGTCGTCCAGGGGCTCGCCGAACCGCGCGCTGATCTCCTCGAAGCGGACCAGGAGATCCCGCGTGGGCTTGACCGCCAGCTCCACCGCCTCGCGCACAGTCCGCGCAGCGCCGAGGTCCGGCTCTTGAGCGAAATAGCCGACCTTGATCCCGGGGAACGGCGCCGCCTCCCCGTAGATGTCCGTGTCCACGCCCGCCATGATCCTGAGCAGCGAGCTCTTCCCCGACCCGTTCGCCCCGATGACCCCGATCTTGGCCCCGAAGTAGAACGCCAGCGTGATGTCCTCGAGCACCTTCTTGTCTGGCGGGTGCACCTTGGTGACGCGGTGCATGGCGAAAATGAACTCGGGCATCGGGGTCCTCGGGGGTCGGTGGTCAGTTGATCCGCAGCAGTGGCCGGAGCACGGTCATCCAGTTGGCGGCGAGCTTCTCGTCCCCAGCCGGGTTCGTGTGCTCCCCATCGATCGTGTGGGTACCCGGAGCATGGGGATCGCTCACCCAGCCAGGGGAGTGGTCGACGAGGATGATGGGAGAAGTCTCCGCCGTCATTTCTTCCACCAGCATTTCCATCGAGGAACGGAAGGTGGGGTACGGATCCCAGGCCTCCACCGGCTGCCCCCATACGATGATGATGTGCGGATTCTTGGCCCGTAGTCGCTCGAAGAGCTGCCCGGCTTCGAGCGTCATGTTTTCGACCTGGTCGCCGTGGTCACCGTCGTTGGTCCCGAGCAGCACGAGCGCGATGTCGGGCCGATAGCCCGCGAGCCAGCCGGGCAGGCTGTCGCGCACCTGGTCTATCGTGATCCCCCAGTGGCCCTCGTGCTCGCGGTCGAAGGGTGAGCCTCGGTAGTCGGGCCACGATGGATCTCCGTTGAAGCCACCGGTTTCCGACCCGACCATGTCGAAGCTCGCGCCCGCGTCGACCAGCTTCTTCCAGAGCGGATACCGATAGCTGACCTCCCCGTTGATGCGGCCCCCCTGGGTGAGCGAATCGCCAAGCGGAACGATGGACACCTTGCCTGACGGCAGCGTGATGGGGTGCGTCGGCCAGACCACCTCCCCTCCACCTTCGGCTGCCTGGCGCCGGGGCCGCATGACCACGGCGCCGGGACTCCGGGTGCCGTCGGTGCCGGTTCCCGTTCCGCCGTCACTCCTGGCGGCGCCTGCGCTTCGATCTGGCTCCGGCCCCGGTCCGAACGCATCGAGGCGCACCGCCGCCATCACCCTCGCGCCACCCGCTCGACCCACGGACGACCCCCTCACGACGCCCGAGCCGCGATTGGTTTCACCGCTCGCCGCGTCCCGACGGCAACCGACGACCAGCGCGCAGGAGATCGCGACGAGCACGCACCGGGTGCGAAACCCCATCAGATCGCGGCCACCGTGGGGCCGCGGACCGGTCGAGGTGCGCGAGCAGAAACGGGCGGAGGCTGGCGCCAGTGACACCGGCTGGAGCGACCACGACCCGGCCGAGCGGCGCGGCTCACGAGCCCGCCAACGAGAGGACGCGCGAACCGCGCCCCTACCGTGGGCAGCGGCCACGCCGCCGGCGTCGGGGGCGAAACGGTTCGACGACGGAACGCCGCTCGCCCCGCGGCAGCGCTCGCGCTCCGGTCGGGGTTCATGGCAAGCGCGACACGCCACGCGGCGGCCTCGCAGTACGCCGAGACTGGATCTCATCCGCCCGCTCCGTCGCAGCGAGCGCCCGATTGACACCGCGACATGAGGCAGAAAGCTTAGGTTCGGCCGCCGCGAGGGCGCAAGGTGGGAACGACCCGAAGGCCTCGAGTGCGGTCGCGCGCTTGGCCGCCTGCAGGTGGTAGTGGCTCGGTGGCGGCGATAGCGCGAGGCAACCGCGTCGTGAGTGCAGGTATCGGCGAGGCGTGAGGGGGCGCAGGCCGCGAGCAACCCCGTCGAGCCGCGACCGCCCGGCCCCGCACTCCGGGCCGGAGCATCGGAGTGGCCGGGAACATGCGCCAGCCCTGTGTTATGGATTGCCACCCATGGAATCGGAAAGCTCATCGACCGCGCAGGGTTCCAACCAGGCGGCGGAAAGGCTACGTCGCGTCCTCGAATTGGCGCGTGGCCCAGAGCCCGAAGACGAGCCGGTGGACGTGCTCGATCAGTTCGACGAGCAGGTGCGTAGACGCGCGGGGCATACGGCGGTTCGGGCTGCAGATGCGGCGTGGACCTATGCCGAGCGCGATGCTCGTGCCGGACGCGTCGCCTCGTTCCTTCGCTCGCTCGGCGTCCGCCCCGAGTGCAAGGTCGGCATCTCCCTTTCCCGCGGCGCATTCGAGCTCGTCTCCATGCTGGGGACCCTCCGCGCGGGGGGGGCGTACGTCCCGCTCGATCCCTCCCATCCGCTCGAGCGGCTGCGCATGGTCATCGACGATGCCCGGCCAGCCGTGCTCGTTCTCGCCGACGATTCTCCGCTGGTCAGCCACGCCTCAGCAGGTGTCCGCGTCATTTCGAGGCGAGAGCTACAGGCCGTGGCTTCGCGCAGCGACGGCATGACCTGGGCCTGGGAGCCGGCCACGCCCGGGCAGCTCCAATACGTACTCTACACCTCAGGCTCGACAGGCAAGCCCAAGGGGGTGGAAATCGAGCGTGGCGCCTTCGCCAACTTCATCACTTCGATGAAGCGCGAGCCGGGGTTCACGAAGGACGATTGTCTGCTCGCCGTCACGACCACGACCTTCGACATCGCGGGCCTCGAGCTCTTCCTGCCGCTGTGTTCGGGCGGCACGGTGGAGATCGTGCCTCGCGAGGTAGCCATGGATCCCAAGCAGCTGCGCCAGCGACTCGATGACGAGCGGATCACCTGCATGCAAGCCACGCCCGCGACGTGGCGCCTGCTCATCGAGGCCGGATGGACGGGAAACCCGCGGCTGCGCCTCCTGTGCGGCGGCGAGGCCATGAGCCCCGAGTTGGCGGCGAAGCTGCTCGACCGCTGCGGAGAGCTGTGGAACATGTACGGTCCCACGGAAACCACGGTGTGGTCGACGCTGGAACGGATCCGGCCGACTCCGGGCGACCCCACCGAGGGCGAAGCGAGCCGCCTGCCCAAGATCAGCATCGGCCGTCCCATCGATCGCACGCAGGTCTACGTCCTGAGTCAGGACCGGCAGCCGTTGCCTCCAGGCGAGGTGGGGGAGATCTTCATCGGCGGGGCCGGGCTGGCGCGCGGCTACCACGGGCGACCCGAGCTGACCGCGGAGAAGTTCATCCAGACGGCGTGGTCCGACGGGCGCGTCTATGCGACGGGGGATCTGGGTCGCATGTTCCCGGACGGTCGGCTCGAATGCCTGGGGCGAATCGACCATCAGGTCAAGATCCACGGTTACCGCATCGAGCTGGGCGAGATCGAATCGGTCTTGCGCGCCGTGCCCGCGGTCACCGAGGTGCTGGTCGTGGCCCACCGGATCGGGGACGGGGATCCCGCGCTGGTCGCCTATTGGACGGGGGCCGCGGAGCGCGATGAACTGCGCAGCGCGGCCAGGGCGCGACTGCCGTCCTACATGGTCCCCCCGGCGTTCGTCTCGCTGCCGGCGTTCCCGCTCAACACCAACGGCAAGATCGATCGCAAGGCCTTGCCTCCCCCGACGGAGGTAGCGCCGTCGTCCATCCCGGTGCTGCCGCCCCGAAACGCCCTCGAGGAACGCATCGCCTCCGTATTCGCGCGGGTGCTGGGGGTGCCTGCCATCGGAGTGGATCAGAGCTTCTTCGACCTGGGTGGCACGTCGATCCTGGCGGCAGAGGCCATCGCGAAGCTGGACGAGGATCTGGGCAGCAACCTGCCCCTGCGTCTCCTCTTCGAGCACCCCACGGTGGAAGGTTTAGCGGGGCGGCTCGACGAGCCGGGCTCCCAGGACGAGCCCATCGCCATCGTCCTGCAGAAGGGCCGGGCGGGCGAGCCGCCTCTCATGTGCCTCTTCGGGGTCCGCCTGTACAGTGATCTGGCGCTGGCCATGACCGACGGCACCCCGGTGATAGGGATGCACGTCCCGGTTCGCTACTTGCCGGGCGTCGAACAGAGACCGCCGTTGGAGGCCATCGTGGAGCGCTACGTCGCTCTCGTCCGCCAGCACCAGGCGCAGGGTCCCTATCGTCTCGCGGGGCTCTGCTACGGAGGCGTCGTAGCCTTCGAGGTCGCGCGGCGTCTCCGAGCCGAGGGCGAAGACGTCGCCTTGGTGGTCGTGTTCGACGCTGTGCTGCCCGGCGGGATCCGTCTGGATCCCAGGGGGTTAGCACGCACCATGGTACGCCGGGTCCTCGAGGATCCCGTCGGGCTCACGCGCAGGGTCGTGCAGCGGGCGCGGGCGCTGGCGGAGCCGCGGCTCGGGCGACTGCCCATCGTCCGGTCGCTATGGGGGTTGGAGCCGCAGCCGCGCCCCGCTGGTGACAGCCCGGTCCCGGTCGACTTCCCCGTGGACGGCCCCGAAGCCGACGCCGACATCGCCGCTTTTGCCGCCACGGGGCCCCACCTGGACGCCAAGCTCATGGTCTTTCGCGCCCTACGGGATCCCGTGGCCATGGGGAGACGGGTCGACCTCGAGATGGGCTGGCGCGGCTTCGCCCGGGAGATCGTCGCCGAAGGGATCGAAGACGATCACCTCGGGATCCTGCGTCCGCCGCATGTCCACGAGGTTGCGCGCAGGATCATGCGCGAGCTCGCGGCTAGCCAAACGGGCAGGCCTGACCGCTGACGATCACGATTCCGCTCGGAGGCTGGCGGACGAAACCGGACGGCGCACGCCGGGGCCGCGCGAGCCACTACCTGGGGAGCAGGTCGAGGGTTCTCTCCACCTCGTCGGGATCGACGCGAAAGTCCGGGCCTTCGGGCTGGCCAACCACGAACCCGAAGTGCTGGTCGTCTCGGTCCGTGAGATCCTTGGGGAGGGAGCAGAAGCGGTTGGGATGTTGGATGGTGAGCAGGGAGCGACCGGGCTCCAGCACGAGCATCGCGTGCATGAGGTGGCTGCCCTCGACCCCCGCCACGACCTCGGCACCCGCCGAGGCCTCGAGCAAGGCGGGGACATCGGAGGTCATGGTGTCGAGCACGCGGAATCCCCGGTGCCGTTCGAGGTGAGCTGCGACCTCCTCCTCGTTCAGAAGAACGCGCCTGGCACCAGAGCTCCGACGCAGCAGGAAGACCCCCGGGTGGCGACCTGTCTTCACCTTGGACAGGAGTGCCCTCCGGTTCTGGTCGAAACGGGCGCGCTTGTTGCGATTCTGCCCCATGTCGTCGAATACGACGAGCTCGCGGAAGTGACAGCTGGCCGCGCGCAAGGGGCGGATTTCGAGGAGCTCCTCGTACGCCTGCGCGTGCGGGCTGAGGGGACGTCTCGTGCACACGGGCGGCGCCGCGTTGACGGCCAGACGATAGCTCACCAGATCGTCGATGAGCCACTGGCCGAAGTAGTGGTTGCCGCCGTAGGTGGAATAGAGCGCTCCGTGCGCGTGCGACTCCTGGATCCAGACATCCGGAATTCGTCTCGAGGGAGCCTGGATGACGTCGACTCCATCCCGCGCCAGGATCGCGCCATCCAAGATGACAGCGTCCTTGATCAGGTAGCCGCGGGTGGCTACGTGCACGGCGCGGGTCTGTCCGCACAGCAAACGTTCCTCCTCCTCGCGGCTGGCGGAGAACTCCGAGAGCGTGAGGATGCGCTCGAGCTGACCGGGCAGGAAGTACGCCTTGGGCCGGATCGTCTCCTCCGCCGGATGGATCTGCCACGTGCGCACCGCGACGTCCCGCAGTCGCCGTTTCGGAAGGAGCCGCAGCTTGCGTGCCAGGAAAAGCAGAGGGAGTGCGCTCAACATCCTGCGTTGGGTCTAGCACGAATTCGCGAAAGGCAGGTCCGCTCGGCAACCGGTTCGATCACGCACAGGCGGCCCGCTGCCTTCTCCCCTCGAAACGCCAGAATGCGTGGACCTTGGGGGGGATCCCTCGGGAGCCGCACCCTTTCCCGACACGGGTTGCAGCACAAGTGGGGCCCGGTATCGTCCCGGGTACCCCCCCACCATCCGTGAGTCTCACCGCCCAAATCGCATTGCTGCTGGTTGTTCCGACCGCGGCCATCCTCTTCAGCACGCTGCGCCCTCACCAGGCGGCCGCGGTCGCGATGTTCGGCGCAATGCTGTTCCTCCCAGAACAGGTCGGCTTCGACGTGCCGGGATTGCCGTCGATGGACAAGCGCACCCTACCGCCGCTCGTGGTGCTGGTCGCGCTCCTCCTCACGGCTTCACGCCGTCTGACGCCAGCCCAGCTCCTTCGGCGCAGCGACTGGTTCCTGGTCGTTCTCTTCCTCGGGGCATTCGCAACTGGCTACAGCAACTCGGACCCGGTGCCGCGCGGTCCGCTCACGATTCGGGGTATCGGCACCAGGGACGCACTGTCCGACGTCGCGGGTATTTTGCTCGGAATCATTGCTCCCTATGTCGTGGGTCGCGCTCAGATCCGAACCTCGCGCGAACTCCGTGACTTCGCGGCGATCCTTGTTGGCGCGAACCTCGCGTACCTCCCGTTGATCTACTTCGAGCTGCGTATGAGCCCGCAGCTGCACCACCTGATCTACGGCTTCTCGCAGCACAGCTTCGTCCAGACCATCCGTTATGGTGGGTACCGGCCGATGGTCTTCATGTCCCACGGGCTCACGCTGGCGCTATTCTCGTTCGCTGGTGTCGTTGCGGCCTGGGCCTTGACACGCCGAGGCTTCCGAACGTTCGGAGCCCTCTCGGTCCCGGTCGCGCTCGTCCTGTCGATCACTCACGTGCTTCTCAAGAGCACCGGCGCCATCATCTACGCCCTGGTCGCGCTCGCGCTTCTCTTCCTCGTCAAGCGGCGCGCCGGGCTTGTCGTGACGGCGCTGCTCTGCGCCGTCGTGCTGACTTACCCCTCAAGTCGCGCCACGAATACCTTCCCGACCACCTGGTTGGTTGAGCAGGCCCAGCGGATTAGCTACGATCGCGCCCAGTCCCTGCAATTCCGCTTCGACAACGAGAATCTCCTCCTCGAGAAGGCCCGGCAGCGCTTCTGGTTCGGTTGGAGCTCGTGGGGACGCTCCCGGGTCTATGACGCGGACGGCCGGGACATCGCCGTCACAGATGGCGCTTGGGTAATCGTCCTCGGGGTCTACGGGGTCGTCGGGTTCTACGCTTTCTTTGGCCTCCTCACCAGCGCATCATTGACGGCATTTCGGGCACTGAGGCAGCTCCGGCCTGCGGATGCGCATCTGCTCTCCGCCATGGCGTGGGTCCAGGTCTTCTTGGTCGTGGACCTGATTCCGAACGGGATCGGCTCTAACCTGCACCTCTACTTGACTGGCTGCATCGTCGGTGCGGCGCACAGCCTCGTGAAGGAGAGTACGAGTTGCGCGACGGTTTTCCGCCGCCACGATCCGTTGCGTGCGCCAGACTTCGTGGCGAAGGGTGTCATTGGGTTCGGGGAGCGAAGCGCAGGGGGCGACGGAAGGGGTCGCCGGACAGGGTGAGGGGCTGGGGGTTGGGGCCTGCGGGCGGTACGCCGAAGGCGCGCTGCTCGGCGCGGGTGCCGGCCGGGTCGAGGCGAATGGTGACGGGGTGGGAGGTGACCCGTTGCTACCCGTAGCGAGGCTCAACGGAAGCGCACCCAACCTGCGCGGAGTAGCGACGCCGCGACGAACCCCCAAGCCGAGGTCACGATAGCTGCCTGCAACATCATGAGGCGCAGCCAGTGCCACCGCGACTCGGGTGCCGCGATCCCGAAGAGATACTGGTCGAGCCAGGCGCCACTTGAAATCCCCAACCAGGAAATGACGATCACCAAGAGCGCCAACCACAGGTCATGCTTCCAGCCAGGAAGGTCGAGGCGCGAGGCCAAGACCGAAGTGATGAAGTATCTTACGAACTCAGCAGCGGTGAGGCCTAGGATCAAGCCCGCAAGCGGATTCCAGCCAAAGGAACGGCCCAGTTCGGTCGCCGGCCAGACGAACAAGAGCAAGGCGCAGACCTTGCCGACCATTGGGATCGCGAGCGCCCGTCGCTGGCCGTAGCCGAGTAGCATGTTCCCGCTGAGTGAGGCCTGCACGCCTAGCCAGGCCCCGATGGCGACCAACTGCACCAGCCAGCCGACGTCAGCGAAAGCAACCGGGTAGATCACGCGCGTGACTGCCGGTCCGCAGGCGACTAGGCCGGAGATCATGACCGAACCAAGAAGCGCTGTCGAGATGTAGAGTCTTACGGCCGACTGCCCCAGCGGCTCGCCCCGCTCGTGGAGGCGGCTCGCGTAGGGGAACACGACACTACTCGTGAAGGTACCCAGCACCCCGGTGCCGATGGCCGTGAGCCCAAGGGCGCGGCCGTAGAGGCCTGCCGCCTCGAAATCAATCATCTTCGGGACGATCATGCGATCAAAGTGCATCGCAAAGAAGGTGAGTGTCGTCGTCAGGAAGATCCACTTGCCAAACCCGATGATCTCGCGCAGGGCTGACCGGTCCCAGGCGAGCCGCGCGCGCGGACCGCGGACGGCGAAGTGGCTAAGCAGCAAGAAGAAAATGCGTCCACCGAGCCAGGCCAGAGCAACCGCCCAGGCAAGCTGTTCGTTGTATGCGAGATTCTCGGTTTCCCCCGCAAATACTCGGTGGACCCCGTCTGGATCCATCGCATACACGGCCACCAGCGTGAGCAGAAAGACGACCAGGTTGGTAGCGAGGTCCATCACGACGAGCGGACCACGCTGAAGCCGGCGCGAGAGTACGAACACCGAAGGCGAAGTCAGACCGTCGAGGAACGCCGATACCCCGGTCAAGAGCAGCAGAGGAGCCAGTATTGGGCGCCCATAGACGACTGACACTGGCCAGGCAAGAATCCAGGTTGCTGCGCAAAGCAGTGCCCCCCGCAGGACCTGTACGGTCCAGGCCGTGTCCAGGAAGCGTCGCTCTTCACCGCGAGGGTTCTGGACTACACAGGGAGTGATCCCGATGTCGGAGAAGAGGTAGAGGGCCACAGAAAGCACGAGAACCAAGTCCATCAGGCCATAGACCTCGGGATGGACGAGCCGTGTCAGGACGATGGAGGAAACCAGCTTGACGACTTGGCCACCGCCGAAGCCCACGCCGATCCACACCGTGCTGCGGACGGCGTTCCGGCGCGTTTCCTCGACCCGCTCGGCAGGGCGCCCTTCGCTGTCCGAGATCTCGCTCATCGGGGGCGTTCAGTCAGACCGCCACGCTCGGTTCTGTCGCGTGCGCGCCAGACTCCGCAGAGCGCACCCAGGGATCGTACAACGGCGCATGCGTGGTGGGATGGGCCGATTCACTCCAATCCCTTTCGCGTCGAGGGGAGGCGTTCGCATGGGGACAGAGCCGACGGAGCGAAGCCGGCGTGCAACCAAGAAGCTACCGCACTGCACGGAAGACGAGTGCCATGCACGCCACTGGTAACGGGTCCTTTCACGCTTCGCAAGCTTCTTCCCACCTTGGGCGTAGCGAAGGCTGCCCGCGCGACGGAGGCGTGTCGGGATGTCGGGAAGGTGGAAGCCTTGCCCTTCGTCTTGAGCCTGCTCCTCGCTGCTGCGGCGCGACCTGGTCTGCGAAGCTGCGCACAACCGAGGCGATACCCGTCTGGCCGTCGTTGGTGCAGGGGGTGGGTGCCGAAAACCGCGATGTCGCTGCCGGTGGTGGGTGACGGTGAACGCCCCGTTCACGTCACCCCCGCTCGATCACGATCAAGTGCTCCCGCCTTGCCCTCCCCCCGAAGGCGGCGCGGGTCGCGGCGTGGAAGTGCGGGCGTCGCTGCGAGGCGCGCAGGGCGACGGCGAGGCCGCGGCGCTCGGCGAGGCGGGTGACGATCTCGTCGGCCCAGAGCGGCAGGGGGCCGATGGCGGAGTCGGCGATCAAGAGCGCGGCGCGGCCGTCCGGCGCGAGCACGCGGGCGAGGGCGCCGAGTGCGGCGTCGAGCTCCCGCTCCCAGGCGGCCGCGGCCGCAGCCGGCGCCAGCGCGCCGAGGCGCCGCCGGGCCCCGAGCTCGCGCCGCTCGAAGGCGACGGCGTCGAGCCCGAGCCAGCGCAGGCGCGTCGCGTGGTGCGCGTGGTAGTCGTAGACGCCCGGGTAGGGTGGTGAGCTGACGACGAGCCCGACCGAACCGTCGGGGATCCCGTCGAGGCGCCGCGCGTCCCCCGCCCCCACCCGAAGCGGTGACGGCCGATGCGGCAAGAGCGCCGCGAGCTCCGCGAGCTGCTCCGTGAGCAGCGTCGCGCGGTCGCGGAAGAGGCGGATGGTGAAGCCGCTCGCGAGACGGCGGGGCACGGTTTCGGTCGCCGTGTCGCCGAGCTGCCGGCTCACCTTGGTCAGGATCGACGACAGGACGAGCCAGAGCGCGCGCCGCACGGGGGCGGGCATGCGGATAGCCTCGAGGGCAGCGCGCAGCCCGTCGAGCTCGAGCAGCACGTGCGGTTCGAAGAGCTCCCGGTCACGCGGGCCGTAGCGGCGGGTCGCGCCTGCGCGCGCCAGGCGTCGCGCCTCGGCCCGCTCGACGACGGCGCGCGCCGCCCCCAGCAGCGCCTGGCGCTCGCTCGCGTCGAGGCCCCCCGCCTTGAGCGTCGCGAGCTCGACCGCCAGCGGGTTCGCGTCCACGCCCC
>CAYVRP010000142.1:8987-14494 GCA_964454025.1 uncultured Polyangiaceae bacterium | reverse complement strand
GCCGGCGGGGAGACGCCGACGGAGACGGGCGGTGCCGGCGGCGCGGTGCCGACGGGTGGCGCTGGCGGCGCGGCGACGACGGGCGGCGCTGGTGGCGAGACGCCGACGGAGACGGGCGGCGCTGGCGGTGAGACGCCGACGGAGACGGGCGGTGCTGGCGGTGAGGCGCAGACTGGCGGCGCTGGCGGTGAGGGCACGGCTGGCGCGACGGGTGAGGGCGGCGCCGGCGGCGCGACTGGCGAGACGACCGTCACCATCACCGATTTCGAGGACACCACGGTGCTCGAGGGCGGCGAAGAACCGCTCGACGGCGAGGTGAGCCTGGGGGCCGATCTCGACGACAACGCCGGCGAGCCCGGCGAGCCCGAAACCCTCTTCCTCCTCCAGCCGGCGGCGGGCGCCCTGGACGACCTCGACGGCCAGACCATCGAGTCGGCCAGGCTCGTCCTCACGTATTACACGGAGAATGTCTCCGGCACCGACACGGCCGACGAGCTCGAGGTCTTCGCCGTCATGGAGGCTTGGGATCCGGCCGCGGTGACCTACGACGACTTGCCAGAGGTCTACACCGAGGCCATTGCGACCATCCCGGGGCGGGCGGAGGGCGATCCCTGGGCGGACGGCGAGGAGTACTCGATCGACGTCACGGAGCTCGTCCAGGGCTGGATCGGAGCCGGCGTGTCCTTCGGCATCATGGTGCGCAACACCGGGACCGACGGCGCCGACTTCTACAGCGCCGACGCGGACGAGCATCAGCCGCGCCTCGAGATCGTGATCGCGCCGTAGTCCGGATCGGTCGATCGTGAAGAGCCGCGGGGCACGGGCGACCGTGCCCCGTCGTGCGTACGGCGCCCGGCGTGTCCTCCTCGCTCACGGCGCCCGCCCGGCACCCTCGTGGCAAGCGCAGGCCGGCAGCACCGGACCTGCGGCGGTACGCGCCGGCAGGCGCCAGTTGACCCACCGCTGTCTCGGCTCGACACCCTCGCCCGCGAGGTAGCGCGCGAGCTGCCGCGCCGAGAGCGCGCCGGTCAGGGCGTTGGTGAGCACGTTGCTGGGCGTGACCTCCTGCGCGCAAGACGCCCGGCTCGCCTCCTGGCGCCGCTCCTCCTCGGCCGCCTCGGCGAGCGCCTCGGGTCCGCAGTCGAGGCAGAGCCCGCGCGCGCCGACCGCGACGGCGCGGGCCTGCCCGAGGGTGAACTCGGTGCCAGCGTTGAGGATGAGGCTGCCGGGACGGGCGCTGAGCGCGCGCGCCGCCAGGGCCCGGGCCGCCAGGTTGTCCGCGAAGAGGCCGACCGCGTGCGGTCGGTGTTCGTCGAGCAGCCGCGGATCGAATCGGTCCACGATCGGCAGCAGCTCGGGCGCGCCGCCGCCCCAGCGCTCGCGCAGGACCGCGGCGGTGACCGCCGCCTTCGGCTGGCCCAGCCGGTGCGGTCCCTCGGCCAGGGTCTGCCGGCCGAGGTTCGAGCCGTCGTACTGGTCCGGGTCGACCAGCGAGAGCCGCCCCCCGGCGAGGGCCGCGCGCAGGAAGGGATCCGCGAGCGTCGCCTCCAGGAAGCCGTGGGCGAGCGCGCCGCCGGCCCCCACCAGGAGCAGGCGGAGCGGCCGCGGCTCGGGGGGCACCGCCCCGGCGCAGGCCCGGAAGACCTCGATCTCGGGCGCGCGGGGCATCGGGGCGCCCCCGCGGTCGGACCACGCGCCGGCGACGGCGAGGAAGTCGCCGAGCAGGTGCGCGGCGGCCTCGACCCCGTGCACCCCCGCGAGCGCCCCGTCCTCGCCCGCGCCGAGGGCGGCGCCGCGCCGCGCCACCGGCTCCGCCTGGTCACCGAGCACGACCACCCCGCGTTGGCGCGCGACGAACCGCACGGCGACCCCGGGCAGGCGGGCCGCGAGCGCCGCGCCGTGCTCGACGGCGCTCGCCGGGTCCGGCGGCAGGGAGATCACGACGAACGGGGGACGGCCCGCCGCGACCTCGGCGCGCGCGAGGGCGACGCCGAGCTCGAGGGAGACGAGATCGATCTTGACCCGGGGGTTTAGCAGCATCGAGCGGGCCGCGGCGCGCACCGACGCCCGCTGGGGCGCCGCGGCGGCCACGGTCTGCCGCTCGACCCCCATCGCCGCCGCCAGGCGGCCCAGGTGGTCTCCCACGGGGTCGGCGCCGGTCGTGCCGAGCGAGAACCGGAAGAGCGGTCGCGAGACCAACGCCGACTGATCGAAGCCGGGCGCCAGCCGGTGCCGCGAGTACCGCTCGTCGGCGGTCGAGTCGGTCGAGCCCGCGGCCATCAGTGCAGGTCGCCCCGCAGCGCGGCGATCGCGTGACGCGCCGCGTCCACGGCCGCGTCGATGCGTTGCGCGAGCGCCGCGCTGCGCTCCTCGCTGGTCGGGACCCCGCCGAGCTCGTGCCGCGCGTCCTCCAGATCGGCGGCGGCGTCCTCGAGCAGATCGCGGATCGACCGGGAGCGGGCCGAGGGCGAGGCCCAGCCGCCGCAAGTGGCGAGCGCCCCGCCGCCCCGGCCGTAGGCTGCGCTGGTCCAGGAGCAGCTCGACGCGCGATCGCGGACCTGCTCGCGCACCTCGCGCTCGAGCGCCGCGCGGTCGAACGTCTCCGCCTCGGTGTCGTCGTCGCTCCGCAGGCTCGCCTCCCCCGGGGGCTCGAGGCGCTCGGCGAGGGGGTTCAGGCGGACCTCGCCATCCCGGGTGGTGACGGGCGCGAGCTTCAGCGCGAGGGCGCAGCAGTAGAAGTGGCGCAGGTTCTGCGTGAACACGACGGAGAGCACCTCCGCGTGCCGCTCCGAGACGGTGAGCTGCGCCGCCGGCGGCGCACCGGCGGCCGCGGGGAGCCGGAGCCGCTGCCGGCCCTCCACGTCGAGCCGGAGCTCGACCTCGTCGCCGACGAGCTCACCCTCGATCCGGCGCGTCCAGGTCACCGGGGTCATCCCGAGCAGCGCCAGCGTGGGCAACAGCTCCCCCTCGATGTACTCCTCGTCTACCCGGGAGTGGCACGCCGACACGGCGGTGGACCCGGGGTGGCGGTGCGCGAGCCCCTTGACGGACAGGCCCGGGAACTCGGCCAGCGCCGCGGTGACCGTGTCACGCATCCGCTCACCGTTCACGAAGAAGCTCGCGTAGTCGACCTCCTGCCCGCGGACGAGGAAGACCTCGCTCACCTGGCGCGCCGCAGCGGGCGGACCGAGCAAGAGGAAGGCGACCTCGAGGTCGCCGACCAACGCGTCCACCGCGCGGCTGTACGCGCGCAGGCGGCGTGTCGCGTGGGGCGGGAAGCGGACGGGGGTGAGCGACGGCGCGTGCGCCGCGCGCGGGGTCGGCTCGACGTCGCTCGCCGCCGCCGGCGGGCGCGGCGGGGGCTCGAGCTCGTCCGAACCGCCGCGGGCGTTCACGTTCAGGTCGACCTGGATCTGGTCCGCGTCGAACATGGCCGCGATCTCGGCGAGCGTCGTGCGCCGGGGATCGACGAGGCGGCTGTCGGCCCCCGACGACACCACGTAGTTGCTGCGCTGGCCGAGGAGCGCGGCCTCCGGCCCCGCGAGCCGGGCGAGCACCGAGCTGAGGGTCTGCCCCCGGAGCTGGTCGTCCAGCGTCAGGGCCGTCCCGGTGGGCTGTCCCATCACTCGCGCCTGCAACGTCTTGGTCTTGACTGCCTCGCTCATGGTCGGCGCTCCTCGGCCCCGGCTGGAGGCGGCCGCGTCGTCCGCGAGCCGCGGCGGGGTGCACGGCGAAGATTCGGAGCGTTCTCCGTGCCGGCTCGGCAGCGTTCGACGGCTCCGGGTGGGCTCCCCCTCATCGTTCCCACGGGACGAGCTCCAGGCGACGCTCCCGGGCCACTGCGGCGGCGCGCGCGCGCGTCAGCAAGGGGACGCGCGCGTCGGGCGCGAGCACGGACTTCGAGTAAGGCTGGAAGACCGGCGTTCCCAGGCGCGCGTGGACGCCGTAGAGCAAGCCGTTCCGCAGGCACAGGAGCTGCTCCGCCGCCACCCGGCCGGCGTCGCCGGGGAAGCGCGCAGCGAGGCGGCTCCCGAGCAGCGTGGTGGAATCGGCGACGCAGACCGCGTGCCCCTGCTGCGCGGTCACCTTGGTCGACACCAGCGGGTGGGCCGCGATGCCGGGCGACCAGGTCTGGAACTCGGCAGGGAGCATGGAGTCGAAGGTTCGCTGGAAGTCGACGTGGAAGCCCGCGCTCGCTGCCGGCCACCAGGCACAGGCGCCGGCCTGCCCGGTTTCGGCCAGGTGCTCCGGGAGGGCGACCAGGACGCGCGCCGCCGCCGGCGCCTGGGCCTGGATGCTGAGGGCGCGGTAGGCAGGCGCGCTCCCCCGGAGCGTGCCATGGAGCGTGAGCGCGCCGAGCAAGCGCAGGTCGCGGCGGTGCTCCGCGGCCGGATCGGCAGCTCGCGCCGCAGCGCGGCAGCGCGCGAGGGTGACGAGCGGCCGGAGCTCCGGGCGTCCGACGAGCTCCCGCGCCATCACCTCGTGGACGGTGTGCACCCGGTGGCAGATGACCACCCGCGTCGCGTCGAAGTACAGCAGCGAGCCCGCGATCCAGGCCACGGCCCCCTCCCGGAGCTCGTCCTCGAGCTGCCGTAGGAAGCCGGGCACCGCGGGCGCGGGGCAGCGCTCGATCGCGCGGGACCAGAGCGCGAACCGCTCGCGGTCGTCCCCCTCCGCGACCGTCGTTTCTACCTCGGGCGCGACCCCCGCGATGCGTTCCCAGAGCAGCCTCACGAGGCGGAGCCCGCTCACGCTCGTCCCGGCGGCCCGCACCCGCGAGCGCTCCAGGGCTCCTTGCAGCAAGCGCATCCGCCACCACTCGGCGAGGCCGTCGAGGCCGGGCAGCTCCACCGAGAAGCAGCGCCGCTCGAGCTCGGACGCGAACGCCGCGGGTCGCAGGTTCACGAGCTCCGCCTCCGAGGTGTCGGCCGGTTGACAGAGGAGGGTGGCGCCGCGGCGCCGGAACACCACGCCGAGCGGCAGCGTCGCGACCAGCGCCTGGATCGTGGCCAGGTCGGGGCTCATCGCCGGGCGGGTTCGGATGATTCGAGCCCGGGAGCGGCATGGCGACGGAAACCGGGGGGTTCGGAGGCAGGCGTCAGCGCTGGCACCGTGAGCGCCGGTGGAGCTCGGCCGCCGCGTGGACGGCGCGCAGCGCCGCGGTAGATTGGGCTGACCCACCCCGGCGTCCCGGGGCACGCGGATCGGGCCGGGAGCGAACGACATGCGCGAGCTGATCGTGGTGTATGGGTTGGTGGCGAGCGTCTTGCTCGGCGTCGGGGCGGGCTGCTCCGGGGGCTCGAGCGACCCCGGGTCGGCCGGCGCGGGCGGCAGCGAGGCCGCGGGCGGCAGCGGGGGCATGGTTGGCGAGGCGACGGGTGGCGTGGCGAGCGGTGGGCTCCCGCCTGGTGGGACGGCGACGGGCGGGGCGGCCACCGGTGGTGCGACGATGGGCGGGGTCACGACCGGCGGGGTCACGACGGGCGGAGTGACGACCGGCGGCGCGG
>CAYVRP010000142.1:0-8887 GCA_964454025.1 uncultured Polyangiaceae bacterium | reverse complement strand
GACGGGTGGAGCGGTGACGGGCGGCGCGGTGACGGGCGGGGTCACGACCGGCGGGGTCACGACCGGCGGGGTCACGACCGGCGGCGCAGCGACGGGTGGAGCGGTGACGGGCGGGGTCACGACCGGCGGCGCGGTGACGGGTGGGGTGGCGATGGGCGGCGAAGCGACCGGCGGCGCGAGCAGCGGCGGCGCCGGCGCCAGCTCGCACACGGGTCCCTGGCGCATCACCCCGTTCGGGGACTCCATCACCGGCACCACCTGCTACCCCAAGCTGCTGTCGAAGCTGCTCGTCGATCAGGGGCGCGACGACTTCGAGTTCGTCGGCTCCGTCCTCAACAACCAGGACTGCGGCAGCGGGGTGCCGAACGTGCAGACCGAGGGCCACGGCGGCTACCTCGCGACCCAGCTCGTCCCCGGCGGAGCGCACGCCTCGGAGCTGCCGATCTGGTGCTCGGCGAACCGGTCCGACATCGTGCTCTTGCACTATGGCACCAACGACACCTGGAACAGCACCATCTCGACCCAGTCGATCCTCGACGCCTTCTCGGTGATCCTCGACGCCCTGCGCGCCGCGAACCCGGAGGTCATCGTCCTCGTCGCGCAGATCATCCCCAACGCCGCCTGTGGCACCTGCGGCACCAGCATCCCGGAGCTCAACGCGGCCATCGCGGGCTGGGCCGCCACGGAGGGGACGGCCGCGTCACCGATCTACGTGGTGGACCAGTACACCGGCTTCGACCCGGCGACGGACACGGGCGACGGCTGCCACCCGAACCTCGTGGGCTCGCAGAAGATGGCCGAGCGCTGGGCGGAGGCGCTGGCGGCGCACGGTCTGCTCTGACGCCCGCCGCGCCCGCGCGGCCTCGGGGAGGCCGACCCCGGTGCGGGGGCGAGCCGGCGCCGCCGACCGGGGAGCGAGCCGATCGGCGGCCGGCGCCGTCGCGCGCCGGGGTGGGGGCAATGGACTTCGGGGCGCCGAGCGGCTAAGCGTTCGACCCGTCGCTCGCCCGGAGGCGCCGGCCGCACGGCGAGCGGGGGGCGAGCGAGCCAGAGGAGCCCCCGGATCCATGCGCGTCGGCATCACCTACGACCTCAGGCAGGACTACCTCGCGATGGGGTACGGAGAGGAGGCGGCGGGCGAATTCGACCGCGCGGACACCATCGACGCCATCGCGCAGGCCCTCTCGGCCCTCGGCCACGTCGCGGACCGCGTCGGCCACGTCCGCCGGCTGGTCGAGCGCCTCGCGCGGGGCGAGCGCTGGGATCTCGTCTTCAACATCGCCGAGGGGGTCCGCGGGTTCGCGCGTGAGGCCCAGGTGCCGGCGCTGCTCGAGGCCTACGACATCCCCTACACCTTCTCCGATCCGCTGGTCTTGGCCCTGACGCTACACAAGGGGCACTGTAATCGCCTCGTCCACTCTTTCGGGGTGCCGGTCGCCGAGTCCTGTGTCGTCGCGTCTCCGGCTGACCTGCAGGACGTGACCCTCCCGTTCCCCCTGTTCGCCAAGCCGATCGCCGAGGGCACCGGCAAGGGCGTGGCGGCCGACTCGATCGTCCGCGACCGCGCCCAGCTCGCCGCGGTCTGCGGCCGACTGCTCGCGCGCTTCGAGCAGCCGGTGCTCGTCGAGACGTACCTGCCGGGGCGCGAGTTCACCGTCGGCGTGGTGGGCACGGGGGAGCGGGCCCGGGCGCTCGGCGCCCTCGAGATCTTCCTGCTCGCGGGCGCGGAGGCCGGCGCCTACTCGTACGTGAACAAGGAGCGGTGCGAGGAGCTCGGCCAGTATGCCCTGGGCTCCGAAGACGATCCCGTGGTGCGCGAGGCCCAGGCGGTCGCCCTGCGCGCCTGGCGAGCGCTCGGCTGCCGGGACGCCGGGCGCGTGGACCTGCGCCAGGACGCAGCGGGTGTGATCCGGTTCCTCGAGGTCAACCCCCTCGCCGGGCTCCACCCGGAGCACTCCGACCTGCCCATCCTGTGCCAGCACCTCGGGATCGACTATCGGCAGCTCATCGCCTGGATCATGGAGTCGGCCGCGGAGCGGATGCGGCGCCCCGCGCCGCCGCCGTGAGCGCTCCGCGCGGTCCAGCCAGCAGCTAGCCGTAGCGGCCCTCGACGTACTCGGCGGTGCGGGGATCACGGGGACAGAGGAAGAGATCCTCGGTGCGCCCGTGCTCGACCACCTCGCCGAGGAGCATGAAGATGCACTCGTCGCTCGCCCGCCGCGCCTGGGCCATGTTGTGGGTGACGATGAGCACGGTGTACCGCTCCCGCAGGCGCCACATCAGCTCCTCGATGGCGCGGGTCCCGGCCACGTCGAGCGAAGAGCAGGGCTCGTCCATCAGGATCACCTGGGGCTCGAGCGGCAGCAGGCGGGCGACACAGAGCTTCTGCTGCTGCTCGAGCTGCAGCCGCCGGGCGTCCCGGCCCAGCGTGTCCTTGACGTCCTCCCACAGGCCGACGTCGCGCAGCGCTGCCTCGACGGCGGCGTCGACGGCACCCTTGCCCCCCTGGCCGTTCCCGTGCAGCCTGAGGCCGAAGGCGACGTTCTCGTACACCGACATCGGCAGCGGGTTGGGCCGCTGGAAGACCATCCCCACCGAGCGGCGGAGGTCCTCGAGCGCGACGGACGGGGCGTAGATGTCCTGCCCGAGGATGCGGATGGTGCCGCGGGTCTTCACGGTGTCGTACCGCTCGTTGACGCGGTTGAAGCAGCGCAGCAGCGTCGTCTTGCCGCACCCGGAGGGGCCGATGAGGGCGGTGATCCGCCCGCGACGAACGCGCAGGGTGACGTCGCGCAGCGCCTGGAAATCGCCGTACCACAGCGACAGCGCCTCGGTTTCGATGCAGATCTCGGCGGCGTCGTTCATCCGAAGGCGCCCTGCACGTAGTCGCGGGTCCGCGGGGAGCGCGGACGGTCGGAGAAGACCTCTTCGGTGGGCCCGACCTCCACCACCTCCCCCTCGCACAGGAAGAGCGTGTGCTGGGAGAGGCGGCGCGCCTGCTGCACCAGGTTCGTCACCAGGACGATGGTGAGCTCCTGCCGGAGCTCCTTCAGGACGTCCTCGATACGCATGGTCGTGACCGGGTCGATGGCGATGGAGAATTCGTCGAGGCAGAGGATCTCCGGCTCGTGCGAGAGCGCCCGCGCGATGGTCAGCCGCTGCTGCTGCCCGCCGGAGAGCTTGGTGCCGAGCGTCTGCAGACGGTCCTTGACCTCGTCCCAGAGCGCGGCCTGGCGCAGGCACCGCTCCACGATTCCGTCGAGGTCCGCGCGCGAGCGGATCCCCGCCGTGCGCGGCGCGAACGCGACGTTGTCGTAGATGGTGAGCGGGAGGCCGACCGGCAGCGGCGCCACCATGCCGACCCGGCGGCGCAGATCGTGGACGCTCTTGACGCGGGTGACGTCCTCGCCGTTCACGCGGACGATCCCGGACATCCGGGCCCCGGCCGTGTGCTCGAGGGTGCGGTTGAGGCAGCGGAGCAGGCTGGTCTTGCCCGACTGCGCGGGGCCGATCACCGCGAAGATCTCGTGGCGGGGCACCGCGAACGAGATCCCGTGGAGCACCTCCCGGCCGCCGTAGTGGACCCGGAGATCCTGCACCTCGATGGCGAGATCGACGGCGGGGGTCATCACCAGCGCTTCCGGGCGCGGAGGCGGGTCCGCACGACGATGGACGCCGCGTTCACCGAGAGGACGCAGCCGAGCAACACCACGGCGACGGCGTAGGTGAGGGCGTGGGGCGCGTCCGCGACCTGGGTCGCCACCGTGTACAGGTGCATGGAGAGCGCCATGCACTGGTCGTCGAGGCGGTACGCGAAGACGTCCCCTTCGGCGATGCGCTTGTAGAAGACGGCACCGGTGAACATGATGGGCGCCGTCTCGCCCGCCGCCCGGGACACCTCCAGGATGACGCCGGTGAGGATGCCGCTCACCGAGTTCGGCAGCACCACGCGGCGCACCGTCTGCCAGCGCGTCGCGCCCACGTTCCAGCAGGCCTCGCGGAACGCCATCGGCACGCTGGCCAGGGCCTCCTTGGTGCTGGCGATGATGACCGGCATGGTCATGATGGCGAGCGTCAGCGACGCGGCCAGGATCGAGCGCCCCATGCCGGCGAAGAGCACGAAGGCGCCCAGGCCGAAGAGGGCGTGCACGATGCTGGGCACTCCAGCGAGGTTCACCACGGCGAGGTTGACCACGCGGGTGAGCCAGCTGTCACGGGCGTACTCGTTGAGGTAGACGGCGGCGAGGACGCCCACCGGGGCCGAGATGGCGAGCGAGGTGAGGACCAGGTACACGGTGCCGAGCAGCGCCGACCAGACGCCGCCGCGGCGCATCCCGTGGGTCGGGTTCGAGGTCAGAAACTCCCAGGAGAGCAGCGGCCAGGCCTGCCACACCAGGTACCCCACGATCAGCGCCACCGGGACGATCAGGGTGACGACGGCCGCGCCGAGCACGAAGCGAGCGATGCGCTCCTGGCGGCGGCGGCGGAGGGTGGACGCGCTGGCGGCGAACACGGCTACTGCCTCCGCACCCCGCGGATCACCAGATCCGCGATCAGGTTGACGAGGAAGGTCATGCCGAACAGCAGCACGCCGATGAGGAACAGGACGCGGTAGTGGGGCGAGCCGGCGGAGGCCTCGCCGAGCTCGGCGGCGATGGTCGCGGTCAGGGTGCGGACCGGGTCGAAGAGGCTCTGCGGGACGTTGATCGCGTGTCCGGTCGCCATCAGGGCGCCCATCGTCTCGCCCACGGCGCGGCCGACCCCGAGCAGCACCGCCGCCAGGAGGCCGTTCTTGGCCGCGGGCAAGAGCACGCGCCAGATCGTCTGCCAGCGAGTGGCGCCCATCGCCAGCGCCGCCTCGCGGTAGGTGTCCGGCACCGCCTTCAGCGCGTCCTCGCTGATGCTGACCATGATCGGCAGCGCCATCAGGGCGATCAGGATCGCGCCGTTCAAGGCGTTGAGCCCGACGGGGACGTTGAAGACGCGCTGGATCACCGGGTTCATCACCGACAGGCCGATGAAGCCCCAGACCACCGAGGGGATCGCCGCCAGCAGCTCGATGACGACCTTCAGGGTCTCCTTGAGCCGCCCGGTGCAGAATTCGGAGACGTAGATGGCGGCGCCGAGCCCGAGGGGGACCGCCATGACCATGGCCATGACGGTGACGCTCAGCGTCCCCAGGATCAGCGCCGCGGCGCCGAAGCGGACGTTGGCGACCGAGGTGGGGTACCACTCGGGGCTGGTGAAGAACTCCCAGGGATCGAACCCCGCGAGGAGCAGCGGCGCCCCCTCGCGGAAGACGAAGAAGAAGATCCCGAAGACGAAGATCACGGCGCTGACGCCGCACAGGTACACCACGCCCTCGATGCCCCGCTCCCCCCAGCGTTCCCAGCGGGGGCGCCGGGTCCGCGGGCCGCGCCGCCCGGCCGCCGCCGCGGACGGCGCGGCGGCGGCACCGGCGGTCAGCGCGCCGACGTCGCCGAGGACGCTGGCCTGGCCAGTGGTCATGGCGTCATTTCACGGGCACGTAGCCCGTCTCCTTCACGATGGCCTGTCCGGCGGGGGAGAGGATCCAGTCGAGGTACTGCTGGACGTGCGGGGGGGGATCGCCCGGCAGGTACATGTAGAGCGCGCGCGCGATGGGGTAGGTGCGGTCGTGCGTGGCGGCGATGGACGGCGCTACGCCCGGCTCGCCCTTCTTCTTGGAAACCTTGAGCGGCTTGACGCCGGCGGTCGCGTAGCCCATCCCGCTGTAGCCGATGGCGCCCGGGGTCCGGGCGATCAGCTCCACCACCTCCTTGGAGCCGTTCATGTCGAGCGTCCCGCTCCGGAAGTCGGCCTTCGCCCCCAGGACGTGCTCGCGGAAGTAGGCGTAGGTTCCGGAGCTGTTCTGGCGGCTGACTCGGATGACCTCGTCGCTCTGTCCGCCCGGGATGGAGGTGACGCCGAGCTGGGACCACTTCGAGATGGTTCCGCCCTCGCGGTAGAGCTCCGAGAGCTCCTCGACGCTGATGGTTTCGAGCGGGTTGTCCCGGTGGACGTAGATGGCGAGGGCGTCGTAGCCGACGGTGACCTCCCGCAGCGGGTGGCCCGATTTCTTCTCGATCTTCGCCCTCTCGTCGGGTTTCACCTCGCGGCTGGCGTTGGCGATGTCGGCGGTGCCGTTCTCGAGCGCCGCGATCCCCACGCCGGAGCCGCCGCCCGACACCTCGACCGAGACGGTCGGCGCGACCGCGTGGTACTTCTCCGCCCAGGCCTGGGCCAGGTTCACCATGGTGTCGGAGCCGATGACCTGGATGGTCCTGGCCTCGGCGGCCGGGGGTCTGCCGGAGGCCTCGCCGGACGGCTCCGAGCGGCGCTGGCAGGCGGTGGTCACCACCACCAGGACGAGCAGACCGAGCGAGGCGAGGAGGCTGCGGAGGGTCACGAGGGGGGTCCTTTCTCGGGGCGGGAAGGGGACTTCGGGCTCCGGCAGCGAGGCCGGGCCGACGCGGGGGCTCAGTCCTCGCTCGGGGCCGCGCTGCCGAGCAGCGCCTCGACGAGGTCGCGGACGTGGTCGCGGAGGAAGGCGAAGCTCTGCTCGAGGGCGGCCTCGATCTGCTCCGCCGTCGCCGGCACCGGGCTCGGGCGCGGGGGGCTCCACTCGAGGCAGACGGTCCGGCTCGGCGCGGGCGGGAAGATCTGACGCGCCCGCTCCGAGAGGGCCACGAGCACCTGGAAGTGATCGAAGTTCGGCACCTTCTCCGGTCGCTGGGGGGGGTGCGGCACCCGGGGGATCCCCTTCTGCTCCAGGAAGAACGTCGTCGCGCCGTCCGGCGCCTCCGCGGGCTCGAGCCCCGCGCTCGCGAACACGAAGCGCGGCTGCGCCATGGCGTTGCCGATCGCCTCGGCCATGACGCTCTCGGCGGTGTTGGTGTCGTCCACGAAGAGCACGCGGAAGATGGCCGCCCCCCGGCGCTTCTCGAGGTCGCCCGTGGCGACGTAGGCCGCGTTCTGCGCGATGCCACGCGCCTGGTCCGCGACCCGCTCCAGGCGGTTGCAGACGATCAGCAGGGGGCCGTACTCCTCGAGCCGGATGGTCCCCGAGGCCCGCCAGGAGAGGAGCTGCTGGCTGACCGCCTCGCGCAGAGCGTCGACCCGATCCTCGGCGGCGGTGAGCCGCGCGGGGCTCGTCGCGTCCTGGCGCACGAAGGCCTCGACCGCCGCCCGTAGCATCGGCAGGGCGATGGCCGCCATCTCCTGGAACGGTTCCCACGGGAAAGCGCTCGCTCCGGCGCCGAGCGCGAGGGAGTGGCGGGCGATGCTCTCCGCGTAGTCACCGACCCGTTCGAGCTCCGCGTTGACCTTGATGGTGGCGAAGGCGAAGCGGAGGTGTCTGCCCGCGGGCTGCTGCCGGACGATGAGCTCCAGGCAGAGCCGGTCGATCTCCTTCTCGAGCTCGTCGATGCGGTCGTCGCGCAAGATGACGGAGTACGCGAGCTGGCGGTTGCGGTCGGCGAGCGAGCTGACGGCGTCCGCCACCGCCCGCTCCGCGAGTCGGCCCATCTCCGCGACCTTGTCACGGATGCGGGACAGATCGCGCTCCAGGCTCTGCTCGTAGTAGCCCGTCATCGTCGCACGCTCGGATGGTGCAGGGATGCCAGGGCGGGGTGACCGGCTGACGGCGCGGCGGTGACAATGAAGGGACGCCCGCCGCGGGACGCGTCCCCGTCGCGGGCAGCTTCGTCACGCGCTCGGCAGCCGGATCGCCTCGTCGGGGAGGCTGGTCGCGGCAGCGCGCCGCGATCGGGCGCGGTCGCGCGCGGCGCCACGGTCACGCCGCGAGCCCGCGCGGCGACCCCCGATCGGGCGCGAACCCGAGCGGCGGCGTCACCGGGCCGACGGCTCGCGGCGGGAACGGCCGAGCTGACGGAACGGCAGGGTTCGGGGCGTGCGAGGCGGTAGTCCGCTCCTGGCCCCGCCGCGAGCCGGGAGGCTCCGTACAGGCTCGCTTCAACGATCCGCTGTCAGCCTCCGCGCGGCGGGGGCCTGCCTTGGCGATGCGGGGCACTGTGACATACTCGATGCGTCGACCATCAGGGTCGCAGGCGGTGGCGCTTACTCAAGGGTCCTGCGCTCACCACCGCGACCTGTCGCCCACCCGGCGCGACAAGGACAAGTGAGCATAGAGCGCCGCGCCTCGGCTGCGCGGCACGGAGCCCCGACGATGACGAGACGACTTCAGCGTGCCTTACTGGTTAGCCTGGCTTGCACGGCCCTCGGGGCCTGCTCGGCGCCCGAGAACCCCACGTACTTCAACCCGAGCTCGGGCGGGACGGGGGCCGCCGGGACCGGCGGGATCGGCGGCGGCTCGGCGTGCCCTGCGGGCCAGCTCCTCTGCGGCACCACCTGCGTTCCCAGCGACGCCAACAACTGCGGCCTATGCGGGAACGTGTGCGGCGTCGGGCAGTATTGCGACGGCAGCACCTGCCAGTGCCAGGCGCCCTACACGGCCTGCAACGGCGCCTGCGTCAACACCATGGCGGACCCGAACAACTGCGGCGCCTGCGGCACCGCCTGCGGGGCGCTGGTCTGCTCGAACGGCGCCTGCGCCGCGTCCTGCGCGGCGGGGCTGACCAACTGCAGCGGTGCGTGCGTCAACGTCTCCACCGATCTCGGCAACTGCGGCGCCTGCGCGCACGCCTGCGCCGCTGGCCAGAGCTGCAGCGGTGGCGTCTGCACCTGCACCGCGCCGCTGACGGCCTGCGGGGCGACCTGCGTGAACACCCAGAGCGACGGCGCCAACTGCGGCACCTGCGGGAACGTCTGCCCGAGCGGGCAATGTTCGCTCGGGGTCTGCGTTCCGGTGTCGGGCAGCGGCGGCGCCGGAGGGACCGGGGGCGCCCCG
>CAYVRP010000141.1:0-14515 GCA_964454025.1 uncultured Polyangiaceae bacterium | reverse complement strand
CGATCCCGAGCAGGTAGACCATGGCGACGTCGGTCGGCGATCGCTGCCCGAACAGGGCCCCCGCGAGCGCGGTGGCGGCTGCGGGCACCCCCAGCGCCCAGAGCTCCTGCATCCAGGGTCGGGCGGTCCGCGCGTCACCAGGCATCGGAGGGCCTAGTCTCGGGCGTCGTCCCGGCCCGGCGCAATCGAGGGGGAGGGCGGTCCCCGTAAGGACGCCGTAAATATCGGGGTCGCGACGTTGCCGCGGCGGGGCGCGGCCGGATACTGGCGCCCGGGGAGCCCCCCGGCCCCGATCCGTGACCACGACGCCCGCGACCCCTTCGTCGAGCCCCGCGCCGCGGCGCGATCTCTGGACGCTGTCCCTGGCGGCCCTCGGGGTGGTCTACGGCGACATCGGCACCAGCCCGCTCTACGCGCTCCGCGAGTGCTTCCACGGTGAGCACGGCCTGCCGGTGACCGGCCCGAGGGTGCTCGGGGTGCTCTCCCTGGTCTTCTGGTCCCTCACCGTGGTCATCAGCATCAAGTATCTGACCTACGTGATGCGCGCCGACAACCGGGGCGAGGGGGGCATCCTCGCGCTGATGGCGCTCGCCACCTCCAGCCCGAGCCGCCGCGCCACCGGCACCGTCGTGCTGCTCGGCCTGTTCGGAGCGGCGCTGCTCTACGGGGACGGCATCATCACCCCCGCCATCTCCGTGCTGAGCGCCGTCGAGGGGCTGGAGGTAGCCGCCCACGGGCTCGGCAGCTACGTGGTGCCGCTCACGATCGCGATCCTGCTCGGCCTGTTCGCGATCCAGCGGCGCGGGACGGCCGGCGTGGGGGCCGTGTTCGGCCCGGTGACGCTGATCTGGTTCCTGGTGCTGGGCGTCCTCGGTGCGGCCGAGGTCGTCCGCCACCCCGCGGTGCTCGCCGCGCTCAGCCCGCACCACGCGGTCGCCTTCCTGTGGCACGAAGGGGCGGCCGGCTTCCTGGTGCTCGGCGCGGTGTTCCTGGCGCTCACCGGCGGCGAGGCGCTCTACGCGGACATGGGCCACTTCGGCGCCCGGCCGATCCGCCTCGGCTGGTTCACCTGCGTGCTCCCCGCGTTGTTCCTGAACTACCTCGGCCAGGGGGCGCTGCTCCTGAACGATCCCGCCGCCGCCTCGAACCCGTTCTACCGCCTGGCCCCCGCGTGGGCGGTCATCCCCCTGGTGGTGCTCTCCACGGCGGCCACCATCATCGCCTCGCAGGCGGTCATCTCGGGCGCGTTCTCCCTGACGCGCCAGGCGACCATGCTCGGCTTTCTGCCCCGGATGCGGATCGAGCATACCTCCGACCAGCAGATCGGCCAGATCTACGTGCCGGTGATCAACTGGGCGCTGATGCTGGCCACCACGGCGCTGGTGGTGGCGTTCGGGTCCTCCTCCCGGCTGGCGGCCGCCTACGGCATCGCGGTCGCCACCACCATGTTGATCACGACCCTCCTGGCCTACGCGGTCGCCCGCCGCCGGTGGGGGTGGAGCGCGCTCCGGGGCGGCGTGCTGACCGCCGTCTTCCTGGTCGTGGACCTCGCGTTCTTCGGCGCCAACGTGATCAAGATCGAGTACGGCGGCTGGCTGCCGCTGGCGATCGCCGCCGCCATCCTCGTCGTGATGACGACCTGGCGGAAGGGGCGCGCGCTCCTCGGCGCGCGCTTCCAGTCGCAGCTGGTGCCGCTGGAGGATTTCTACGAGGTGCTCAAGGTGGAGCGGACCCACCGCGCCCCGGGCACCGCGGTGTACATGACCAGCAACTCGGGGGGCACGCCGCCGGCGCTGCTGCAGAACTTCGAGCACAACCGGTCGGTGCACGCGGACGTGGTCCTGCTGACGGTGACGACCGAGGAGGTGCCGCGGGTCGCGCCGGCGGAGCGCGTGCGCGTCGAGCCCCTCGCGCACGGCTTCGTGCGGGTGATCGCCCGCTACGGCTTCATGGAGAGCCCGGACATCCCGGAGCTGTTGGCGCACGCGGAGCTGCCGACGCCCCCGGCGGAGTTCACGACCTTCTTCTTCGGGGGCGAAACCCTGCTCATCGCCGAGGGGAACGGCATGCCGCGCTGGCAGAAGCGCCTCTTCGCGTTCCTCTCCCGGAACTCCCTCCGCGCCACCGCCTTCTTCCGGGTCCCCCCGGAGCGCGTGATGGAGGTGGGCGCGCAGATCGAGATCTGAGCGGGCACCTGGGGTGGGGTTGGCGCGCGCCGGCGAGCGCTCGGCGTCCTGGCGGGGAGGGGAACGCGACGGCCAGAATCAAGCCCGGGCCAGTCGGCCGGAGCGGTCGGCGTCGGCCACGAGGTCGCCGGCAGCGACCCCCTCACGACCTCCCGGCTCGCGCCCGCGCCCGGGCGGGGCGATTTGGGGGTGTGCAGGACGCCCGGCGCGAATACGATGCGCCTCGCTTCCGTGCATTCGTGGTCCGCGGCTAGCGCGAGTCGCCCGATCCCCGGACTGCTCGCGGAGCACGGCGACGGGAGCGCGCCGAGTCGACGCGCAGCAAGCTCGAGGAGAAACCGATGAACAGGAAGTACTGGTTGGGAATGGCGATGGGGCTCGGGATGGTGCTGGCGACCGCCTGCGGCAAGGACGACGACGACGGTTCGAGCGGCGCGGATGCCAGCGGCGGCGCCAGCACGGGCGGCGCCCGCACCGGCGGCACCTCGACCACGGGCGGCGCGCGCACCGGCGGCACCGGCGGCACCACGGGCGGCGCGCGCACCGGCGGCACCGCCAACGGCGCCGCGGGCGGCGAGGAGGAGGGCGGCGCGCTCGCGACCGGCGGCGTACAGGCCACCGGCGGCGCCGGCGGTGAGGAGGAGGGCGGCGCGCTCGCGACCGGCGGCGTGCAGGCCACTGGCGGCGCGGGCGGCGAGGAGGAGATCGGCGGCGCGCCCGTGACCGGCGGTGCGGGCGGCGCGGAAAGCGGTGGCGTCGGCGGCGAGGACGCCGGCGGCGCCCCGGCGACCGGTGGGACGGAGCCGACGGCGGGCACCCCTGGCGCGGCGGGCACCCCCGGCGCGGCGGGCACCCCCGGCGCGGCGGGCACGCCGGGCGCCGCGGGCGCCGCGGGTGCGGCCGGGGTGTGCACGGGCGAGGCGGTGGCGTGCGCCGAGCTCGACGCGGTCGAGTGCGAAGCCAGCAGCGGCTGCAGCTCCCTCGGCTCCTGCGGGGGCTCGGCGCGCCTGTGCGCGATGGAGACGACCGAGGCAGGCTGCAACGACCACCTGCAGTGCGAGTGGCAGCCCGCCTGCGCGGGGACGCCTGAGCCCTGTACCTCGTACGAAGCTCAGCGCGCTTGCGAGCAAGTCGCTGGTTGCGATTGGGCGTTCGACGCGTGCAGTGGGACGCCGACCCCCTGCGCGGAGCTCGACGCCGCCGCCTGCGGCGACACCGCCGGCTGCACCTTCACCTGCTCCGGCGTGGCGACGGCCTGCGCGGAGCTCGACACGCAGAGCTCCTGCGAGGCGCAGCTCGGCTGCGCCTGGGAGTGAAGGCGTCTGCGCCGCCGCGGCACGGCTCTCCAGCCACGTCGCGGCGGCGCTCGCCCTCCGTCACGCGGGAAACGGCCCTCGTCGGGAGGCCGCGTCGGGCGTGGGCGCGGGGGCGAAAGAGAGGGCGCGGGCGGGCCGGCGCGGCGTCGGGCCGGCGCGCGATCCACGGCACGGATCAGGTGATCCAGCCGAACACCAGCTCGTACAGATCGCCGAGCTCGTCGTGGATGCCGAGCTGCCGGCAGAGATCCTCGACGTGGTGGGTGCCGAACGTCAGGTCCTCGACCAGCGCCAGCACGAGCGGGAGGAACCGCGCGGCGAGCAGCAGCGCGCCGAGCGACGCGAGCAGGAGGGCCACCAGCGTCGAACCGGATCCCCGGCTCACGTGCGCGGTCGGACCGAGGAGCGCGGCGACCGTGGTCGGGGGTTCGGGGGGCGGGGCGAGCTCGCGCTCGGCGGGTGAGGTGTCGCTTCGGCTCGGCTCCGTCATGGCACACCGGCGGGGGCGCGGCGGGCGGCGCCCGCCCGCCGCGGATCTTCTGCCCCAGACCGGGGTGCCGCAAGCGCGGCTGCGCACGTCGCCCCGCGTCGCCCCGAGCCCGTCGGGGGTCGCTCCAGGGTTGCGCGCGGCGCGCGGACGTGGAAGCCACAAGCGCGCGCCATGCCGGCCCCCCGGGTCATCGATCTGCACGCGCACTTCTTCCCGGACCACATCGCCGCCGCGGCGGTGACGCGCCTCGCCCGCGAGGCGAGGATGACGGTGTTCGGCGACGGCAGCCGCGCTGCGCTCGAGCGGTTCGCGGCCGAGGACGGGGTCGCGCTCAGCGTGAACCTCCCGGTGGCGACCCGCCCCGATCAGGTGCCGCGCATCAACGCGCGGATGCTCGCCGAGAACGCGCGCGGCGGGCCCGTGCGCTGCTTCGGCGCCATGCACCCCGCGTTCCCCGCGCCGGCGGCGGAGCTCGCGCGCCTGGCCGCGGCCGGCGTCCGCGGGATCAAGCTCCACCCCGAGTACCAGGACTTCTACCCGGACGATCCGCGGCTGCTGCCGGTCTACGAGGCGTGCGCCGCGCTCGGGCTCGTCATCGTCTTCCACGCCGGGCGGGATCCGGGCTTCGTGGACGTCCACGGCACCCCGCGCCGCCTGCGCCAGGTGCTCGCCGTGGACGGGCTCCAGGTGGTCTTCGCGCACCTCGGAGGATGGGAGATGTGGGACGAGGTCGCTTCGGAGCTCGTCGGCACCCGCGCGATCCTCGACACCTCCTACTGCGGGGCGCTCCCGGAGGCGGAGCTCCGGGACCTGATCCGCGCGCACCGCACCGACCGCGTCGCCTTCGGCAGCGACTTCCCCTGGGTCCGCGCCGCGCCCCAGCTCGCGCGGCTCGCCGGCCTCGGGCTCACCGCGGACGAGCTCGCTGACATCCACCACCGCACGGCGGCGCGGCTGCTCGGGTAGGGCGGCGGCCGGCGCGCGGCGCTACCCGCCGAGGCGGCGCGGACTCTCCGGGATCGGCGCGATCCCGATCGCGATGGCGAGCTCGCAGCAGAGCGAGGGCGCGGAGTGGCCGAGTGCCGCCGTCCGGCGACCGGGGCCGCTCCAGGCCGCGTCCGCGAGCAACCTGGCGTCGACCAGGGCGGCGGGGAGGCCCCCGAGGGCGCGGAGCAGGCAGGAGCCGCCGAGCAGGCGGCCGCTCGCCGTGGCCCGGAAGCGGCACCAGGCCGCCGCCGCGACGCCGAGATCGACCACGAGCCAGGCGAGGGTGACGAGGCCGTTGAGCCAGGTCGGCAGCACGGGACTCATCGAGGCTGCTCCTCGCCGCCAGGCTCGGCCCGGAACCGCCGGCAGGCGACCGCGAACAGCGCGAGCACTCCGACCCCGAGCCCGCTGACGAGCCGCTGCGACCACGAGCGGACGGCGGGCTCCCGCGCGGAGGAGAGGTGCCGCCAGGCGAGGGCCGCGCCCCAGGGGAGCGCCGGCAGCGCCGCCGTCCCGGAGGCGGCCGTGACGAGCACCCCGGCGGCGAGGGCGCTCGGGCGGCGGCGGGTGCAGACGAAAGCACCACCAGCGCGGCGACGGCGCCGAGGAGCGCGACCAGCTTGCCGAGCACCGAGACGGCCGCGGAAACCAGCGCGAAGGAAGTGCTCGTCAAGCCCCCTCGATTCGAGAGCGCGGCTGGACGGCGCGCCGAGGTCGGTCAAGCGCGCCCCCCCATCCGCGCGGGGGCGCGGCGCGTGTTAGCCTCGGGGGATGATGACGGGATCCCGGGTGCGCTCGGTGGGGTGGCGGTGCGGTGTGCTCTTCGCGGCCGTGGTCGCGGCGATGGGCTGCGGTGGCGGGGAAGCGGGAGAGGGGGGTGACGGGGGCGGCGGTCGTGACGGCGGGAGCGGCGGGCGTGGCGCCGGCGGCGCGGGGACCCTCCCCGTCGAGCCCGTCGCGCTCGACGCGGGCGCGTTCACCTACGCGCTCGCCGAGGGGACGGCGGCGCTGCCGCTGTGGACCACGCCGCCGACGCGCAAGACCACCGCCGCCGACCGGGCCCCCGAGGGCGAGGCGCGCTCGGGGCTCGCGCTCAGCG
Organism: uncultured Polyangiaceae bacterium; assembly: GCA_964454025.1. Classification (GTDB taxonomy): domain Bacteria; phylum Myxococcota_A; class Polyangia; order Polyangiales; family Polyangiaceae; genus JAFGBI01. Next base: position 8,437 of record CAYVRP010000141.1, on the reverse strand, counting down.
CCGCCCGGCACGAGTTCGAGCCGGTCGAGCTCGTGCTCGGCCCCGCGAGCGGCCGCGTGACGGTGGAGGTGGCCGAGTTCCCGGACCTCGGCGCGGGGCAGCGCGTCGAGCTCGCCGTGGCCGGCTACGAGCTCGGCCGGGAGGAGACGCTCACCCCGCTCGCGAACGGCGACTCCGTCACCCTCGATCCGGGGCAGGGCACGCCGCTCTGGCTCACCGTCTACGTCCCCGACGGGGCGCCGGCGGGCGAGCACCAGACGACGCTCACCCTCACGCCGGAGGGCGGCGATCCGATCGCGGTCCCCGTCACGCTGACGGTCTTCGATTTCGCGCTCCCCGCCGAGATCCACTTCAGTAGCCAGCTGAACCTCTCGATCGGCGCGCTCAGGGGGGACTCGGTGGAGGCGCAGAAGACGCTCCTCTTCGAGCACCGCCTCACCCCGGCGAGCGCGACCTGGCCGAGCGGGTTTGGCTGGCAGATCACCTGGGACAACGCGAGCTCCCCCACCCGCTGCAGCGCCCTGTACGACGAGCCCGACGAGGGCGCCGAGTACTCCATCGGGGCGCTGGCGCGGCGCTACCTGCTCGGCGAGGGGTGGAACGGCGTCGGCTTCCCGGACAGCGAGATCTTCCAGTTCGTCGACAATTCGACGCCGCGCCCGGCGACCTTCTGCGGCCTCGACCGGGGCGACCACTACGGGACGGACGCGTACAACGCCGAGTGGTCGCAGTGGCTCGCCGCGCTCGACGCCTACCTCGTGGAGCAGGGGCTCGCGGACCGGGTCTACTACTACGTGCAGAACGAGCCGCAGGACGAGGAGGACCACCGACTGGCCGCGTACCTCTGCCGGCTCACCCGCGCGGCGGCCCCGCACCTGCGGATCGCGGTGAGCGACGAGCCGAAGCCCGAGATCGCCGAGGACGCGGCCGGCGCCTGCGGGTACGACGTCTGGATCGCGCACGTGCGCGCTTACGAAGAGGACTACGCCTGGCAGCGGCAGCGCGAGCACGGGGAGCAGGTGTGGTTCTACAGCCTGGATCACGACGCCGAGCCGTACTTCAACCCGACCCGCGCCGACCGCCCCGGCGTCGATTCGCGCATCATCCCCTGGGCGGCCTGGTCGCACCGGATCCGCGGCTGGGCGTACTACGACGGGGGGCGGTTCTTCCCGGGCGGCCAGCCCTCGGTGCGCGCGGAGCTGCTGCGCGAGGGCTTCGAGGACTACGAGTACCTCTACCTCGCCAACGGCGGCGCGCACCCCGGCGTCGACGAGGCCTCGGCGGTCGACGCGACGGTCGCCAGCGTGGCCGCGAGCATGACCAGCTACACCAAGGATCCGGACGCCCTGATGACTCTGCGGCACGAGCTCGGCCGCTACCTCGAAGGCAGCCGGGACACGCTCCCCGTGCTCGAGGTCGAGAGCATTCGCCCGCGCGGAGCGTACTACATCAACTTCCAGGACCCCGGGGGGGAGCCGGGCGCGGAGCCGCTGGTGATCGACGGCGACACCTACCTCAAGGTCGGCTGGGGCGCCTACGACGCCGCGCTCGGCTACGGCTGGGCCGGCGAGTTCATCGACGACCCGAGCATTGCCCTCTACGGCTACGACGAGGTCGAGGGGTACGACGAGCGCCAGCGGAGCTACGTCTATGACGACTACGGTCGCGACAACCTCTTCGAGTTCGCGCTCGCGCCGGGGACCTACGCGGTCACCGTGGGCGTCGGCCGGCCCGCGCGCGGCTACCCCGGCGATCCGCACCACGTCAGCGTGGAGGGCCAGCGGATCATCGACGACGAACCGACCACGGACGCGGCGCCGACCCTCGAGCGCACGGTGACGCTCGACGTCACCGACGGCAGCCTCTCCCTGGTCGCTGGCGGCCGTTCGGCCACCACCGGCGATTACGCCTACACCTTCCTCGCCTATCTCGTCATCGAGCCGGTGGAATAGGGGGGCCGACCTGGGACCGCGCCCGCTCCGCCGGGGGGCTTGCGCGGACGGGGCGTCGGGGTCAGAACGGGCCGCGCCGCCGGAGAGCCTTCGCCATGAACCCCTTCTGGAGCCAGGCCGTCGCCGCGCTTCGTCCCTACGTCCCCGGCGAGCAGCCGCGGCTCGCCGGGATCGTGAAGCTCAACACCAACGAGAACCCTTACGGGCCTTCGCCGCGGGCGCTCGAGGCCATCCGGCGGGCCACCAGCGAGGAGCTCCGCCTCTACCCGGATCCGGCCTCCACGGCGGTCAAGGCCGCCGTGGCTCACCAGTTCGGGCTCGACGCGGCGGAGGTCTTCGTGGGCAACGGCTCGGACGAGGTGCTGGCCCACACCTTCCTCGGGCTGCTGCGCCACGAGCGGCCGCTGCTCTTCCCCGATGTCACCTACTCGTTCTACCGCGTGTACGCCGAGCTCTACGGGATCCGGTACGAGACCGTCCCGCTCGCCGCGGATCTCTCCATCCGGGTGGAGGACTACCTCGGCCGCCCCGCGGGCGCGGTCATCCTCGCCAACCCCAACGCGCCCACTGGGATCCTGCTCGAGCCGGGCGCGATCGAGCGGCTGGTGGCCGGGTGCGCGGCGATCCCGGTCGTCATCGACGAGGCGTACATCGACTTCGGCGGCGAGACGGCGGCGAAGCTGATCCACCGGTACCCGAACCTGCTCGTGGTGCAGACGCTCTCCAAGAGCCGGTCGCTGGCGGGCCTCCGCGTCGGTTTCGCGATGGGGGAGGCGGGGCTCATCGAGGCGCTCGTGAGGGTGAAGGACTCCTTCAACTCCTACCCGGTGGATCGCCTCGCCGCGGTCGGCGCCGCGGCCGCGCTCGAGGATCGGGAGCACTTCGACGCGTGCCGTCACCGCGTGATGGCGACCCGCGGGTGGCTCGCGGCGCGGCTCGGCGAGCTCGGGTTCCAGGTGCTCCCCTCGGCGGCGAACTTCCTCTTCGCCCGGCACCCGACCCGGGACGCCGCGGCCCTGGCCGCGGCTCTGCGGGAGCGCGCCATCGTCGTCCGGCACTTCCCGGCCCCGCGCATCGACCAGTTCCTGCGCATCACGGTGGGCACCGAGGAGCAGTGCCAGCGGCTGGTGGCCGTGCTCGGCGAGCTCCTGGCCGCGTGACGGGGCCCGGGTGACCGCAGGCCCGGCCGCGGGGCGCGCGCTACTCCAGCGCTTGCGCCCGCAGCGCGGCGAGCTCGTCGGCGGTCACGCCGTGGGCGGCGAGGTAGGCGTCGATGCCGCCGGCGGCATCGATCCGCGCGAAGACACCGCTCATCCACTCCGCCGAGGTCGAGCCCGCGGTGTCCTGGTTCTCGACGAAGTCGCGCTCGACGACGGCGGTGGGCACCCCGAGCCCGAGGAGCACCAGCGCCAGGGTGAGGCCCGCGCGGTCGCGGCCGATCACGCAGTGGAGCACGGCCGGCAGGGCCCCCTCGCGGGCGAGCTCCGCGAAGAGGACGTCGAGCCTGGGCTCCGTCGCGTCCAGCGTCTGCAGATACGACTCCGCCGTCGGCGGCAGGATCTTGGGCAAGTCCAGGAGGGTGTAGCGGGTCTGCTCCGTCACGCAGCTCGCGTCGGGAGCGGCGCCGGCGTCGGCCGCATCGCGCAGATCGATGACCGTCGCGATCCCGAGCGCCTGCAGCCGTCCGCAGTCCACCTGCGAGAGCTCGCCGGAGCGGATGAGGACGCCGGCCCGCACGCGCCGGCCGCTCGCCGCCAGCAGGCCGCCTACCTGGCGCGCGTTCACCACCGCCGCGCCGAGGTCGACGGGGCCCGGGGTCGCCGTCGCCCCCTCGCTCCTGGTCGCGCCATCCTCGACGCCGCCGGTGCCCGCGCTGTGCGCCGAGCGGGCCTCGGCGGCGTTGCCGGAGCAGCCCAGCAGGATCGCGCAGACCAGCGGGTACGGCGCGGTCGCCCACGCTCCGCGGCGCCATGTCGTGTCGATCCGGGATGTGCCCGCCCCAGGAAAGCGCCTCATGTCTACCTCCGTGCTCTGCCGAAACCGGGCCGAGCGTACTCGGTTTCGACCTCGGTAAGGAAGCGAGCGCCGAGCCGGCCGCGGGTGAGGGGGGCCCGCCTCCTCACTGGCGGCACGCTCCCTGCAGGCCCGCGCTCGCCGCGCCCGCGGCCCGGTGCGGCCTTGCATCATTGGACGAAGCCGCTGCGCGGCAGGAGCGGCGTCTCGACGACGGTGAGCGGGCCGGCGGCTCCCCGTCAGTCGTCGCGACGGGTCACGGCGAAGGCCGGTCAAGGCGCGGCGAATTGCGGGGTGGGTGCCGTCGCGTGACGGGTCCGTGACGCTGGTGGGCCCCGTGCCCGGCAGTCGGGTGCGGGTCACCAGGGAGACCCGTCATGGGACAGCTACGCGACAAGATGGAAGAGGACTTGAGGCTCGCGGGATTGAGCCCGAATACCCGTCAGACCTACCTCCGCTGCGCCGCCGTGTTCGTGCGGCACTACGGCAAGGGGCCGATGAGGATGGGCCGCGCGGAGGTGCGCGACTTCTTGCTCCACCTGCTCGAGGAGCGGAAGGTCAAGGCGGCGACCTACAACGTGTATGCGGCCGCGCTGCGATTCCTGTACGCCCACACGCTGGGGCGACCCGAGGAGGTGGCGTGGGTGGGGCACCTGAAGGTGACCCGGCGCCTGCCCGCCATCCTGAGCGCCGAGGAGATCGAGCGGCTGCTCGCCGCGCTCCCGTCGCTGAAGCACGTCGCCATCGTCATGGCGGCCTACGGCGCCGGATTGCGCATCAGCGAGGTCTGCCACCTGCGGGTCGAGGACATCGACAGCCAACGGATGGTCATCCACGTCCGTCACGGCAAGGGTGATCGCGATCGCTACACGATGTTGCCGCGTCGGCTGCTCGAGGTGCTGCGGGAGTACTTCAGGGAGGCCCGCCTGGTGGGGCCGGAGCTGTTCCCCGGGGGCAAGCCCGGCACGGTGCTGTCCCGCAACGCCGTCAACAAGGCCTTGAGGCTCGCGACCGCGCGCGCAGCGATCAGAAAGCGCGTGACGCCGCACGCGCTCCGGCACGCTTTCGCCACGCACCTGCTCGAGGCGGGGACGGATCTTCGCACGCTGCAGGGGTTGCTCGGGCACGTCTCGATCCGGTCGACGGTGCGCTACGCGCAGGTCAGCCCGGTGATGATCCGGCGGACCCGGAGCCCCGCCGACCGGCTGCGGCCCGTGCGGGCCACGGCAGGGGCGCGCGAAGTCGGAACGGTGGTGCGCCGGGCCACGGCGGGGTCGGTCGCGACCCGGTCAGGGCCGTCACCGAAGACCCCGCCGCCGCGGCGCCGAGCTGCGTAGCCGCGGCCGGTGATGACCGCGCCGCCAACCTGCGCCGACCACCACGGGTCGGCGCGGCCAAGCACAGGAGATGGAGCTCGGGCGCGCCTGGAGCTTGCGGACGTCGTCCGTGAGCACCGACCCGCGTACGCTCGACAGTACCCCCTGAGCCCCACCGAGAGCGCGGTGCTCGACGCGATCGAGCGGTGCCGCACCGCCGCCCTCGGTGGGCACGTGGACGTCTGTCTCGCGTGCGGTCACCAGCGACCGTCCTACAACTCGTGCCACGACCGGCACTGCCCGAAGTGCCCCGCCGTGGCCCAGGCCAAATGGATCGCGGGGCGGCTCGCGCGGGTGCTGCCGACCCACTACTTCCACGTCGTCTTCACCCTGCCCGCGGAGCTGCGCGGACTCACCTTCGCCCATCCGGGGCTGGTCTATCGGTTGCTATTCCGCGCGGCGGCCGAGACGCTGCTCGAGCTCGGACGTGACGAGCAGCGCCTCGGCGGCGAGCTCGGGCTCACCCTGGTCCTGCACACCTGGGCCCGCGATCTGTCGTACCACCCCCACGTGCACGCCATCGTCACCGGGGGCGCCCTCACCAGCGACGACCGCTGGCGGCCGGCGCACCCGGAGTGCCTCTTCCCGATCGCGGTCCTGGGCCGGCTCTTCCGCGGCAAGTTGCTGGCTGCGCTCGGTCGGGCGCAGCGACGGGGAGAGCTGCGCATCGGCGACGAACCGGGCTTCCACGCGCTGGTCGCCCAGCTCTACCGGAAGCACTGGCTCGTGTACTGCAAGCGCCCCTTCGGCGGGCACGAACAGGTGATCCGCTACCTCGGGCAGTACACCCATCGGGTCGCCATCGCCAACCACCGCCTGGTAGTGATGGACGAGCGTGGCGTGCGCTTCCGCACCAGGAACGGGCAGTGCGTCACGCTCGATGGCGTCACCTTCCTCAGACGATGGCTGCAGCACCGCTTGCCGCCGGGCTTCGTCAAGATCCGCCACTTCGGCCTGATGTCCGCCGCGCACGCGAAGACGCGGCTCGAGGTGGCGCGAACACGCTTTGCGCCGACCCCGAGTCCGGCGGCGCCAAGCCCCGTGACCCCGGCCTCGGCGCTGACCGTGGCGTCCCCTGGTGAGCGAGTACCGCCCGCGCTCGTGCCGTCGCCGCCGCGCTGGCGCGAGCTCATCGCCCTGCTCACGGGTGTCGATCTCGGGGCCTGTCCGCTCTGCGGGAGCCGCGCGCTCGCGCGCTCGCCGCTCCCGCGCGCCCCACCTCGCACCCCGGTGCGAGAGGCAGCATGACCGCTCGGGCCCACCGTCAGGGAACCACGAGCTCGGCTGCGCACGCGCGCGGCCAGGCCGGGCTCCATGCTCCGCAGGCGCGATCCATCCGGCGATCCCTCGCCGTGGCCCGCCGACGTCTCGCGGAGCCCTCCGCCCGGTCACCCGGCGCCCATCGGCTGCCCGGACGAGCAGGCCTCCCGGTACCGGATCGAGCCTCGCGTGCCCGCTCGAGGTCCGGCGACGGGGCAACTTCCGCATAGCGAGCGGTGACGACCTCGCGGCTGCCGCGCACCGGCCCCGTCCAATCCGACGATTACGGGACTGCGGCGGCACCGCCGCTCTGCATCACGAGCCGTCCGCTCGCCACCGCACTCGCGCAATCGCACTTCTTCCTACGCGATCCAGATCGGGGCGTGATGCTGGAATTTCGGCCAGCGTGAGCTCGCCGCGCCGCTGATGGCGATCCTCGTCGCGCACGAGGCCGGCCATTACGTAGCTGCGCGCTGCCACGGCGAGCGCCCGTCGCTGCCGTACTTCCTCCCGCTGCCCTGGCTGAACCCGTTCGGCACGCTCGGCGCCGTCCTCTTCCTCGACGCGCGCCCGCGATCGCGCCGGGCGCTGCTCGACATCGGCGCCGCGGGACCCTTGGCGGGGCTCACGGTGGCGCTCCCGCTGCTCGGGCTGGGGCTCGCGCTCTCACCGGTCGAGCCGTTGCCACCGTCTGGATACGCGCAGGAGGGGCAGAGCCTGGTGTACTGGCTTGCCAAGCGACTGCTGCTCGGGCCCATGCCGGCAGGTCACGATGTCACCATGCACCCCGTGCTGGGCGCCGCCTGGGCGGGGCTCTTCGTCACCTTCCTGAACCTGCTCCCCGTCGGCCACCTCGACGGCGGGCACGTGGCCTACTCCCTGCTCGGGCAGCGGCACCGCGCGCTCTCCCGCCTCGTCGTGGCCGCACCCGCCGTGCTCGCGGTCTATGACCTCGTCGCGTTCTCGGCTCCCGCCCTCGGCGGGACCGCACCCGTGGGGGCGAGCACGGTCGCGTCCGTCGTGCGCGCCGCGATCCCCTGGGTGATGCTCCAGCTCCTCCTGCTCGCGATGTGGCGCTGGGGGGGGCTCGAGCACGCCGCGCCGAGCGACGAGGTGCCGCTCGGCGCCGGCCGGCGCGCGGTCGGGTGGCTCACGCTCGGCTGCTTTCTGCTGCTGTTCATGCCGTCGCCCTGGGTCGTGCACTGACGGCCGGGGGAGCCCGCTCGATCTTGCTACGCGCAGCGCCGCCATGATCGCGTTCGCGCGTGCGCTGCGCCCGCTCCTCGGCGAGGATGATCGCGGCCACCTCGAGATGCACGCGCGGACGGCGCCGGTGCGGGTGACGCGCAAGGGGAGGGGTCGGCGCTGAGTGCGGCGCGGGTTGGCACTGTGCCTCCGGTCAGAGCCTGCGCCTGATTCGTCTGATGTCGACGATGGTCCTTCGCACCGAGACGCTCCGATCTTGCGCTCGACAGCGGCATGGGTCGGTCAAGACCCGTTGCCCCTGCACCACCTTCACGATCACCCCGTGGGGTGATCACCAACCGGCACCTTTGAGTGACATCTCGAGGACGGACCGCGATCTCGGCGCGCTTCGGGGCCACTGGTCGCTCGGAATTCTGCATGAGGCAGCGCCGAGTTGGGAACCAGGCACCGACGTCTAGCTTCGAAGGCTGGCTACCGGTGCCTCAGGGAAGGAAGAAAGTGGCTTGCGCCCCCCCCCCCCCCCCCCGGGGGGGCCCCCCCCCGGGGGCGGGGGCGGGGGGGGGGCGGGGCCCGCGGGGGGGGGGGGGGGCGGGGGGGGGCGGGGCGCCGGGCCCTCGCCGGTGGCGCGGA
>CAYVRP010000140.1:0-14603 GCA_964454025.1 uncultured Polyangiaceae bacterium | reverse complement strand
CGGCAAGAAGGACGACGGCGGCAGCAGCGGTAGCGCCGGCACCGGCGGCGCCGCCCCCCCGCGCGGGGCGGGGGGCGCCGGCGCGGGGGGGCCCCCCGGGGGGGGGGGGGCCCCGGGGGGGGGGCCCCCCCCGGGGGGGCGCCCCCCCCCCCCGCCCCGCCCCGCCCCGGCGGACGGCCGCGAACGACCGGGATTTTCCGCCTCCGGAGCGTCCGCCTTGTGAGCAATGACCAGCCGCGACAGAGTGCCCGGGCCGATGATCCCTCATCCCCCTCGCGCCTTGCCGTTGCTCCTCGCCTTCACCCTGCTCGGCGCCCCGCTCGCGTGCCGTCGCTCCGAGCGCCGGGACCCCGCGCCCGACGCGGCGGCCTCCGCCGCGCCACCCAACCTCGTCCTCGAGCCCCAGCGGCACGATTTCGGCAAGGTGGTCGAGGGGGAGCGGCTCACCCACGTCTTCGTCGTCAAGAACACGGGCGGACAGCCGCTCGAGATCGCCTCGGTGCGCGCCTCCTGCGGCTGCACGGCCGCCGTCCTCGCGGAGAAGGTGGTACCTCCCGGCGGCAGCACCCGCATCGAGGTGACCTTCGACACGCGGGGCCGCCGGGGGCGGAACCACAAGACCGTCACCATCAGCTCCAACGATCCCGACGCGGGATCGACGCAGCTCGAGTTCTCCGCGGAGGTCGAGGCCCTGGTGGCCTTCGAGCCACCGCAGGTGCGGCTCCAGGCCAATCACGGCGAAACCCCCGCCGTCGAGGCGTGGCTCACCGGCAAGCTCGCCGCCAACGCCAAGCTCGAGTTCGATCGCGCGGCGCTGCAGGGGATCGCGGTCGAGCCGATCGAGCGCCCGCTGGACGGCGGCGTCCAGCGCGGCCTGCGCGTCAAGCTCGCGACGCAGAAGATCGGCAGCGAGCACGGGAAGCTCACGATCACCACCGGGCTGCCCGAGGCGCCCACGATCGAGCTCGGCTACAGCCTCCAGGTCCGCGGCAACCTCACCGCGCCGCAGCAGGTCTACCTCGACCCCGCGCGACCGACGCTGGCGGAGCGCACGATCCAGGTGAAGAGCACGCGCCCCGACTTCAAGCTCATCAGCGTGCGCGTGGTCGAGGGTCCCTTCCAGGCGAAGCTGCTGGGCCCCAACGCCAAGGGAGAGCAAGAGGTTCGCATCACCACGTCCGCGCCGGCGGATCGGAAGACGAGCCTGCCCGGCAAGCTCCTGCTCTTGAGCAACGATCCGCTGGAGCCGCAGAAGGCCGTCAAGCTCACGGTCGCGAGCCCGCGGCCGGCCCGCTCCGCGGGCGCCAGCGCCGCCGGCGCGGCGCCCGCCCCGGCACCGCCTCCCTCGCGCTGAGCCCGCCGGGGCCCGCGCCGGGGGCGCCGCCGGCGCAGTGACGGCGCCGTCCGCCACGCGGCCACGGGGTGGGGCGGGTCGAGCCGCCGGATCCGCGGTACGCTCCGCGGGTGCGCTGCCCCGAGCACGGACTCGCCGCCGGCCCCGACGGGACCTGCGTGCTCTGCCGGCGCGGCCAGCCGCGGCCGACGACGGCGCCGGACCCGCTCTCCGCCGCGCTCACGGACAGCTCCTGGGTCGGCCCCAACGCGGTCGTGCTCGGCCTGGTCGGGCTCGCGCTGGCCGCCTACGTCGGGATCCGCGCCCGGTCCGGCCTCGGGCCGTTCGCGCCCGCGGTCACGCGCGGACCCGACGATGGCGTCGCGCAGGGCGAGCCACGGGCGGATCTCCCGCCCGAGGACGGCCGCGCCCCCGGCGCCGCCGCGGCGGACCCGGCGCTCGCGGCCGCGATGCGCGAGGTGCCCGTCACCGTCTACTTCACCACCTGGTGCCCGCACTGCCGGCGCGCCCGCGCTTGGCTCGAGCAGCGCCGGATCCCGTACGAGGGGCTCGACGTCGAGCTCGATCTCAGCGCCGCCCGGGAGCTCCGGGAGCTCAACCCGCGCGGCAGCGTACCGACGATCGTGATCGACGGTCGGGCGATGGTCGGCTTCGACGCCGACGAGGCCGAGCGCAGGCTGATCGCCGCCGCGCGCCAGCGCCTCGCCGCGGAGTGAGCCCCGGCGCGACCCGGCGCGGGCGGCTACCGCCCGGCGAAGGTGACCTCGGTGACGTCGAGGCTGTCCCCCGCCTCGAACTCGAGCGCCGCGACCACACGCCGCAGGCACCGTTCGATCTCGGGATGCGGCGGCTCCGCGCGCGCGGTCACCCCCACCACGCGACCGCCGCGGACGGCGACGCAGAGCGACAGGGCGAGATCGTAGGCCCCCTCGCAGTCGCGCAGGTACGAACCCTGGGCGAGAGCGTCGTAGTAGGCTCCCGTCGACACCCGCAACCCGGCGTCGCCCGCGTCCATGGCGCGCTCGCGGTGCGCGCGGAGCGCGGCCTCGCAGGTCGGCAGCGCGGGCTCGCGCCCCGCACCGCTCGCGGGCGCCGGGCGCGGGGGGCCGCTGGCCCCGCCCGCCCCGCCGCGCCCCTCCGCCGCGGGCGCGGCCGAGCGCGACGACCCCGAGGCCGGCGCACGCCGCTCGGTCGCCCGCGCCCCGGACCCCGCCGCGCCCCCGGTGGCGAGCGCGGCCGGCGTCGGGGCCCGCATGGCGCGCCGAGACGCGCTCACCCCCGCCCAGACGAAGGACGCCCGGCGCGCGATGGCGGCCCTCTGCGCGCGCGCCCATGCCCACCACTCGGCGCGCCGGGCCCGCGGCGTCGTCACCACCGCCCCCGCGATCACCGCCAGGGCCCACAGCGCCAGCCCCGCGAGCAGCAGCGGCGAGCGGCGCGGGCGCGGGCACGGTGTAGGCGGTGGCTCCGCGGGTAGCCGGACACGACGCTTGGTACCAAGCTCGGCCACGGCGCGCTCAGTCGGACCCGGCCGCGGACCGCGGTGGCGCGGCCCGCTCCTCACCGGCGGGCGCGGCCGCACTCGAGGGCGACCGGACCGCAGCGCCTGCGGGCGCGGCCGCGCTCACGGCGGCCGGCGGGGCCAGGTCGTCGACGGGGCGCGGGGACGCCGGCGAGGGCGGCGGGGCCGCGGACGCCGAAGCCGAAGAGGCAGCCGCGGGCTCCGGCGCCTCGGGCCGCCGCGGCGCGGTGAGCTCGGGTCGGCACGCATCCGACTCCGGGCGCGTCACCGGACCCAGATCCTTGCAGCAGCGAAACCCGAGGTGGTAGTTCATGTGGCTGGTCGGGGAGAGCACGCGGCCGCCGTGCCAGTCGGGGGCACGCCAGCGGCAGTCGTCGATGTGCGCCTCGTAGACCTGGAAGATGAACCAGCTGCCCTTCATCTCCGTCTGCCCGAGCGGCTCGCCGTAGCGCGCGAGCTCACAGGGCTGCATGGGGAGGTTCATGTGCTCGGCCGCGTTGCCGTGCAGGTCGTAGACGCCGAACGGGCTGACGCACTCGGGGAACGCCCCCGCCGGGTAGGTGTTGCTGCCGCACTTCTCCCAGGTCGGGGTGACGCAGCCCGCGCTCTTGCGGCTCCCGGTGCCGCACCGCGCGTGGTCCTTCTCGGCGCCGTAGGCCCAGCGGATCTCGCGCTTCTGGTTGTGATCGTGCTCGAGGGCGATCCGCCGCTCTTCCATGGCCTCGCCGATCCGCAGCCCCCACGCGTACTCGGCCTCGACGGGCAGCACGGCGCCGGCGCAGGCGCCCTCCCACTCGTGCGCGTCGCAGAGGCGCTTGCCCTCCACCGCGCAGAGCTGGTGGGCGATCTGCGCCCGCACCCAGGTCGTCGGGTACTCGCAGGGGAGGTTCGGGAACTCGAACTGGTCGATGCACACCGTGGCGTCGTCGGCCGTCTGCCCCCGCCCCGGATCGTAGATGGGTACCATGTGGCGCGCGCCGCAGCGCGCGCGGTCTTCGGGGAAGAGCCGCGGCGCACGGGCGCGGAGCGCGCGGCACTCGGCCCGTGTCATCGGGTGCTGGGTCGGTCCCGGGTTGCCCTGGCCGAACCAGCGCTCGCCCTCCACGATCGCCCGCATCCGCTCCACCTGCTCCGGGGTGACCCCGCGGAATTTTACGAGCTTGTGCCAGAGGGCCGCGCGCTGATCCTCGAGGCGGTCCTGGAGGGCGTCGTCCTCGGCCGTCCACTCCGGATCCGGGGCGAACGCGGCCGCGCTGGCGCTCGGGGGCGCCGCCGCGCTCGCGACGGCCGCCGCGGCCGCGGGGTCCGCGACGGCGGCAGGCGCCAGGGGGGCACGCGGGCGGAGCGCGACGGAGCGCCACCGCGCCACCGCGATGACGGCCCCGACGACGACGACCGCGATGACCAGGTTGACGCCGAACCGGCTCGCGCGGTGGGGAGAAGCAGGGCTCATGCCGAGGTGGACAGTACCCCTGGCAAAGCCGCCTCGGTAGCTCCTCGTCCCGGCGTCGCCGGGGCCCGGCGGCGGCGACGAGGGGGCACCGCCGCGCTACCCCCGCCGGGAGGCGCTCGCTAGACTCCATCAGCCGTGAGTCCGGCCGCTCCCCCGAAATACCTCCGCGCGGAGCGCTGCGTGCTCGGCGGGGTCGCGGAACCGCTGCGGATCGCCCCCGCGACGCTCACCCTCGCCGGCGGCCGGATCGTGGCCGTGGAGGAGAACGCGCGCGACGCGCCGCCGGACGCGGACGCCGCCGACACCATCGACCTCGGAGCTCGCCTGGTGACGCCGGCCTTCGTCAACGGGCACACCCACCTCGCCATGGCGGCCTTTCGCGGCGCCGCAGGCCTGGCGGCGCTCCGGGGCAACGTCGTGGAGGACCTCTTCTTCCGCCTCGAGCAGGACCTCAGCGCGGAGGAGGTCCGCGCCTTCACGCGCGTGGGCGCCTTCGAGAGCCTGCTCGCCGGGGTCGGCACCGTCTTCGACCACTACTACCAGGGCGAGGCGGTCGCCGCGGCGCTCGCGGACGTCGGGCTCACGGGCGCGGTCGCGCCCACCCTCCAGGACCTCGCCGGTCCCGGGCGCCACGGGCACCGCGCGGCCCTCGACGCCACGATCGCCATCAACGAGCGCGCCGACCTGCGCGCCGCCGGCGTCGTCGCGGCCCTCGGTCCGCACGCCACCGACACGGTGTCCGCGGGGCTGTGGCGCGCCGCGATCGACCTCGCGGAGGCGCGGGGGCTGCCCGTGCACGCCCACGTCGCGCAGTCCCGCGAGGAGGCCGCGCGGGTCCTCGCGCGGCACGGGACCACGCCGATCGGCTGGCTCGCGAGCGAGGGGATCCTGGCGAGCTCCGCGCGCCTGCTCCTGGTGCACGGCATCTACGTCACCGACGGCGACCTCACCCGCCTCGACCCCGCGCGCCACACCCTGGGCTTCTGCCCCTACTCGCAGGTCGAGTTCTGCTTCCCCGCCGCGGTCGATCGCTTCGCGCGCGCCGGCCTCCCGTGGCTGCTCGCCACCGACTGCGCGGCGAGCAACGACTCGATGAACGTCCAGAAGGAGCTGCGGCTGGCCTCGGGCCTGGGGCTCGCCGCCGCGTCCTTCTCCAGCGCCGCCGACCGCTTCGCCGCCGGGCCCGGCACCCCCGACGCGGCCGCGGCGCTCGACGCCGCGCGCCAGGCCGCGTTCGACGCCTGGGCGCCGCTGCGGGAGCCGGCGACCCTGCTCGCCACCGTGTGGTCCGTGCCGGGCCGGCTCCACCCCGCCCTGCCCTGCGGCGCGATCGAGCCCGGGCGCCTCGCCAACCTGCTCGTCCTCGATCCCGACCACCCCGCGCTCTGGCCCGCGCTGGATCCGCTCCGCGCGCTCGCGATGTGCGACGTCGCGCCCGCCATCGACGCGATGATGGTCCACGGTCGCTTCCTCGGTCGCCGCGGGGATTTCGCGCGGAGCCTGCTCGAGCTCGGCTACGGGGCGGCGCGCGCCGAGGCCACCGGGCGCCTCCAGGAGCGGCTGCGGCGGCTGGGGCTCCCAGCGTGAGCGCGCCCCACCCGGTCCGGTCCGCCGTTCACGCCGCCCCACCCGAGAGGTGCGGCCGGGTCGCTGGGCGCGTGAGCACAGGCGGGTTTTGGGCTGGCAACGGGGTTCGGCCTGGGCTCTAATGCGACGGCCTCCTGGCAGGGAGGCCCGTCCTCTGCGCACGTCCCGCCGCGCGCGTCCGGTTTCAATGTGCAGCCGTGTGCGAATGGTGCGGCGACCTCATCGGGCGACCCGCCGTAGCCGCCGCCCTCGCGGGTTCGCCCACGGCGCTCGGTGATGATCATGAACAGCCTTCTCTCCCGCATGGGGCGCGTCTACCGCGTCCTCCGCCGGGCCCACGGGGTGTACGTCATCCCGCTGGTCCTCGCCGGCCTCTTCGTGAACGTCCGCCTCCTGGTGTGGGTCGCGATGGGGCTCGACTACGTCTTCTTCCCCCGCCTGTCCCGCACCCGGGGGGTACGCCCGCTGGTGCTGGTCGGCAACCCGCGCACGGGAACCACCTTCCTGCAGCGCTTCCTGTCCGCCGAGGGCTTCGGTTCGGGGATGCAGCTCTTCCTCATGCTGTACCCTTCCCTGCTCCTGCAGAAGGTGCTGCGGCCCTTCCTCCCGCTGCTCGAGAAGCTCAGCCCCGCCCGGTGGCACTCGACCGAGGCCCACCAGACGAGCCTCGCGTCGGTGGAGACGGACGACGTCGCCGTGCTCTTCCGCTATCTCGACGGCTTCTTCCTCTACGGTTTCTTCCTCTCCTTCGACGAGGAGGACCTCCTGAGCACGGTCGACCCGAAGGTGCGCGACACGTCGGCGCGGGACTTCGCCTGGCTCGAGGCGCTCTGGCGTCGCAGCCTCGTGCTCTACGGCGCGGAGCGAAACGTCGCCAAGCTCTTCTCGGTCGCCCCCCGCATGCCGGAGTTCATGCGCCGCTTCCCCGATGCCCAGATCCTCTACATGGCGCGGGATCCGCTCGCGGTCATCCCGAGCTCGATGAGCCTCGTCGTCGGCGTGCTCGACCGCGCGTTCGGCTTCTGGAGCAAGCCCGAAGCGATCCGCCAGCGCTGGCTCGACCGCATGTACGGTGGCCTCATCATGCTGCTGCGCCGCTTCCACGACGACTGGACCAGCGGGGCCATCGACCGGAGCCGGGTCTTCGTGGTCCGCTACGACCGCATGATGGCGGATTTCGAAACCATGATGGAGGACCTCTGCCGCTTCGTGGGGCGCGAGATCACCCCCGAGCTCCGCGCGTCGATCCAGAAGAACGCCGAGAAGCAGCGCAAGTACGAGTCCGAGCACCGGTACGACCTCGGCAAGTTCGGGCTCAGCGAGGCCAAGATCCGCGAGGACTGCGCGTTCTTCTACGACACCTTCCTGCCGCCGCTCGAGCCCCCGGCGGCCTGAGCCCGCCCCGAGCATCCGGCCCCCGCCGGCGGCGAGGGGAGGCGCGGGCCGCGCCCCCTCCGCCGCGAGCCCCGGACCCGCCCCGCCCCCCACGCCCCGGTGGGGGCGTGGGCGGACATCCCCGCGAGGCGGGGACGTGACGGCGCGAGGACGTCAGATGCGCTGCAGGTACGCCTCGGTGAAGAAGTCGTCGGGCGGCGTGTTCGTCGACACCGAGACGGTTTCGAAGACCGAGAGGCGGCCGGTCTGCACGTTCTTCATCTCCATCTTCATCGCCCGGAAGCGCTTGGTGCCGTTGACCGTCGCGAGCTCCTTCACGTTCGAGGTGGAGAGCTCCTTCAAGAGCTTGCCGTCGAGGCCGAAGAACTGCCCCTTGCGCACGGCGCTGGTAGTCTTGCTCACCCAGTAGACCTTCCTCTGGTAGCCCTCGTCCTTGGCGACCTGCGGGGACTTGGGCGTCACCTCCACCACGTAGCACGCCTCGCCGCCGGCCTGCTCCTCCCGGTCCGACCTGTAGGTGTAGTCGTCGAGCGGGGGGATGTTCAGATCACCGTAGCTGAACTCGCTCCCCATGAAGCTCTTCGCCCGGTCGCCGCCGAGGACGCGCCGCGAGGTGCGGAGGGCGGGCAAGAAGATCCAGATGTCGTCAGGCTTGGCGGCGTAGTCGAACACGAGGATCCCCGTGCCCTTGACGTCGGGCGGATCCACGAAGCGGTAGATGCGCTTCTCGATGGCGCCGCCCTCGTAGAGCTTGGTCGCCATCGTCAGGGTGCGCGAGCTCAGCACCTTGCCGGAGGCGTCGAGGGTCTTCATGGTCACCTTCGCCTCGGAGCCCTCGAGCTTCCGGGTGAGGGCGACCTTGTCCATGGTGGCGCGCCCGTCCGGCGGAGCGCTCACGGCCTCGACCGTCACCAGCAGGCCGGCGCCGGCCGCGGCGGCCAGGAGCCACGGGATCGCTTTGCGTGCGTTGCGAAGGTGCGTCATCGGAGTTCTCCAAGCTTGGGATGGTCGGTCACGGGCGGGGGAGGGAGCAGCGCTGGCGAGGCTCCCTCTGGTACGGGCGGCGAGCCGGGCTCTCTGCCAGGCCGCCAGGGGCCGCGTTCGGCCCTCGAGTCGATCACGGCGCGCCAGAGATCGGGGCGCCGGGAGCAGGGCGGCAGACCACACCGGGCCTAGCCGCCGAAGAGAGACTTGAGCAGTGGGACCCGGAAATCGCTGCCAGGCGCCATGTAGCTGGCCATGACGACGGTGCGCACGTCCGCGCTGGTGTCGGTGGTGTCGATGAACGGCGTCACGTGGTCGGGGCCGACGACGACGGTGCGGACCGAGCCGGGCTTGACCCGGTAGATGAGCCGGTCTCCCTTCTGGTAGCCCCGTTCCTTGAGCACCTTGAACGTCTCCGGCAGGCCGTCGCTGACCTTCTTCTGGAGCGCCGCGCTGATCAGCCCAGCGTCGCGCGCCTGCTGGAGGTTGCGCCGCACTTCCTCCATCCAGGAGTTGAGCGGGACGTCACGCTTGAACTCGAGCTGGACCACCGCGTTGGGCGCCTTCACGGCCAGGTCCGCGATCTGACGTCCGAGGTCGTCCGAGTACGGCTTGCCGGTGGCGATCGCCGCGATCTTCTCCTGGGTCGCCTTGTCGAGGCGCACGTCCACGGTCAAGACGTCCACGGCCAGCACGGTCTTCTCGAGCAGCATGTGCATGGACGAGAAGGGACCGCGGCCGAGATCGGGCGCGTCGAGCGAGGGCGGCGCTTCGGCGAGGGCTGCCCCGGCGAGCAGGCCGCAGAGCAGCAGCGTTCGGAAGAGGGTACGTCCCAGCTTCATCGATTCCTCCCAGGGGTGCGGGGTGACCTGATTCGATGGTAGCTCGGCGGCCGACCCCCGCCAGGCGAATGTGGGTGTTCGCAATGCCACCGCGCAGCGGTGACGCACGCCGCGCCGTCGAGTCCCCGGCGCGTCGCCTCGAGAGGGAACCGACCCATGTGCCGTGCGCCCCCCGGCGCCGGCGAGCGCGCGACGCGCTCGCTCGCTCGGACCAGGCGCAGACGAGCGAGCCTGGCCGCGACGCCGAGCTGGTGGCCGCAGGCGGCCGTCGAGCTTCCGCTCCTGGCGGCAATGTTCGGAGCCATCGAAGCGAGAGTCCTGGGCATGATACGCCGGCGGAGCCCCGGACCTTCCTGAGGGGCGAGGCGCCACCTGCCGGAGGGTCGCCGCCGGGTGGCAGGGGCCGCGGCACGTTGGACGGGCATGGCTCAGAATCGATACAAGAGATCGAGCGCGGCCACGTGCGAGTAGGCCCGGAATTCCCCCCCGTTCACGGTGGGCGCCGGCTGGCCGAGGTACTCGGGGTGGCAAGAGGTGGGATCCGTGTAGGGCGGGGCGCACTGGCTGCCCGGGACCTCCTGGTAGACGCGCCCGTCCGCCTCGGTCACCTCGACCGGCAACGCGTACTGGTAGCCGTAGGCGACCGCGACCTCGAGCGGTCCCCGCAGCAAGGAGGCGCCGAGGGCGCCCGTGATCTGGGTGGCGCTGACGAAGTCGACGTGGGCGTAGGCGGCGTCGGCGAACGCGGACTCGTAGGCCACGCCGCCGCGCAGGGTCAGCAGCTCGGGCAGCACCGCGACGTCGCCGCCGAGGTGCGCGGCGAGGGAGTTTTGCCAGTTTTTGTCGATGTCGATGACGCCGATGTCGAGCGTCTGCCCGAGCAGGTTCGCCACCAGCTCGTGGCTATCCAGCCGGAACCGGTCCACGCGGGACCACGTCTCGTAGACGAGGTCCAGCTCGACGTCGAAGCGCTCCACGCCCGCGTCACGGCCCACGTACCGGACCCCGGCGCGGGCCGTCAGCGGCAAGGGGAGGGAGAGGCTGACGTCGTTGGCGGGGCGCCCCGCGCGGCGCAGCGCCACCTCCTCGGTGATGTCCTCCGCCACCGGGTCGACGTCGAGCGTGCTCTCGGTACGGATGGTGCTCGGGATCACCTGGGCGGCGAGCCCGACCTCGACGGAGGGGGAGGCGCGGAACAGGGCTCCGAGCACCGCGTTGGGCGTGAAATGGTCGGTCCCGCTGACGGTGGCGAGCATGTCGAGCTCGCTCCACACCGGGTTCACCTCGCCGGCGAACTGGGTCGCGTCGATCACCAGCGAGTACTCGAGCCGGGCCACGTCGACCCAGTGGAAGCTCGCCCCGAGGCTGAGTCGGTCGGAGATCTCGTAGGCCACGGTGGCGGAGTAGACGAGGATCTGCGCGTTCCGCCGGACCATCATGTACCGCTGGCCGCCGTCAGCCGGGAAGCGCAGGCGCCCGATCCCGGAGGGCGCGAAGGCCGCGAGGGCGAAGCGCCAGTCCTCGAGCCCGAGGTCGGTCGCGAAGCCGACGAAGGGCTCGAGCCCTTGCCAGGGCGCCTGGTTGCGCGCGGTCGCGAATTCGACTCGCGGCGGCACGCCGCCCTCGAGGTGGCCCCAGTCGAGGGTCGGCGCCCGCGCGAACTCGCTCGCGTTGTACGAGACGCGGTTGCCGACCTGGAGCGTCGGCTCCGCGAGCCGGCCGAGCCCGGCGGGGTTGTAGACGACCGCGGAGAGATCGTCGGCCCGCGCGGTGAAGGCGCCGGCCCGCCCCGCCACCCGCGCGCCCTTGTGCCCCGAGAAATAACCCCCGCTCGCGCCCGCGGGGGGCGCCCAGGCCACCACCAGCAGTAGCGCACACCCCACCGGTGCCGAGGCGCGCGGCGCGATGGCGGACAGCCGACGGGCGACCATCGCCTAGGCGCCGTCCGGCTCGAGGACGACGAGGACCAGCGGTGCGGGGCTCTGGCAGCCGCTGCACATCAGCCCGAGCAGCCAGACCCCGTCCTCCGACCGCTCGAAGCCCGGGAACGCGGCCTGTCCCCCGCGCTCGCGGGCGTCGGCCAGATCCGCGGACATCGCGCCGGACACCGGGAGCTCCCACAGGGTCGTGGCGATGAGCTCCAGATCCATGATCTGATCCTGGATCTGCTCGATCGTCATGCCGGCGTAGAACCCGATCAGCACGCTGTCGATCGACTCGAAAGCTAGGTCCCCGCCCTGCCCGTTCCGGGTCAGCCCCTCCCAGTCCACCACCCACGGCCCCGCCGCGGGGATCGACACGGGCTCGGCGGAAGCCAGATCCGCCGTGAAGTCGAGGATGCCGCAGCTCGGCGGAACGTCCACGGTGGTGACGGTGGAGCCGCCCGTCGGCTTGAGGAAGGCCATCGACCGCGTCCCCACCCCGGGGGTGGTGCCCACGGCGGTGAGCAGCAGGTAGGTGAAGCGGTCGTCATCGACGTAGTCCGAGGTGACGTCGATCGGCGAGCCGAAGATCTCCATCGCGGAGAGCTGGACACAGGTGCTGGCGTGGTCGGTCTCCCACTCGAAATAGGCGTCGACGTCCTGCATGGACAGGCGCCCCGTCGCGAGCTCCCCCTCGAGGTCCTCCTCGGACATGCCGTCGAACCGCAGCAACGCCACGTTGTCGATCCCCCCGACCGGATCGATCTCGTGGCACTGTAGGTCGCTCGTCATCCCGGTCCAGCAGACCTCGATGTCCCCCGCCGCCGTCTCGATGGCGGGCGGGATGGAGAGAGCGGTGGTGGAGGAGTAATTGTTCGAATCCCCGAGGACGACGTTGCCGGCGGCCCCCTCTTCGCCGTCGTCGCCGCAGCCGGCCAGCGCGGCGAGCCCACCAGCCAGCAGCAGGCCGCGCACCAAGGCCGCCGATCCCACCGCCGTGATCCGGGCGATCAGACGTCGAGAGGCACCGTTCCTGTCGAGAGGCATGGCGACGGACTAGACCAGGCGCTCCACGAAGTAAAGCCGCGTTTGGAGCCGGTTCCTGCCGCGTTGCTCGCGTGAGGAGGCGGCGCCCGCGCGCGTGCGCGCCGCTTCCTGCGACACCACTTCTCCTTTTCCGTCACCTGAGAGCGGAACCCCACCCGACGGCGGAGGAGCGCCCGCCGCTGGGCGAGGGCACTGGGCGCGACCGCAGGCGGTGAACCTTCACGCCCGGCGTCTGGAAAGTTTGCGCGTCGCCGAAGGCTCCTCGCTCCGGAGCCGGCGGTCTGTCGCCCCCGCCTGGACGGAGGGGCATGACCCGGTCGCCTCATCCAACCCCAGTCGCATGCCCGGCGACAGCCGCTGCCTGGATGGCCCCGCCGTTGGGTACTTCCCTCCAGAGTCACGGGCGCCGGTGATCGGCAGGCGCCACGCCCGGGCTCTCCAGCTTCCCATCTCCGTTCGAGCGCTGGACGACGAGGCCCTCCTGCAGAATTCAAGTCCGTCCGGAACCATCCAACCCAGCCCGCCCGCTCGGGGCGGCGCACCGGAGGGGAGCGTCCAGCGGCGGCGCGCGCGCTGCACGTGGGTCCACGCAGGCACGACGGCGTCACCACGCTGGATGGGCTATGTCTTCCATGGTACGCCGCGCCGGTCACGGGTGCCGCGGGGACGCGTCGCGCGCCGTGGCGTGAGTCGCAACGATACGGACGAGATGGAATGACGACGACACGTGCGCGCTGGGCCCTGCTGCTCACGATCCTGTGGCCGCTGGTCGGTGGCTGCGGCGACGAAGCGGAGGAAGACGCCGTAGGGCCCGAGAGCTGGGGTGAGCAGACCTTCCGGATGCAGATCTCCGCCGCGAGCTGGACTCAGCCGCCCGGCTGGGGAGCGGAGATCGGTGACTTCGTGCCCCAGTTCGTGTTCTCGACGGGCGCGCTCGCCGCGGACTCGCTCGAGGTGACCATCGCGACCACGGACGCCACCGGGGCGCAGCAGCCGTGCAACCCCACGGTGAGCGTCACCACCGCCACCACGAGCTTCCCGAGCTCCCAGCTCGGCCCGTTCGACTTCCCGCTCTACCTCAAGCACATCCGCGAGGACGTGGCGGTCATCGGCACCGTCCGGAGCATGACGCTCACCAACGTGCTGCCGGGCGGCGCGGCGAAGGCGGGGGAGCTCACGGGCGTCCTCGACTTCCGCGAGATCTACCCGATGTTCACCGTCCTCATGCCGCCGTCACCGGAGAACGCCTGCAACGCGTTGACCGACACCGGCGTCACCTGCGAGGCCTGTCCGCAGGACGGCGAACCCTTCTGCGTCTCGATCAAGGCGGTGCGGCTCGACGCGATCGCGGGGACGCCGATGACCCTCGTCCCGGTGGCGCGGGAGAGCGTGGACGCCGCCGCGTGCGGCCTCGACGCGGCCGCGCCACGCTAGACTGCCCGCGGGGTTGGCCCCGGGAGGACCTGAGAAGTCATGCGACATCGATTCTCTTCCCTGTTCTTGCTCGGCCTCGCCTCCTCCCTCGCAGGCTCCGGCTGCCAGGAAGAGTCCGGGGCCCCGCGGCCTGACGACGCTACCTGCCTCGGCGGCACCACGTCGTGTGGCGGTGTCTGCGTGGACCTCGCCACCAGCGCCAGCCACTGCGGCGCCTGCGGCGCCGCCTGCGGTCCCGGGCAGACCTGCAGCGGCGGCGCCTGCGCCTGCGCGGCGGGGACCACGCTCTGCGGAACGAGCTGCGTGAACACGGCCCAGGACAGCGCCAACTGCGGCGCCTGCGGCGTCGCTTGCCCCGCGGGCGCGTCGTGCGTGGCCGGGGCCTGCGCGTGCCAGAACGGGCTCAATCTGTGCGGCAACGCGTGCGTGAACCTCCAGGGCGACGGCGCCAACTGCGGCGCCTGCGGGGTCGTCTGCACCGCGCCCGCGGTCTGCTCGGCAGGCAGCTGCTCCGCTGCCGGATGCACCGTCACCGGGCAGACCCAATGCGGCGCGAGCTGCGTGACCCTGGCGAGCGATCCGGCCAACTGCGGAGCGTGCGGCACGGTGTGCGGGACCGGACAGATCTGCACCAACGGCGTCTGCGGCTGCCCCGCACCGACGACCGCCTGCAGCGGCGCCTGCGTGGACACCAGGACCGACAACGCCAATTGCGGCGCCTGCGGCGTCAGCTGCGCCGGCGGGCAGACCTGCCAGAACGGCGCCTGCACCTGCGCCACCGCGGGGCAGACCGCCTGCGCCGGCGTCTGCACCACCCTGGCGACCGACCCGCGCAACTGCGGGACCTGCGGGAACGTCTGCGCGGGCGGCCAGACCTGCCAGAACGGGAGCTGCATCGGCGGCACCGGCGGCAGCCCCGGCACCGGCGGCGGTCCCGGCACCGGCGGCGGTCCCGGCACCGGCGGCGGCGGCGCGTCGTCATGCACCGACGTCACCTTCACCATCAGTTCCACCGTCAGCAGCACCATCGCTTCGGTGGCGACGGTGACCTGGTCGGTCAACG